>CAMWYJ010000012.1 GCA_947178445.1 uncultured Clostridium sp.
TATCTGGTCCAACAAGTGTCCCTGTAAATACATATGTTTTTTCTTTTTCTACATAACTTGCCATAATTGTATATTTGCGCCTGGTACCTAAACCATACGGATAATCTTGTGGTGTCACATCTATCACTCTTGCACATATTTTCTTATTATTCTCTAATCGTTTCTCCACCTTTATTTGATATATTTTACGTATTGTTATGCCTAACCATATTACTTGTGCAATTATAAAAAACGGCAATACCATTAGAAATGCTATGTTATTTTCTTCGGATAGAATAGAATACCAAAAATCATTCCAATCAATGTTCCATTCACCATCTCTGAAGGTCGTTATACTTCCTAACCCGAATAATATCATAAACGTTGTGATTGTTGTAAATTCAATAGCAAAACTGTTTCTATCAAATTTTATTATCTTTTTCAATTGTTTTTCCATAACTGGTTCTCCTGCTCTTGACAAACACACACCTGTATACGAGATAAAATATTTGTTGCTAATAGCAATGCTATTCCCCCTAATATTAGCAGGCACGCCTGGAAACTTTTTTCTAGCTTTTCACATCCTCTGTTTTGCATCATCTTAATAATCAATTATCCATACTCTACCCCACTACATATCCAAATGTACCACATACCATTTTAAATATTCTTTTGAATAATTTTCATACATTGGAACATATGAATCTCGATAATTATCATACTTTAAAAGGATGTCTATCTGTTTGCCTTTAAAATACAAGTTTCTCCATTTCTCTAATACTTTTTTTTGCGAAAAATATATTCCTATTTGTACTCTTTGCTGACTACAATGTAAGGCACCAGCAGGATCATAATATTCATACATAATTTCTACATAAGCTGGTCTTCTATACGCAGAAGGATAAAAAATAATATCTTCTATCACCCTTCCCTGAATCATAGCTCTAAATTCCATATCTTTATTATAATTTTTTACTTTTTTCCCACAAAAAAAATATATCATACAAAAAATTGGTGTCACCATTAAAATCGTAACCTGATAATCCAATTCATTATAACTTCCTAAAAAACATGCACATAATGAAACAATATGAAAAACCAACATCGGAACAAACAACAATACTTCAGAAAATACAGTTATCCTTTTATATTTATCTATTGCCGGAATCATTCCCTTCTGACACATAATATATTTTACCTTTTTTCGGTTCTTCTCTGCCATTGCAAGATAATTCCTATCTATTTTTCTTTTCTCTCTCTCATATTTTAGTATATCTTTAAAAAAGAAAAGAAAAATCCCTGCTATTATTATTATTGCTATTAACACCATCAATAAATATTCTGGCGGCCAAATATCAAATATCTCCTTTAATTTTCTTTCCATAAATATCCTCTTTATATTGTGTTTTTATGACATGAAAGCGGTATTCCCCATTGCATTCTTTGCTATAGACAGATACTTTGTAACTACACTCAAATTATTGTAAAATCAAAAACTATTGTTTGTCAATTTGTTCGATTATGTAATCATAAATAGTTGCGTACTTTGTATGTGTAATTCCTAACCCATTTGATTCCAAGTATCCTTATTAAATCCTGGCAAAATCATATAATCATACCTGCTATCCCTCTAATAATGTTAATATTTCACCTGCTGCACTTATTGCGAAAAAAATGTTAAGATCCCTCCGATTATATTTATCACTGTAGCGATATCATGTAACAACGTACTGTCATGTAGGGTACCTACACAATTTCTAGTAAATCATCTAAAAAAGACGTGAAATCAATCGTATAATTGCTACAATCGTCATAATAGCTATTGCCTCAAGAATTATTGCAATTATTAATTCATTCTCTTTTTTCATTTGCTATTATCTCCTACTAATGATTCTATAAAATTTGATATGTTTTGAAGAATTGCACTTGCACTTCTATTTAAGATATCCCATTCATCAATCAACAGAAATTCAAACAATCCCATCCCCAAAATGTCAAATCCAAACCTAAACAGAAAACTCTGGTATCACTATATGTACCATATAACAGTTAACGCAACTATTTTATATATTTCCATTTTATAGATGTATTATAATATTCATCCAGTTCTTCACATACAATCGCCGGATTTTGCTTCAAAATTTCTTCAATAAATTTATATCCCAATACTTTGTACTTTTTTTGATTATGTGGGTTTATTAAAACCTCAATTAATGGAATTGTCCCCTCTTCTAACAGTCTCAACATAACATGATATAAATCTAATTGTTCGTCACGTATTGTGCATTGATATCTATAAGTTCTTTCATTTTTCACATAATATGCAACTATATAATATTCCGCCATTTTCCGATAACGTCTACTCGGTGGACTTACTGTTACCTCTTTGATATTTACTTTTGCTTTTATACGATTGTATTGCGTCAGCATTCTTTCGTTTTTCCTTTTTACTTTAAGTATGCATATGACAACTAATAAAAAAACTATGATTATGCTCAACGCACCTATAATAAAACTACTGGCAAACAAAGCCTCCTCTATTGTAAAAAAGCATATCAGCAGCAAAAAATATATACCATACATAAAATCAGATCTAAACCAAAACGATCTATATTTTTCATTATTCGTCAATCGCTTGACAATCCGAGAAATTCTTTCCTCATTATTCATATCTTTTCTTCGCTTAATAGACATCTTCTTTTCTCCGTCAATACACAACAAACTTTGCGTATAATTTATCTTATATATGATTCACAAAAAGATACATATTCAAATGCCATCAAGTTATCTTTTTAATTATGTAATCAAAAATAGTCGCATAAGGGGTGTTTGTAATCCCCAATGACTCTGAAAAACAATATATTCTATGCGAATCTGCCCTACCACATAAATAGTTATTTTCTACCTTTGCAATAGCATAATATTGCTTTGGCAACCCCCGTTCTCTAAGATTCACCGTTTCAGAAACAAATTCATATTCCCCATTTCCATCAATACCTAACAATAAAATGTTATTTGCCACATCAGTTTTGGACAAATATTTTAAACACCAGATAAAATCTTCATGCACTAAAACTTGTAATTTACTGACTAACTCTTTATTATACAATACTTCTTCGTTACTTTTTAAATGAGACAGTATATATTCTTTTTTCCTTTCACACTTCTGCTTATCTGCTTCTTGTTTGCTAATTTCTTCTTTAAAAGAATCTGTATGTACTTTTGAATTTTTTTCTAGTATCTTATTCTTTATAATAACAAATAATATCATACATATTATAAGACTCAAAAAAACTATTATGTGTATCTCATTTTTCTTCGTCAACTTGTATGGCACACATCTTAATACTCTTTGGGGATTGCCCGTTTTTACTGCTATCAAGATTTCCCTTTCCTCGGTTAATTCTGGATATGAGTGTACTGTTGCATTATATTGTTGACCACCATATTCATATACAATATCTGCCCATTTCCATCGGAGAATTAATCTGCCATGCGGTTCAATACGATGTGTTTTTTCAACCTCTGCAGTAACTACACTATATTGTCCAATATTACTGGCATATACATAGTACTCTACATATTGCAAAGGACCTTCCTGCAATATATAAAAAATTATTATCTCAACACTTAAAATAATTAATAACAGTTTATCTCCTTTATTAAACATCTTTTTCCTTTCTACCTTTAAAATACAGCTTTAACAAGGTCAACTATACTTCCCCCTGTCAAAATTCTATTTATCCAATCACTAACACTAAATAGTCCATTATTTGTTGCCAATTTATATTCCATTTCTGCTTCATATCCTCCCATAATTCCTTTAAAATTTGAAGCCATATTCCAGTCATTAGTAATGTCTGTTTTTACATATCCAACTCCTGAAAAAATAAGACCTACAATATTTTTTGCAATATTAAGGATATCTTTAGCAATCCCATCTTTATCATTTTGTTTTATATGCTGAATAAGGTCATAGCTTGATAATAAAATATCCATACTTCCACCAATAATGGAAAAAACCAACCCTATTTGCAGGGCAACAAGAGAAATAACATTTCCTATTAGCCCTAATGCTGTTGCTACGTTATGTAAAAGTGTTGTATCAAAAGGCTCCAACCCAAACGGATCCAGGAAGCTCACCGGATTCCCTTCCACGTAAGCATACCGGTTCAGACTGCTGATCCGCTCCAACGTTCCAGTCAGCACATCCTGGTTCACAAACCGCTTGATATCCACATTGTAGTAACGTGCTCTCATGTAATACAAGCCGTTACCATCTGTCGTTACACCATACTGACCGTTATACAGGAACTGGATATTTCCGTCACTTTCCCCAAGCAGCAGTTCCCCATACGGGCTATAGGCATATTCCTTCACCACTTTACCATTTTGGTCTGTTACCGCCATGGTACTTCCCACGTTGTTGAAATGATAGGTCAGGTAACCATCCGTATCATTTTCCTGCGACTGTAAGCCTTTTCACACTTCACCGTAATTATTAATGGATAAGCATTCTTACTATATTCATCAATCCGATTCCTATATTTAATATCAATAAAATATAATTCATACTACTTGGGCAATAGAAAAATGTGTCATTACATATTCCCCCTAATATGTTATCTGCCAATATCTGATATTTTTTTAATTCATTTATTACCAAAACTTCAACTGTATCTATACATTCGAGACGATTAAATATTTTCTCTTTATCTCTCCTATCAAACATATATTGTTCCTTAAAAATTTGGATAGTTCCATCTTTAAACATCGAACATTGTAGTTGCAATATAAGAAAGCCTTTCAACCCAAACACAATCTTTGTTTCTGATTTATTTATCTTTGCCTGTATAATTTCGCCTTTTTCAACAAGACTGTTATTATTTTGTATCTTTATTCCAGAATATATCAATATAGGAATACTTATTAAAATCGTTATTATTAGAATCAAAGTGCACAACATTATATCTTCAACGCAAACCAAACCTATTATGATTTGTGCTATAAGCCAAAAAATATTGTCAACTAAAATAAATGGATATTCACTATATTTTATTAAATGCATTATAACTCTCCTTTATCATACTTATCTTTTAAAAATAAAGCAACAGTAATATAGTCCCCTATTCCCGGTATAAGTCCTGCTATGTCTTTTCCTATATTTTTCCATGTTTCAACTGCCGCATCACTTAATGGATCATATTCTGATAAATCGTATAAAAACAACCCAATATCATAGCAACCAATTGTAATGCTCACAACCATCGTGACAGGATTAGGAAATGAAATATTAATACATGCTAGAAGATACGAAAAATTAGTTATCCAGTTATGTTGATTGTATGTCTCACTATTATATTTTTTCTCCAACCCAAACGGGTCCAGGAAGCTCACCGGATTCCCTTCCACATAAGCATACCGGTTCAGACTGCTGATTCGCTCTAACGTTCCGGTCAATACATCCTGGTTCACAAACCGCTTGATATCCACATTGTAATAACGTGCCCTCATATAATACAAGCCGTTATCATCTGTGGTTACACCATACTGTCCGTTATACAGGAATTGGATATTTCCGTCACTTTCCCCAAGCAGCAGTTCCCCATACGGGCTGTAGGCATATTCCTTCACAACTTTACCATTTGAGTCCGTCACCGCCATGGTGCTTCCCACGTTGTTGAAATGATAGGTCAGGTAACCGTCTGTATCATTTTCCTGCGACTGTAAGCCTTTTCCGTAGAAATAGTATGTTACTTCCGGCTTTGTCTCTTTGCTGGTGGTATCCGTAACCCTACTCTGCAGCACCTGGCTTAACTCCGGCTGGCTGTTTACCACATATTCCATCCGTTTTGTTCCGGTTGTTACCGCAATCCGGTTATTCTCCGCATCATACTCATAGACGGTATCCCCTGCTTTCACCAAACGATTCCGGCAGTCATAGGTAAACGCTGCCATGCTTCCATTCAGAGGACCATAGACCATGTTGCCGTCCTTGTCGTACTCTACATTCTCTCCGTTATAGGTAAGCAGTCTGTTATTCTTATCATATGTCATCTTCACATCAGAAAGTGCTCCAAAATTTAATTCTCCACTCTCTAATGCCTTAAGCTGCGTTATATTCCCCGAAGCGTCATAGCTGTATTCCTGGCTGTTGACAACGGTCTCACCCTTTTTGTCAAGGATGGAAGTAAGCCTGCCCGCCTTGTCATAGGTTCTAATCTCCACGGTTCCGTCCGGACGCTCGGTCTTTACCAGCCTTCCATTTTTGTCATAGCTGTATGCCGTGGTCCGCTTCTTCCAGTCTGTAACGGTCTTTACGTTTCCGTTTTTGTCATAGGTATAGGTAACCGCCCTGCCGTTTGGATAGGTCAGCCTGCTTACATTGCCGAAGCTGTCATATTCATATGTGATCTTATTTCCCTTTGCATCTTCATACGTCTTTACCCTGCCCGCCTTATCGTATGTCCGGGTAATCGTTCCGCTTTCATCCGTGACGGTTAAAACATTCCCGTTTTCATCATAGGCGTAGGAAATGGTTCCTGCCTCATCCGACTGCTTCGTGATTCTTCCAAGGGCATCATATTCATACGCGGTCTTCTGTCCCCGGCTGTTAGTCTTTGATTCCGCAAGATTTTGCGCATTATAGGTATAGCTTACATGGTAATCCTCACCGATTATCTCATCGGTTAAATTGTTATTCAGGTCATACCGATAGGTTGTGACACCACCGTTCGGGTTCGTGATGCTTGCAAGGTTGCCCATACTGTCATAGGTCATGGAAGCGGTATTTCCCATCGCATCCTTTGACATGGACAGATACTTTCCGCCCAGATAGGTATACTCTACAGCGGTATCCGCAGATTGGTTCCACTGCCTTATGAGATTGCCAAATGCATCATACGTGTTCTCTGTCCGGTTCCCGTCCGCATCTGTCACGGATGCCACATTGCCGAGTACATCATAGGTATAGGCTGCGGTTTGGTTTCCATATGCATCATAGACAGCAGTAAGCTGGGAATTCAGGTTATACCGCATTTTCTGGGTATTCCCTTCCCCGTCTGTCACAGCCGTAACGTTACCGAGCGCATCATAGACCAGGGACAGGGTGATATCCTCCGTCTCCGTCTTTCCTTTCCGGGTTACTTTTATAATTCTTCCGGTTCCGTCATAGGCAAGCTCCGTCACATTTCCCTCTGCATCCGTTATCCGGTTACAGTTTAAGTTTTTGTCATATTCATACCTTGTGGCATTTCCCCTTGCATCGGTCTGTTTAACGACTTTCCTAAAAGCATTATACTCCATCCGGGTGGTATTGCCAAGACAATCCTCTACGGCTGCCAGATTCCCATATTTGTCATATCTATATTTTGTAGAATTTTCTGCCGCATCTGTTATCGAAACCACCCGTCCTGCTCCGTCGTATGTAATTGTCTGGGTATTTCCCTCTGCATCGGTCTGGCTTTTTAACAGTCCATTATCGTAATAGGCATAGCTTACCACTCCACCGTTTGGCTGTATCATGGATAGAAGCTGGCTTCCTGCACTGTAGCTTCCCTTGCTGACAGACCGCAGGGTATCCAAAAGCTCTAAGGTATTTCCGGCCGCATCATAGACTGCTGAAACCTCCGTTGTTCCATCCGGATAGGTAATCTGCGTGATATTGCCATTTTCATTATACTGATAGGTTATGGTACTGCCATCCGGTCTTGTCTCTGTGGACAGGCGGTCATTTTCATCATAGGCATACTTTGTCGTATTGCCGCCCGCATCCGTCTTGGAAAGGAGGTTTCCGTATACGTCATAGGTATAGGAGGTTACCGCCTTCTTTCCGGCAGAAACGGTAACGCTTTCCGACAGCACTCTTCCCGATGCATCCAGCTCATAATTTGTCACCACACCATTGGCATCCATATACTGGATTACATTGCCATTGGCATCATAGGAAAGCTTCTGGGTAAAGCCGGCATAATCCGTAACCGAATACAGAAGTCCGTCTTTATAGGTATACCGAATCGTTCCAAGCTCTGATTTTTCCGTCAGAACCTGACCGTTTTCATTATAGGTATATTCTGCAGCCAGCCCGTTTGCTCCGGAAACTGCCGTCCTCTGTCCGGCTTCATTATAGGTATAATGTACCTCCGTTCCGTCATTACAGGTCATGCCGGTGATCCGGTGCCCTTCGTCATAGGTATAAGTCGTTTTCCTTCCGGTCGTCTCCGTAATCACTGTAAGGTCACCGTTGGCATCGTAGGTATAATCTGCCCCACTGCCATCCGGCATCCGGTATCCGGTCAGATCCTGCTTATCGTTATAGCGATATTCCGTCACCCCGCCAATGGCATTCTCGTAGCGTAAACCCTGTCCATACCGGTCAGTCAGTGCCTTTTCCTTCGTCCCGTCTGCATTTATCATAACAACCGAGGTTGTCTCATCTTTCTTGTTTTCTGTATATTGGAAGACTGTCTTTTCCGCTTCCGAACCGTTAGAAATCTGTGAAAGAACCCTTCCCTTTTCATCATACGTGTTTTCCACGTAAACATGCTCGTTATTTTCCAGTCCTTTCGTAATGTGCCCATTCTCATCATACTCATAAGTCAGAACTGCTCCGGTCTTTCCGGTAAGCCTTACCATACAGTCTCCGTTATAGGCAAATCCGGTTGTATTGCCGGCGGCATCCTCCACCTTTATGATACGCCCGTTCTTATCGTATAACGCAGTAATGGACTTCCCAGTGGCACAATCCGTAACGGTCATTGTTTGCTCTGTCCGGCTGATGGCAACCCTGCTTCCCTGTTCCGTAATATAGCCGGTAAGCCGTCCCTCCAAATCAAACAGATACTGCTCCTGTTTCATATAGAGCGTATACCCCTCATCCGTCTTTACGATGTGGTACCTCCGGCTATCCGTTCCTGTCTGGTAATAGGTTCGTTCTATATCTGAATTCTCATCTAACAATACCGCTCCGTTTTCAATTTTTCCACATATGCCACATAACTTCCGTTATCATAGCGCTCTACAACATATTTCTTTGCTCCATCTAATGCTTCCCACTTGATCGATACCGTTGAATCCGTTGCCGATGTCTCGATTCCCTGCACCGGCTTTAAACCCTCTATGTTTACCTTAATTGCCTTCGTCTCCTCCGCTTCATTGCCTGTATAATCAATTGCAGTGATACGAAGCACATATTCTCCTTTCAACCCTTCTGTATCCAGTACAAATCTTCTATTTTTTTCTGTATCCTCCCCTCTTAATGCCTCACCCTTTATCGGAACCTCCCGCTCCTCATCCTTTTTACGGTAATAGGCTTTGATATCCTTAATATACCCCTTATCACTGGCCGCAACATAAAATTGCAGCGGCTCATTGATTTTTTCCCCGTCAATGCTGTATTGGATGCTCGTGATCACAGGCGGGGTGGTATCCGCAACCGCTTTTACAATCTTCTGACTTGTCTTTTCCCCTTCATCCCCATACTGGTTTGTCGTTCTAATGTAATAACAATACTGATACCCCGGCTTGACATCACGGTCAATGACATCCTTAACCTTCTTCTCCGTATTTTGAATATCCATAATCCATTGAAATGTCTTCTCTGAATTCTCTTTCCGGTAAATACTATAATATTTGCAATCTTCCTCTCCGCTCATCAGAAATGACAGGTGTACATACCCTTCTCCTGCTTCTGCCTTAAATTCAGCCGGAGCCTTCGGGAGCGGATACGGTGTCACTGAAACGGACTCTTTCTCCGATACGTTACCCGCTGCATCAACTGCTGAAATTGTATATTGATACGCTACACCATTCGTAAGCCCTTCGTCCTTAAATACTGCCTTTTCAGCCCGGATACAGCTGCTTACCATATCACCATTTGCATTCGGATATTCGATGGTTACCTTTTCCGGAATTTGCGCAATCTCTTCTCCATTGCGTGTCACGATATAATAATCGACATAGCTTTCCCCGTCATGAAAGCTTTCGCTTAAATCCATGGTAACCGTTCCGGAATCGGTATGGATTTTCGGGGCAGCCTTTCTAATTGGTGCCTTTTTGTCTGCTTTGGTACCGGCTGTAATCTTTTTGCTGTATTCTGATTCATTTTTATATGTATCCACAGCAGTCACACAATACTCATACACCTTATCACAAGGCAGGCTTTTATCCACATAATAGGTGCTTTGTGACTTACCAATATATTCGCCATTTCGATATATCCTGTATTCCTTTAGTTCCGTATTATCGGAAGACTCCTCCCAGCTAAGGCTTACATAATAATATCCACTGCTCTTACAGGTCAGCTTTTGTGGAACACTTGGCGGTTCCTCGTCTGCATCTTCACATATCAGTGTCTTAGCAATATCACTCATGTACCGGTCAGATGTATACCAGTGTATATCATATACAAGCTCCGCTATATTAAATATGGAATCCGAATCATGAAACATGATCCGGGTCAGATTATCTTCCGAACCATTTTTCTTTTCAAATATAATACGGTGGTTTTTCGTTGGCAGTATTCCATAACCGGCTGCCGAATTATCCTGATAATCACCTGTCACACGGATTGTTCCGTCTGTCATATAGCCCTCATCTTTACATTGCATATTGACCTGGAACTCACCAATCTCTGCCTGCCCCTCCGGTTCAGTCATTTCCAAAATTCCATATAAATAGAGCGTACCTGCTTTGAGGTTTCCGGTATCCACCTTGATACTGCCACATTCTTTCACATATGTTGGACCGACAGAAACAAGATTCCCATAAGACACACGGATTTCTTTTGCGTCCAGATGATGCCCGCCAAGCGAGACAGGGGATAGCACAGATAAATTACCATGAATGCTCAAATCCCTGTCAAGACGGCTTTCTCCAATTACCGTTACATCACCTGTCATCTCCGGCATCTGGATGTATTGAAGCTTATCCACATTCAGGCTTTCAAATGTAACATCCGCCCCTTCCACTGCATAAAAATTCCCCTGTAAACGACATCCCATATCAATTGACACCTTTGACGGATTCTGAATATCCAGACCACCAAGCAGCAGATAGCCTCGCTGTTTAACTCCCCCTGTCATCTGCTGCAACATTTGTTCCTTTTCACCATTTAAGCACAGCTTTGCCCCGCCAATGAGTACTTCATTACGGCTTCCGTATGTAACTTCATCTATATATTGGAGATTTCCCGCAAGATATACCGTTCCCTTCGTCATATTTCCTCCAGGTTCCTCATCCACCTGGATATACCAGTCACCGCCAATCTCTAAAACATCCTCTTCTTTATACATGACCAGCATTCCGTTGCTTGAAGAATATTCTTGTCCACCCTGCGTCTCTTTCACATCCTGGAGCCGCATATCGCCCTTTACGACCAATCTTCCGCCATTGATTACCACAGTACCCAGCGCTACCGTAAAATCACCGTCCACCGTCAGTGTATGACCGTTCAAATCCAATACACCGCCATAAAGAGTTATATTTTTTGTATAAGTCATATCTCCGGTTAAGGTATAGCCCTCCATGCCGTCCTTAACGAGACTATTTGACTTGTTATCCAGATTGTGAATCGTAACCTCTGTTTCAAAAGACACACGTCCGCTTCCATAATTTGAAATCTCAACGTTTTCCAAAACAGCCTCGTTGCTCCCAAAATT
Organism: uncultured Clostridium sp.; assembly: GCA_947178445.1. Classification (GTDB taxonomy): domain Bacteria; phylum Bacillota; class Clostridia; order Lachnospirales; family Lachnospiraceae; genus CAG-590. The sequence goes on from CAMWYJ010000012.1 coordinate 11,637, forward strand.
CACCTTCTGTAAAACATTATTCCCGTTAAATGTAACAACCGCTTTATCGGTTGTCACCAGGTTATCGGCCGCTCCATGACTGCTCTGTGTCATATTTCCCTCTATACTGAGGTTACCGCCCGATATCTCACCGGAAGAAGCCATGCTTCCCATATAGAAATTCTTACACGCTATGCTGCTACTGTTTACTTCCCCGGTCATTGACAGGGTTCCGTCACTTCCGTCCGGAAACTCTAAATTATCCTCTATATAAATCCTTCCACTTTTTACCGATAACGTTCCATGCAATACCGTCAGATTTTTGCAGGAAAGAAAGCCTCCATTCAATGTGCAGTCATCACGGAGCGTCACATCACCATATATGTAATAGTTTTCCGTTCCCAAATCAACCGGTCCAAATATCTCCACATCGCAATACGAGGATTTCATGCAATTTATATTATCCTGATTAATGAACGAACGCCCTTCTATCTCCAACTGTGAACTAGCCGGCTGTAAAAAATATATTCCATGATCCGCTATGACCCTACTATAATATCCGTTGGCATTCAGCCTGCAAATCGGATTATCTGTCGGATTATCTAAACAGATATGCCGTTCCTTCTGTTTCTCACACTTGTAACTGCACCGCCACATATTGCCAGACCAGTTCTCACTGGTAACAAAATTTTTTGCCGTTTCTCCTTTTTGCGTAATATCCCCGTTAAAATACCATGCACCATTTGTCAGATATCCGGTATGGTCTGTAACTGATTCTGTGATGAAATCACCATATATATGGACTGTACCCATACTTTTCGAATCGACAAGTGCCGCTGTGGATGCATATGTTTTCTCCACACCCTTTTGCACAAGGGACTGAACCCTGTAGTCTCCATATACATTAAGGTTACCTCTTCCAATCCTGACATCTCCGTTCTGGATCAAATCTCCCTGAACATCAAGTGTATAACCGTTCAGTATAAGCTCACCCTCCGCAAGATATCCATTTCCATATATTGTTGTATTTTCGCAAAGAGTTCCTGCCTCAATCGGCACGTAGCCATAGCTGGTAGGACAGCCATAACCCTCATAATCCCCAAAATTGCAATATAAACCAAACGCAATCTGCTGTTCTCCGAAATCATAACCCCCTTCTTCTTTCTCTCTTCCTTCTGTCATAACCTCTATATGCTCAAACCATGTATCTTCGCTTCTGATATAGATATTTTGAAGCCCCGCTCCACTTAATAACAGGCAGCTTTCGCCGGACATCACAAAATCACTGGATGTTTCATTACAAAAATACTCCGTAAACTGCATCGTCTGCAGAAAACTTCCCTGCAATTCAATCACACCGTTATCTATATCTGTCTGTGCCATACTGCGGTAATATATGGACATATCACCACCTACAAACAAATGGTCAGATTTGTGATGCATGATGAGACTGTTATTCATCGTTACGGATATTTCCATGTCCTTTTCAATGATCAGATTACCGCCATAAAATATAATATCCCCACCATACCACACATGGTTTCCTGCCACGGTCAGAATTCCATCGACACTAAGAGCTGCCGACTGGGTTACATTACCTTGCACAGTCAATGTATGACCATTTAAAAATAGAGGTTTTGCTATTTTTAAATCGCCTGTAACCACTAAATCCTCCGTCAGTACACTGATCTCGTCAATACTGCAATCGCCCTCTATAACACCATTCTCACCGATAAGTGGTGCTGCAGTCTGCGGAATCTCAGGTTTTTCAATTATCTCTTCTGAAGCATCTTCTTCTGCCTGTTCTTCAAAATACTGTTCCGGTTTCTCCGCTTCTCCCGTATTGTCACCTGGTTCCTCCGAGGAAGCCGCTTCATTTCCATCTGTGCTTTTATTGTTTTTTTCCTGCTTATTACTCTCCTGTCCTTCTCCACCTATTTCCTGTTTTTCCACTGTATTTGTAACAGCTTCCGTATTACTCTGCGTATTTCCTGACTGCGTGCTTTCAACAGCAGTATCAACACTTGCCGCATACACCTCCGATATATAGCGATAATTATCAATCTGTATTCCCTGAAACACCATAACTGCTGCCATAATGACCGCTAACACTCTTTCTTTCATCCTCTTCATCCCCATTTTCCTTGTGTTTATCCTTCGTGTAACAACAAAAGTAATTATTCCTCTTTTCATCAATTACTAACTTAAATATATTATAGCAATACAAATCTCTTCAAAATTCGCTCTTATATAACTATTTCAAACATTCACCATCATCATAAAACTTATGTTACTCAACTGACAAACAATCCAGTATTTTATTTCTCTTGTTCTTGAATCCTGCCATTTTTTCATTTGTTCAGTAGTATATCATATTTCGTACTACATCCACAATCTATTTATTGTGTTATTATCAATTTTACTTTTAAGATTTCATATTTTGAGCTTCGATTGCTTGAATCACGAATTTTATTTTTTCCTATATTTTTCATTTTTATGTTGATTTTTGTAAAGAATTATGTTATTCTAGCTATACCATAGTTTTATGTTGGATAGCAGATAACATATTTATTTGTTTTCCGACAGTAAAGGAGCTATCCACTAAGTGGATAGCTCCTGAGTGAATTAAAATCCGCTTCGGTCCTGCAGACTTGTGAGCGGATTTTTAATGCTCTTTTATTCATCTTCTCCATCCTTTTTCCACAGCCAGCCATGGTAAATAATACGATGGACCACATCATAACAATCATCATTCTTTTGATTCCAGTACCTCGTTGACAATATAAACAGGCGAAAGCCCATAAATAAAAATAACGCAAAACCAGAACCACTACGGTTCGATTTTGCGCCATATCCTGCGGAAGATGGGACTTGAACCCACACGGTGTTGCCACCACTAGATCCTTAGTCTAGCCTGTCTGCCAGTTCCAGCACTTCCGCATATTCAATTATGGTGTAAATAAGCACCTTTGATAGATTACTACATTTTCAGGAAAATTGCAATAGAAAATTACAATTTTTCTTCTGAAAGATTGGTAATCCTGAATCAGGTGCAAAATGCACCTGATTCTATTATTTACTCTATTCTGATCCATTCAGACAAGGATAATATCTCTACTTTCATTATGCTAATTTTGCCTTGGCAACATCAACAAGCTTTGCAAATCCTTCTGCATCAGAAACTGCTAACTCTGCAAGCATCTTTCTGTTCATATCAACACCGGCAAGCTTAAGACCATACATAAACTTGCTGTATGATAAACCATTCATTCTAGCTGCAGCATTGATACGAGCAATCCAAAGACGTCTGAACTGTCTCTTTCTCTGCTTACGTCCTGCATATGAAGAAGTAAGTGCTCTCATAACTGACTGCTTTGCAACTCTGTACTGCTTAGATCTTGCTCCTCTATAACCCTTTGCGAGCTTTAATGTTCTATTATGTCTCTTTTTAGCGCCTACGCCGCCTTTAACTCTTGCCATTTTTATTTCCTCCTAATTCATGTACCAAATTCAACGCATCCTACAGATATGGTAAAATCTTCTTCATTACCTTCTCGTTAGTCTTATCCATCATTGCTGCCTTACGAAGCTCTCTCTTTTTCTTTGTTGTCTTCTTTGTTAAAATATGACGCTTGTAAGCTTTGTTTCTCTTTAACTTACCAGTTCCCGTCTTTGTAAAACGCTTTGCAGCTGCTCTGTTTGTCTTTAATTTTGGCATTATATTTTCCTCCTTAAATGTTTGTTAACAATTCTCATGCTGTCGCATGCAACGGCCACAAGCAAAATGCTTATGGCATTTTATCATATACAACCGGAACTTCATTCCACTTTCAAGAGCTTTGGAACAAGCTTCCGTATATAATCTTATTTCTTGGTCAGGAACATAATCATGCTTCTGCCTTCAAACTTTGCCGGCTTATCAATTGCTGCAATATCAGCAAGCTTTTCCGCAAAGTCATCTAAAATAACCTTACTCTGGTTTACATGCGCAAGTTCTCTGCCCCGGAATCTTAAAGTAACCTTAACCTTATCACCCTTTGATAAGAACTTTCTTGCCTGGTTTACCTTCGTATTCAAATCATTTGTATCAATATTCGGCGATAAACGCACCTCTTTGATGTCAATCGTCTTTTGCTTCTTCTTTGCTTCCTTTTCTTTTCTGGCAAGCTCATAACGGTATTTACCATAATCAATAATCTTGCATACCGGTGGTTTTGCATTTGGTGCAATCTTGACCAAATCAAGTTCTGCTTCTCTTGCCAACTTCATAGCATCCTTTGCTGACATGATTCCTAACTGTTCACCCTCTGTTCCAATCAGACGAACTTCCTTATCGCGAATCTGCTCATTAATCATTAACTCGGCTATGGCTTTGTACCTCCATCTCAAAATGTTATTCTATTCCTTATGCTTCCTTTTCCACCAAAAAAGTGGATAGCATACCTATCCACTTTTATTAGAAAACGCACCTTGCATGTTCACATTCTAATATTCAACCCGAGTCGCCTCATGCGCTAAGGTGAGAGTGGATACTCTGCTTTGTTGTCTGTCACACGACTTGAATAGATTACCATATATTCCTATGCAAGTCAAGGATTTTTTATACTTTTATTATACTCTTCCCTCACTGGTCACAGGTTCAAAAATCCTGTTTTTATGTTCTTCCTTCTCCCGTTCCCTGCTTTCCAATGCCTGCCTGCAAAATTCATCCTGTGCTGCAATTTTCTTAAGACCACGAAGATCCTGTTTTGCATACTCCCTGCTATTTGGCTTTAGGATATGGGCTTTTAACGTATCATCTAACTGAAGCCTTAAAATTCCAATCACTTCTTTTTTCAGCTGCTCGTCCTCCACCGGGAAAGTGATCTCCACACGTTTATCCAGATTTCGCGGCATCCAGTCCGCACTTCCCATATATACGTCCTCAAAACCATCATTATAGAAATAGAAGATTCTGGAATGCTCTAAAAAATTACCTACAATGGAGCGCACGCAGATATTCTCAGAAACGCCCGGAATACCCGTCTTTAAACAACAGATACCACGAATGATCAAATCAATCTTTACCCCTGCTGCACTCGCCTTATAAAGTGCCTCTATGATCATTGGATCACAAAGGGAATTCATCTTTGCAACAATTCTTGCCTCTTTTCCCTTTTTTGCATTTTCTGCTTCACGGTTAATCAACATCAGGAAACGGTCCTTTAACCAGATTGGAGCAACCATCAGTTTATTCCATGCAGGCGGTTCCGAATAACCGGACAGCATATTAAATACCGCCGTTGCATCCTCTCCAATCGAATCACTACAGGTAAGAAGTCCCATATCCGTATAAAGCTTTGCTGTCACATCATTATAGTTACCGGTTCCAAGATGAACATAGCGCTTTATTCCGTCTTCTTCCTTACGGACAACCAATGCTATTTTTGAATGCGTCTTAAGTCCGACCAGACCATAAATTACATGACATCCTGCTTTCTCCAGCATCTTCGCCCAGCCAATATTATTCTCCTCATCAAAGCGGGCCTTTAGCTCCACGAGTACTGTAACCTGTTTTCCATTTTCTGCGGCCCTGGCAAGGGATGCAACAATCGGAGAGTTTCCGCTTACCCGGTAAAGCGTCTGCTTAATCGCCAATACATTTTTATCATTTGCTGCCTGGGAAATAAAATCAATAACCGGTGTAAACTCATAATATGGATGATGGAGCAAAATATCATGCTCGCTGATCTGCTCAAAGATTCCCCGCTCTCTGTCATATCCCGGCACCTTCTGTGGTGTAAACTTCGGTATTTTATATTCATCAAACCCATCAATTCCGTAAGTCTTCATCAAAAAGGTAAGGTCAAGCGGACCATTTATCTTATAGATATAATTCTCCTCCACATTAAGCTGCGCCATAAGCTTCTTTTGCAGACGCTTATCCATGGTGTCCGCAACCTCCAACCGGATCACCTCGCCCCACTGGCGCTTTTTAATCTGCTTTTCAATCTCCTTTAGCAAATCTGCCGCATCATCCTCATCAATCGTAAGGTCTGCATTACGCATAACCCGGTATGGGTGGGCACTTAAAATCGTGTAGTTTAAGAACAGCTTATCCAAATTCCGCTCAATCACTTCCTCTAACAGGATAATTGCCTTCTCTCCCTCCCGTTCAGACGGAATCTGTACGATTCTCGGCAGTACACTTGGCACCTGCACAGTAGCAATATCTACTACGTTCTCATTCTTTTTATCCTTGATCAGAGCTCCTATATTAAGTGTTTTGTTCTGAATCAGCGGAAATGGACGGGATGAGTCCACTGCCATCGGTGTCAGCACCGGATAGACATCCTTTTTAAAATACTCATCCACATATTTTGCCTGCTTTTCTGTCAAATCCTCATGACGCTCTACAAGTTTTAAACCAGCCTTCTCTAACCTTGGCAGCAAAGAGCGGTTAAGCGTCCGATACTGCTCCGCCATAAATGCTTTTGCCTCCGGTACGATTTCATCTAACTGCTGGCTTGGAGTCATGCCTGCAAGATCCGGCTTTTTGTAGCCTGCATGCACCATATCAATCAGGGATGCAATACGAATCATAAAAAACTCATCCAAATTGGAAGCTGTAATGCTTAAAAATTTGATCCTTTCAAATAACGGTATACTCTTATCCTTTGCTTCTGCAAGGATTCTCTTATTAAACTGAAGCCATGAAAGCTCTCTGTTTTCCAGATATTCCGGCTTTAAATATTTACTCTTCTCCTTCATACCCTATATACTCCTTTTCTGCTTTAATACCGGACGGATTCCATACACCTGTAAAAAGAAATCTGCCTTATCATCAAATAATCCCCGCTCCAATGCCAGATCCGAAAGGGTGTCAATGGTGATAACCAGTTGTTTATTTTTCACCACAATATCATAGGCACTGGCTTTCTGTTTGTGAGACCGGTCCATAGCATTAGAAATCCTTAAAATTGCCACCAGCTTTGCAATCGTCATATAATTCCCTTCTTCCATCTCACCCCGCATCTGGTCATAATCCGGAAATGGCAGGGAATTATATTTTACAATATTTGCAAGCTCCTCACGCTCCTTGTGGGAAAGTCCCATTATTTCAGTTGACATAATAATGGCATAAGAATTATATGGTGCACCATTCATGTTAATAAATTTACCACAATCATGCAACGTTGCTGCGATTTCTAACTGCATGCGCTCCTTTGCCCCAAGCCCATGAATTTTCTTGGTCTTATCAAATATATGTGTGGCAAGCTTTGTCACATTTACATTGTGTCCTTTATTACAGTGGTACCGCTTTGCCATTTGACGCACAGCTGACCGTGTATCTTCATCAAAATCATGGGACACTGCAAGATTCTTTGTCCGAAGCATCTCTTCTACAATGATTCCATCACACAAATCCACCTTCGGCGTCCATATCATGTCCGCCTTTGCCTTCTTTAAGAAAACACTATATATCATAGCCGCCGGCAGCAGCAACGTTGCACGTTCATACGGCATTTTGTACTCTGCAGCCAATTCTGTCGGATTTTTCAACAGGATCTCCTTAAAAATCGCATTTAACTGCTGCTCATCCAAGTGATCCCTAACGGACTGGCTTGGGATGACCTGGAGCAAGTTCTCCACCTCGTCTCCAATAGCGATTATATTTTTAATCTCTTTGTCACCAAGATAATGATCCGTAAAGGTATCAATCTCATTTTCAATAAACTCCTCCATAACACGCTCTAAATGGATTGTATCAATCTGAAAGGTTTTTAAACGCTCTCTTACACGCAATGCGCCAATTGGTATATTCTGAGTAGCGTTAAGCCTGCCGTTATTCATAAGAGAAATCTGGATGCTTCCTCCTCCAATATCTACAATCGCTGTGTTCTTCTCTGCAATTTTTTCAAAGTTACTGTCCTTCACCGCTAATCCCTTATACATCAGAAAACGGTGCTCCGAATTGCTTAAAATATTGACTTCAATACCGGTACGAAGCTTCAAAAGATCCAACACCATCATTTTGTTCTTCGCCTCACGGATTGCACTTGTGGCATAGGCCTTATAGTCTGTTACACCATATTCCCTCATTTTTTTGAAAAAACGATTTAATATATCGCAAAGCTTCAAAATAGAATCCTGTGACACATATCCGTCTGCATAGGTATCGGAACCAAGTTCAATGATATTTCTTACATAATCCAGTTGTCGATAACCTCTTTTTGATGTAATCTCATAAATTTTCATGGATACATCTGTAGAACCGACATTAATTGCTGCAAATGTCTTTACTGCCATGTACACATCCCTCCCATCACAATGTTATTCTGAAACAAAGCAGCCAAGAATACGGAATTCCTCCGTCTCTGCCATAATCCCCTTTAATGCATTCTTCACCGCATTATCGCTTAAGTTCCCTTCGAAATCCACAAAGAAGCAGTACTCCCACTGTCTTCCTGAAAGCGGAATCGACTCGATACTTGTCATATTCACATTATTAAAAATAAAATGCGCCAAAATATTGTAAAGCGTCCCTGACTGATGCGGCAGTGCAAAAGAAATACTGACCTTGTTCGCCTTTTTCACATATTCCTTCTTATTCGACACGATTACGAACCGGGTAGTATTGTTATCCGACACATTAAGCCTCGGATTAATAATCTCTAATCCATACAGCTTTGCAGCACGCTCACTTGCAATAGCTGCCTGGGATTTGTCGCCGTCATCATGGACTTTCTTGGCACTGACTGCAGTATTATTCATACTGACTGCTTTCCATTTCTTATCCTCTAAGTATTCCTTTGACTGCATCAGACCCTGTGGATGAGAAAATACGGTCTTAATATCTGAAAGCTTCGTACCCCGGATACCCAAAAGGCACTGGTCAACACGCACCTTCTGTTCCCCGACAATGGATAACTGGTACCGGTCTAACAAATCATAGATTCCATTGACAAAGCCTGCAGTGGAATTTTCAATTGGCAGCACACCATAGTCTGCCTCTCCCTCTGCCACAAGACCTGCCACATCCCGGAACTCCTTCACATGAATCGCATGAATATCCTCACCAAAATAATCCACCATTGCCATCTCTGCAAAAGCGCCTGGCACACCGGCATATACCACTCTTGTGTCCTTTGAACGTTCCAGCTCTTCCTTTCGTGTAAACATCCCTTCAATTGTTTTCTCCTGGTCACCGATCACGCTATACTGGTATCTTCTAGACACAGACATAATCTGCAAAAAAAGCTCCTGTACACTTTTCGCATTGAATTCAGAGCTAGCCATTGCACCCAGCTTTTCAAGCTTTTCAAGCTCCCGCTGCCGATCGTAAATTGGCTTGCCGGTAGACAACTTGTACTTTGCAACTTCCAATGCCAAATCCATACGCTTTTCAATCAGCTCTACAATCGCCTTATCCACTTTGTCAATTTCTTCTCTTGTAACACTCAAATCTTGTATCATATCCGTACTCCTCATTCTCATTTATCATCCATCTGACAGTCTGTCTTACGAAGCTCATCTAACATCTGTACCACTGACTTCTTATAAACCGGATGCATGTAATATGGTGCAATTGCCGAAAGCGGCTCTAACACAAACTCTCTTTTCGGAATCTCCACATGGGGGATGATGAGCTCCTCTTCTGTCAGAATCAGGTCATCATAAAATAAAATATCAATGTCAAGCGTTCTCGGTCCCCAATGAACCAGCCGTTCCCTATGTGCTTCTTTTTCAATGGAAAGGCTTGTCTTCAAAAGCTCCTGCGGTGTCTTTAGCGTTTCAATCATAAGCACACCATTCAAAAAATCATCCTGTTCTACATCACCGTATGGCTTTGTTTCCAAATAATCCGAAACAGCTGCTACCTTTGTATCCGGTAATGCATTCAACTGATCGATTGCAAAATCAAGATATCCCTCTCTGTCTCCCATATTGGAACCGATGGAAAGATACACCCTATGCCAGCCCCGCCTTATCGTAACAGAAACAGAATCTACCGAAACATGAACCGGCGCCCAGGGCTTCTTCACGGTAACTTCTACCTCATGCAATGAGGAAAAAGTAAGCAGAAGCTTAGAGGCAATCTCCTCTGCCAGCCTTTCAATAAGCATATATCTCTCCGTTTCTACCAGTTTCTTAATAACCTGGCACGCCTCCCCATAATCAAGAGAAGCCTTCAGGTTATCCGTCATTCCTGCCTGCCGTGTATCAAGATAAAGCCTTGCCGTCACAAGAAACTTCTGTCCAAGAAATGCCTCCTCTTCAAACACACCATGGTATCCAAAGGCCTCCAAATTGTCAATGCTAATATAATCCATATGCAATCTCCCATTTTCTAAACGTTACTGCACCCCTATGCCTTTAGAATTGCCTCCGCCATGCAAAGTCCGCGAAGATTTGTTTTCACGTCATGCACCCGAAAAATAGAACAGCCCGCCATAAGTCCTAAAACAGAGGTTGCAAGCGTTCCCTCCTCCCGCTCTGTCACCGGCAGATTAAGTGTTTTGCCAATCATCGATTTTCGAGAGGTTCCCAGCAATACCGGATATCCTAACTCCTTCATCCGGTCTAAATGTTTCATGACCATAAGGTTCATGCCAAGATCCTTTGCAAATCCAATTCCCGGATCCAGCATAATCTTATCTTTTTCAATTCCCGCTGCGAGTGCCATATCCACACTCTCCCGCAAATCGCTAAGCATATCAACCACCACATCCTGATACTCCATATCAGGACGGTTATGCATGAGACAGCATGCAACACCGGTATCTGCAATGACCTTTGCCATGTTGCCATCCCATTTTAACCCCCATATATCATTTAAGAGATCTGCCCCTGCTGCAATTCCTGCTGCCGCCACATCCGATTTATAAGTATCTAAAGATACCGGCACATCAAACTGTTCCTTCAACCGTTCTATGACCGGGCATACCCGATCGATTTCCTCCGCCGAACCAATCTTGATATGGTTCGGTCTTGTAGATTCTCCGCCAATATCTAAAATATCGGCCCCATCTTCAATCAATTTCTCAGCCTGGTAAAGTGCCTTATCCATATCATTAAACTTACCACCATCTGAAAAGGAATCCGGTGTCACATTCAAAATACCCATCATATAAAAGTGATTCTCCAGATCAAACTCTCTGCTGCCAATTATCATGCGATGTCCTCCTGCATCCTGTATAATATTATGGTTATGAATAAAAACCCGGATTTTCTTCCTAATACCGGATGGTATGATTCCTCTTTTCCTCTGCCCAGTTGCAGGTTTCACCAGCCTTACACCGATAACAGTCACGGCTTAATTTATCTGCTTCATACAATAAAGCCGAAAATGTTCCTGAGCTCCGCTCTTCCTTTCTATGCGCCCTTATAGCCTCCTCAATTACTGCAATCTCACTTTCATCAAACCCACATTCCGTTAAAATCTGTACTGCAAGTTTGGCACCTGCCTCATGATGCGGTATATTATATACATATTGGTCACATCTTCCAAGGTCATGGAGCAAGGCTGCCGCATATATGATTTCCTTGTCAACCACCAATCCCTGTTCCAATGCCCTGATATACATAATCCTTGCCACATTTACTGCATGCTCCATTCCATGCTTGCAATAAATACGCTCCTGCTCTAATTCATCAAGCTGTTTTAATTTTTCCCTGTATATCGGATTACTGACTATCCGGTCAATTCGTTCCATTTCTGTTCCATCACCTGCTCATCCTTGAATCTGCCCAATGTAAGAAAGAGATCCCCATGCCACAATCACAGCCCGTTCTCCGGAAAGCTGATATTCCCCATAAACCTGCTTTGCCTTGCGGACTGCTCCCTCTACAGAATCAAAGCAGAATACATTTTGACAATAAGACCTCACTGCTTCCTGCAGTTTTTCTGCTTCAAGCGCCCTTATACTGTCCGGTGTCAGCGTACAGACACAAGATGCCATCGGACAGAGCAGCTCCATCATTTTTTCATATTCTTTATCTCTTAATACTCCTATTATAAAGATAATTTTTCTATTTGTAAAATGCTTTTGCAGACTTTTATAAAGCGCCTCTGCACCATCCATATTATGTGCTCCGTCTTTCAAAAACAGCGGATTTTCAGACACCAGCTCAAACCGTCCCTCCCAATGCACACGGGAAAGCGCTGCTTTTTCCAGCTTACCATCTAACAAAAGCTTGCAGGCGATAGCTGTGGCCGCATTGTATATCTGGTAGGTTCCCGCCAGTCCAATGGAATATTCCTCCCCTTTATAACAGAACCTGCTTCCTGTCAGAGTTTCTGAAAGAATTTCAATCTCCTCCATATTTACAAACAAAGGGTTGATATTATGTAAACTTGATTGTTGCTTAAGAACTTCACAAACTTCTGGTCGATTGGGATAGGACACCACCGGGCAGTTATCCCGCATAATCCCCGCTTTTTCCAAGGCAATCTGTTCCACAGTATCTCCAAGAAACTGCATATGATCCATGCCGATTGATGCAAACACCGTACATAATGGTTTTGCCACCACATTGGTCGCATCCTCCCTGCCGCCCATACCAGTTTCTAAGATTACCAAATCCACCCTCTGCTGTACAAAATACAAAAATGCAACTGCTGTTTCAATCTCAAAGGCTGTTGGAAGCTCTAAGCCCTCCTTCTCCATTCCCTGTACCACGGGCATAATCCGGGTTAAAAGCTTCGCAAATTCCCTCTCTGCCATATAAATTCCATTCACCTGAAACCGTTCCAGATAAGTGTGCAATGTCGGAGAAATATACCTTCCTACCGTTTTTCCTTCCGCCCGGTACATGGCTTCTAAAAATGTGCAGATACTGCCTTTCCCATTGGTTCCTGCTACATGTATCACTTTTTTCTCATTCTGCGGATTATCAAGACGTTCTAACAGCGTTTTCACAGGTCCAAGTCCTAAAATACTGCCGCGTTTTCCAATCCACTCCATATATTCCATTGCCTGTGTATAATCCATGATATTCTATCCGCTCTTTCTATTGGCAAAACAAACTATCGGCTCCTTGTTATTATGACGCCAGAGTTTTGAACGCATGACCTTTTCCCTGATTCCATATCATTCTACCACAATTTTACGAAATTTTCCAAAAGAATATCCATAATAACAAAAGAGACCGTCATACTAAGTTAAATGCTCTTTCATAGAAAGTATAAACCCAGTACGACAGTCCCCTGTCTTTTTTCATCTGCTTCCTCTATTCTTCAACTGAATTACAGGACACATGCTGTATAAGCGGTGTGCTTTCATCAATCGGAAGAATCTCATAACCTTCCGTGCGCAGTGTATCAATCAGTAACTGCAAAGACTCCACTGTTGTGTGTGTTGTCTGTAAATCATGCATCAGCACGATAGAATCCTCATTTTTTGCCACATCATTCATAATGTTATCAACCAAGGTCTGCGGGGATAATCCCGTAGTTACTGCATCACCGTTTAACGAATTCCAGTCGTAATAGTTGATATTATGTTCATTCAGATATGCGATATAATTTTCAATTGGAAGGGGTGCTACGCTGTTCGAGCTTCCCCCCGGAAATCGGAATACTCTGGTTTGTACTCCGGTCACATCATAAATCAATTCCTGCAGTTTTGTAAGCTCAGCGCCAAAGCTGTCTATTGATTTATAAAACTCCTGATATACATGCGTATAAGAATGCATTCCAATTGTATGCCCTTCCTCCACAATACGCTTGTAATATTCATAATACTGCTCATCTCTGCCAATCACGAAAAAGGTTCCCTTTACATTGTTCGCCTTTAAAATATCCAGGATCTGACCTGTATAAATAGAAGGTCCATCATCAAAGGTCAGATACACCCTGCCCTTTACGTTCTTCTTTACTTCTTCATCACTTACCTTTTCTGTATCATCTTCCTGCGCCGTTTTAGAAGATGGCTCCTGTGCAATATCTGCACCGACCGCTGCCGTTTCACTGCTCTTTACGGTATCTGTCTCGCTGCTGCTTTCTGCCTGCTGTTCATCCGCTGTACTTTTTGTATGGTTCGTATCTACATTCGAGTTGCCAAGAACAGCCTTTTTAGAATCCGCAAATATTCCACTGCTTGCGTTCGGATTGCCAAGCAATGCCTCCCTGCTCGACCGCAATGTCAAATAATCTCCACCAGTCTCACTCAGTGCATAATCAATCTGTTTTTCTAACTCATTTACCTTATAGAGCAGAAATACACTCGTCAGAATTGGCAAAATTGTCATTACCAAAAAGCCATATACAATTATTCTTTTGTAAAGCTCAATCCGGCGGCGCCTTTTTAACTCCGCCCTGGTTATTTTCGCCATTCTATCACCTTTTCTATGCTTTCATATATCGTATATCATTTTATTGCAAGCCAAAACAAAGCCTGCCCAACATTGCAAAAACATTACCCTTATTATCTGCAAATATGCACATATCATACAGAAAAAATCCAGGTTTGATTATTATAATGAAACAATTTTTTTTCGTCAACCCTTTGATTTTGGTAAATTTGGGCATTTTTATATCTTTTGAATACAATATAGTAAAGGTAAAAAAGGAGGCCCAAAAATTGGAAACACCACTTCTTGAATTTTTTGACATAAATTTTTCATATCACACAATATCTTGTGAAACCACTTCTTTGAAAGATATTTCATTTAAACTTTATAAAAATGAATTTATTTCATTTGTTGGTCCCAGTGGATGCGGCAAAACAACACTGTTAAATATTGTGGCAGGATTGCTACAGCCAGCCTCTGGTTCCATCCATTTAAACGGAAAACCTGCAGCCATAAATGACCTTAATATTGGCTACATGCTGCAAAAAGACCATCTGTTAGAATGGCGTTCCATTTATAAGAATCTCACCCTTGGTTTGGAAATCCAGAAAAAGCTTGATCCAACGCATCTTGCTATTATTGATGACCTGCTTCACACTTATGGTTTATGGGACTTCAAAGACTCCTATCCGAGACAGCTTTCCGGCGGTATGCGGCAGCGGGCAGCTTTAATCCGTACCCTTGCCCTTTCTCCAGATATTTTGCTTTTAGATGAGCCATTCAGCGCCTTGGATTATCAGACCAGGCTTAATGTATCCGATGATATCGGCTCTATCATAAAGGAAAACCATATCAGTACCCTTTTAGTCACGCATGACCTTACCGAAGCGATTTCCATGTCTGACCGTGTAATTGTTTTAAGCAAGCGTCCCGGTACGATAAAAAAGATTGTCCCAATCCGTTTAAGCCTTAACAATCGTACACCAAAGACCTCCAGAAATGCTCCAGAGTTTAATGATTATTATAATGAAATTTGGGAGGCAATCTACGATGAAAATGAAGACTTTAGCTAATTCATCTACACCTGTTTCGGAAAGCCAGAATGCATATGTAACAAGCATGAAACGAAAACAGGTTCTGATACACATATACCAGTTTGCCATATTAATCTGCTTTCTGGCATTATGGGAGTATACGGCAAGAACGCACATCATCAATGATTTCATATTCTGCTCCCCTTCAAAGCTGATGAGCACCTTTTTTAAGATGGTAAAGGATGGCTCTTTATTTTATCATATCGGCATTACGCTTTATGAGACACTTGTAGGATTTGTTATCGTGATTGCGGGAAGTCTCATCATTGCTACGCTTTTCTGGTGGAATCAGACAATTTCAAAGGTGTTAGAACCATATCTTGTGGTTTTAAACTCCCTGCCAAAATCTGCGCTTGCTCCGGTACTCATTGTATGGCTTGGAGCCAACAAAACTACAATTATTGTATGTGCCTGCAGTGTTGCAATATTTGGAAGCATTCTAAATGTATATACCGGCTTTATAAATGTAGATCCCGACAAAATAAAGCTGATTGAAACCTTGCGGGGCAGCCGTTTCCAATGTTTAAAACTGGTGGTTCTCCCCAGCAATGTTCCTAATATCTTGAGCATTATGAAGGTGAATATCGGTCTTTGCCTGGTCGGTGTCGTAATCGGTGAATTTCTTGCTGCAAGGGAAGGTCTGGGCTACCTTATCATTTACGGCTCCCAGACCTTCAAAATGAGCAATGTGCTGCTCTCCATATTAATCCTTTGCTTGATCGCCATGCTGCTATATATGGTACTACAGCACTTTGAAAAAAAATTATCAGAATACTTTTAATGCTATTCCTCTACAATATCAATAACCGCAACTGGGCAGGCAGACCTTGCAGACTCAGCAGAAGCAAAATTTTCATCCGTGAGCTGGCCGGTTGCCTCTGCCCGGCTATCCTCATCAAAGGAAAAAACCTCCGGGCAGGTGTTAACACATAGACCACAACTGATGCATCCATCCTTATTAACGACTGCTTTCATAAAACGTACCAATCCTTTCACCATATTCAACTTTTAGATAATTGCGAAACTCCTTATTTCCAAAACCTAGTTGTGCAATATAGACAATATCGCAAGCAGGGTACTTTGGAGCCGTTGGTACTTGCATTTCGTACTTGGCGAGGTATCTTCGAGCCTAGTACGAAAGTACACTTGCACACTTAGCGAGATTCGATCGAGCTTAGTGGGCATAGTGTTACATTGCTTAGTACCATTACGAGCGACGAGTAGCGCAAGCGTACCCAGCGGTGATTTGTCTATATTGTACAACGAACGTTCTGAAAAGCAGAGTTTCGCAATTGCCTATATTTAACTTTAAGATACCGGATAAAAAACATTTCTATCCTTCTGGTACTATTATTTCTTTCCTTCTTCCATTCTATGTAAAAAACGGCATGGTGTTTTCTTCCAACCATGCCGTTTCTTCTATGCCTCATAAAAAGCAATCATCATTTTCTTTAACGAATCATAATCCTTTACCGCTCCAAGCTCGCAGATTGAATGCATGGAAAGAATTGGTATTCCGATATCTGCACAAGGCATTGGCAAATGAGAGGTTACAATTGGACCTAATGTACTTCCTCCCGGAATTCCAGTCTTATTTACCGCAACCGTATAGGGAATATTATTTTTTTCACAGATATCCTTTAACACTGCTGCACTTTCTGAGGTAGTGCCATATTTTTGTCCCACACTTCTCTTAATACAAAAGCCCTGTCCTAAATAAGCCTTATTCGTGGCATCACTCTTTTCTTCATAGTTCGGGTGGTGGGCATGCGCCACATCCACAGACAATAAAAAGCTTTTTTGAAGAACACTGGAAAGTGCAAAGGCTTTCTCCGATATAGCCTGTCCAATTTTTTGTACTACTATCGGTAAAAGCTCACTGTCTGCTCCCTGCTTTGAACGGCTTCCCACCTCTTCATTGTCAAACACCACCAGCAAATCAACAACGCCTTCCGGCACTGTTGCATTCTTTATTCCGGAAAGAATTGCACCCACTGATGTTATATTATCAAGCCTCGGTGCAGCCACCATGGATTCGTCCAACCCGACGATGACTGGCTTTTCCATATTATACAAATATAAATCATAATCTAGTATCTCATCCCTTGTTATGTGAAGGCTCTCTGCCACTTCACCTAACAAGTCCGCATTCTCCGAAAGGGCAGTTACCGGCACTAATTCCTTTGCAGTATCCAATGCTCCTTTTTTGTTCAGTTCCCCATCCATATGAATTGCAAGACTCGGTATAATACAGATCGGACGTTTGCTCTTATACAGTAAGACCTTTGGGGAAAATGCGTTGTCACCCTTTATCACTACCTTGCCTGCCACGCCTAACGGATGATCAAGCCATGATTTCTGATACATTCCTCCATAAATTTCAACATTAAAACGGGTAACGTATTTTCCCTTTATCATTGGTTCCGGTTTAAGCTGAAAATTCGGATAATCACTATGTGCCATAGCAATACGGAATGACGGCATCTTCCCTCCCATCCTTCCGATGGTGAAAGCGATACCGCTTGAACCATATAAGTTTACATAATACTTTCCATTTTCCTCCAACTTCCACACATCTTCTAAGGATAATTCTTTGAACCCATTGGCATTCAAATCTTTTTCCAAGTAGGAAATCACATGGGGTGCAGTTACCCCCTGCTCTAGCAAATCAAACAATTGCTCCATGATATAAATCCTTTCTCAATCCTAGTGTTACTTAGGCGTTTGCGAATTTAACTTATGATGTACTAGTGTACTGTACCATTCATCTTTTGCTAAAGTCATGCTGGATATATCGTCACTCTGCAAGGCGGAAGAAGGAGGCGTAGCGGTGGCTACGTCGACTGATGACAACACAGCAGATGGCGATATAGACAGTATGAATTGGCTAATTATGAACGGTACAGTACACTAGTCATTGTCCCTGACAATAATTACCTGCTTTGCCTGTACATATGGCTTTGAGAAATTCACCTGCTCTAATCTATCATCCGTAATCGTCATAGCAGCAACACCGACATCTGCCATTCCACGCTCCACGGAAGCGATGATCGAATCAAATGCCGTGTGCTCCACTTGCAGCTCCATGTCTAACTGGTCACAAACAGCCCGCATTATATCAACATCAATTCCGATAATTTCACCACTATCCGTCTTGCTTTCATATGGCGGAAATTCTGCATTCGTTGCCATAATAAGAACTCCATTTGCATATTCTTTCTTATCCTGTCCTTCGTAGGCGGTTGTCTCGACACCTTCCTTTAACCATCCATTGGTAATCTGTTCAATCGTTCCATCCGCTTTTAAGGTTTCAAGAGCCGCATCTATCTTTTCGAGCAATTCCGTATTTTCTTTGTTTACAGCAATTCCATATTCCTCATCTGCATATGCCTCATCCAAAAGTTTAATATCTCCAAATTCCTTTAAAAAAACATTCGCTGGTGCATCATCTAACATCACTGCGTCAATTTCACCTTTCCGCAATGCCACCACTGCATCATATCCTTTATTAAAGCGCTGGACTTCTGCATTCTCAATCTCACTGGCATATACATCACCAGTGGTCTTTAGCTGAACACCAATCTTTTTTCCCGCCAAATCCTCTATGGAATGAACTGTATTCTTCGGAGTTCCACAACCACTTAACAAAATCAATGCTCCAACCATTATTCCTGCAAATGCCTTTTTCATACTAATCTCTCCTCCTTAATATATTAACTCACAATCTGGTTTCTTCCATTTCGCTTGCCGGTATAGAGCTTATAATCTGCACTCTTAATCAGCCGCTCATATGGTACGCCACTCTCATACTCTTTCACACCAAAAGTCATAGTCACCTTTATAGTCCTTGTGTCATAAAGGTAATCAAAATCTCTCACGCTTTGCTGTAATTCCTCTACCTTCTTCATTGTCTCATCAAAGTCCAATGTATAGATAAGTAAAAATTCCTCGCCGCCCCAACGGCTCGCAAACCCACAGCCCTCTAAATTCTGCCGTATCATCTCAGAAATCTTTACCAGTACATAATCCCCGGCATCATGTCCATATTGGTCATTAATCTTCTTAAACCAGTCAATATCACACATTACAATTGTATACGAAATTCCATTTTTCATAAGATTGCTGAGCTGGTGGTTACAACTTCTTCTGTTATATAAAGATGTCAGTGGATCCATCTCAATCAGCTTTTGCAGGTCGCTTCGCATCTTCTCTGCATAGATTCCAATCTCTCCAATTTCGTCTGTTCTGTTTATAATGCGCTCATCCATATCCACAGTCAGATCACCCTCGGAAATACTTTGTAAATACTGGTTGATCAGATCAATATCCGAAACCATCTGGTTCGAGTAGCCTTTGCTCATAACAACTGCAAAAATGACTGCAATACCGGAAAACAGTACAAACCACAACACAAGGATTCCCACGCTCTTATAGACACCCATCTTATTCTTACCCGCAAAAATCATACCCACAACGACATGGGTGCTGTTTTCAAGCGGGGCATAATATCCAATGTATGCCTCTCCATTAATCTTTACATTTTTGGAAAAATAATTCTCACCATTTTCAAGTACATGTTCAATAATATCAGGTGATGCCTTCGTACCCACTGCAGAAACACCACTTTCACTCTGTACTGTCGTAAGAATTCTTGTGTCCTCCCAGAAAATGGTAGTATCAATCTCCGTCTCCTCCTTGATACGATACAGCATGGTGGAATCTGTAATATTAATATCCCCTTTTATGAGCATACCATCCTCATATGCGTAATCTCCCCGCACAGTAAGATCAAGACAATCTATCATCATATGCGTGGTGGCAGCAAGCTCATTATGAATACTCTCTGAATAAAATCCATATATTAAAAAGATACCGAATACAACAATCAGTATTCCCAGAATCAAAATCGGAAACAGCACAACTGAACTCAACTGCTTTCGAATGCTGTTTTTCTTATATCTCAAGTAAACATCTCCTCCCTTTATTAATCCCATAACAAAAGTGTGCTTCTTGCGCCCTCGCACCTTCTATGAAGCACACTTTTGTCACACAATTCTCATCCATTATACCTGTTTTTAAAGTATTTAGCAATGCAATTCTTCTTTTTTTCTGAAATCCTGCTTGCGGAAAGTCCTGACGGGTGATAAACTGATGATATGTTTTTACATATGATTCCCAAACTTTCAGGAGGCACCCATGCAGACAATTGAAATACTGGATATCAAACCTTTTATGCAGCTTCTATTTCAAACCAATACATTTGATTCCTATGAATTTGTTTCCGCTCTCATCCGCACTGATATGACTTATAATCTGGACGGACATATAAACAAGGACTTCTTTACAGAGGATGAATGGAATGCCAAAAATGCCAGTGACACTCCCTACCTGCTATGGCAGACTACCAAAGAGAGGATATTTTCTCTAATCAAGGGAAAGAAAACTCCTTCACAGCTTAAGATTGTATTAAAACTTTCTCATGCAGATACCCGTTCAGTGCTAGAATCAACCCACTCCAATCTGACAGCTACAGACATTGATGGAATGTTTTTGAATATTCTTTTCCAGGACAACAAACTTACTGTGATATGCGGCATTTCCTACCAGATTTTTACACTGGAAAAACATTTAGAGCAGGAATTCACCTCTCATACCCTGACCATTTTAAAAGCTTTAGCCATCACATGCCAGTAACCGGATTTTTCCCATATTTTTATGGGTTTCTTTTTTACGGATATTACTCTTTTCATCTTTTGTTAGCACTCATTCTCGTTGAGTGCTAATTTTTTCTTGACTTTTCCAACAGCCTATACTATTATTAGTTTATGTTCACTACCGAACGAAATAAAATATAACTATATATTAAGGAGATGTTTTTATGCCAAGAAAGAAAAAAGGAAGTTTGTCCATCAATAGTGACAACATTTTCCCAATTATCAAGAAATGGTTGTATTCAGACCATGACATTTTTGTACGTGAGGTTGTTTCAAATGCTTGTGATGCGGTAACCAAACTAAGAAAACTTGCTATGATTGGTGAATACGAGGAGGCAGATGATGAAAAATACCGTATTGACGTTATCGCAAGTCCTTCAGACAAAACACTTACATTCATTGACAATGGTATTGGTATGACTGCAGACGAGGTAAATGAATATATCAATCAGATTGCATTTTCCGGCGCCTCAGACTTTTTAGAGAAATATAAAGACAAAGCAACCGATGACCAGATTATCGGTCATTTTGGTTTAGGCTTTTACTCTACCTTTATGGTCGCTGACAAGGTTACCATTAATACACTTTCCTATCAGGATGGGGCTGAACCTGTATTCTGGGAGTGTGATGGTGGAACCGATTACACCATGTCAACCGGCGACCGCGATGTGCATGGCACAGAAATCACTCTTTATCTGAATGAGGACTGCTATGAATTTGCAAATGAATACAGAGTAAAGGAAGTTTTAGAGAAATACTGTTCCTTCATGCCGGAGGAAATTTACTTTACCAATGCTGATTCTGCCAAGGAAGAAGAAAATGATGTAGTGGATTCTGATGTAGTGGAAGAGACAGCAAAGAACGAAGACACCACCGCAGAGGATAATACCGCTGATGGCGATACTGATAAAGAACCGGATGCGCCAAAGGAAACACCAATCAATGTTACCCGTCCGCTCTGGACCAAGCATCCTAATGACTGCACAGAGGAGGAGTATAAGGAATTTTACCGCAAGGTATTCCTTGATTTCAAAGAGCCGTTGTTCTGGATTCATCTTAACATGGACTATCCTTTTAACTTAAAGGGTATCCTTTACTTCCCTCGCTTTAACTCAGAGTATGAAACCTTAGAGGGAACCATTAAGTTATACAACAATCAGGTATTTATTGCAGACAATATCAAGGAGGTCATTCCTGAATTCCTCTTATTACTAAAGGGTGTTATTGACTGTCCGGATCTTCCTCTTAACGTATCCCGCAGTGCCCTGCAAAATGATGGATTCGTAAAGAAGATTTCTGATTATATCACCAAAAAGGTGGCTGATAAGCTTTCCGGCATGTTTAAGACAGAGCGTGAAGCTTACGAAAGCTACTGGGATGATTTAAGCCCATTTATCAAATTTGGCTGCCTGAAGGATAGCAAATTTGATGAGAAGATGAAAGACTATATCCTTTACAAGAATATTGCCGGCAAGTACGTTACACTTCCTGAATATCTGGAAACAGGAAAGGAAAAATATGAAAACACTGTATTTTATACGGATGATGAGAAGGTGCAATCCCAATATATCAACATGTTCAAGGAACAGGATATCGATGTGGTCGTCCTTACCCACAACATTGACACACCATTTATCACACACCAGGAGCAGCAAAACGATAAGCTGAAATTTACCCGTGTGGATTCCGGTGTAACCGATACCTTTAAAGAGGACATTTCCGAAGAAGAAATGAAAGAATCTACCGATAAACTGTCTGAAATATTTAAAAAAGCTCTCAACAATGATAAGCTTACTGTCAAAGTCGAGAAGCTGAAAAATACCTCCATTTCTTCTATGATCACTCTTTCAGAGGAAACAAGAAGAATGCAGGATATGATGAAGGCTTACAGCATGAACGGCATGATGTCACCTGACATGTTCGGGGGTACCCAGCAGACTCTCCTGTTAAATGCAAACAACGATTTGGTTCAGTTCATTTTAGCTAACCCAGAGGGGGAAAACACCGATATGGTATGCGAACAGCTTTATGACTTGGCACTGCTAGCCCATACCCCGCTAGATGCAGAGTCTATGACACGCTTTATCACCCGAAGCAACAAAATTTTATCTATGCTGACAAAATAATAGGTAATTGCGAAACTCTGCTTTTTAGAATATTCGTTGTACAATATAGACAAATCACCGCCGACACGCTTGCTCTGCCTGCGATATTGTCTATATTGCACAACCAGTTTTGGGAAACAGGGATTTTCTCTTTTTATCAGACTTCTTCTCAGATAACATAATCATTTCCTGCTTCCATACTCCATTCCAGCATATCCTGCAATGTTACATGGTCAATCACGCTTTTAATTGCATCATCTAACATCATCCACAATCGGATAGAAGTACATACAGAAGCTCTTGGGCAGTCATTTTCATCTCCTTCTAAACAGGCAACCGGCGCCATGTCTCCCTCTGTCAGCCGCAGAATCATACCAACCGTGTATTCTTTTGGCTCTTTTGCAAGACGATAACCTCCCGAAGCTCCTCTTAAGCTTTTCACATACCCGGCACGTTTTAAAGAAGTCACAATCTGTTCCAGATATTTTTCTGAAATACTCTCCCGCTCCGCAACATCCTTAATTCTTACCATTTCACCTGTATTATGCTTTGCCAGATCCAGCATCAGGCGCAATGCATATCTTCCTTTTGTTGAAATCTTCATCTATATCACCCCTTAAACATCTGCCGCGTCTTTTCGAAAAAAGGTACGACATACCATAATTTCTTTTTACTTACGACAAGTATACCTTTTTCCTAGCGGAATAGTCAACATTTATTTTCAAGGTTAATAGAATTTAATCAATTGTTCAGCTTTGGGAATCTATAACGCGGAATCCCTCAAATAGACGTTCAATATTCATAATTCCATAGCCCCAGACGGGATTTGGATATTGCGTATCGGGATCACGGACTGCACCTTTTAAAAAAAAGCTCTTAATCTGCCCGGCAAAAAACATGTTATAACGGTCATTTTCCAAATCCCACTGCAAAAACTGTGCAATCATACCGGCACTGTGAGCCGCCGCTACGGAAGTACCGGAACGGGTGACAAAATTATTCCTCAATCCCGGTCCTGTAATGTTAACTCCCGGTGCTGTCAGATCCGGTTTTACCTGATCCCTTGCATTATAGCCACGGCTCGCCTCTGCAAAAACACTTCCATTTAAGTGATTATATGCCGTCATTGTCATGGAATTCTTTTCATTTCCCGGAACTGTAATTGTATCGTCCGGACTTCCCTTTAAAAAATGCGTATTATCTTGCAAAAACTGTCGAAGCGGCATCCATATATTAAAACTTCTCTGCTGTCCCTCATCTGCATAAACTAAAAAACGCCAGATACCGGGAGTTGGATTGATTAAACGGACAAAAATAAGCTCATTTCCAGAATATGCCTCTGCAATCTGATATGCTACATATACACTGGTTCGTGAAAGGGGCAGGTTAATAAGCTCTTCTCTTCCAAACCGTGGTGAAATACGCTCAATCCGGTCACCCCGTGGGGAGATAATTCCCAATGCAAAGGTGTTTGGCGCATTTCCCCATAGTTCAAAGCTAAGTCCCTTCTGTCCGGCATCCATATTGACCTCCACCTCATCATACTCCACATTCTTTGGAAGCTCTCCATAATAGTGAAGTCTTTCCGTTCCCTCGTTTCCTGCCGGAGTACTTACCATAATCTCCACATTTTGCAAAATAACACTCAGATATTGTTCCAAATACGTCAGCCCTTCATGTCCACCGTTACTGCTGCCAAGCCCTATCAGAATAGACAATGGCTTTTGCTTTGCCCTGGAATACTTTAGAAGAAAATCTACTGCATATATAATATCTGTTTCTGAATAGGCAGGTACATCCTGCTTTACCTGAAAAAATTCCCGAAGATATGGTTTTGTCTCCTTAAGTTTAACCACTGCAATCTCTGCACCCGTAGCAATACCTGTAAAATCGTTTTCCCGATTCACACCTCCTGCTGCGATGCCTGCAAGAAATGTCCCATGACCATTCTCGTCCCTTGTTGGAACTATTTCATATGGATTCTCACTTTGCAGTGCCTCATTAATCTGAGCATTGGTATATGCCGTTCCATAAAGCGGTAGCGATACCGTTTTCGTCTGTTGTTCGATTGTCAGTGTTCCGACCATTATCGACCGCTCTTGCTCCGACATATTCTCTACATCCTCTGGATCATCCTTCCGTATCGTCTGATCCCAGATTATCCCGATTCTGCTGTTACCATTCTCGTCACGAAAAAGCGCATTATCATACATAATTCCTGTATCAATGATTCCGACAATAACACCGGAACCATCTAACCCCAGATAGGACGGACTTTGTACCTGTTTCACTCCCGTCACCTCCATATTGGAGGAATCCATGAGTCCAAACAATTTCGGAATCGAGGAATATGGCACCGTTTCCAGATTTGTCAGATATGTACTACTCCTTTTCAAATGAAAAAGTCCAATCCTCTCAGCGATTTCATTGATACAGCTATCAGGATAAAGTTCCAATGAAGAGCGGTTCCCCTCATGTACATTCACGATTAAATCCATATAATCATTGCTATATATCATATCCTGGCAGGTCATGGCAATTTCTCCTTATCGAAATAACCCTGTCTCTTCTATCATATTCAAAATTCTTTATTTTGTTCCCATATACACACCCCGCACTCATTCCCGTAGTGATTTATCTATATCACACAACAAAAAGAGTCCTTATTCAAAACCAAATAAGAACTCTCTTCCTTTCAAACTCATAAAATCTGACTCTGCATATCCGCCCAAAATAACATCTATTTCATATCCTTTAAAAATGCCTTATAAGACTTCATCGCCTCATAGATGTCTGCCTTGCTGGTAATCTCCCAAGGTGCATGCATATTCAAAACTGCAACACCACTGTCAATCACATTCATCCCATATAGAGACAAAATGTAGGCAATCGTCCCGCCACCACCTAAATCTACCTTACCAAGCTCTGCGGTCTGGAATGCCACCTTATTATCGTCCATCACCTTACGAAGCTTCCCAATATATTCTGCATTGGCATCATTTGACCCAGACTTTCCACGCGAACCAGTGAACTTATTAAACACGACACCACGCCCAAAATAAGCTGCATTTTTCTTCTCAAAGGCACTGGCATAATTAGGATCGTATGCTGCTGACACATCAGAGGACAACATATAAGAAGCTGCAAGACATCTCTTAAGCTTTAGCTCTGAATACTCACCCATTGCATCCATCAGCTCTGCTACCGAATTTTCAAAGAATTTGGACTGCATTCCCGTTGCACCAACGGAGCCAATCTCTTCCTTATCCACTAACAGGCAGCAGGCAGTACGGCTTACCTCTTCCATCTCAAACATTGCTGCCGCAGAAGTGTATGCACACACTCTGTCATCCTGACCATAAGCCATAATCATAGACTCATCAATACCTGCATTTCTTGCCTTGCCTGCCGGCACAATTTCAAGCTCTGCAGAGAGGAAATCCTCCTCTTCTATATCATACTTATCCTCGAGAATCGAAAGCACCATTTTTTTTACGGCCTCTTTCTCTTCCTTTGGCAAAGGTTTGCTGGCAAATAAGATATCAAGCTGCTCACCCTCCACAACCTTAGCTGCCTTCTTTTCCATCTGCTCCTGGGCTAAATGAATCAGCAGATCCGTCACACAGAATACAGGATCCTTATCATCCTCACCGATTACCACGTCAACAACTGTTCCATCCTTTTTCGCAACTACACCATGTATCGCAAGAGGCAGTGTCACCCATTGGTATTTCTTGATTCCTCCATAGTAATGGGTGTCTAAATATGCAAAATCCGTATCTTCATACAGAGGATTTTGTTTCACATCCATTCTTGGTGAATCAATATGGGCTCCTAAAATATTCATGCCCTCCACAACCGGTTTTGTACCAATCTGGAATAAAGCAACCGCCTTTTTCATATTTACTGCATATACCTTATCACCTGCTTTTAATTTCTTTCCAGACTGTATCACATCTGCCAAATCCTCATATCCACTCTCCTTTGCCAGCTTCACAATCTGCTTCACACATTCTCTCTCCGTCTTACCCTTATCTAAAAAATGGCGGTATTCTTTACAAAGCTTTTCAAGCTCTTTTAACTCTCTTTTGCTATAATCCTTCCATGCATTCCGGCGTTCCATAACAGTGCCTCCTCGTTTTTATATATTTATTAGACAATCCCAACATATGTTGATTGTATTTTATTATAATATGATTTTCCAAATCTTCAAGACTTATTCCTCATCTAGTTTTCAATCATCAGATTACTGTCAGAATTCCTAACGATTTGAGCAATAAAATCACCAGCAGCACTGGTGCAATAAACCGGATCATCACAATATACAATCCTTTTCTGCCAAATTTGCATCCACTCTTTTCCACTTCCTCTACGATCACGTCCGGTTTTAAAATCCAGCCTACCAAAATACAGGTTCCAATTGACACAATTGGCATAAAGCAGTTATTGCTAATATAGTCCATAATATCCAGAATCTGAGCATGTGAGCCATTTGGAAGGGTAATGTCAAAATACCATTTATTGTAGCCAAGACATACTACGATACCACCAGCCAGTGCAATCACTGTTTCTAAAAGAGTCGCTTTTGCCCGGGACAACTGGAACTGATCCATCAAACTGGATACCACCGCCTCCATAACGGAAACTGCACTGGTCAATGCTGCAAACAATACCATTGCAAAGAACAGGCAACCCACAATATTTCCAATTTTCCCCATTGCATCAAATACCTTTGGCAGGGAAATGAACATCAGGCTTGGCCCGGAAGCCTCCATCCCCTCTTTTCCCATGAATGTGTATACCGCCGGAATGATCATAACACCAGCTAAAAAAGCTACCACCGTATCAAAAATCTCAATCTGGTTAATAGACTTTACCAGATTTGCATCATCCTTTACATAGGAACCATATGCAATCATAATTCCCATGGCAACACTGAGACTAAAGAATAGCTGTCCCATTGCATCTAACAGCACGGTAAAGAACCCTTTCACCGTGATTCCTTCCAAATTGGGAACTACATAAACACGAAATCCTTCCAGACCGGTCCTTTCAACACCTCCCACATCCGTCTTAATTGTCAATGAAAAAATGGCAATACCGATTACCAACAGTAATAGAATTGGCATAATCAGCTTCGAGGAGGACTCGATTCCCTTATTTACTCCCCGATAGATAATAAATGCTACCACACCGAGAAATATCATCATCAGCCAAATTGGCTGTCCTTCTCCGGTTATGAACTCCGTAAAATATCCGTCTGTCGCTGCATGCTCCCCATCTCCTGTCAGATAAGTAATAAAATATTTTACCACCCATCCTCCGATCACGCTGTAATATGGCATAATAATGACTGGCACCAGGCAGGCAATCACTCCAAGGAATCCCCACTTCTTTCTCAGTTTAGCATAAGCCGTAAGCGGACTCTGCTTTGTTTTTCTGCCCAGTGCGATTTCTGTTGTCAGCAAAGTAAATCCAAAGGTAACTGCTAAGATCAGATACAATACCAGAAACAGACCTCCTCCATCCTTTGCTGCCAAATATGGAAATCTCCATATATTCCCAAGTCCCACTGCGCTTCCCGCAGCTGCCAGTACAAATCCGATTGAACCCGAAAATGAATTTCTGTTTTTCTCTTTTTTCATTGTTTCATTTAGATGTCGCCATCCGTCTCCCTTCTCGCTATTCATTCGGATTATCATATCACATTTTCATGAAAATGCATATCAAAATTTTTATCTTTCATAATACCTGGCACATGTCAGTCTCTGCGTTTTTCCCTTATCCAAATTGCAGCCACTGACATGACGATACCTGCCATCAGCAGATAGCTTTTATCCAAAGCATTTTTCCCCTCTGCTGCAGCAACGCTAAAACCAAACAGCCAGAATTTGCCGAGATATTTTGCTCCTGCCCCCATAGATAGCATATAATAGAGAAAAGGCATCATATAGGCCAGTGCTATATTATCTATGATACTATAAAACAGGATTCCCAAACCTCCCAAAAAAAGACTGGTTGAAAATGCTGCAAAAAAGCAGGCTCCAAACCGGAACTGACAATTCCCCTGTTTTAAAAACAGTAGATGTGCCAGCAGTAGAATAACGACAAAAACAACTGCTTCCAAAAGTCTTAAGCACCGAATCCCAGTAATCGGCATCTTTTTTGATGCAATCAAATCCCGTATGTTCTTGTTCGTGTCCGGCAAAAACAACGGTACAATTAAAATCACACCAAGAAAGCACAAATACCGTTCTAAAATCATTGCCACCTGAACTTCTTCAAGATTTTCTACTCCCATAAAAAGTGGAGAAACCACACAGAGTAAAACCGCCACAATGGTATGGGAAAGCAGATTATGCTTCCAGTTTGCTTTTACGATGGAAAAGCTTTGCTCCAACACTGGTAAATTCCCCCTTTCTCTTTTTGCTGTAGAAAAATACCGTTAAAAACAGTAAGCCCAATGCCATGGCAGCATAAAACAGACGGCTTCGCAAAAGTTCTTCCTTCATTTGTTCGAAAAGTGCATACTGTCCCACCGCATTCCATCTGGGTATCAGATTCCATCCTGTACAATCTACAAGATCACCCGCTTTCATAAAGACACTTACATACCACCATACCCCCTGAATCAGAATTGCCACTGCGCTGTCTGTAAGCTCTGTAAAGAAAAATCCCACTGACAGGCTTACCATAATAATCGGTAAAAGCCAGAATCCAATGTACTTTACAAATGCCAGTGCATCATATGCCACTCCCACATGCTTTGCATAGTAAATAGCCTCAACCAGGGTAACACAGCTTAGCAGTACAACCGGTAAAAGTGTCATGATAACAGCGGCTGCATATCGGCTTAATATCACAGAAAACGCCCCTGCCTTCTTCGTATAAATCACCTGCTCTGCCTGCGCCTTTTTATCCCGCATACCTCTTGTCACTGCAAGAATTACCGGCAAAAATCCCAACAAAATCCCCATATAGTCACAAAAAAGCCTTGCATGTGCATTGGTAACCTTATCATCCCGAATATGGCTCTCATACTCTTCCATTGCTTCCTCATAAGAAGCCGGCTTTCCAGTGAATTGTAAAGAAGACTCATTATATGAGCTGCCCCCACCTAACAACTTATCAATCTTTTGCATCTCCTCGGAAAAGGTTTGGAAGGAAAGACCGAATTTTACAGAAACCTCCATAGCCGGCAGGGAAGACTCCATAATTGGTCCCTCATACTTTGATGCCTCCTCAATCGCTGCCTGAACCTTTTCCTCATAATCGGCAATCAATGTATTGATCTCTTCTATACTCATTCCTGTAATTACCGAAATACCCTCTGCAACCATTCTCTGTTCCTCTTCGTCAAGTACAACCTTTTTATAGAAGCCAACCGGATAAGTGGTATATTCTCCTCTGCTGTACTCCTCGATAAGCTCCTCTAATACATTCTCCATGATCAGGTTTTTATCTGTTGTCCTTACCTCGCCGTAATCTTCATATCCCGGCTCTGGTTTTTGCACTGGACTAAAAACACCCATCTGCGAAACAAAAAACAGCACCAAACAGGCAAGAAAAATATAATAGGTCGCACTCTTTATATATTGTATTCCCTCTTTTTTCAATAAGGTTAGAAACATGATACATCTCCCCTTTCCTGATACATAAGAAACATGTAGGCATCCTCCACATTTACCTCACAGGGATTTGCACCGGTAAATAAATCCTGCACCGAATTTTTGCGCAAAAAACGTACTGTCACATGATTTCTCTGGACAAGCTGTCCCGTTACCAGATATTCCGATTTTACTTTTTCAAGCTCCATTTTTGAGATATCTGCCGTAAATACATTCCCTTCTGCCTTCTCTATAAGCTCTGCAACCGTTCCCTTGAACAGGATTTCACCAGCATCCATAATTGCTATATTTTCACAGGTTGCTTCAATATCACCGACAATATGGGTGGACAAAATGACAATTCGCTGTTCTGCAATCTCGCAGAGCAGATTCCGGAATCTTACCCGTTCCTCCGGATCTAAGCCTGCAGTTGGCTCATCAACAATCAGCACCTTCGGATCATGCAAAATAGCCTGGGCAATTCCCAATCTTCTTCTCATACCGCCAGACATCGCCTTAACTTTAGTACGGTAATTATTCTGCAGGTTTACCCGCTCTAAAAGCTCTGGAATCCGCCTTTTTCTCTCTGCCTTCGTAAGTCCTGACAACACGCCTAAATAATCCATCGCCTCATAAACTGTCATATTTCCATACATAGAAAAATCCTGCGGAAGATAGCCTGTCATCTGCCTGACCTTCCCTGCATGCGTAATCGGCACACCACAAATATCAATCTCACCACTGTTGGCAGGCAGCAGCGTTGCAATTACCTTCATCAGCGTTGTCTTTCCTGCACCATTTCTTCCAAGCAGGCCAAACATCCCCTGGGGAATATTGAGACTGATATCCTTTAATGCCTGCTTAGATCCATAAAATTTATTTACTCCATCTAACCAAATTTCTGTTTCCACGTTTTTCTCCTTTCATATCTGCTTTTTACTTTAGGTGATTGCGAAACTCTTTTAACTTTACATTACAGTTGTGCAACATATACAATTCCATAAGCAGGTACTTTGGAGCCGTTGGTGCTTACATGCCGTACTTTGGCATGTTATGCACCACTACGAGCGACAAGTAGCGCAAGCGTGCCAGCGTTGGATTGTATATGTTGTACAACGAAAGAAAAAATTGCGTTTCGCAAATGCCTACTGCTTTTTACAGAACAAAGAATACTATATAATTCTCTATAATTTCCCTATAAACTGTTTTTTACCGAATAATACCAGGAAGCTTTCTCACTTTCCTGTCAGCCAACGTTAAATTGCGCACATACGACCGCTCCACCCTCTATACTGTTTGAAAAACTGATAAATCCACCATGCTTCTTACATAATAATTTGCATATCGTCAGACCCAATCCCATATGCCCATCCTGCTTAGACCTTCCAGTCTGTCCGACTTCCGATGTAAGATCCTGCTTCATATTTTCACCGGAATAATATGGTCTGTCAGCTTTATATAACTCCTCCCGTGTCATCCCTTTTCCATCATCTTTTACATACAAATACAAAAACCCATTCTCATGTTCTGCCAGCACCTCTACCCTTTCCTTTCCATACCGCAGTGCATTGGATAACAGATTAGAAAGCACCTCCATGATTATATTTTCATCATAATACAATATCTCATCCATTCCCTTGACTGTTACAGAAATATACGGTGCATTTTCTGCCTTCAGACCTTCTGCAAAGCTGCTAATCTCATGATGAAGCTCTGAAATTGTATGCGACTTTTTGAAAACCTCCAGCATTTCAAATCCATTTATCTCTTTCATCGTTTCAGAAAAAACCTGCATTCTCACTGCCTGCTTTTCAATTATTCCAAGTGTTTCCTTAAGCATGGCATCATCAACCTGTCCGCTTTTACAGTACTCCGAAAGCATCTGCGTATATCCTATAATAACTGTCAGCGGCGTCCGTATATCATGCGCAAATGCACCATTTATCTTCCTCTGTTCCTCCATCAACTCCCACATATTCTTCTGATTATCCAGCACCGCCTTTCGCATGCTGTCCATTGTCTTACATATGTCTCCCATCTCATCTGTATTGTCATAATAGCAGGAAAAGCTTAAATCATTCCTCTTAATTGCTTCCATTTCCTTTTTTAGTAAATGCACCGGCTCCTGCAGCTTATTGCGGTAATAAAAAGCAGACACCAGTATAACTGCAATTGCAGAATATACTGGTATACACAGACTTTTGATCAGTGACAGCGCCTGCCATAACCGATTGTCACTTTCCGATATTGTAACGATTTCCTTCAGCATCCCGATAATATTGTCATCCTCGCCATATTGAATGACAAATTCGCAATCGCCAATATACTGATATTCATCGCTCATATTATTCATTTCTAAAATTACGTTCATAAAGTTATCACAGATTTCATTCGTTATACCTACTGCTGCCAGTGTAATAAATATTGCAAAAACCAGATATAAAACCATTGCCTTTTGCAGTGAAGTATTCTTTACTTTTTTCTGAAATTTTTCTATCTGCTCTTCTATCCAATCCATCGGTATCCCACTCCCCATACAGTTTCAATCATTGTCTCTTCGGTGTATTGTTTAAACTTGCTACGGATTCTCCGGATATGCTCCGTGATAATACTGCTTTCCCCTTCCTTATCAAATCCCCATAGATGCTCATATATCATTTCCTTTGTAAATACCTGGTTTTTATGTTGGCTTAAAAATTCCACAATATCATATTCGGTTTTAGTCAGCAAAATATTTTCGCCCTGATAGAGGACTTGCCTGCCGGAATAAGATATGGTAAATACTCCCATATATCCAACCGCCTCTGTCCGGACTGCCCGTCTCTGTCTTCTAATATGCGCTGCCACCCGTTCCTTCAACTCCATAATGCTAAAGGGCTTCTCAATGTAATCGTCCCCGCCTGCACGAAATCCCATGATCTTATCCTCCTCCTCAATCCGTGCAGTAAGAAAACAAATTGGACAGCTTACATATTCCCGGATGCGCTTACACACCTCATATCCATCTAACTCCGGCATATTGATGTCTAATAAAATCAAATCCACTCCTTCTGCCTCGCCTTTGGGCTTTCCTTCATCCTCTAGCACCAGCTTTGGAAATTCCTTTTTAGAAAGATCAGTTATCCTTGAAAGTGCTTCCCTCCCATTATTTGCCGTGTATACCATATATCCCTCTAAAGTAAAAATCTGCTTCAACATCTGACAGATTTCCATTTCATCATCCACAATTAGAATGGTTTCTTTCATCTCTTTATCTCCAATCCGCTCATTTACAATTTTTGTTACAGTATAGCCTAACTTTCTCTATTTTTTCTCTACATTACAAAATAAGAAAAGCTTAGCCGGATTTCCCGAACTAAGCTTCCTGTCAATACATTATAATGGCATTCCGACCTTTATTGAAAACGCATGCATAAGCCATCTTTCTTTTCATTATGCCTGCCCTTCCTCCAGTGCAAGTGTTCCCCGCATCTCAAGCAAAGGTCCGCCCGTTCCCTCAATATAGTCACTGGTAATCGTTACCCGTCCAATATTATCATCCCTTGGAATCTGATACATGATATCTAACATAAACTCCTCGATAATTGCACGAAGCGCACGGGCTCCTGTCTTCTTTTCCATGGCTCTCTTTGCAATGGCATGATATGCGCTGTCATTAAACCGTAAATCCACACCGTCTAATGCAAGCAATTTCTGGTATTGCTTTAATATTGCATTCTTTGGTTCCTTTAAAATCTTCACTAGCATCTCCTCATCTAAGCTTTGCAGGGAATAAAGGATTGGCAGACGGCCTAAAAATTCCGGAATCATACCAAATTCCCGCAAGTCCTCCACCGTCACCTTCTGTAACAGGTTGGGATCTTTGTCATACTTATCCTTCAAATCTGCTTGAAAACCAATCGATGCCTGCTTATTCAGACGTGTCTTGATAATATCCTCTATATCCGGAAATGCTCCGCCGCAAATAAATAAAATATTTCTTGTGTGAATGGTCTCTAAAGGTACCATAGCATTCTTGCTTCCGGCACCTACCGGCACCTCCACATCCGCACCCTCTAAGATTTTCAACAGTCCCTGCTGAACTGCCTCACCGCTGACATCACGTGAATTGGTATTCCGCTTCTTTGCAATCTTATCAATCTCATCAATAAAGACAATACCGCGCTCTGCACGTTCCACATCATTATCTGCCGCTGCTAAAAGCTTTGAAAGCACACTTTCTACATCATCACCAATATAGCCTGCTTCTGTAAGGGTTGTTGCATCCGTAATAGCAAGGGGAACATTTAAAATCCTTGCGATCGTTTTCACAAGATAGGTTTTACCGGAACCCGTTGGCCCCACCATCAGCATGTTTGATTTTTCAATCTCAATATCGTCCATGCTGTCTGTAAGTACACGCTTATAATGGTTATAAACCGCAACAGAAATTACCTTTTTTGCATAATCCTGTCCAATCACATATTCGTCAAGCTTTGCTTTCATCTCGTGCGGTGCAGGAATACTGGAAAGTGTCATCTCCGGTTCCTGCTCTTCCTTCTTCTCCTTTTCCTTCTTACGCTTTACCTTCTGCCGTTTCGGAATATCGTCTACAGGCATAAACTGGTTCATATTCATATTCGGCATGTTCGACAAGTCCATAAACTGCATGCCGCCACCTGCAAAACTGTCAAAGGTCTTTTGCATACATCCCTGACAGATATTAATATCATTTGGCATATAAATGAGTTTTCCTACCTTTGACTCCGGTCTCCGGCAAAGGTAGCAGTATTTCTCATAGCCGTCATCATCTCTTCTTTTATTATCCTTCTTACCCTCAAAGGACTTAGTCTCTTCGTCCTTTTCTTCTCTGAAATCGTTATTATCGTTCATACTATCCTCCACTATATCTATATACCGGTTACCGTCCAATTCCTAGTATAACAAATCTCTCCTTAAAATACTATTGTTTATTTTAGGTAGTTTTAACCTGCTCCTTTGGTATTTTATTCCGCTAAAAACAGACATCTTCCTCATAGATACAACTGCTTAAATTCTTTTGGTGTCATTTGGAAAAAACGCTTAAATTCTCTTTGGAAATGCGATGTATCCGAATACCCCAGGCTCACTGAAAGCCGGGAAAAGCTTTCAAAATCTGAGCGTTTCATTCTTTCGATGCTCTTTGACAGCCGACAAAACTGTCCATACTTCTTGGGAGTTATATGCAAAGATGCTTTAAACAAGCGTTCCAGCTGTCTGACAGAATATCCACGGTCATTTGCAATTTCCTCTATTGTTATACATCCATCCGTTAACGCTGCCTGCTGCATCCCATATCGTAACACAGGATGCCTTGTTTTTTTTTCGATGATATGCCCAAGGCTCCTATCGCAAAAGGCGAGCTTTTCAGACCATGAACAAATCATATCCATGCGCTTTAAAAGCATTTCCACTCCTTCTTCTTCATATGAATATTCATAATTTTCATCTAAATGAATTCCCCAAACGGAATGTCCGTTCCAGTCCAGCTTCAAAATTGCATTTTGACATGATAAAACATGATACTCCAGTGTAGTGCTGTCCCACAGTAAATCGACTCCTCCATTTGGAATGTATACAATCGGACTGACAGGAAGCAGTTCATATAAAAAGCTCCCTTTAAAATGTCCCAGTCTGTTTTCATGATATTGATGTTTTTCCTGTTCCAAACATGGCTGCATTCTATTTTCGCCTCCCTACCCCTGTATGCTAACAAAGTCTTTCCTTCCCGTCAAATATATTCTTTTCTCCTTCATAATATTAAGCAAACATCCTCTATTCTCTAGTCCTAAAATCCTATGCTACAAAAAAAATTAAATATTAGGTATTGACAATTAGGAAATCCAAAGTATAATAGACAATGTTGAAAGCAAAGGTGCTTCGCAGATACTTGCGCAGTACCTTTTTTGTTTTCCAATTGCATAATGAGGGGATCACCCATGAGACAAAGGTGTCTTTACTGTTTTAATCCAGAAGAATATTCATACTTTGGGAAAACAGGCAAAGATGCCTTTTATTTTTTATACTTGTTAGGAGGAATGTTTTATGACAGAAGAAATTATGAACGCAATAAGCAGCGAAGTCTATGGCGTCTGGTTTTTAATTGGTGCCGCACTGGTATTCTGGATGCAGGCTGGTTTCGCAATGGTGGAGGCCGGTTTTACCAGGGCTAAAAATACCGGTAATATTATTATGAAGAACTTAATGGACTTCTGTATTGGTACTGTAATGTTTATTCTGATTGGCTTTGGATTATTCTTAGGTGATGATATTGCCGGTTTTATGGGCAAACCTGGATTCCAGATTTTCACAGATTATGCACACTTTGACTGGTCAAATTTTGTATTCAACCTGGTATTTTGTGCAACTACAGCGACTATCGTATCAGGAGCCATGGCGGAAAGAACCAAATTCTCATCCTACTGCGTATATTCCGCAGTCATCTCTGCCGTCATCTATCCGATTGAAGCCCACTGGACATGGGGCAACGGCTGGTTAGCGCAAATTGGTTTCCACGATTTCGCCGGTTCAAACTGTATTCACATGGTCGGTGGTATCTCCGCTTTAATCGGCGCTGCAATCCTTGGAGCCCGCATCGGTAAATTCAAGAAAAAAAGTGATGGAACCATTAAGGTCGGAGCTTTCCCGGGACACAATCTGGCACTTGGTGCGTTAGGCGTATTCATACTGTGGCTTGGCTGGTACGGATTTAACGGTGCCGCAGCAACCTCAGTGGATCAGTTAGGTTCCATTTTTGTAACAACCACTATTGCACCTGCCGTTGCAACCGTTGTATGTATGCTCTTTACATGGATAAAATATGGAAAACCGGATGTATCGATGTGTCTAAATGCTTCCCTTGCAGGTCTGGTTGCCATCACAGCTCCTTGTGACGTTGCAGATGCTGCCGGTTCTGCCATTATCGGTGCCGTCTCTGGTCTGCTGGTTGTATTTGGTGTTTGGTTATTAGATTATAAGTTACGTGTCGATGATCCGGTTGGCGCAGTTGCTGTTCATATGATGAATGGTATCTGGGGTACAATCGCAGTTGGTCTATTTGCAACCGATACAACTCCTACATATTCCCTTGCCAATAAGGCAGGAGAACCATTACTTGGATTATTCTATGGTGGCGGTTTCGAATTATTAGGCATCCAGTTATTAGGCATGCTATGCACTGCGGCCTGGACAGCAGTTACCATTACCATTACATTTTTCATTATCAAAAAGACAATCGGTCTTCGTGTTACAGAGGAAGAGGAAATCCTTGGTCTTGACTCAACAGAACATGGTTTGGAAAGTGCTTATGCTGGTTTTCTGACCTATGGTGACCGTATCAGCAGCGCTTCTATGTCCCCTGATATTGATACTGAAAATGCTGTTCCGGTTGATGAAGCAATTCCGGTCCAGGTTAAGGAAAATGAAAATCCAATTGCGTCGGATGTTAAGCTTTCCAAGGTATCCATCATCTGCAAACAGAACAAGTTTGAGGATTTAAAGACTGCCCTTAATGAGGCTGGTGTAACCGGAATCACCGTAACACAGGTACTTGGCTGTGGCGCCCAGAAAGGCCAGACCAAATACTACCGTGGTGTTGAAATGGATATGACTCTGCTTCCAAAAGTAAAGGTTGAGGTTATCGTAAGTAAGGTTCCAGTTGCAAATGTTGTAAAAGCTGCAAAAAAAGCTCTTTATACAGGTAACATCGGTGACGGTAAGATTTTCGTATATGATGTGGAAAATGTTATCAAAGTCCGCACTGGCGAGGAAGGATTTGCGGCTTTACAAGGTGAAAATTAACCTGATCTAGTATCTGCAAGCATTAAATGCCAAAAGGTCTCCGGCTAAAATTACCATATACCGGAGACCTTTTATATGTATCATGCTGTATTTTACTTTTCGAAAAAAATATCACATCCATTGACATGCAATTCAAAAGCAAAATCCGGATTCACACAAATCTCAATATCTTTTATTCCATCCATCTGATAATCGCTAAGCTTATGCGCCTTCAAATCTCCGTTAAAATCATATCCTTTACCCGCATAAAATCACGCATATCCTCATATTGATAATCTGTCGCCAAAAAAATGCTGTTTCCACCCTGTTCGATAATCTGAGGATTTACATCCTCTTTATCACTCAGGTAATGTATCACAAAACATATCGTATCCTTCGGAATACCCTTATCCTCAACGACGGTATAGCGGTAATAATCCAGTTCTACATCAAGCCATTCATCTTCCGATGCTGCTTTATTCTGCGCAACTTTATATTCTACTGTCTTTGTAAAATATTCACTGCCTTCTAAAGTGCTTTCCTCACCATATTCAAAATTGCTATACTCTGCAAATGCAACCCCGCTTCCAATTCCGGTAAGCAATACGCCCGAAATCAACAATACTCCAATTATCTTATATATTCTACGCATGATGAAACACCTCCTGATGGGAATTAATTATTTTCTTCGTCAAGGGAAGCCCTTCCTCTTTTGGATATTCAAAGTCTTCCTTCTTTGTTTCATCCTTTTCTCTCTTCCCAAATTCTTCTATTGTACGCTGTCCGTCATCTGAATCACAATCTCCACTGCCGGAATCTTCCTGCCCAGATTCATTCTTTTTTTTACGCATAAGCGAAAAACACAGCAGGACCAATGCCGCACAGACCATGCCAGCACCTATACATATCAGTGTAATTCCTATGACCGGATAGCCCATAAAAAGCAGGACAATTGCCATTCCCAGCATAAAAATCCAAAGCAGCCCGGCTAGGCTTGCACCGATTCCCAATGCCAGGCAAAAACCACTCCAGCATACCCATAAAAACCATATAACACATTTTATACCAAATGCGCATACTGCAAACAACAGATTACAAAGCCTGCCCCAAAAATGCCTGCCTTTCGCACGTTCCCTGCTCTTTTTCATATATGCCTTAAATTTGGAAAAAGGAAGCTTTATCAGATTATACAGCTTCTTTGCCTGGCGGGCTCCCCATTTCCCTGCTGTTCCTGCGCCTTTTCCAATAGCAGAAGTCGCTTTCTCTGTTGCTTTCCTGCTTCCCTGCTTCACTTTCTCAAAATCAATGTTCTTCTTATCGCCACTATAACCTGCCTTTACA
The DNA here is from genome assembly GCA_947178445.1 of uncultured Clostridium sp. Taxonomy (GTDB): domain Bacteria; phylum Bacillota; class Clostridia; order Lachnospirales; family Lachnospiraceae; genus CAG-590. The sequence continues at coordinate 51,548 of CAMWYJ010000012.1, forward strand.
TGATATGCCCCTAATATACCTGCTGTCAGTTCCTGCAGATTACCAAAATCTTTTATCGCTTCCTCCTCTGAAAGACCATTCTTCATCTTCATATCAATATGCTGTTCGTATTCCTCCACAATATCCTGAATCTCTTTTTCCTCCAACACTGAGAGATTCTTCCTTAACTTTGATAAAAATTCTTCCTTTTTCATTTTTTCTCTCCTTCCTGATTTATAACCAAAGTTCTACGTATCATCTGCCATTTTTAAAAAATCACTTACTTTTTTTGAAAATTGATTCCATTCCTTCTCTAATTCATCCTGATACAATATTCCGGGTGCGGTAATATGATAGTATTTTCTCGGAGGTCCTTCTGTTGATTCCTTCAAATACGTCTCAAAATAGTGCTCATTTGTAAGCCTTTTTAACAGCGGATAAATGGTTCCCTCATTGACATCCACCACCTTGGAAACCTCCTCCACCAATTCATATCCATACATATCCTGATGTATAACCGATTTTAATACAATCAACTCTAACACACCCTTTTTAAACTGTGCATTCACGCTCTCACCTCTTTTCAAATTTATTTTTCTTTTTCCAAGTACAATAATACGCCCATTACTTGGTTATGTCAAGTACTAAAATAATTTTAATACTATATTCAAAAAAAGAAACCTGCATCACAGGCAGATTGTCTCACTTCCGGCTGTTATTATCCTTTACCAAAATGAAACCTTACCTGTTTTCACAGATTTCTTTTTCTAAAACTCCAAATTGTAAAATACTCCCTATCCTCTGCTTGGCATCATGGCAATGATACGTGCCGCAAAATCATTAAAGTTCTGTGTCTGCAATACCACACGTCCCGGACCGGTAAGCTTCGTTAAGAATAGACCCTCACCACCGAAGAAAATATTACCAAGTCCCTTCACAGTCTCAACCTCATAGCTTACAGTCTTGTCAAATGCAACTACATTACCGGTATCAACCTTTATTACCTCACCCACTGCTAACTCTTTTACAACCTGATCTCCATCCACCTCAAGAAATGCATATCCTTCGCCCTTGATATCCTGTAAGATAAATCCTTCACCACCGAACAGTCCGGAAGAAAACTTCTTCGTAAGGGCAATTGACACATCTACACCCTCCTGTGCACAAAGAAATGCTTTCTTTTGTGCAATAATTCCCGGAGTGCCGCTTAAATTAACCGGAATTACATCTCCTGGAACCGTAGAACCAAATGCAATTTTGGCACCATCCCTTGCTGCTGTATAAGTTGCCATAAATAACGACTCACCCGCAAGCATTCTTCCAAGTCCCTTCATCAGACCACCCTTTGTATTGGTCTTCATTTCAATTCCCTCTGTCTGCCATACCATACCGCCACTCTGGGTATACATAGATTCCCCTCTGTCTAACGTCACCTCAACAGCAGGCACTGTTTTTCCAATAATTTCGTACTGCACCTTTCATGTCCTCCTCATCTTCACACATAACCAGCATATTCTGAGAATCTGCCAATCATGCCATGTATTATTAATTTTTTATCCTCTTCCATTATACGCTTTCGTTGCTTAAAGAACAATCTATTTTTGCATAATTCGCGGAAATCGTCTGTGTACTGGCCAAGTATAAAACACTGTTAAAATAACTTATCCATACACAGCCAGACTCTGCTATCCTCATGTCTAACAGATTATAGTCCCCGTGCCTTTTTTGTACATGCCTTCATTGCTTCAAAAACCGCACTGCGCATTCCCTTTTCCTCTAACACACGGACAGCCTCTATTGTGGTTCCCCCCGGTGAACAGACCATATCCTTTAATTCGCCTGGATGCCTGCCAGTTTCTAATACCATTTTGGCACTTCCAAGCACTGCCTGTGCTGCAAACTCATAGGCCTGCGCCCGTGGCATCCCATCTGCCACTGCCGCATCTGCCATTGCCTCAATAAACATGAATACATAGGCTGGTGAACTGCCGCTCACTGAAACAACTACATCCATTAAATGCTCGGAGACCACCTCACATTTACCAAAACCCTTTAAAACTGCTACTACCTGCTCCATCTCTAAAGATGTCACATTTGCATTGCAACAGGCTCCTGTAATCCCTTCCCCAACAAGGGCGGGAGTATTTGGCATCGTGCGGATAATCTTCACTTTCTTGCCAAACTGGTTATCCAGCCATTCTAATGTTTTACCTGGTGCAATTGTTACGATTAACTGTGTTTCATTTACCACGTCCTTAATCTCGTCAATGACTGCTTCATAATATTGCGGCTTCACAGACAAAACTAAAATCTCTGCCTGCTTTGCTGCTTCCCTGTTATCACTGGTAACATTTATTCCCAAATCATTCTTTGCCTTCGTAAGCATTGCTTCTGACAAATCTGCCCCCAAAATATCTTCTTTTGAAACAATATGGTTCGCAATAATACCTTTCATCATAGCAGTTGCCATATTTCCACATCCGATAAATCCAAGTCTCATAATCTTCACTCTCCTTTTTAAGGCAAAACAGGCAGGCAACCAAGGTTACCTGCCCATTCACATTCCATATTCTTCGTCAAGCCAAAATCTTATAAAGCTATGCTTCCCTGCTCACCATCAGCTGTATAATAAATCATACCATCCTCTGGCTTTACATAAATATTAAGCTCCTTAACAGACTTCTTGCCAACTGCCTCTAAAACCTTTGCTGAAATATCTGCTGTTGTAATCTCATAACCACAAGCCTGAATATAAACAGTCTCTGTTGCTTTCTTTGCTGGAGCCTTTGCTGCTGTCTTCTTTGCTGCTGCTTTCTTTGCCGGAGCTTTTGCTGCTGTCTTCTTTGCAGGAGTCTTCTTCTCAGCCACTGTCTTTGTTGCAGCCTTCTTCTCAGTTGCTGCCTTTGTTGTTGTCTTCTTTGCAGGAGCTTTCTTCTCAGCAGCTGCCTTCGTTGTTGTAGCCTTCTTTTCAGCTACAGTCTTTGCTGTACTAGCCTTAGCTGCCTCTGCAGCCTTAGCGGCTTCTACTTTAGCCATAGCTACCTTAACCTGATCCTCTGTCTTCTTTGTTGTTGCCATTATAAAATCCTCCACTTTCAAATAAAAAAATATGTATGTAAAAAAATCTAGCTACGCATTTCCAAGGTTCATAGTACCCTAAAATAAAAAGAATTGCAACTTTTTCGCCTATTTTCGCTAGTATTTACAACGAATTTTCAAAAATAAAGTACTTTCACAACAAAATGCACAAAAAAATATTGCCCTATGATACCTGCAAACGGATGATAAGAGGGGGGGGGATTAAATCCGTCTGCAACCTTCATAAGGCAAAGGAATCGCCATGCTCATTCATAGACCTTCGGTCTATTTCATGACCGGCTGGCTTTCTTGTTATCGCCATGCCCATTCATAGACCTTCGGTCTATTTCATGATCGGCTGGCGCCGTATATTTGAAGATTAAAAACCGGCTTTGCAAGCTAGCTTGCAATCCGGTTTTAATCTTCAAATGCATGGCTTATAGCTTAATCAAAGTATCTCTCTAACAGGCCTTTGAGAGCTTTGCCGTGTCTCGCCTCATCACGAGCCATCTCATGAACAGTATCATGAATTGCATCTAAGTTGTTCTTCTTTGCACACTTAGCAAGGTCTACCTTACCTGCTGTTGCACCAAATTCACAATCTACTCTCCATGCAAGATTCTTCTTTGTAGAATCTGTCATATTTGCTTCTAACTCTGAACCTAACATCTCAGCAAACTTTGCTGCATGCTCTGCCTCTTCGTAAGCTGCCTTCTCCCAGTAAAGACCGATTTCCGGATATCCCTCACGGTGTGCAACACGTGCCATGCAAAGATACATACCAACCTCTGAGCACTCACCTTCAAAGTTTGCCTTTAACTGATCAAAGATAAACTTCTTATCTTCCTCGCTGATTTCTGAATTATTCTTAACTGTTGCAGCGTATACTCCAAACTCATGCTCTGCTGCAAGTGCAAGCTCACCTTCTACCTTCTTAAACTTATCTGCACCTACATGACATACCGGACACTCTGCTGGAGCTGCATCTCCCTCATAAACATAACCACAAACACTACATACAAATTTTGCCATAATAATATTCTCCTTTTCCTATGCAATTTATTCCTGTGATTTCAAAATCAGTAACAATTACTGTTTTATAATAGCATTCTGCCTTCCTCATGTCAAGCGGGATTTACTCTGACAACAAAATATTCACAACTTCCTTAAGGTTCATTCCATTTGATGCCTTGATAAGAACAACATCCTCCGGACGTAAGGTAGCCATCAGATAAATGGCTGCCTCCTCATTATCAGAAAATGTATATACCTTTATTTTACTATCCGAAGCTTCAATCACCTGTTTAATGTTCTGGGATAGAGTTCCCAATACCACAACCTCATCTATCGGCTTATCTAATAGGAAAGAACCAATTTCCCTATGATATTCTGCCTCATTTACACCAAGCTCATACATATCCCCGAGCACAGCTACCCTGCGCCCTTGACACGGCATATCACAAAGCACATTGATGCTCGCTTTCATGGAATCAGGACTGGCATTATAGGTATCATCGATTATGGTAAACTTATTTTCCAAAGGAATAATGTGCTGGCGCTGTCCTTCAAATTCATCAAAGCCCGTTGCTGCCACCTCCATTGGAATTCCATTTTCACAGGCAACCGCCAATGCTGCAACACAATTTCCCACATTGTGCCTGCCAAGGGTATTCAAATGCACTTTAACTTCTTTCGTTCCATGCACACAGGTAAATGTCGTATAGGTATCATGATAGACAATATCCTTTGCATAATAATCACACCAGTCAGATGTTCCGTAGAACAAAGTACGGCAATTTACATCCTCTGTTGTCTTTGCGCTTTTTAGTAATGCATCATCGCCGTTTAAGAAAAGGGTTCCACCCTCCTTCATGCTGCTGATCACACGCAGCTTCTCACGGCGGATTGTATCCTGTGTCTTCATAAATTCGATATGTGCCACACCAATCGTGGTAACCACTGCCATATCCGGCTTAACAAGGTCAGACAACACTTCCATCTGCCCCACTTCACTGATTCCAAGCTCTAATACCGCAATCTCATCCTCACTGCTCATGCGGGATAAGGTGATCGGTACACCAATCTGGGAATTTAGATTCTTCTCTGTATGAAAGGTTCTCCTTGCAGAGGAAAGTGCCTTTGTTATCATTTCTCTTGTTGTCGTTTTTCCTACACTTCCGGTTACTGCAACCACTGGCATCGAATTTCTATTACGAATTTCTTTTCCAATCCGCTGCAATGCCTTTACCGTATCATTCACATAAATATGTGGCTTATCTACTACTCCTTCACTATGTTCCGAAGTCAGGGTCGCTGCACCCTTTTCCAATGCGGATTCCACAAAACGGTGGGCATCCACCCGCTCACCGATAATCGGTACAAACAAATCCCCTTCTTTGATTTCCTTTGAATTAATACAGATATCCGTTAATGGTGTGCTCGCATCACCGCAAAGCAGTACACCACCTGTCATTTCCACAATATCCCTAACTGTTATATTTTCCATAACTACTCCATTTCTTCGGTTTGTTTCACCATTTGTTCTATAAACTGCGCCACACCATCCTCCTCATTCGATGGAATAATGGAATGTGCCATATTCTGTATCTCCGGATGTGCATTAGACACCGCATAAAAATAATCACTGCCATCTAAAAGTGCTTTATCATTTAAATTATCTCCAAAAGCAACCACGCTGTCATAACCGCCACTCTGCCTCAGGTAGTCAATAGCCTCTTTCTTCGAAGCCTTTTCACTGTAAATCTCCAGATAGTATGCATCATTGTATACATCCGGATAAAATTCTGCTTTCACACCCTTTACAACCGAAAGCTCCCGGTAAAGCCCTTCTAACATCTGCTTTTTTTCTCTTAGCATACAATAAATAATGCCATTTCCCGCAATCAGGCTTAAATCATCCACCTCCGTAAATTTCTTGTTATATTTCATAATCCATTCGTTTCGAAAATAATTAAGGGAAGTAGAATCCACACTATCATAATATGCAACAAACTCATCCTGTTCCAACGCATATAAAAAGCAACTCAATTTTTTTGTCTTGATCAGCCCAAGAAGCACCATAATAACGGTTTCCTCCATCGTTTCCATTTTAAGATACTTCTTTGACTTCATATCATAGATGAGCACACCATTCATCATCATCACTGGCAGATTCAGGTGAAGCGGCTCAATAATTTTAAGCGCTGTCGCCGGTGTTCTCGCCGTAGAAATCGTAAAATGCAGTCCCTTCTCAATCTCCCGGTTAATAATCTTCGCTGTTTTTTCGCTAATCTCGGCATTCCCGTTTAAGAGAGTGCCATCCAAATCACTTACATATAATCTCTTCATCTGTACTCCTTTTAATCCAGCTTTCTATTTTTAGCCACGAGCAAAACTCCCTATTTGGGGGAAGATGCTGTTTGTTAAAACAGCGTTTCGCTCATCCTATTTTATCTATGGTAAACACAATTTCTGACCTTCCATCTGCGTCCTCATATACACTGCAATACGTTTCAAAACCAATCATATTCTGCTTCGTATTCTCATCTACTTTCAAATTTTCAATATTTCTTAAATGTGTTCGCAATTTTTCTTTTTTGTACATTTTGTCACTATGTCCGCAAAGGTATGATGTAAATTCCAACTCAGAAACTGCTGCAATTGTCTTATGCAATTGTTTAAACGACAGCGAGCCATAATTGAACAGCCATAAACACTCATTTAGAGCATCTCCCGCAATCAGGATTTTTTCCTCCAATATGAGAAACCCAACCGAGCCTTTTGTATGTCCAGTCATGGCAACAACCTCTATATTCATATCTCCTAACGAAATCCGCTGGCCGATTTTGATTTCCTTCAGCGTGTAAGATGTATGCTCATCTGCTTCAAAATGCCTGATGATATCCCATTCTTCCTTTATCGCATAAACCGTATCAAACCTGTAATTCCCACCAATATGATCGGGGTGCCCATGACTGTTTACGACAATATATGGAGTAGAAATATTCTTTTCAACAAAAGCTCTCAAATCCCGTCTGCCAAATCCGGTATCAATTAACACCGCCAGTTCACTCCCTTTAACAAGAGTACAGTATACACCGTCATCTTCTGCTATCTGCCAAATGTTATCACGAATTTTTGTATATGTATATGTTTCTGTTTTCATGCTTTCACCTTTCATACATTCTTAGAAATTCTTATGTTAAGTTATCGTATAAATCTTACTGACAAATTCATCTGCTTTGCATGTGTCCATAAGCGTATTATATTCTTTATATCGAAAATAAGCAATAAGCTTTGTATATGAACAAAAATATGCGAAGTACCAGGCTTTCATTTTGTGTAATACGTGCATTTCCTGACATTCCTGCACCAATCACATATTTATGACACACTGTCCCAAAACCGCCTCAATGCCTGTTCCACCGTATCAAGCCGTACCACCTGATAATCCTCCCATTCTGCCGGAAAAGTATCCACCACCTGCTTTGTCACAAACCGATCATCTAAGAGCAGTATGACACCTTTATCCTCCATCGTGCGCACCACACGACCTGCCGCCTGCTGCACTTTGTTCATCCCAGGATAGAGGTAGGCATACTCAAAACCGTTTCCCTCTCTGTTTTCAAAAAAACTCTGCTGTATTTCCCTCTCATTACAGACCATGGGAAGTCCCGTCCCAATAACAGCAGCACCGATCAGACACTCTCCCACAAGGTCGATTCCTTCCGAAAAAATACCACCTAAGATACAAAATCCTAGCACCGGCTGCCCGCTCCTGCAAAATCTTTCTAAAAATTCTTCCCTTTCTTTCTCTGACAAATGCGGATTTTGGCAGACTACCTCGATATCAGAAAGCAGCCCCATCGACACCGCTGTTTCATATACATCATTTAACATTTTATAAGATGGAAAAAATGCCATATAATTTCCCGGCTTTGCCTCCACCATGCATGTAAGGTAACGTACCATTTTCTCGTACTGCAAAGGTCCCCGCTGCTTATAACGGCTGCTCACATCAATACCCGCAAACAGCCCACGGTTTTTCTTTGGAAATGGAGACGGAATGTAAATGGCATAATCCTCCTCATTGTCGTGCAGCAGTTCCTTATAGTAAGTGATCGGCAGCATGGTAGCCGAGAAGAAAATCGTAGCATTTCCCTTTTCAATACAGTCTGACAGGTTTCTTGCCGGGTGGATGCAATATAGCTTCAGCATAAAGGATGTATCACTTATCTGCTCTGCATAGATTTCATAGCTTTCGTCTACCAGCTCATAAATATTTAGAAACTGGTTGATTTTAAAGTAAAACTCCAATATCTCCTCTGCATGGGGCTTTAATGCTGTAATCTCCTTGCTCTCCTCTAAAAAAGACTCCAGCTGGGCATGCAGGCGCAGCAGCTTCCGATACAGTCCTCCCATGTCTGGTATCAATGTATATCCCTTTTCGTTATCACAGAGCTTCTTAAATGCCAGCATTTCCTTATTGCAGCCCCCAAGAAGCTTTCCCAGCTTTGCATGATACGGAAGCAGCAGTCTTCTCATCATCAAAAAATCTTCTTTATAAATGGCGGCGCTATACATAGAAGATGCCCGGTCTACCAGATTATGTGCCTCATCCACAAGAAACAAAAATTCTCCCTTTGCACCCTCCGCAAAATACCGCCGTAGTCTCACCCTTGGATCAAATACATAATTATAGTCACAGATAATGCCATCCACAAAGAGACTCACATCAAGTCCCATTTCAAAAGGACATACCATATGCTTGTCCGCATAATCCCTTAATACATCCCTCGTAATATTAAACTCATGGGTAATACAATCATAGACGGCATCATTGATCCGGTCATAGTGTCCCTTTGCATAAGGACAATGCTCCGGATCACACTGCATTTCTTCTAACGGACAAATCTTCTCCTTTGCTGTGATCAATACACTGCGAAAATGCAGTCCCTGCCCACGCAGAATTTCCAGAGCATCTACCGCCACTCTTCTAGCAATAGTCTTTGCTGTCAGATAAAAAAGCTTCTCGCCATACCCGTCTCCCATAGCCTTAACCGCCGGAAATACCGTTGCCATCGTCTTTCCGATTCCGGTCGGTGCCTGCACAAACAAATTCTGTCTCCGCTTTATGGAAAGATACACCGAACCTGCCATATCCCGCTGCCCTGTCCGGTAATCATACGGAAACTCAAGCGTTTCAGAAGAATCATTCCGAAGCCTCCGGTTATCCACATCAAATTGAGTCCAGACACAATAGGCATCTACAAGCTTATGAAACCACTCCTTCAATTCCGCAAAAGCAAAAGTCTCCTTAAACCGTTTAATTTCCTCTGTATCCAGATTGCAATAGGTCATCTGCACACTGATTTCAGAAAGCTCCTCATTCAGTGCATGCATGTAGGCATAGCACATTGCCTGCGCCTTGTGGACATAAATGGGTTCCTCCAAAGTATCTAATTTTTTGTAAACACCCTTGATTTCATCAATCGTAACCCCTTTGTCCTCCGTTATGATTCCATCTGCCCTTCCCTCTATCGTTAAGATAAAGTCCGGCTTTACCATATCAAATTTTAAAGGCACCTCTGCCTGATACGAAAATCCCATCTTTCCCTGAATCTTCTTATGGATACGGGCTCCCTCCTGCATCGCCTCTTTGGAAAAACTGCCTTCGCCGCCACTAATATCACCACTCCGGAAAATGAATTCCACAAGACCACGAACTGAAACCTTTGCCTGATACATGCTGCTTCCTCATTTCTTAACAAAGCTGCCACACGAAGCCAGAAAACTGGTTTTTTTCATGTGACAGCCCCATATTCTCCCCTCTTCCTACCGGTACACAATTTTTGCTGCAATCTCATCTGCATGCTTCTCATCGGAAAGCAGCGCGAGTAATTTTAATCCAAAATCAATGCAGGTTCCCATACCACGGCTTGTGATAAACTGTCCGTCCTGCACTACCTTATCCGTCAGCTTGTTTGCTCCAATCAGCCCATCTTCCATACCCGGATAGCAGGTGGCATTTTTTCCCTCAAGGAGCCCCATCTCACCATACACTGTCGGTGCAGCACATACCGCAGCAAGATACTTACCTGCTTTTTGGTATTTTAAAATCAATTCATTCAATCCCTTATGTGCCTTAAGGTTCGGAGTTCCCGGAACCCCACCCGGAAGAATGATCATATCTGCATCATTTAAATCCTTCTCATCAAACAGCAAATCTGCCCTCACAGTTACCATATGTGAGCTTGTCACATCATAATCGCCCATGACAGATACCGTTTTGCAGTCCACATTACCACGTCTTAAAATATCTACTACCGTTAGCGCTTCTACCTCTTCAAATCCGGTTGCTAAAAATAAATATGCTGTTTTCATATAAAATCTCCTTTTCATTGAATACTTGGCGAGGTTCTTTCGAGCCTAATACGAAAGCACACTTGCACGCTTAGCGAAGTTCTTTAAAGCTTAGCGGGCATAGTGTCTCGCTTAATCGTCTATTCCATATTCTACCACTTTTAAGCATGGAAAGAAATAAGAAAATGTGATATGATTTATTTAACCTGAAAATAGGTGATTGCGAAACTTAAGTTTTTGCAGACTTCCGCCTCGCAATATAGACAATATCAACGCTGGGCACGCTTGCGCTGCTTGTCACTCGCAATGGTGCTAAGCTCGAAAACACCTCGCTAAGCACCAGCGACTCCAAAGCACCCTGCTTATGACATTGTCTATATTGCGCAACTAGGTTTTGAAAATCAGGAGTTTCGCAATTGCCTATAACTAAAAAAAATAAAAGGAGTATAACACATGGAAATAGAACGGAAATTCTTAATTGAAAAATCCAAGATACCTGCAGATTTAGAACAGTATCCGCATAATGTCATAGAACAGGCCTATATTATTACAGATCCTGTCCTGCGAATTCGCAAAAAAAATGATGCATATATTCTGACTTACAAGGGAGCTGGTTATATGCAGCGGGAAGAAGTAGAGTTTCCGCTTACCATGGAGGCATATAATAAGCTTCTCACCAAGACCGAGGGAAATATCATCACTAAGACACGCTATAAAATCCCAGAACACGATAATCTTATCATTGAATTCGATATTTTTTCCGGTATATATGAGGGACTGTATCTTGCAGAAGTAGAATTTCCGGATTTAAAAACTGCAGACAGCTACAATCCACCGGAATGGTTTGGTAAAGAAGTTACCCATACCAGCTCTTTCCACAACTCAACCCTGAGCAGGCTTTCTAAAACAGAAGCAAAGGAACTGATTGACAGCCTTCCTTAATTTCTGGCTGCATCCGCTACACAGCCGTTTTTCCCACATACACTCTGTTCATGAGCATCATTGTAATAAACACATGGAAGATGCTTCCTGCCATTATAAGCAATGGGCTTCCAATACAATAGCTTACCTCCTCAATAATGGAACCAATGGTTTTTGCATACATCGCAACCTGATATACCTCACCAAATTCATGATCTACTGACAGCATTTTTATGATAAAAAAGTATATAAATACCGTATAACACAGGGCAGAAAACATATATTTGATTCCCATTGCCAGGTATTGCCCAATGAAAACAAGAAACAACATCATATAATACAGCGGCACCATATCTGTCAGTGTTTTCTTTGTCATCTGCAGATCACCAAAATCAGAAAACTTATATTCCTGACCCATCGTTCCGATTCCAGAAACTGTATTGCTTACAAGCATATTCGTCCGGCTGACAAGGATGGTTTCAAGCACCCCGCTTTTCACATTTACATCTTCTTTTGTAAATTCATCGACATCGGTATCGATGAGAATGTAGACACCTGACTGCTCATCATCAATTTCTATGCGTTCTTCCATTGAAAAGCTTCCGCTTTTTAATTCAAAATCCGGAATCCTCTCCGTGATAATATTACGAAATCCACCCATTCCTGCAATGGCTCCCATCATCGGAATCACATTACGGATTACTGTAAGCAGCAAAATGAGACACAAAAAATATCTCATCATTTTCTTTACCGAAAGCTTCAGTAAACTGCTGCTGTATTCCTGCGGCGAAAACATCGCCGTCATAAAACATTCAGAAAGCTTCATATCTTCAATATTTCCCATCTCATTGCTTTGTTCTTCCTGCTCCCAATTCTCCATGATATCCTCCTGTTGGCAGATTTTACCGGCTTTCATCTTCTGCGGTTTCTTCCACATTATACGATTCTTCTAATAAGTCATTATCTAACATTGGTAAAACAATCGTAATAACCGTTCCTTTTCCCTCCTTGGAAATAATCTCTGCCTGTGCCTTACAGCTATCCTTTAACAAATCCAGTAACCGGAGTAATGAAGTCGGGCTTTTTCTATTCAACTGTTTCTTATCAAATCCAATGCCGTCATCAATGACCTGAATTGCATATCCATCCTCCCGTCGATAGCTGCGCACGACCACATTTCCACCATTTTCCTTACCGGAAATCCCGTATTTTACAGCATTTTCCACCATTGGCTCAATACTGTGACGCGGGAGTTTGAAATCCTTTTCTTTACATTCCACCGTAAACCCAAGCAAATGATTTCTCGTTTTTTGAAGCTGTAAATAGGCAATAATATGTTCTAACTCCTCTTCAAATGCAACAACCTCATCTGCCTTATCCAAAGCACGAAGATTGTCCCTAAAATAGACTGAAATATAGTATATCATCTTTACACTGTTTGCGGAACCACTTTTTATCATCTTCTGTAAAGTATGAAAGGATGCAAACATGAGATTCGGGTTGATTCTTTCCACAATCTCTGCCCGGAGCTTTTCTTCATCCTCCTCTTTTGTATCTCCTACCGGTTCCACATACATTGCCTTTTTCAGTCCATAAACCCAAATCAAAATGAAATAAAGCAAAAATCCAAGTGGCAGATACATATTTGACGCATTTTCCTTATTTACAATCCACGATATAAACTGAATCAGCATGGAAAGCAGTAACACACTGTTTCCAAAAAGCACCGGCCGCCCCTCTTTTCTGCCGTAATCATATACTGCCACCATTAAAACTACGGTATAAACGAGAATAACCAAGCCAAAAAGCACCTCACCAATCCGGTAAACCGTCTCAAAGGAAATCAGGGAAAATCCCTGCAATACCATAAAGCTTACATAACACACTCCATAGAATAAAATTCCCATATCTACCAAAAACAATACTTTTTTCTTATAGACAAAACACCGCACCAGCAATAAATACAGTACACCTACAAGCAGTATCATAACAGCCCTCGCAAAATGCAGGCTGTAATTCCATCCTGTCACCACCTGAAACAACCGGCTTTCCAGTGTAAACAAAACACCCATTCCTAATCCCATAAGGCTTGCATTGAAAAGCAAACGCTTTTGGTATGTCTTACACGGGATCCAAAACCAAAGTGCAAGCACAGTAATAGAAAACAGAAACAGAAATACTGCCACCACCGCATAGATTCCATTTTTAGAAAATTCAGAGGCGACAAGCTCATTATAGCTTCCGTAACGGATAAGTTCAACCTTCATAGGCTTCGTGCGCTTTTTTTCTGCACTTTGCCCACTGCGCTCTTGGTCTCCGGCGCTTCCATCGTAAAGCCTTATCGTTACATTCGTGTTATGATACTGTGACGGAATCGAAATCATATGGTATGCCGATATATTCAGATCCCGGTCACTGCTTTTATAAAGACACTCCTTACCGACATACACCTCCACACTCTGCCCCTTTGTCTCAAGGGTCATATATATCACATCATCTTCGATGGCAGGAAGCTTATTCGTCATCACCAATGTTTCACCTGCCTTTACCGGCAGGCTTGCAGGCAAAGTTACAATCTCCCGGATACTGTTTCCTCCGGCCTTAATATCCTCCTCATCCAGATATTCCTTAAGTTTATCCTGGTCATTTGTCACATAGTCACAAATCCACGCCTCCGAATAATCCCGCATGCCCTCAAGCTGGCGTTGTTCCGAATACGCGCCCCGCTTTGGCAATGCCATAATGCAAAAAAGGAGTACACTGGCACCAAACAACATGCCTAATATCATATTTAATTGCCGTTCCTGTAAATGAAACATACTACTTCTCCTGTACCCTTTAAATCAACCCATAATGCAACAATGCATTTTGTATACCATTCTCTGTAATCGATGTCGTTGTATATTCTGCCGCCTCTGATACCTCTCTTGCAGAATTCCCCATGGCAACCGAATGCGGCACGTATTTTAACATTTCCATATCATTTACTGAGTCTCCAAAGGCATAGCAGTCAGCATGCTCCGTCTTTAAATACTTCTCTAGAAATTGTATTCCCGTTGCCTTGCTGTAACCCTTCGGTATCAGCTCCAGCACCTCCTCCGAATGCGGAATCACGGTAAAATCCTTTGAGAAAGCAAGGTTAAATGCTTCCTTATCACAATTATCCTTCTGAACTGTTGTAAACTTATCAAAAATAAATGCCTCATGCTCCATAGATTCAATTGGATAATCCGAGTTCTTCGTAAAATAATTGTAGATATACTCCATAAAACTGCCCGGACTATAGTCCCCTTCAATAAATAAGCGGTCTTTCCCTTCAAACACCGTCTGGTATCCGTATTTTTTCAAGGAATCGGCATATTCCCTGCACTGTTCCCTTGTAAACTGCCTGTGAAAAATTTCCTCTCCTTCATATTCAATATACGTACCACAGCCACAGACAAGCCCATCAAATCCAAATTCCAGCAGGTGCTTATCGATTGCCGTCTTTACCCGTCCGGTATTGATAAATATTTTGTGTCCGTTCTGCTTCGCCTTACTTAATGCAGTCTTTGCACTCTCCGGCATAATATGCACATCATCTAAAGTAAGCAGCGTTCCGTCAATATCAAAAAATAGTAATGCCATGGCTGTTCTGGCTCCTTTCAGACATTCAACTTAACTAGGCGTTTGCGAAACTTAAGTTGTCTATATCACACAACTAAGTTTTTGAAATAAGGCGTTTCGCAAACGTCTAATTATGCTCGTCAATACATCCTTCATTTATGTGATGTATTACATCTGCTTTAACAGATTTACCATCTCGATGGCTCCAAGTGCACAGTCATAGCCCTTATTTCCTGCCTTGGTTCCTGCACGCTCGATTGCCTGCTCAATATTTTCTGTTGTTACAATACCGAACATAACCGGTATCCCGGTATTTAAGGATACCTGTGCAATTCCTTTGGAAACCTCGTTACATACATAATCGTAATGGCTGGTTGCGCCGCGGATTACGGTTCCAAGACAGATGACAGCATCATATTTTCCGGACTCTGCCATTTTCTTTGCCGCAACAGGAATCTCAAAAGCCCCCGGCACCCACGCTAAAGTGACATTATCCTCCGGGATATCATGGCGGGTAAGCCCATCCATTGCACCACCGATTAATTTGGATACAATAAACTCGTTAAACCTTGCGGCAACAATGCCAATCTTCATGTCATTTGCAACTAATTTTCCTTCTAATGTTTTCATAATGTCTATTTCCTTTCTATGTTATGCCTTGCTGGCACTTGATCGCGTAATAACCGCCTCTTGGCACCGGCACGGTACGCACAATTTCCAAGCTCCCGAGTTTTTGCAGCATGAGCTTAGGACCTCTCACAACGGGTAAATTATATCAAATTTATCCCTTTATCTCAATCGAATAATCTTAACAGTGCCAATTTTTATGCCACATATCACTCCTAAAATGCTACAAGTCACACTTAATACAATATTAGAGCCCCCTTGTACATATAATTTTGTAAAAAGGGGCTGTTAAGCCCCTCTTCTTTTATCTTAATATTCATTACGCTTTTGAAGCACCGTCCACTGACAGGATTTCTCCCGTCACATAGCTTGCCAGGTCACTTGCCAGATAGAGGAAAGCATCTGCCACTTCCTCTGGCTCTCCCGGCCTTCCCAACGGGATACCTGCAGAAATTCTTTGTACAACCTGTTCCGGCAGCGCTGCCACCATATCCGTTTTGGTTACACCCGGAGCCACTGCATTGACACGGATCTTATCTTTGCCAAGCTCTCTTGCCAGAGAAATCGTCAGACCATTTACTGCAAATTTGCTGGCCGGATATCCCACACCCGCTGGCTGTCCGGAAATACTTACCATGGAACTGGTATTGATGATACATCCTCCGCCCTGTTCCTTCATCATCTTTGCTACTGGCAAAATAGCATAAAATACTGCCTTTACATTTAGGTCAATCACCTTATCGAATTCCTCTGCCGTATAATCATACAGAGGGGTACTCTGGGAAATTCCTGCATTATTTACCAAAATATCAATTCTGCCAAACTTTTCTTTTACCTCTGTAATTGCCTTCTCTACTTCAGCCGCATCGGTAAGCTTTGGATATTTTCCTTCTACTTCCCATTCTGCATTCTCTTCCTTAAGCTGTTTTAATGCCTTATCTACTGATTCCTGCCTGGATCCGAATAATACAACCTTTGCGCCATTCGCAAGATATTTGCGCACAACCTCAAAACCAATACCTCTTGTTCCACCTGTTACAACTGCTACCTTTCCCTTTAACATAAATCTACCTTACCTTTCTTTATTATAATTATCTTTAAAATCAGGACTGTTGTTGAAAGGGATATCCATCATATCAAGGATAACCTCTGTCTTACGGGATGCCGGACTCAAAATGAGAATACCCTGCATGCTTTACGAGTCTCGCAATTACCTACTTAAATTAATAAAACCCAATATTTGCATTTTCTCTAGTGAAAAACAATTATCAGGTTTGCCTCGGTTGGTGACATTATATCATATGTCACCAATTTCCGAAGAAACTTCGTTTGTTGCAATAGTCGCCAAATGTA
>CAMWYJ010000013.1 GCA_947178445.1 uncultured Clostridium sp.
TATTTTATATTTGTTTCCTTCGCATATTTATTCTGATACAGGTCCTCCGAAAGCGCCTGCTAATCCGTATCAGGATTTGCGATCAGTGAGTGATGAAGAACTTTTCCTAAAGCCGTTTCTATATCCAACTCCTTTGTGTCATATGTATATCTGTTTGGATTCAGCACACCACGTTTAAAGACATCATATTCATAATCATACTTTGGTTTCTTCCACGTTTTTTTCAACAATTGATTTATTTTTTCTTTTTTCGCAAGCAGCCTGCGATAGCATTCACAAATATCTGCCCCTCCCTTTCCAAAAATTGTTCTGACAATACTTTGCAAAGTGTCCGATATTTTTATTTTTTCTTCGTCTGAGGCACTGTCAATCATGTCAATTTTTTCAGTCACCATGTTACAAATGTCTGCCACCAACTCCGATGACCAATCCACAGTTGTATTTTTCAGGTATTTCAAGACTATTTCCGGCTTTTTCTTTGCCAACTCCTTAAAATATTCATGTACCTTCACATCTTTTATCTCTGCGAGCAATTCAAAAACTTTATCCTTGTTTTTTCCTTTTTCCGTTTTTGACATATCAAGGAGCAGTGACATATTTTTCGGCTCGTGGCGAAGTGCATCAATCAATTCAAGTCGCACATCCTTCTGCGCCTCCTCAAGCATCTTGACATAAAAGTCATTTGCTTTTGCACCGGCAAGTGTACTGATTACTTTTACGCGGCGAACCATTTCTTTCTTTCCCTTCGGGTCAAAATCCTTGTATAAAAGCGGCAGAATTGTCTTATCATTGTCTTCCTTCATCCATTGTTCCACCTTGTCTGCAAGCTCTGTATACGAAGCTCCCAATGCCTGTACCAATGCATATTTTACACGGTAATCCCGGAAAAGTTCAGGGTTATTCTCATGTGTATCACACACATATCCATAATGCCCTCCGCCTGATGTCGTCAGCGCTTCCAGCAATTCCTTCAATGTGGAGTAAGGTACATTGATAATTAAACTGCCTGCATTTTCTTCTGCATTGATGATTCCGGCTGTTTCAACTTCTCCCTTTACATCCACTGTCCCCAGTGTACAGATGACAGCGTCTACCAGTGTGATTGTGTCGAGCAGCGCACCCTGCTGATTTTGACAGTCCGGCGATAAAAGCTTTTCTGTCAGTTCTCCAACCTTTGCAAAAACAGGCGAAGCTGTCTCCAACGGCTTAAATGCTTCAAAAGCACGTCTCAGCCTGAAATCCTCCGATAAAAGGTTCGTTCCTGCAATGCATGCCGCCCGAAGACGATCCTGTAATTCATAAATTGATTCTGTATTCATATTTCCTTTATCCCCCATCAATACAACAAACGTACCACTGCATCATGCGTGATAATGCTGAGCGGCTGCACTAAAAGTCTGCGGCTATTTTTATTATAATAAAAGGCTCCTAAAAGCACCTGATTCTCCAACAGCGAACCGTCCGGCAGCATGGAAAGGCGCACTGTCGTCTCCTCCATACCCGGCAAATTTCCCAAAAGGATTGTATCGTTATTCTTGTCTGCCAGCACGAAACCTTCATCTGATTTTCCAATCTTGTTAAATGCAATCAGTTTTATCATCATGGGCTGAGTCATTGCATTTTTGAGGAAATTCTTGACAGACTTTGATTCCTGTTTGACAGAAGTTATGGCATATTGAAAAACTGCCTCATAGTCTTCTTTTTCATATTGGCGTATCTGTGCGCCGTCCCATCTGACTCTCACATTTCCATCGCCTGGATAAAACACTGCGCTTGGTACTTTTGCCACGCCAAAGATGCTGTCCTCCTGCTTGACATATTTTAATGATTTAAGCGGACGGTAGTTATAATTCATGAAGATTTCCCCATTGTCCAGATCAGTCCAGCAGCCTGTGTCTATATACTCTTTTCTTGCCTCATCATATGTCACCCAAAATGACAGCTGCATTAGGCTTGCATTCTTTTTACTCTTTCCCAGCTCTTCAAGTTCTGACAGTTTCCAAATACCGCCAAGTTCCTCGTATAATACGGTATCATCCAGCGTTACATCTTCATTTTCAAGCTTTTCATTGATGTACTGACGTGATTTCTTGATTAATGTCCACAGCTTTTCAAGGACACTGATTGCCGCATCATAGTGAGACTCGTCATTGTCCTTCTGGAATGCGGTTATCTCTATTAAAAGCTGATTACAGAGTCTCTGTGGTCCTGGAAGGTAATAATCTCCCATTTGTTTTGCAAGCTGCTGGTAGGTTTTGAGCGAGACCCCGCCAATTGTCCCCAATCCTGCCGACATCAGTTCATTGACGACCTTTTCTACTAAGTCCAACCCTTCCAGCTGTGATTTTAATTTCTTTACTTTTGCATTTTTTGCTGACTTTGCTGCGGATGCCTTTTTCTTTTCCGCCTTCGCTCTTTCCTCTTCGGTCATCTCGCTTTCCGGTTTTGCAGCCTCTTTTGCTTTGTTATCTCTCGCCTGCTTTTTCTCGCGCTTTTTTCGGATATCTTCTGGAATCTCACAGATGTCAAACTTCTTTTTCGCAAATATTTCATACATCAGTCCGATACTATGCTTACACGGAAATTGTCTGCTGGGGCAGGAACAGCGAAACACCGGATTGGCTTCGTCTATGTAATCTGCTGATGTAATGTAATTGCTTTTGCCGCTTCCTGTACACTCTCCTATGTATAGCGTGTCATCCTCCGACCGTTCAAGCTTGACAAATCCGCCTTTTTGGGATATTTTTTTGCCATTCGAGGCTGCCGCTGCATTGGGTGCCAATGCTAAAATCTGCTGCTCTGTTACTTCTCTCATTTTTTATACTCCTTTCGTTTTTACATCCTTACATATCAAATTTTGTCCATCCCAGTTCATTCATATATCCCAAATACATGTCCATGTTTGACGGCACAGCCCGTTTCTTTACTATGTCTAAAAATCTATTATAAAACCATTCACCCACGTCATCCTGAATAGTCCAATCATACAGCAGTTCGCCCCATAATATTTTACGTGATGCATATATGGTTTTATGTGTTTATCTTCACTCATATTAAATTACTGCTCCTTTTGCCTTATGCACACTTCTATATTATTTTACATTAATCATAACACAAAAACACATAAAAACATATTAAGTAGCAAATTTCGTAATGATATAATGATAAGTAAGAGCAATCGAGTAGGCAGTAGGCGATTACTAAAGCTACGCAAAAAGAAATAGAGCAGGTATCATGATACCCGCCCAAAATTCAGTACTCATCAAATAATTAGAGCCAAACGCTATATAATAACGCCGGAAGCGCCCATTTTATCAGCATTTCCGGCGTTCTGTCCGTTACTCAAACTCGTCTCATCTACGCTACTTTAAGATGCTTTTGTATCTATTTTATGAGTTTTATCCATCTATTTCGCATATTATTTCTATTATCCTGAGACTTCTAAAAATTTTAGAAGCAAAATAGAAGCATTGGAAATTCGATGGAGCTTAGGCAGGAATCATTATACTGGCTGCAATTCAGCAATCTCCTTTATTTTTTCAATGACAATTCTGTTCATTTCCGGTGTGACATCATCCATTGTTCCTTTGGTATTTAAAATAATCTTCGTTGTATCATCACCAAGACCTAACTCTGGATTCTGGATACAGCGATTTTCAAAGGTATAGATGTGTCTCCCTTCACCAAACAGATCAAAGGTACATACAAAAATAACAAAACTCCGTTTCAAGTCTTTGTAATTATCCCCTTTTTCCAAGATATTTAAGTCTATCATCCCTTGATAATATCTTGTTCTTTTGGGAAGATTTCTATTCTCTGTTGTCTGCATTTCAATATTATAAACGGTTTCTTTTCCATCCTCTACATAAATATCCAAGCGTACGCTTTTTGCATCTGCAGAAATATCTATTGTTTCCTGTGACCTGGGATATTCAATACGGGATATCTTGATGCCAAGTATTCGTTCTAAAAAAGGTTTGCAAAATTTCGGATTTCTCATAATAACACTAAACATGAAATCATCTTATATTTGCAGTTCCTCAAAGGCTTTCTCCATAATGACGCTCCTTCTTTATCTCTATTATAATATGTGCCTGTGTGGTTGACAAGGACTGATTGTGGAATATGTGGAAAGCGTTTCAATATCAATCTCACGAAGCAAAAAGAAGGACTGAAAAGCACTTATTTTACGCACTTTCCAGTCCAAATGTCCGTTATTCGAACTCAATCGTCCCCGGCGGCTTACTAGTCAAATCATAAAATACCCGGTTAACCCCCTTCACCTCATTTATAATTCTTATCATAACCGTCTGCAGGACATTCCACGGAATCTCTGCACTCTCTGCGGTCATAAAGTCAATGGTCTTTACCGCCCGCAATGCCACAGCATAATCATAGGTTCTCTCGTCACCCATGACGCCCACACTTCGCATATTGGTAAGCGCGGCGAAGTACTGGTTGATATCCTTGTCAAGACCTACCTTTGCAATCTCCTCACGATAAATGGCATCTGCATCCTGTACAATGCGTACCTTCTCTGCATTGACCTCACCGATAATACGGATTCCAAGTCCCGGCCCTGGAAATGGCTGGCGAAATACCAGATATTCCGGAAGACCAAGCTCAAGACCAACCTTACGGACCTCATCCTTAAACAGATCGCGAAGAGGTTCGATAATCTCCTTAAAATCTACATAATCAGGCAAACCGCCTACATTGTGATGGGACTTAATAACAGCAGACTCTCCACCAAGACCACTCTCTACCACGTCCGGGTAAATGGTTCCCTGTGCCAGGAAATCCACAGCACCAATCTTTTTGGCTTCTTCTTCAAATACACGGATAAATTCCTCACCGATAATTTTCCGTTTATCTTCCGGCTCAATTACGCCCTCTAATTTCTTATAGTAACGTTCCTGTGCATTGACACGGACAAAATTGAGGTCAAACGCACCTGCCCCACCAAATACCTGCTCCACTTCATCCCCTTCATTTTTGCGGAGCAATCCATGATCTACAAACACACATGTCAACTGCTTACCGATGGCACGGGATAAAAGACCTGCCAGCACAGAAGAATCTACACCTCCGGAAAGAGCTAATAAAACTTTACCATTACCAACCTTTTCACGGATTACCTGAATTTGGTTTTTCACAAAGGCATCCATCTTCCAGTCACCAGAACAATGGCAAACATTATAAACAAAATTCGACAGCATCTTTGTTCCTTCAACAGTATGAAGAACCTCCGGATGAAACTGGATTGCATACAGCTTCTTTTCTATGTTCTCTGCCGCTGCCACCGGACAATCCGATGTAGCTGCGCAGATTTCAAATCCCGGTGCCACCTTAGAAATATAATCATTATGGCTCATCCAACACACCGTATCTTCCTGTACATCAGAAAATAACGCTGATGAAGTATTCACATGCACATCTGTCTTGCCATATTCTCGAACCGGCGCCTTCTCTACCTTTCCACCTAACACAAGCTGCATCAATTGTGCACCATAGCAAAGACCTAGTACCGGAATCCCCATCTCAAATAATTCCTTCGAATAAGTCGGTGCCCCCTCTTCATAACAGCTGTTCGGTCCACCAGTCAAAATGATTCCCTTCGGATTCATTTCTCTAATCCTGGCAAGCTCCGTTTTATAAGAATAAATCTCACAATATACATTACATTCCCTGACACGGCGTGCCACTAGCTGGTTATACTGCCCGCCAAAATCCAGAACAATCACTAACTCTTTCTCCACCTCTGTGCCTCCTTATCAACTGCATTTCTCTATATGTATCTCACAACAACCAGTTTCCCTTGTAAATCGCTATGCCTGCAGCAGCAGCCAAATGTTCATGCAAGCATGTTCACTTGGCTCGTTGCTTACAGGCATCCATCTTACCATCTCATCCAAAAGACAAGTCCGCTACAATCTGACATACATTAATCTTTAGATGTTGTATCCTCATCTCCACCAGCCTGTTCTTCACTGTCACGACCCTGGTTATCCACGCCCTTTGAAGCATCCTTCTTGCCGAGCTTTTCCAAAATGCTATTCACTGCGGCATCTAACTGGTTATCCTTTTCACCTTCTGACTCTGCATATGCCTCTGAATCAAATTCTATCTCAATATCCGGCTTGATTCCGATCTTATGGATATCATTGCCATTCGGTGTAAAATATTTTGCAATCGTAAGTTTTACAGCAGAACCATCATCCAAAGGGAACACACGCTGTACGATACCCTTTCCAAAGGTATTGGTTCCCACCAGGGTTCCAAGCCCATAATCCTTGATTGCCCCTGCAAAGATTTCAGATGCAGATGCACTGTAACCGTTTACAAGAACCGCCAACGGCTTTGTAAATTGTTCCTCATCCGTAGAACTGTATTCACTGGTTACATTTCCATCCTTGTCCTCTGTATATACAATCTTTCCTTCCGGCAGCATGTAATCCAACATATCTACTGCAATATCCAAAAGACCGCCACCATTGCCACGCAAATCCACAACCAAACCTTCCATACCCTTTGCAGTCAACTCCTCCACTGCTGCAATAAACTGCTGCCCTGTAACCTCATAAAAACTCGTTACCTCAATATACCCAATATTATTTGCTAACATCTTATATTCAACAGTAGGATTCTCTACCTTTCGGCGAGGCATTGTGTATTCATGATCCTTTCCGTCAGAAGGTCGATACACTGTAATGGTTACCTCTGTTCCCTCTTCTCCTTTAATCTTATCTACCACTGCATCAATATCCTGATCACTGATATCTTCACCATTTACCTCTGTAATCACATCCTCAGCCTTAATACCAGCCTCCTGTGCAGGACCATCAAATACCTTTACAACGGTAATAATCTTTGTATCAACTGCCTGGGAAACCTGAACACCAACACCAACGTACTCACCCTCTGTATCCTCCATAAAGCTTGCATATTCCTCCTGTGTATAGTACACAGAATACGGATCCTCCAAGCCCTCCAAATATCCTTTGATAATACCATCCTGTTTTTTCTGGTCTTCATCCTCAAAGTAAAAATTCTTATCAATCAAGTTCTCAATAGTCTCTAGCTTATCATTGGTATCCTTACCCACAACATCACTGTTTGAAAGCATTTTTACCGGCGCATCCCCGGAAGCCGCATCTGTCTCTGTTGTATCTGCAGTTGTCATTTTCACACCACTACAGCCAGATATCCCTATCATCATAACTGCAATCATAGCTACCGCTGCTGCTTTTGTCTTCCACTTTCTCATAATAATCCTTCTTTCAAATCCTAATATTATTTCTGCTACCGGAAATATAGAATGAGTTCCCATAACAGAATAAAAGTATGCTTTTTACACCCTTTATGCCTTTCACAAAGCACACTTTCACCGCACCAGGCACAAATAAAGCGGCATTTCCTCTCACGCAAATGCACCGATGTGCGATTGCAAAGCTGTTTTCCTCTATATACCGTGTGTACCTCTGCTTGAAGTGCTATTTATCACACATGGAACAAAGCTTCCTAATATGATAAAAATAGGAAATCCTGCATGGGCTTTTACCCACACAAGATATACCTCTATTATATGATGCTAAGGTCAAAAGTAGATAGCAACTCGTGTTTACACGCAATTTGCTATCTACTGGCTTTACCCACCAAACACCAACGTGAAACATATTTGCTTGCAAATATGTAGGAATGGAGGTGTTTGTAGAATTGCGAAAGTTACAAAACAACAAAGCAATCCGTAGCATCCGTTAGGGGCAACATGCCTTTTGACCTTCGTATCACTATATTCTATTGTAAATATATCATTGGATTCACGTATGTTCCATCCACACGCACACCAAAATGACAATGAGGACCGGTTGAATATCCTGTAGAGCCTGCTGCTGCAATCGTCTGACCTGCTGTAACCGTCTCTCCCACCGACACATAAAGTTGGGAGTTGTGCATATACAATGTTACCACTCCTCCACCATGGTCAATACAAACATAATTACCCTCTGCGTAATTATATGTTGCGACAATCACTGTACCAGCTGCTGCTGCCACAATTGGATCACCCGTGTCACAGGCAATATCAATTCCTTTATGATTTGTGCTTGCCCCTGGTGTTGGAGAATTCCGGTCACCAAAAGGAGAGGTGATATCGGCAGGACTCCGTCCCGGTACCGGCCAGGTAAAAATACCTCCTGTGTAGGTACTTGTTGCACTGGTGCTGGCGGATTGCTCTGCTGCTGCAATAATCGCCTCTGCCTCTGCCTGTGCCTGCGCATATTTATTAACCTCTTCCCTTTGTCCGGCAATAGAAGCCTCATATTCTCTAATCTGCCGGCTTTTTTCTTCCACCAAGGTTTCCATGGTTTCCTTCTGCGCTTTCACCTTCTCCTGAGTAACTTCATTCGTAGCCAAATCCTTATCCAGTTTTTGCTTAAGATTTGCAACTTGTTCCTTTGTCTTTTTTAACTCGGTGAGGATATCGTAATCATATGAGGAAACCTGTGAAGCATATTCCGTCTTATTCAGCATATCTGTCATCGAAGTTGCTGTAAGCAATACGTCTAAATACCGTTTGTTACCAGATTCATAAACCATCTGTATACGCTGCTTCATCGCAGAATATCGTTCTGACCATGCCTGCCGCGCAACCTCTAGCTGCTCTTCTCTCTCCTTAATCGATGCCTCCAATTCCTTTTGTTCCTGCTCAAGATGGCTAATCTCTATCTGCAGCTCATTGAGAGATTTATCTAGCTGCACAACATAATCCTCAATATTTTCCTTTGCGGATTTTAAACTATTTAATATTTCCTGTGCTGCATTTTTCTTCCGTTCTGCATCGGCTGCATCCTCTCTCGCTTTTGACACAGAGGCATCTGTTATTTCATTATCTGTTGCCTCCTCTGATGTATCTGCAGTCGCCTCCGTAGTCTGATTGTCATCTGCTGTTGCCATACCTGTCACACCATATGATAACGTTCCACTTATTATCAAAGATGCCGTAATCAACAAACTTAATCCTGAACGAAAGAATCTTTCGCCAATTATTCCATTCCGCCTACTCAACATAGAACAATCCTCCTTACTATACCTGTAAATGTTTATGTGTTGTAAATAAACTTCCAAAAAATCCTACACCAATGCCTATTAAAAGAGAAATCGGAACCATCCCTTTAAAAACTTCTCCCACTGATACAAATTCTATCATATTCTGAACAATCGAAAAATGCTCTGTCAAATACTGTGTCATTGCATTATATATAAAATAAAGAAATCCTACAGGTACTAAAGCCCCTCCTAAACCAATAATCACACCCTCCACCAAAAACGGTGCTCTTATGAAGAAATCCTTTGCCCCAATCAGCTTCATAATCGCAATCTCTTCCTTTCGGACAGAAATTCCAATGGTAATCGTATTACTTATCAAAAACAACGATACAAATAAAAGAATTGCTATGACGCCAAGAGATACGTAACTTACCAGCCTACTAATGGAATGCAGGCTTTTTGCTGTACTGTCACTGCTATTTACCTGACGTACTCCACTGATTGCTCCGATTGTTTGTACGGTCTCACTTTGCACACCAATGTCCTTAAGTGTTACCTCATAGGAAGAGGAATTAAGCAGTGGATTGTCATCACCAAACACCAAATCCACATACTCCTTGTCACCACCATACACATCATCAATATAATTATTCCATGCCTTATCTGCCGAAATATAAGTAATCTGGTCAACATTCGATATCTTTTTTATCTCGTCTCCGATATTCATAATCTGATTTTCGCTAGTTCCCTCATCAAAAAAAACAGAAACAGTAAGTGAATTGCCAATTTTTTTAATTTCTGTCTGCATATTAAGCACAATAGAATAGAAAATACCAAACAATAACAAGCAGGCAATTATGGTCCCCAGTGACGCAAGAGAAAACAGAAGATTGCGTCGAATATTTTTAAGCCCCTGTTTGACACTGTATCCAAGCGTACTAATCTTCATCCTTATATCCACCCTTTTCCTCGTCACTTACTATCTTACCCTTTTTCAGCGTAATAACACGTTTCTGCATAAGATTAACGATTTCTTTATTATGTGTAACCACAACTACCGTAGTTCCCCTTCGATTAATTTCTTCGAGCAGACGCATAATCTCCAGAGAGTTTTTGGGATCAAGGTTACCCGTTGGCTCATCTGCCAGTATAATCTCTGGCCGGTTTACAATAGCCCTCGCCAACGCAACTCTTTGCTGCTCACCACCAGAAAGCTCTTTCGGAAACTGCTTATATTTATCAGCTAATCCTACCATCGTAAGAGTAGCCGGCACTTCACGCCTGATTTCCCTTGCTGATCTCTCTATAACCTGCTGTGCAAATGCAACATTTTCAAATACCGTCCGATCCTTTAACAGACGGAAATTCTGAAATACCACGCCTATTTTCCTTCGCAACAACGGTATATTCTTCCGTTTCATCTTACTGTACGGCTGATTTTCTATTAAAATCTCACCAGAAGTCGGCTTCAGCTCCTTAAGCAGTAGCTTAATCAGCGTTGTCTTGCCTGATCCACTGCTTCCTACAACAAATACAAACTCTCCCTTTTTTATTCGAAATGTCACATTATCTAACGCTTTGGTCCCCGTTGGATACTGCATCGTCACATGTTCAAGTACCAGCATATCCTCGTTCCTTTCTCTCTAGCTCTCTCTTGACATATCACTCTAGTATGCTGACACATTGATATTTATCAAAACTACCTGCCTGATTATCAATGCATCTACACACTATTATGGATTATTTTCCGTCTTTATAATTAATATTCCAGGGATTCCATGTATTTCATATATTTTACTACCATCAATGCAATCTTAAAGGTAATCGCATCCTCAAATACACGCAAATCAAGTCCTGTACTTTTTTGAAGTTTATCCAGACGATATACTAATGTATTACGGTGAATATACAATTGTCTTGATGTCTCCGATACATTCAGGCTATTTTCAAAAAACT
Source organism: uncultured Clostridium sp. (assembly GCA_947178445.1). GTDB lineage: Bacteria > Bacillota > Clostridia > Lachnospirales > Lachnospiraceae > CAG-590. The sequence continues at coordinate 11,005 of CAMWYJ010000013.1, forward strand.
TGTTAATTGTCGTAAGGGTCTCCTCATCAAAGTCATCCGGAGAACGATTTTCAAAAATCTCCTTAATAAACATCTTACAAAGCGGAATTGGCAACTGGTAAATAAGACGTCCAATACCAAGATTACTATATGCAATAATGTTACGGTTCCCGTAGAATATCTTACCTACATCCAGGGCCATCTTCGCTTCCTTGTAAGAACGTGAAACCTCTTTAATCTCATTCACTATTGTACCGAATGCAACATGAACAGAAGACATTACCTCCGTGTTAAGCATATCCACAATCACCTTTGCAGTTTTATTCATATCCTCGTAGGTCTCACCCTGCTTTACTTCCTTCACAAGAATAATGTTTTTCTCATCCACAGCAGTCACAAAATCCTTTGCCTTACTTGAGAAAATGTTACGGACTGTCTCCAATGCATTTGTGTCTTTCTCGTTTTTCGTTTCGATAATAAATACAATACGTCTCACATCAGTATCAACATGAAGCTTCTTTGCCCGATTATAAATATCTACCAATAACAGATTATCAAGTAGCAGGTTCTTAATAAAGTTATCCTTGTCATAGCGTTCCTTATATGCCACAAGCAGGCTCTGCACCTGAAATGCTGCAATCTTGCCAATCATGTATACATCATCCGCTTCCCCTTTGGCAATAATCACATACTCTAACTGGTTATCATCAAACACTTTAAAAAACTGGTATCCCTGTAACATCTGGCTCTCTGCTGGAGAATTCACAAACGCAAGAACAGATTTCTCATACTCCTCCGTATCCCGAAGAGTGGATGCCAGTGTCTTACCTTCTGTATCCATTACGCATAAATCAATTCTGGTAATTGCTTTTACACCCTCAATGGTATCCTGTAAAATTTGATTTGATATCATCTCACTACACTCCTTACCTTATTTGTAAAAACACCTAATTACATTTTAACGGAAAATACTCAAAAAAGAAAGTAAATGTTGAAAATTTTATACTTTTTTCACGATTTTTTAGAAATTATCAAAAAGAAAAAGCGGTTACTTTCGTAACCGCCTCTTCTACAACGAGACTGAAGAAAATTAATCTAAAATCTTCTGCTCTGTTTCTTTATCAAAGATATGAATCTTGCTTAAGTCAAATGCTAACTGTACAGTGTCACCAGGTCTGGCTGTTGTACGGGCATTAACTCTTGCAGTAATATCAAACTGATCAATGGTAAAGTATAAGTAAACCTCTGCACCTAACATCTCATAGATTGTAATTCTTGCATCAATAATACTCTCTGGAGATGACTCAAGGAACAACTGCTCGTCATGAATATCCTCTGGACGAATACCCAAAACAACTTCCCTGTCAATATAATTCTGCTCAATTAAGATCTGTGCCTTAGAATCAGGAATCTTGATTGAGTGAGAACCAAACATTAATAATACATCTGAACCAGATTTTACAACCTTGCTCTCAATGAAATTCATTGGTGGCATACCCATGAAACCTGCAACGAACAAGTTGGTTGGCTTGTCATATAAGTTCTGAGGAGTATCTACCTGTTGGATAATACCATCTTTCATAACTACGATTCTTGTACCAAGTGTCATAGCCTCTGTCTGGTCATGTGTTACATAGATAATAGTTGTCTGTAATCTCTGATGTAACTTAGAAATCTCAACACGCATCTGCACACGCAACTTAGCATCCAAGTTAGATAAAGGCTCATCCATCAAGAATACCTTAGGCTCACGAACGATTGCACGACCCATAGCTACACGCTGTCTCTGACCACCTGATAAAGCCTTTGGCTTTCTGTCAAGTAAATGCTCAATATCAAGAATCTTAGCTGCCTCATGTACCTGCTTATCAATCTTCTCCTTTGGAACTTTTCTTAACTTAAGACCAAATGCCATATTATCATATACTGACATATGTGGATACAAAGCGTAATTCTGGAATACCATTGCGATATCTCTATCCTTAGGCTCTACATCATTAACCATTTTGTCACCAATCCATAATTCACCTGAACTGATGTCCTCAAGACCTGCAATCATACGAAGTGTAGTAGACTTACCACAACCTGAAGGTCCTACAAAGATAACAAACTCCTTGTCCTCAATCTCAAGATTAAAATCCTTAACAGCATTAAAACCATTCGGATAAATCTTATAAATATTTTTGAGTGATAAACTAGCCATTTTAATTTCCTCCTTGAGTTATATAATTTCTGCTGACTAAATCATAGTGTTATAATACAACATTTCCCCGTTAAATGGAATATTACTATTTAACAAAGAAATCAAAAATTATTTGTTCAAAATGTCAGATTCTAAAGCTTTCACATCAAAATGCACATTATCTTTTTTAATTTATTATTGAAAATACCTATATTCTAAATTATCCACCTTTTTTAAGAAAAAAAATTTACAAATAATTCGTTTATTATTTGCCGACTTTTATGCAGTTCGCCTTTTTTAACAATTTTTTTACTTAAAAAACGTTCTTAATATATTGCTAATTTTCAAAAAAACTCCTATTTTTGAAAATTAAAATACCATTCTAACCTTGTGGAACAATAGTAAACCTGCCTTGTGGAATGTAAAAAGTATAAAAAGATGGAGACTAATCCATCTTTTCATCTTTCCCACTTTTTTTGATTTGAAATTTTACAATTAGATTTGCAAAGCCTGCCCGTAACCGTCCTCCCACTCGAAACCATTTATACAAACTATCAATCCGAAACTTCTGTATCGTTTCCGGAACCTGGGATTCTGATACCGCCTGATTATACAAAATATTTCCTGCTACTAAAATCATTCCAGCATTCATCTGATTGCGATATTCCTTCAACAATTCTAATTGTTTTTCTTCCTTTAGCGCAATCATCAGCACATCCGGTGCAACGGAATTGATTTCATTTACGATATGACTCATTGATTCTGCCTGTTGTGTAATGTAGATTCCACTCAACGTCATCAATGGTCGTTTTTCATGGATGTTTTCCTGCATAGAGATAAACTTATCCTCATCCTCCGCAACAATCAGCATTTCCAAACCATTTTCAATACAATAGTCAAACACTGCATCCATATAACTTTCCAGGAAAAAGGAATCCCGCCGGTGCCCTAACACCTGATCAATACTTGCACTCACACTGGCGGTTCCCGGTAAAATCAGTTCGCTTTCCTCAACCAGATACTGATCTTCTGTATTTTTTTGAAGGAGAAGCAATGTCTCACTATTTACCAAATAGACAACGTGGCTTCCTGTTTCCTTTATGAACTGCTGTGTCGAATCGATAGCATCTTTTGTAGATAATATGTCAATGACACTGCCTGGCAATTGAACTCTTTCTTCCATAATTATATTATCCTCAATTATTGTACAATAGTATCATTACTACCTATTACTATGTACACTTCTACACCATCAATAGACACTCCTGCCGATGGCACAAAGCTTCCTGAATCCGGTGTACCAACTTGTATAACTGCATCTGTAAAATATCCTGTCAGATCATTGCCCATACCCTCTTCACTGACATAGATTGTCGTCTGTGAAACAGAACCCCCTGTATAATTGCCAGTCACTACCGTTGCAAATCCTGCACCGTTTAACTTATTCGCCCATCTTCTTGCAAGTCCTGACACACTAGTACTGTTAAGAACAATTATTTTTTTATCCGTAGACGGTATCTCCTGTATTTCCGTTGTCGGTTCTTCGGTTGTAATCTCTTCTGTAGTCGTAATCTCTTCTGTGGTCGTAATTTCCTCTGTCGTTGTAATCTCTTCTGTGGTCGTAATCTGCTCTGTAATCGCCTCTGAGGTATTCTCCGCCACCTGCTTTTTATCCGAATTCACTCTAATAATGAAAAATGCTGCAAACCCTATGATCACAACTCCCATCAATACCACAAATGATCTTAAGAATGCCTCTCCAAATATCTTCAACATGGTTTTTCTATCCATTTTTCTTCCTCCTGACACTCACAATTTGTACAGATGCTTTCCGATTCCTAAAACCGGTCTGCATTCTGCAAAACCAATATTTCATCTATAACAATTCACCCATGTCACTCATAAACCATCAGTACATCCAATCTCTCCAATTGCATGACCAAACTGTTTATCCATCATGCTAGTATATCAGAAATACGTTTGCATTTCAACCTTTTCATAGTATACTATATACTGTATATATATTCCGGGGTACTTTTCTGGCAACTTATAAATAAGCACGACTGAACTGTTACGTTTTCGAAAGGAGCTTCTATGAAAAAAACAGCAATTATTACTGGTGCATCCCGCGGCATTGGTCGAGCATGCGCCATCGAACTGGCCAATTATTTTGACCATATCGTAATCAATTCTTTCCACAATGTGGAAGCATTAGAAGATACCCGCACCATTATCTTAAACAAAGGAACAGAATGTACTGCAATTGCAGGCGATATCGGAGATTATGAATTTGTCACAGATTTCATGGAATCGATTATTTCCCTGCTTCCATCTGTAGATCTGTTTGTAAACAACGCAGGTATTTCATATGTTGGTCTGCTTTCTGATATGACAATTGATGACTGGAACCAGATTGTACGCACCAATCTGACCTCTGTTTTCAACTGCTGCAACCGTATTGTTCCTTACATGGTAAAAAAACACTCCGGTCATATCATCAACATTTCCTCCATGTGGGGCTTGAGCGGCGCCTCCTGTGAGGTTGCATATAGCGCCACAAAAGGCGGAGTAAATGCATTTACAAAAGCTTTAGCAAAGGAATTAGCTCCCAGCAGCATCCGGGTAAATGCCATTGCCTGCGGTGCCATTGATACATCTATGAATTCAAATCTTGACCCATCAGAGAAAGCGGTCCTTTGCGATGATATTCCCGCCTGCCGATTCGGCACACCAGAAGAAATCGCACAGGCAGTGGTCCATTTATACCAAAGCCCATTTTATCTCACGGGTGAAATCATAAAAATAGACGGTGGCTACTTATAACAACCACCGTCTTTCTTATTATTTTGAAGTTGCAAATCTCGTTGTACTGTTATCTTCTGAAGAAGGATAAGTCTCTTTCTTTAACACTCTTCCTACTCCAACGTATTTTCTATATGTATAATCAGAAATAACAATTCCGGTTGACTCTGTCGATGCATGTACAACTTTTTCGTTGCCAATATACAATGCTACGTGAGAACAGCTTTTCTTGCTTGAACCATAGAAAATCAAATCACCAGGCTTAATTTTCTTAATGCTGACCTTTTTAACAGACTTTTTAGTCAACTGGCTATATGCATTATGAGGCAGATTATATCCAAACTTCTTATATATAGCCATTGTAAATCCAGAACAATCCGTTCCGTTTGTCAGGCTCGAACCACCATACACATATCGGTTTCCTACATATTGCAATGCGTAACTCACTACAGCCTTCTGCTCTTCAGACATACCAATATAATCAGCAACTGTTACCTTACATTTATACTTCTTACCGCCAACCTTAGCTGTTACAGTAGCAGCGCCAACACCCTTCGGAGTAAGTGTTCCTTTGCTGTCAACCTTAACAACTTTCTTATCCGAAGAACTCCATTTAATCTTTTTTGTTGTATTCTTTACCTTTAGCTGATAGGAATCTCCCATCTCTAATACTATTTTTTTCTTATTAAGATTGGTTTTTCCTGCCGCTTCTACCACTTCTGCCTTTATAAATACTCCTGCTGTAAGACATAATGTCAACGTTACAATTAGAACTAACATTTTGTGTTTCATAATAAGTAATATCCTTCCAAATTCATTTTCTTCATTCAACATCACCTATTTTAACACATTTTTTACATTTATCAAGACCTTTTTGTAATTTTTGTAACATTTTTGTAACAATCTTTCATTTTTTTCTGTATTTTCTTCAGAAATTGTTAAGAATATCGCACTCATCAGACTGCTCAATGGAATAATCAAAATACAGCCTGTTACGCCGATCAACAGACCTGATACCTCCTGGAACAATGCTTTTGAGTTTAAAATAACAGCAAACGAATCTTTATTCTTCATAAAAAGCACAGCCAGCATAATACACTCACCAAGTCCTGCAAAAAACAGGGTATTGACAGTTGTTCCAAGAATATCCTTCCCCACTGCAAGACCAGAACAGAACAGTTCTTTTGCTGACAGCTTTGGTTGATTTACATATACCTCATTCACCGCTGTTGTTATCGCAACGGCAGTATCCATAATCGCACCGAGCAAACCTAATACCACAGCCGACAGGGTAACGGAAGACATCGATACCGCAAAATCCCCCGACAAATACATGCTGATTTCTTCATATTGTTCAATTTCATTGTAGCCACTGCTGCCTGCCGACAACAGTATAGGACCAGCTGTAGCAAATACAACCAGCAAAACCATTATAATGGATATTGCTGCTGCATGCATTTTGGCATTTTTTCCGTTTTGAACATATAACACTATAATAAGAAAGAATACACACATTAAAAAGGTGGTCGGTATTGCCGGCAGCCCCCATGCAAGCAAATATATATTTATAATCAGTACAATTACAGTCCTCACCAGTGCAAAAAAGGAATCCACACCGCGATTTCCACCCACCAAAAGCATGAGAAAAAACAATATGACCACAAGTGCAAGAATCATTTCTTCGCCCCCTTTCGAACAAAATCTGTTCTCTGCAAAAAGAGAACAGCAAAAAATCCGGAAACCGGGATCGCCAATACGATACCGATTGCCCCCATCAAAAAGCGGACAATTGAAAAAATCATCTCAAACTGGATTAAATGATACATCGTATAACCATTTATAATCTTTATTACCATAATAGGAATCCCGCTGCTAATATAGGTAAAAAACAGCACGTTAATCATCGTTCCCATAATATCATAACCCATCTCCCGAATCGAGCAAACCAGCGCTTTAACCGTAATATCCGATGTCTGATGTAATATTTCTGCCACACTGGCAGCGATACTGATCGCTACATCCATAATGGCTCCCAGGCTTCCCAAAAGTACTCCTGTCAAAAATAACTCCGATAAATCCTTTGGATTCACTACATATTCCATCATTTCATAAGGAAGCCGCTCACTGAAGTGATGTACCAGAATATAAATCCCATAACAGATTACAACCGTCACAAGAGTTGATACAATTGCCACCAGCGTCTTTTTGTGAAATCCACCAGCACAGATTAGTGTAAACACACTAAATAAAAACATCAAAGCCCATGCTATGGTCAAAAGCTTCTCTCCCTGCCCATAGTAAATAAGTGCCACAAAAAACATCCCGATATTCCCCACCAGCGAAAATAAAATCACTCCTCCGTGATGCTTATTTATAATAAGAAGAAACAGCAAAAAAATCTCCACCAAAACAGCAATATAAAAGTCCCTCTTCTTTCCGATAATCGTTCCTGTCTGTGCTTTTTTGTCAAGCTCCACAAATATTTGATTTCCCTTCTGATACTGCTCATCATTTACACCCGAAGAGGTAAAGCTGTTCGATAGTACAATCACTTTTCCTTTGTCAGGACCATTTAGTATAATAGCTGTAAGCTCCTGAGCATAGTAAGTTACCGTTCCCCCATCAATCCCATCAACTTTTGCTGTAACACTGTTTTTAACAGCTGTCACCCGCACAACGGTATCCTTATATAAGAAAGCATCCTTTGACACGAAAATAAGGACTGCTGCAAATACAAGCAACAGTCCTGCGACTAAAATCCAATTGCGCCGGTGTATTTTTATTACAGGGCTCTTCGCCTTATCCTCTCCATTTTTCATATCCTACATACCATAATAATTACTCCGGATAAACCATCCTCTCTTCTGTAATACCAGTAAGCACCTCCTCATAATACTTCTTTGCAATATACTTTGCCATGCCAGGATTCATATCCAGATAATTCCCACAGTCACGTGCCGCAGCACCGGGTACTTCTCCCTCAAAATCCTTCATATAGGCATACATTTCCGTTACCAGCGGCACCACATCCTTCGAGGTGTAATCTCCGGCCAGTACCATATAAAATCCCGTCCGGCAGCCCATTGGTCCAAAATAAATCACTTTGTCCTTATACTCTGCATGATTTCGCAAAAAAGTTGCCCCCAGATGCTCTAATGTATGAATCTCTGCGGTATTCATAACCGGCTCAAAATTCGGTCTTGTCATCCTAAGGTCAAATGTTGTAATCACCTCACTGCCAACTGTATCCTTCCGTGACACATAAACACCCGGCAGCAATGTTAAATGATTCACTGTAAAACTCGCTATCTTCTCCATATTCTTTCTCCTCTCAATCTTATAACTGATTACACAATCCTAAAATAAGCCTGACAGAATGTTCAATCGCTCTCGACTCAAAAGTTGGATAGTCCACACTTGCGGAATCGTCTGCCTTATCTGAAATCGCACGGATTATAAGAAAGGGAACCTTATTAAGATATGCTGCATGGGCAATCGCTGCACCTTCCATCTCTGTACAATAACCGGCAAAATTCTCAACCAACCACCGCTTCTTATCCTTATCGGAGACAAACTGATCTCCGCTTACAATACGTCCCTCAAATACCTTGATTTCCGGATTCACTTTCTCACACACTGATTTTGCAATGGACCTAAGCTTCTCATCTGCCTCGAATGACAACGTATCCATACGTGGAATTTGTCCCACCGGATAGCCAAAAGCTACCGCATCCATATCATGCTCTAACGTATCCGTTGACAATACAATATCTCCGATATCAATAGAAGGGTTCAGAGAACCTGCAATACCTGTATTGATTATCGAATCTACATGATATTCATCCACCAGAATCTGTGCACAAATAGCAGCATTTACTTTGCCAATTCCAGAACGTACCACAACTACAGGATGCCCGCCTAAGGTTCCATTATAAAAATCCATCGAGGCTTTCGACATAACCGTTATTTCCTGCATCTGTTCTTTTACTTTTTCAACTTCTTCATCCATTGCACCAATAATTCCTAACATAATTTTCCCTCTCTCTTTTTAATAATAGGTGTTTGCAAAGCTGCGGCTGGTGACATTATATTATATGTCACCGATTTTCTTTCTGTTGGTACTTACATTTCGTACTTGGTGAAGTACTTTAAGCCTAGTACAAAAGTACACTTAAAATCATTGTTCCATCGGTATCACCAGTTTTACTGTAAATTCTCCTTCTGATTCAAACCGCTGAAATTCTCCATGATGAAGTTTCATAATCCGCTCACAGGTAATCAGACCTATTTTCGTACTCTCATGGGGTTCAAGATTCTCAGAAATCACATTCCTTATCCGCAAAACCATATACTGCTGCTCCACGTTTGCAGAAATCTCAATCGGAGATCCTTTATCTGCATACTTCTGAAGATTCGAAATCAGATTATTGAGCACCCGCTGCATGTATTTTGCATTTATCATACAATTTCCAGCTTCCAGTGAAATATTATTGATTCCTGAAATCACATAGCCATCCTCTTCTAAGACCAAGAGCTGATTGCTAATCAAATCCTCCGCCATTGCCGACGCCGGAACCGGTTCCACTTCAATACGTTTATCATTTTCTCCATAAATTAAAAAGTATTCAAACAGATCATCTGAAAGCTGCTTGATCTCCTGGGACTTTGCCAGGGACAATTCCAAATAATGTTTACGCTTTTCCTCATCCGTTACATTTCCCAAAACAAGCATTTCCAGATAACCGGTAAGCGTAGTTAATGGTGTACGTAAGTCATGTGACATAGATGTCACAAGTTCTTTATTCCCCTGCAGCATCTGTTGTTCTTTCCTGATATTATCAATAATGGAAATCCTCATCTGCTCGATTCCTCTTGCAAGATTCGCAATTTCATCATCTCCTTTAATGGTAATGGGATATTCCAAATTACCACCCTCCAAAATCTGCAGTTCTTTTGTCATTCCATTAATATAACGGATTTTCCTATGAATCAGCCGCGTCAAAATAGTGACAAACAGCAGTACAGCCACTACAACTGCAACACCCCATACATAGTAATTATATTTCCAATAATCATAACAGAAAATGTCAACTCTGGCAATGCTGTCATCTGCTAATACAAGCCGGTATAAATACTCCATCTCATCAACCTCTGACACACTCTCTTCCTCCTCGATTTCGATTGACACTTCACTTTCAATCTCCTCTGGAACATAAGAATCTGCCAGCGATTCTGCGTAGGCATAATCCGAATTATATACAATCTGCTTATTCTGATAAACAGAAAGGTACACATATGGATTATCATCCGTCCATTTCGCCAATTCACCTATATTCTCTAAAGTAATGGCATTCTGTTCTACATATTCCTGTAAATCATCCAGGTACTTAACCTGCCATGCCTTATTTATATCCTGGTCATCAAAAAGCTGTTCCACGTAACTTGTTGCAAAATAGAAAATCACATACCCAATAACTCCGGCAATTACCGCTGACAGCAGCACACAGCCTGCCAGATACCATGTAAGCTTGGATTTAAAGGTATCCCTCATACTATACAATACGATATCCCCTTCCCCAGATATTATGCAGATACTTTGCATTCGGACCAGTATCCCCCAATTTTTTACGGATATTCCGAATGTGCACCATAACGGTATTGGTGGAGTTTGGCATATATACTTCCTCCCATACTGCCTCGTAAATCTCTTTTGCCGTAAAGATATGATTCCGGTCTGTAGCCAGCAGTTTCAAAATCCGGTATTCAATCTCAGTCAAGGAAATCTCTTCTTCACCCCGTATCACCTGTTGAAGATTCGTATCTAAAATGATATCCTGTATCACAATTTTATTATCTTCTGCTTTGCCGAAATCACCTGCCATCCGTGGCCGTTTGAGCAATGCTTTTACACGAAGCAGCAACTCTGTGCAGGAGAACGGCTTCGTGAGATAATCATCCCCACCTGCCCCAAAGCCTTCAATCATATCTGATTCTGCTGACTTCGCTGTTAAAAACAGGATTGGCACCTCCGCTTTTTCCCGAATCTGTGCGCAAGCATCAATCCCGTTGCATTTTGGCATCATAATATCTAATATAACAAGATTCACATCTTCATTAAATTTTTCAACCGCCTCTTCTCCATTCCCGGCGAGAGTCACTGAAAATCCCGCATCCTCTAGCATAATCCGCAACATTTCACGAATATCCTTTGCATCATCTGCCACTAATATGTTCTGTTTCATTGTCATACTGCCACCTCATTATCTTTTTAAATTCTCATCAATGATATCCATGCTTTCAAGTATAACAAATAAATCGTGGAACGCATATCTTTTTTATGAGAATTAAGAATTCTTTATTTTTATGTAAAATGGCAAAAATCATATTGATTCACTTTTTGCTTTTTCTAATAATTCAAACAAATCCGTAAGCTCCTCTAAAGACATCTTCGTGTATTCCGCAACCTGTTCTATCGTTGGCTCTGCTCCATTTTCTTCTTTCAAAAGTTTCCTGGCAGCATGAACCAGGCTGATTTTTGCAAGCATGGCTTCCTCTGCTTTTCTGGCGCTGTTCATTTCAGAGGCGTAATTCATAATTCCCTCTTCCACAGCCATTTTTAAAACACTCTCTGCATCATCACATTTACCACTGCCACAAAGCCGCTTTAGTGCCAAAAATAACGCCATATTTCCTTCCTGCACCAAATCCTCAATATTAAGCTTTGGCATCATATACCCTTTTGCAATCTCCAAAACACGCACTAGCCAGCAGTCAGATATTTTGCGGATTGCACTCTCATCTCCCTGCAACAATGCCTGATACATTTCAAGCTCCTCCATATGTCCATATTGGGGAATACTCTCTAGCTCCTCTAAATACATCTGAAATACCAGGGATTTCTCCGAACTTTCCTCTGGTTCATCTTCTTTCTCTGCCGCTTCCCCCTGCCCTGCATCTGAATTCTCTTCCTCCTTCGGTTTTGACAAATATTCCAGTACTATTTTTTCCTGTTCGGCCGTCAACTCCATATCCTTGAAATAGGCTAAAATATCCTGCTCTGACATCGGTTTTTCAGCCACCTTCATAATCTCTGACACACTGTTAACTGTTTCCATGAATGTACTTTGATCAACCATAATCTACCTCCTGATACCGTTTTTAACACGCATAATGTATATTATAAACTGCTCTCTATCCTCTATCACCTTGAAACTTACATCATTTTATCATATTTAACATTATAAGGAAGTCCATTTTCTTATTTTTTTTCATAAAACTATAGAGAATTTCTCTATTTTATGTTAATATAATATAAAAATATTAATCGTTATTATTTATCGTTGTCAAACAAGGTATTTAATTAAACTACAAGAGAGGGATATTTATGAACATGGAAGAATCATTGGTATTTACAAACGACAAATGCATCGGCTGTAACAAATGTATTGGTGCTTGTAGCTGTATGGGTGCCAACGTTGCCTGTGAACACGATGGCAAAAATCGGATCGATGTACACGGTGATAAATGTATCGCCTGTGGTGCATGCTTTGATGCATGTGAACATAACGCAAGAGAATTCCGGGACGACACAGAAAACTTCTTTGCTGCATTAAAGCGGGGTGAAAAAGTATCCGTCCTGATTGCACCGGCCTTTAAAGCAAATTATCCAAAAGAATATGAGAAAGTATTAGGGGGATTAAAGGCTGCCGGTGTGAATCGTTTTATCAGTGTCTCTTTTGGTGCAGACATTACAACCTGGGGATATTTGAACTACATTGCACAGAATAACTTTGTCGGCGGTATTTCCCAGCCTTGTCCGGCTGTTGTTGGATATATCGAACGCTACACACCGGAATTAATTCCAAAGCTTTTCCCGGTACAAAGTCCTTTAATGTGTGCTGCCATTTACTGCCGCAAGGTATTACATATGACAGATAAGCTCGCTTTTATCAGCCCATGCATCGCTAAGAAAATGGAGATGATGGAGCCGGAAAATAAAGGACTCGTACAATACAACGTGACTTTTGACCATTTAATGAAGTATGTGAAAGCAAATCATATATCCGGAGATTTCTGTACAGACGAGATTGAATATGGCTTAGGTTCCATCTATCCAACTCCAGGTGGTCTGAAAGAAAACGTATACTGGTTCTTAGGTGAGAGCGTATTTATCCGCCAGATTGAGGGTGAAAAGCATATGTATGAATGGCTTTTGCACAACAAAAAGCGGATTGAAAACACCCAGACTCCATTTCTTTTTATCGATGCATTAAATTGCGCAAACGGCTGTATATGCGGTACGGCAACAGATCCGGAGCTTTCAAATACAGATGATGCACTTTATGCACTTTTAGAGATCCGGGAACAATCAAAGAAGGACAACAAAACAAGCGCATGGTCAAAGAAGCTGACACCAGCACAGAGACTTAAAAAATTTAATCAACAGTTTAAGAACCTGAATCTAAATGATTATTTGAGAACCTATACAGACATGTCTGGAACCTATGATTTCAAAACCCCATCTCAGAATGAGCTTATGGGCATCTACCATGACATGTTGAAGGATACCAAAGAAGAACAGTCTATCAACTGTACCTGCTGTGGATATGATACCTGTAAGGATATGGCTGTTGCCATCCACAATGGCTTTAACCGCAAGGAAAATTGTGTCCATTTTATCCGAAAACAGGTTGAAGTAGAGAAGGAGCATGCACTTGCCCTTGCAAATGAGAACGAAGCCGAAAAGCAAAAAGCACAGGAACAAGGACAAATTATCATTGACACGGTTACACAGCTCAATGATGAATTTGATTCCCTTCATGATGCAGTAGAGGCTATGGCAACGGGTAACAGCAATAACGCAACGGAAAGCAGTGAAATTTCATCAAGCATGACGGAGATTGCTACCTTCTGCGACCAGTTAAACGCTTCCCTTTCCGGAATCAAAGTCTTGTTAAATGAATTAACCGGCAATAACGAGCAGGTAGTATCCATTGCCTCGCAGACCAATCTGCTTGCATTAAATGCCTCCATCGAGGCTGCAAGAGCAGGGGAAGCCGGCAAGGGTTTTGCCATTGTCGCAGATCAGATTAATGTACTGGCTACGGATTCCCGTAATACTGCCGCCCAGAGCAGCGAAAGCCAGGCAAAGATTTCCGACTCTGTATCCTCTATCATTGGAGATACACAAACACTATTAGATACTATTTCTAACATCAATGAACGAATTGAAAACTTTGCAGCTGTAACCGAGGAGATTGCAGCCTCCACACAACAGATTTCAGCCGCTGCCGAAAATATGAAACGCAAGCTGGCTGAATTAACAGCAATTCAGTAAAATACTATGGTGCTGCCAAACAAAGTTTGGCAGCACCATTTTCAATTATTCGATCTTTCAATCCCAATTTTACTTCTAAATACATTTAAAATAAAAATATTGTTTCTCTGTATTTTCCTATGCCTTTACTGCCCAACGCATCTTCGCCGACCGTGCTCTCGGATTCCGGTTACATTCCTCCACTGAAGGTCTTATAACCTCCTCCGCAATCTCTTTATATATCCCCTGTTTTTTTCCCTGCTTAAATGCCTTCTTGACCAACCTGTCTTCTCCCGAATGGAACGTAAGGATTGCTACCCTGCCGCCGCTTGCCAGTACATTCGGAAGCTTATCGAGAAAACAATATAACACCTCAAACTCACTGTTCACATCGATACGCAATGCCTGAAAACACCGTTTACAGGATTTTTTCACCATTTCCTTCCGTTCTCCCTCTGGCAGGAAGGATAATGCCGCTTCAATTGCCTCTTTAAAATCCGTGGTCGTCCAAACCGGGGTCTTTGCCCGTTTCCGCTTCATCACCTCTGCTGCAATTTCCACTGCATATGGTTCATCGGAATTTTCCCTGAACATTCCCACCAGCTCCTCTTCCGTAACGGAGTTAAGCCTCTCTGCCGCCGGTTCCCCCTTTTCTGGATTCAACCGCAAATCAAGCGGTCCCTCAAACTTATAGGTAAAACCACGTTTGGGATTATCAATCTGCATGGAAGACACACCAAGGTCTGCCAGCACAAAATCAAACACTCCTGCCTTTTTCACAACCTCATCAACATCTGCAAAATTCATCTGCAAAACAGTGAGAATATCCTCACCAAAGCCCTTTTCCTCCAGCCGTTTTTTTGTCTTTTCACTTTCAATCGGATCTACATCCAGTGCATAGATATGCCCCTCTCCCTGAAGGCATTCTAACATTGCCTTTGTATGCCCTCCATATCCAAGGGTTGCATCCATTCCCCGCTGTCCAGGCTTAATCTGTAAGAAATCCAATATCTCCTTTACACAGATGGAAATGTGCATGCCCGCCGGAGTACTGCCCTTTGCAATGACCTTTTCTATCGTATCACCGTATTTTTCAGGATTATGCTCTTTATACTTTTCCTCGTACCGCCTTGGGTGTGTACCGCTGTAACGTTTTCTTCTCCTATGTACCTGGTTTTGTTCTTCCATTTTGAATCTCCTTATTCCTTTCCTATTCAAATTTCATTCCCACTGCACGAACCGCTTCATATACACAATTCCTGTCACATCCGCAAGTAACCAGCCCACCGGTATTGCCCACCAGATTCCCAGCACACCAATCCCTGTAATTGGTGCCAGAGTATACGCAAGCACTACTCTCGTTCCTAAAGAGATAATGGTAAGTACCAATGACATCTCTGGCCGGTTAATGCCGCGATAATAACCATACAACAGAAACAATATTCCAATTCCAAGATAAAATACACCTTCTATTCTGAGATATCCCATACCAATCTGAATAATTTCCGTCTCCCCCGCTTTCACAAAAATCATCATAAGATAACGGGCAAGGATATATACAAAAATAGAAATAGCAACACAGAAGCATACCGAAATCTGTATCGCTTCCTTCGTCCCATTCCTGATTCTGTGTTTCGCCCCTGCACCATAGTTTTGCGAAATAAAAATGGAATATGCATTGCCAAATTCCTGCGCCGGCATATAGGCAAAGGTATCAATCTTTACCGCTGCGGCAAATGCTGCCATCACCGATGCCCCAAAGGTATTGACAAGACCCTGTATCATTAAAATTCCAAAATTCATCACCGACTGTTGCAGCGAGGATGCCACGGAAAACCTTACAATCTCTTTCACTGCAAAGGCTTCCATATGCATATTCCTTTTTTTAAACCGCAGTTCCTTTTCAAAAATCCATGTATAACCTGCAAGCCCAACACCGGACAAGCCCTGTGAAATCACAGTGGCAGTGGCAGCCCCTTTGATACCCCATCCAAAGCAAATCACAAATATCAAATCAAGCACCACATTGAGTACCGATGCTGCACCCAAGAAAAAAAGCGGTGCTATGGAATTGCCCAGAGACCGTAATAAAAACGCAAAAAAATTATACAAAAATACAAAGAAAATTCCGCAAAACACAATTTCCACATAGTCCTGCATAAGTGAAGTTATCTCCTCTGGTATCCGCATCAGGAAAAGCACTGGCTTTACCAAAACCAGTACCACCACATTTAACAGTATGGAAAAAACACCAATCAATACAAATGCAGTCTGTAAACGGTTTTGCATCTGCTCCTTTTCGCCTTTACCGTAATAAAATGAAAACACCGCCCCGCTTCCCATGCAAAGACCAATCAAAATAGAAGTTAAAAAGGTCATCAGCGTATAAGCAGAACCCACTGCCGCCAATGCATCAGAACTCACGAACCGCCCCACTACCCAGGTATCTGCAATATTATAAACCTGCTGTAGCAGATTTCCCAATATCATCGGTGCCGCAAAAAGCAATAATGAAGTTGTCTCGCTTCCTTTTGTTAAATCCCGTTTCATATCAATCCAGCTTTTATCTTCAAAATATAATCTGATTCATCGTACAATCAAATCACATTATACCACGCCAGAGATAATACGAAAAGAGTACATAAAAAGTACTTTTACCAATTAGCAGCTAGCCCTGTGCGCTGCATGGTACCCACATACCACACAGGATAAGCATTCATTCAACTAAGGTATTTAAAGTACCTGTTCACCATTTACATATAAATGATATCCGTTTGATGTCACGTTAGCGGTATTACCATCAAAGCCTGTCACATAACTGTCACCGGTTAATGTCCATACGGCATCATCTAACAGGGTAACTGTTACTTCACCACCTTCACCATCCGGATTTACTGCCCCATAAAACTCACTTCCCTCCGATAAAGTCATACCAAGAGAAGAAATCGCATCTACTAAAATATTACCCTCTATTTTCTGATTAACAGCAGATAACACCACATCACCACCATTTGCGCCTTCTGTTCCCCAGCCACGGGATGAACTGTTACCCTCCACTCTTAAAAAGGTATCATTTGCCAACAAAAGTTCCACATTTTCCAACCCAATTGTGCAATCTGTATTCGTAACATAGAAAAAATCCCCCTTTGTTGCGGTAATACTGCCACCCTTTGCCAAAAAGCTTGCCTCACCTACATCCGCATCGCCTGACATACTTTGATAAATCATAATTCCATGAATATTTTCTGTAGAATCACCATTATAGGTATTCTCCATACTGCTTATTATATCACAATTTTCAAAGTAAACAGAATTTTTTCCTTCTACCACCACCCCTTCACTGGCATTGGATGTCAATGCAGCGTTCTTCACTGTAATGTCCGCAGTACAATATACCGCAGGACTGCCCGTTCCATTCGTCACATAATTCCCACCATTAACCATCACTACCCCACCGCCACGGTCACTACGGATTGCAGCAGCAGAATTTCCCTTTGTCTCCACATCAAGATTCTCAGCATTCATGGTTCCTCCTCCGGTAGTCTGAATACCTCCGGAATTATTTTCCGTAGTACGGATGGTGGAGTCAGAAATATTGACTGTCGTGCCTTCACCATAACTAAAAACACCATTTCCATTTACTGCACTGGTGTCTATCGCTGCATTTTTGATATTCAGTGTTGCACCATTTAGGGCAAGCAGTCCTGCATTTGCTCCATAAAAATCACCATTTTCTGTATTGGAAGACTTCCCACCTGTTTTCTCTATTGTAATTCCCTCTAAGTCTGCTGCCACACCATCTACCCGAAGTGCATTTTCATCATCACCGTCTGACGTATATGTTGCTCCGTCAACGATTCGTTCCGCCTCAGAACTATCTTCATCAATCACACTTGCAGCAGTTCCATTAGAGACGGTGTCACTTCCACCAAATCCACCGTTTGCGTTTAAATTGCGGACCACCACTGTAGCTGCATTATTATTGTCATCTATTGTAATCTCAAGAACTGCACCAACTGCTATATCTTCAAGCGTTCCCTCTCCACTTCCCTGAAGGTATTCCAACGTAATCTGTGTCATTTCCGTCAAAGTAAAGGTCAGGCTCTCACCATTCGCAGTAAAAGTGTTCCCTCCCATTCCTGCAGGTGCATTACCCGGTGCGCCATTCCCATCTGGTTTTGCCGATATGTCTCCATTGCTGTTTCCCCCGCTTGGTGGTTCCGGCGCTTCTCCATTACCACTATCCTCCGGTTTTGCTGGCACTTCTCCATTGCTGTTTTCTCCGCTTGGCGGCTCCGGCGCCTCTCCATTGCCACTATCCTCCAGTTTTGCCGGCATTTCTCCATTGCTGTTTTCCCCGTTTGGCGGCTCCGGCGCCTCTCCATTGCCGTTATCTTCCGGCTTTTCTGGTACCTGGCCATTTTGTCCACCCTGGTTTTCGCTTAATTCACCGATATCTGCTGTCACAGTATTCCCATCTAACGCCGTCACTTTGACAATCTGCGTATCCTCGGTTTTCTGTCCGGAATCAGAAAGCTCCTTTGCTACCTGGCTTTCTGTTCCTGTTTCTGCCTGGCTATCTCCACAACCTGTAAGCAGGGCTGCTGCCAACACAAACGTTCCCGCATACACAAATAACTTGTTCCGTCTCATAAGAAATCCTCCACTTCTTTTCCACATTTTATCATCACTGGCTTTTAAAAGCTTACTTGGAATAGCCATACCAGGCTATCGCTCCTTCCATTTTATATATTAGGTGTTTGCGAAACTCTTTTAACTTTACATTATAGTTGTGCAACATATACAATTCCATAAGCAGGTACTTTGGAGCCGTTGGTGCTTACATGCCGTACTTTGGCATGTTATGCACCACTACGAGCGACAAGTAGCACAATGCCTGAATACTTAGCGAGGCTTTGCCGAGCTTAGTAGGAAGGTATGCCTTGTGCTGCGTGCCAGCGTTGGATTGTATATGTTGCACAACGAAACAAAGAGAAAATTGAGTTTCGCAAACGCCTATATATAAGTTATACTCCTATAATCTTAAAAAAAGCTTTAAATATTGTGACACAACTGTGAAAAAGCTGTGAAATCTTTAATCCTATCGTTTTCTTCGTAGCATAATCTATTCCATACAAAAATCTTTTTTCGATTATAACCAATTCATCCGGTTTTCAAATTTTACTTTAGCATCACCTGTTTCAATTGTTCCAATCTCATAGCAATCATAGAACTGATTAATATGCTCCATGACTGCAGCCTTATCTTTTTGAGCTACTACGACATTAAAACCTACACCACAATTAAATGTCCGCAGCATTTCTTCATCGCTAATGTTTCCGTTATTTCGTATATACTTAAATAGGTTTAATAT
Source organism: uncultured Clostridium sp. (assembly GCA_947178445.1). Taxonomy (GTDB): domain Bacteria; phylum Bacillota; class Clostridia; order Lachnospirales; family Lachnospiraceae; genus CAG-590. The sequence goes on from CAMWYJ010000013.1 coordinate 30,658, forward strand.
TTTCAATTTTGATAAATCAATTCTGGCACTCAGTCCATCCGGAATCACCCTGCACAGATTTCCTTCTATGCCACCGCCTGTGATATGTGCCATTCCATGTATAACACCTTTATCAAACAACCCTTTGATTGACCTATAATATGGTGTATGCGGCTTCATAATCTGCTCTACAAATGTTAATCCGTCTATCTTATCCAACTTTATTTGCGGCATTTTATCCATCAATAACCGAACCAAAGTATACCCATTTGTATGCAATCCATTTGATGCAATAGCTAAAACTGCATCTTTCTCTTCTATTGCAGAACCATCAATCACCTTTGATTTTTCAACAATGCCGGCAATACTGGAAGTTAAGACATAAACTCCAGATTCTATAACCAATGGTTGAATAGATGTTTCTCCGCCCACAAGAGAGCATTCATTTGCTTTACAAGCGTCTGATACACCTTTTACTAATGTTTTTATAGTATCTTTTTCTGCATTTCCACACACAATCGTATCAAGTACCGCCAACGGTTTTGCACCCATAACCACAATATCATTAACCAGATGGTTAATCATATCGTGACAAATGTATTCTGTATATCCATATTCCATAGCTAGCTTTTGCTTTGATCCCGGCTCTTCCGACTTTAATACCAAAACAGGATTTTCAATATCAGGAAACTTAATATCATATAAAGAAGCAAATGGACCTAAACCATTCAAAACGCGACTATCTTTCGTTTCTAAATGCTTAGCCATTTCTTTCTTGATGGTATCTGTATAGGTAAGATCAACACCTGCCTTACTATAGGATAATTCTTCCTCATCTTTTTCACTTCCGGCCAAGATTTCATCAACTGACACCTCTAATACAATCGCCAAATCCCTCAAGATTTCAACATTGGGATAGGTTGCTCCATTCTCCCATTTAGATATTGCCTGAAAAGAAACATTTAACTTATCTGCCAACTGTTGCTGTGTCATACGAAGAGCCTTACGTTTTTCCATTATAAAATTTCCAACTTTAATACCATCAAGCATACGAAATACCCCCGTTTTTATTTTATAATAGCTTACGTTTCTATCGACAGACAATAACCATAAAAGGGAGTTTTTCGACATTATTCAACCATAGGTTGAATAATGTCGAAAAAACATGTTACCCTTTTTGACTTAAAATCTAATCAAAATACACAATGATATCTTCTATTTTCTTTCTTGGCCGCATAGATGGAGCCTCTGCCTTATATCCCAAGGCAATCGCTCCTACCAATTCTCCCGTCGAACCAATATACTCCATCAACTCCTGGTATGCAAAACATGTATTACCTATCCACAATGTCCCTATATTCAACTCCTCTGCCTTAAGCAGCATATTTTCTATCGATGCGCCTATCGACAGCAGATCATTCATTTCCGTAAATCTATCATCCACGTCTAACTGCATAAATGGTGATTTCCCATTCGTATTAAGTACAACAATTACGATTGGGGCAGTTTCCATAATCCTAAGAGTATTTTTAGCATCTAAAAGTCCACTCACTGATAATGGAAGTCTTGGACTTACCTCTTCTATTTCAATGCCCTTTTTCATAATGCCAAGCAATCTATCCTTTGCTTCACCACTATATACAAGGTATTTCCATGGCTGACGATTCTTTGCAGAAGGTGCCACTCTTCCCGCATCTATAATCTGTTCTATTATAGTGCGTGAAACTGGTTCATCGGTATATTTTCTCACACTGCGTCTGGTATATATTGCTTCTAACACTTTATTTTTTCTCCTTCTCTCTTCTTTACCATGGTAGATACCGTAATTCTATTCGTCCCTGATTGATTGTATAGAGATTTGATTCTCCTGCCTGTTGCTTCCTTGTCCAGATAAGTTTTTCACAATAATACACATATTCCAGAGGAATTTCAAGTCTAACCCTGCTTTCCACCTTTTCAAAATAAAAATCCCAATGGCTACTGCAAACGGTTTCCTATTTCCCGGTTTTCAAGCACAAATACTCCTATCGGTTCTCAATCCGACTAATTCCGGCACATTTTTCTTCATATAATATAGTGCCACAAGGCAGATTGCACATATCAATATTCCATACTGAATATGGTGCAGCCTTATTTTCATCTCATATTCTTCCATGGCAAGGACTTGTTCATTTTGAACCTCATATCCCATTTTTTTTAGATTTGTCAACCGCAGGCCATCCAAATCATGCCCGGCAAACAGCACTCTCACAGAATTTGCCTTCTTCGACAGCTTTGCGCCTTCTTCCACCGTACAGATTAAGGCAGCCTCCTGCTCTGGCTTTTCTTCCAGGATAACAAGCCAGGCCGAGTGAGAAATCGTTTGCGGCATATTCTCTTCCTCTGTTCCCGCTTCTTCCTCTAGATACTGGATTTTATATTCCGCTCCATGCTCCGTAGTGCCTTCTTTCTCAAATGATACATTATTTCTCAAAAAACCTGCTTGAATTTCTTCAAATGCCGTCTCATTCACATAAAACTTTTTTTCGCTGCCTGATATCAGAATTCCATAAGCTGTTTCCATATAAGACTTTGACAGCATCGTGCAAATCATCGTTGCTTCCTGGTTCCGGTATCTTATCGTTATCGGAACATCAAGACTTCGGCTTGCTGCTGCCACATCTTCTATCTGTGCTAATTCACTGAGCTGTGCATTCGTAACCGTATTTCCCCGTACCAGCTGATATTCCACGGGAGACTGCATATCATGATAAAGTTTTTCTGCATTGTAAAGTACATTGATAAAAAATCCTGCTCCTGCCAGTGCAAAAATACACATTATTTTTACCGTATCATTCAGTTTTCTCAACCTTAAAAATTCACGAATCTTCATACTTTTCTTCCATATCTTTTTCTATTGACCGAACATGCCAGAATCTTCTCGCAGCCAGTATCCCTATTGCTATAAACAGTATTCCTACAATCACTGCCATGATCACCCACCACTGGCTGGTATCATCTGGTATCTCTTCCTCTCTTTTTTCACTAAGTGGTGACACGATTGTCGTTTCGAAAACCTTCTCTTCACTCATTTCCTTCCCCGCTTCATCTTCATAGTAGAAGGTAACTGTGCCCTGTGTCTTGCCATATAATGAATTCCCCGAAAGACCTACCGCAGTAATCTCCGTACTGCCGGACAAAGCACTGCCGGCTTCAATATCTCCAATAAATGCAGTCCGTTCTGCATTGAAACCATCTGCCTTTACCACTGCCCGTACATTGTAAAGCTTACCTCTCCCCAGATTCATTACCTGGGTCTGCAATTCTATCGTCTCACCCATCTGTATTTCTTTTGGGACCACAATCGGATCTATTTCAATCTTAACTGGAAGTTCCACCATAATCTTTACGGTTCCCTGTCCTGTATAGGAATTTCCTTTACTATCTGCATAATCCAATGTAAGGGGAACACTATACTGTCCCTGTGGTGTGGCTGAATGTATGCGAAACTCATAAGTAACCTCGCAGGTTTTCTGCGTTTGAAGCTCCTCTACATAGACACTGTCCGACTTGCTTATCAATTCTACCTGTTCAGCCGGTGCAGCAGTTACCAGCATATTTTTCACCATATCCTTTTTACTGGTATTCCTTAAGGTAATTTTTACCATAAAAGAATCTCCTGACTGAATAGTATCCTTTGAAAATGTATAGGAATCCACTATTACCTTCGGTGCAAACTGCGGATTTTCCGTTTCATCCGTTTGGGTATCTGCCGCCGTATCCATGTCACTTCCATCGGTAATCGTCACATAAACTGTAAAATCCTGATGGACCTCATTCCCCTGCTCATCCTGTGCCGTTACAGTAATGATTACCGGATAACTCCCATTATAACGGTTCTTCTTTAAATCCAGGGTGTAGGATATCAGATAACATTCCTGCTCCATTCCTTTGTTTCCGATTTTATGCTTTTTTAAACTGACATCCTTTTCATAATTTTTCTGCACAAAAGGAATGTTTTCTGCCTCTCCCAGATTTAACGACGATTTTACCTGATCTCCCTTCAATTTTGCTTTTGCCAGCAAAGGCAGCACAATCACCGCTTTTCCCTTTTTAACCTTTGGTACATATCCTTTTGAATAAGTTTTATCCATATCGGCATACAGATTCTTATTATCTATACAAAAAACTGTCATACTGGCGGAATCAGCCACACCAACATCATCCTCTTTGTCTTTTACTGCTTCCCCTTCTTCTGGTACTTCGTTTCCCTCTCCAGTCTTATAGCTTCCCTGATCTGTCATTTCAGTCGCAAAAGTATTCTCCTGTTGTTTAAACTCTGCTGCCAATCCCCCCTTACCCTTCAAATCAAATCTCTCACAGCAAAAAGCAGGGGATTTGCCCCTTGCAGCAGCCGCCAAATACGAGCAAGCTTGCACTTGTCTCGTTGCTTCGCAGAAATAAAATCCCGCTGCTATTAAAATTGCAAGAAAAATAACTTCCCTAAACTTCTTCCATTTCATCATTTTTCATTCCTTTACTAAATCTATAAGCATTTTTAAGCAGGTCATTTCCGTTTTATCAATTTTCATCAAGCATTTGACGCTGCTATCATTAAATCCTGTACATGGTCACAAAGCTCTTCAATATCCTGTGCATTATGACTCGCCAGCAAAATGGCTTTTCCTTCCGCTTTTAATTCCTTTAACAACATCCGCATTTCCACTACACCGTGCCGGTCAAGCCCATTAAATGGCTCATCCAAAACAAGCACCTTCGGTTTTTCCATAATCGCCTGGGCAATCCCCAGTCTTTGGCGCATTCCAAGGGAATATTTTGTAACTGGCTTCTTCATATCCGGATCAAGCCCTACCTTCCGCAAGGTTTCCCGAATTTCCTGTTTACCGATTCTCCCTTTTAAGGAAGCCAGAATTTTCAAATTCTTATAACCGCTTAAATTAGGAATAAATCCCGGTGTTTCAATAATGACACCTAAGTGATCAGGAAAATCAACCTCTCTTCCAATCTGCTTCCCGTTTACTAAAATGGTGCCTTTGTCACATTTCATAAATCCACAGATGCATTTCATCAGTACTGTTTTCCCGCTTCCATTATTGCCTACTACACCATAAATACTGCCCGGTGGTATGGAAAAACTGATATTTGTCAATACCTGCTCCTTTCCAAAGGATTTATATACATTTTTTACCTCAATTCCGGCATGTTCATCCATTTTCTGACTCCTTTTCACTTTCTTCGTTCATCCTATCTCATCTGTGTCCCCGTAAACTGGAAGGAATAATTTTTTATTTTTATCAGGGACAGGACAAAAAAAATTACACTGAATAATGCAAAAAATAAATAAGAGTTCTCAAGCCTCGGCAGATTATCATAACCAAAATTATGCATATAATAAGTCGCATGATTTAAAGGGGAAAGCCATCCAAATAAAATATTCGCATACCGCATCCGCTCGAAAGAAATTCCGAACCATTCTGCCACGATATCCGGATTTAAAATCATTCCAAATCCGGTAAAAACTACACCGCCAATCATGCCACCATTGGTTCTGCAAAGATTCAGGAATAAAATGATACTTGCCATACTGACGGCATATCCCGTCATCAGCAGAAAAATATGCAGGGTACACTGATATGGAAACGTCAGCTCCAATACCTTAACAAATGCCGGAACTGCAATCTGCTCCCCGATGTTGGAATATCCCATCACAGCCGCCGTATCACTCCACATATTTGCCGGATATGCCCGCTGTGCTGATAAGACAACCGTGGAGACAAAAATAAACAACATAAAAACAAAAGTTGCCAGAATTAAATATACAATCTGACCAAGCATCCACACTTTCCGGTCTGTCCGCACCATAAAATACGGTACTTCACTGGCAAGATTCGGCATATCTGCAAAGAGCAGCAGCAACAGCAGGGAAATAATCAGCACTGACTGGGAATCTCCAAACGTCCATATAAAAGTTTCCATCCCCTGCAAATGCGTATCATGTACTTTTGCAAACTGCATTACCTTATCCGATAACAAAAAACAAAATATAAATGCCAGCAAAAAACACATGATCATCTGTGGATTTTTATGCCATCTTCTAAAATTAGAAAGCGCTGTATATACAATCTGTTTTATTTTATACACGCTCTATGCACCTCCTAAGAATCTCATAATAAAAAATGCCGGCAACCAGAATCATTCCCCCACACATAAGAATAATCCCTATATTTCCAAATACCCATGTATGAACCGGTGCAAACCATTCCACCGGATACAGACAGTATAACGAGACAAAATACCTCTCATACAGGATAACCAATGCATAAAACAATACAAAAGAACCACCATAAGCAACATATCTGCTGTTGGACGCAGCCGCCAACACAGCAGCCATAACTGCCCAAAGCATTCCTGAGAGAAATACAAGAAACACATCTACAGAAATTTCCTCCTGTGGCTTACTGTACCGATAGAAAGAACATGCTATACCAAGCAATGCCCCTCCGCTGATACCGCAGGAAAAAAATTTTCCTAATATGTATGCATTTCTTCCGCACCGCGGCAGATATTCTTTTATGTATCCACTCTGATACTCATTAATCCAAGCTGTAGAATAGGGAACTGCTGCCAACACTGGAACACTGATTCGAAACAAGTCCGAATCAACGCCGAATCGGTACAGAATCACACACTCTAGCAGCAGTCCTGCTATAAAATTGAAATTTCCAAATGCCCGTTTCAAATCAGTTTCAAAACCATTCATCTCTAATATCCCAGTCTCCTGTTAATTACCGTCCCATCAATCGCATTAATCGACAAAATATTACCTGTATTTTCATACCCGAATTCATCAATAATCCTGCCTTCAAAGTCCCACACTGGAACAACCAGTCCCGTATCAAAACTATCCTTCTCACTGATTCTGGTATAGACCAGCTTAACATCCGTTACTTCAATTGACACATTCCCTTCCTCCACTGCATTCTCAATCACCACCATCTGTTCAAAGGTGTCCTTTATATCCTGAAATGATTGAATACTGGTTTTTTCTACTACCGTTTCATCTATAGAAAGAGGAGTGAGATAACGAAAATCCACAATGCCGCTGTCATTGACTGCAACAACAACCGCTTCATTTCCCCATGCCTTTTTTGTATATTCATTTCCCTGCCACTCATCAACAAATTTAAATCCTGCTGAATTATCAACAAAAATACCATCCATATTCCTCATATACAGGAATTTGTAAACATCCCGGTACTTATCATTTTCCTCACCGGTCAGCTGTGAATATATTCCACTCTCATAACACTTATACTCAGTAAGCTTTATCTTCTGCAAAAATTCATCTGCCTGTTTCCTGGCCTTCTCTTCGGACAGGGTAAGCGGTTCATTATCAGATACTTCTGGTACCTTGTCAAGATAAACACCTGTTTCCGTAAAATCCGGTGTCTCCCCGCCCCTTTTTAATACTGCCGAATCCATATCATCTTCCACAAATGCAGAATATATCTTGCCATAACCATTTTTACTATGCATATAGCGCAGGCAGTTTCCATAATCACTGCTGTTTTGTACAAACAGTGCATGATAGTTGCCATCTTTCGCATCACTTACTCCATAATAAACTTCTCCATCCGGATGTATGCTGTACTCCCATTCATAAAAATCATCGTTGGGATACTTCTCGTATAATTCCTGAATACTGTAAATCCTGTTGTCAGAAGGATAATCTGTTAAGTTCATATCCTCCGGTGCAGTTTCGTATTCTGCCTCCAGTTCACGAATAGTCTGCTCGTATTCCTCCTTGTACTGCTGCACAGCTTCCTCATCCAAACCGTCCTCCCCTGCCTTGAGACCAGAAATCATATCTTTTGTTTCCTGTATCTCTTTTGCAATTACCGCTTTTGTTCTTGCATTTTCCATCCTTCCCTCATAATAAGGAATATCCGCTGTCAGTGCATTTCTTACGCTATCCAGAAATTCCTGACTGATTTTTTTCTGACTGACACGGTACACGGACAGCTTTTCCACCTCCGGCACCTCCACTCTGGCATCTACATTCACCGTTACCCCTAGGGAATCATCCTTAACTTGTGTCTGATAGGTTTCGTAATTTTCCCCTACTTCTTTTGCCACATCATTATAAGACGCTGCTCCCTCCTCAGTATTTTCTGCCTGTTCCAGCATCTTATCCAGATTCTTCTCCTTTACAACTGAATTTTCGGGACTGCCGGCACAGCCTGCCAAAGAAAGCACCATTGTTCCCGCTAACAAAAATAGAATGCTCTTTTTTCTCATCTCTGTCATCTCCTTCATTTTTCATACAACAAAAAGCGTTCACGCTGATATTATCTTAGCATAAACGCTTTCATCAAGTATTCATCATTATTTAAACAAATTGTAAAATAATCCGGGTTCCTTTCCCCACTGTACTTTCTATCTTCAACTGACACTCATGTCTTTTCAAAATCATTGCGGTGATTGCAAGTCCCAATCCCGCACCACCGCTTTTCCGGCTTCTGGATTTATCAATCATATAAAATGGTTCCAGAATTTTTTCCCTTTCTTCTTCCGGAATCCCCTTTCCAAAATCCTGAACTATTATGGAGTGATCACTGGCTGTCAGCAAAATCCTGTTACCCTGCTCACTCGCCTTTATTGCATTATCTATGAGATTTACCAATACCTCTACAAAAAGATCCTTGTCTACCAGAAAAAACTCTCCGTTTTCATGGTATTCAAGCTCTATATGTGCCTCTGCCAGTTTCCCGCTGCATACCGCCTGTGCATTAGAAAACAATTCCTTTGCCGATATCTGACTCCGCACAATCTCCTCTTCTTTCTCCAGCAGCAAAAGATTTATCATTTTTTTTGAAAGACGTTCCAAACGGCAGCTCTCTTCATAAATAAAAGAAAGTGCTTCTTCCTTATCTTCATCCGGCAGTTTTACAGTGAGAAGTGTTTTGGCATAACCGGAAATTGCTGTCAGCGGTGTCTTTAACTCATGAGTCAGATTACTCATAAAAAGTGTTTTCCTTTTCTCTGACTCCTCCAAACTGTGGGTACGAATTTCCACCGCCTCTGCCATCTGGTTAAAATTATCACTCAACTCTCCAATCTCGTCCCTTTGCTTTACCATAACTCTCTGATCATAATTGCCACATGCAATCTGCTTTGCAGAAACATTCAGTTCCTGCAGGGGAGAAAGCACCTTATTCATCATTACAGATAAAATCACATATGCCAGGACTGTAAGAAAAAAAGTAAGCAGCACCAGAGCCAAACCGATCAAATTTATACGCTCCCTCACATAAGTGATATCCGCTAGCATATAAATCTGATACCCAAAATAATCGTAATTCTGACTCCGATACACCACAAAATGCTGTTTTTTCCATTTCAACTCAGCCTGTTCCAGATGATCCGACACATTTTGATAATCTATCTTCTCTAAATCACTGCTTTCCAATACCGTATCATTATAAATATCTATCTTTTCTCCAGCATCATCTATATAAAAACAGACCAGCATCCCTGTTCTCGTCCTTGTCACTGTATCTTTCATGATGTACTCCATCACAGTATTGTCCATTTTTTCCCTGTCTAACCGTAGTTTTACTATTTTATTCTCGATGTCTGAAAAACAATCTACTGCCATTTGAAAGCTCTGTCCTATTGCCGTATCTAAATATCCGGCCCGCATCGTTAAAAAAGCTGTAGTACTGCAAACAACAGATACAAATATAACAACAAGGCTGCAAATCAGAATGATTTTTGTCTTTAACCGCATAACATCAATCCTCCAGCCTATAGCCCATTTTAGAAATTGTCTTAATGCTGTCATTTAATGATAACTTTTTACGCAGTTGTCCGATATGCACATCCACAGTTCTTGTTTCTCCAACATACTCCTGCCCCCACACCATGCGTAAAAGATTCTCTCTTGAAATCGCTATATTTTTATTTTTCGCAAGAACACATAACAGCTCAAATTCCATCGGTTTCAGAGATATTTCTTGTCCGTTTTTTCTCACAGTATGTTCTGAAAAATTAATCTCCAAATCCAGTACTTTAATGACATTGCTGAGTTTTTTAGACCTCTCTAACACTTTTTCCATACGCACCATAAGCTCTAACATCTCAAACGGTTTTACAATATAATCCTCCGCCCCATCCCGAAGCCCCTGTACTTTGGAGCCTATATCATCCTTTGCGGTCAGAAAGATCACCGGTATTTCATAAGATTTCACCACTTCCAAGAGTTCAAAGCCATCCATACCTGGAAGCATGATATCCAAAAGTGCGATATCATAATCATGTTCTTCCTCCAGTGCCGTGGCTGCTTGTAATCCGTCATGAAACATAACTGTATCGTAATTTGCCACCTTAAGATTCATATTAATCATTTTAGCAATGGAAACTTCATCTTCCACAATCAGTACCCGATTTTTTGACATTTTATACTCCTATCTGTATCACATGCTTTTTCATAAAATATTTCAAGGACCATGTTACCATAGTCCTTGAAATATAGTGTCACCGCAACAGCGCTAACACTTTTTGAGCGTCCACTTGTTAGCAGGACTCTCCTATAAATTCTAGCAAATAAGCGAATTTTGTCAATAACTCTTTTTCAAATATTTGCATGGTTGAATAGTACGACCAGCTTATCCGCTACCTTAGATAAAACAGCATTCCTATGTACCACAGTGTTTCAAACAGCCCGATTACTGACAAAACAATCCCGATTTTTGTCCGATATTCTCTTTGCATTCTTATGTTTAATGCAAGACCGACCACTCCTGCTATTATACTGGCAGTCGGCAGACAAAAGAACGATAAAAGAACACTGCCTGCACCGAGAATAATTCCGGGCAAATAAAATTTTCTAATTCTTCCACTGTTTATCTCTGCTTGAATTTTTTGATTTTCCATATATTTTCTCCTTTTTCATTTATCCTTTACTCAATTTTTTCATATGCCACTTTTACCGCTCCCACAGCACATTTTCTTCTCCGGTCTCTTCCTCAATCCACACCACCTTGTCAAAATTCTCCCGTTCTCCCTTATTAAACAATACACTCTGTTCCTCCTCTATATTACCATCCTCTCCAAACACCTTCTCCTTCAGCATTATAGCCGGGCTGGTATAAAGTTCTAAATGAACTACCACATGGGATTTATCCACATCACTATTGATTGTCTGTTTCTTAAAATCGGTTATCACTTCTCCCTCTGGCGTATACTGATTGATAACAATACTATCAGCATCGACTGCCATTCCCCTTCTAATCAGCCAAACGTCTCCTCTTTCATCCTCTCTGATTTCAATCATATCTGCATTTACCACTGGATTCATATCTGACCATTCGTTAAATAACTTAATGACACCCACTACCCCTGCTGTTCCCAGATGTACCAGCAGGACCAGTGCAACAATTATACCAATCACTATTTTTTCCAACCGGATTCTCCGCTTCACCTGACGAATTAAGGTATCGTCCAGCTCTGCCGGAATGGTTGTTTCCTCCTTCAATATCTCATATTCTCTTTTACACTCGTCACATTCTTTTATATGCTCTTCCACCACAGCTCTGCTCTCCTTCGAACAGACACCGTCTACATATAATGGAAGCAAATCACTTACCATACCACAGCTATTCTCCATATTCTTTTTCCTCCATTTCTTTCATTATCTTAAGTCTCGCCCGGTGAAAGGTCACCCTTCCCCAGTTCTCACTCTTTCCAAAAATGTTTCCGATTTGCCGAAAAGACAGCTCTGCAAATACCCGCAGCCGAAATACTTCCCGATATGGTTCTTCCATATGATTCAAAATCTTCTTTATCAGCTCCGCCTGCTCCTTATTAATATAATCCTTTTCAATCTGCACTCTGTCATCTGACAAATCTTCATCCATTTCTATTGCATCAATGCGTTTATTTTTTGTACAATATGTATAATAGTTGTTTTTCGCAATCTGGCACAACCATACCCGGATATCACAGTCACCCCGAAAATGTTTCAGGGACTTCATTGCCTTAAAAAAGGTTTCCTGCGTAATTTCTTCTGCCACATCCTTATTTCGTGACAGTGCAAATAAATACAAATATATATCATTAAAATATAACCGGTATAATTTTTCTATTGTGTACACATTTTCACCTCAGCTTCTCTCCCCTTTCTCTTTTCTTAAAGTACAAAAAGCAATATTTTTTGTAATTACACTTTTTCTAAACTGCTTTACACCTATATGACTGGATAAACGAATTTTCGTTACAACTTTTTTTCAAAAAAAGAAATGCCAGAAGCTTCCGGCATTCCTAATTGCATTCTTTTATCTCAGGTTATTGCGAAACAAAGTTTCTCCTTTCATTCCATTTTCCTACACTGCAAAATCCTTTTTCCCATATCGCATTCCCGCCGCCATAAATGTAATAACAATAATTCCCAAGCCAAGCCCAAGCATCACATTGTCTATACTTCCCTCTGTAAAAATATCTGCCGCATTGGAGTAGTAAAATGGTGTAATATATTTAACATCTTCAATTGCCGGTATAATGCGGCACATCATATCTGCTGCAAACATCAAAATGACAAGCCCAAGTCCCGCTCCCATCAGATTCTTTTTCGTAAAGGCAGAAATCATAAAACAAACCGTTGCAAGCTCTATCTGCATTACAAGCTGTGCAAAATGGTATAATACTATCTCTTTTCCGCTGATTTCCCCTTCTATCAAGAGAAAACCTAAGATATACAGAATGAAACAAACCAGATTAAAGATAACAATATTGCTGACTATCGCCAGGTATTTCTGGCTGAAAATCCTGCTTCTTCCCATCGGCAGAACATTTAAAAATTCTGTAGTATGACCTGCCTCCTCCTTGGACAACATTCCTGTTCCAAGAATAGCCGCAAACATGGCACCCCCTAATCCGTGCATCATCGCAATCTCCGTTGCATAAAAGCCTGTCAGGGTTGCCAAGCTCATTTTATCCATTCCCAGTGCAACTGACATGGAACCCATGTTGGAATACACATCTGCAATTTCCTGTATAGAATCCTCAAGACTTGTATAGAGCAGAATACAGCCAAAGCATAATCCCCCTACACATATCGTCCAAATAACGAGACTTTTCAAATTCATTTTCATTTCATGCATATATAATACCATAATATCCTCCTTATTACACTATCTATAAGTAATTGCGAAACTCCCTATTGTCAAAGCACTAGTTTTGCAATATAAACAATATCATAAGCAGAGTACTTTGGAGCCGCCGGTACTTAGTGAGGTTCTTTCGAGCTTAGTACCGTTGTGAGCGACAAGTAGCGCAATGCCTGAATACTTAGCGAAGCTTTACCGAGCTTAGTAGGAAGGTATGCCTTGTGCTGCGTACCTGCGTTGATTTGTTTATATTACAAAACGGATGTCTTAAAAAACAGAGTTTCGCAATTATCTATCCACTACTTATAAATTAATTTCACTCTCCCTGATAATAATGGATAAAAATTTCAGCCAGCTCCGGCTCCTCAATTACGATGTCCTCTATATCATGTCCTGCAAAACCGGCAAACAGTTCATTTAAGCTTCCCTTGTAAACAAAGTTTTCTTCCACCCCATCCTTTATCATATGAATCCGTTTTGCATTGGTCCTTGTCAGATTTTCTACCGTATCTGTGCAGATTAATTCTCCTTCCCGTATAATTGCCGCATGATGACAGTACTTTTTGACTTCCGACAATACATGAGAGGAAAGAAAACAGGTCGTCCCCTGCCTGTTATATTCTAAAATCAGCTTAAAAAATTCAGCCTGCATAAGGGGGTCCAGTCCGCTGGTAGGTTCATCAAAAATAAAAAGCTTCGGTTTATGCTGCATTGCACAGACAATACTTACCTTTTTCCGATTGCCCAAAGAAAGTTCTTCTATCTTCTTGCTCTGGTCAATCATCAGACGTTCACATAGCATTTCTGCCTCCCCGCTGCAGTCTGTTTTCCTCATATCGGCGGCAAACCGGATAACATCCTTCACCTTCATGGAAGGATAAAACATTGCCTCCGACGGCATATAACCGATTTCTCTTAAGATCTCTTTTGACTGTGTCTTCACATCCATTCCCAAAATAGCTGCACTTCCCTTCTGAAACTTAATCAGTCCAAGAAGGCTTCGGATCGTGGTGGATTTGCCGGCACCATTGGGTCCTAAAAATCCAAAGATGTCTCCCTGCTTTACCTGCAGTGAGAGGTTGACCACTCCCCTCTGTTTCCCATAATGTTTCGTTAAATTACAAATTGATATTGCGTTTTCTTCCATATTTCCTTCTTCTTGTTTCCTTATACTAATTTACTCAAACTTCGCACATACAAAATTGTGTTCAACGCAGATGATTATTATATTCATAAGAAACACTATCCGAACACGCTGGTCCTTGATTTTGCACAGCAAAATCTTAGTACCACTACGTGTGAGGTTAAGCGGGAGCGTGTGTTTGGTTGAATATAATAATCATCTGCTCGTCTGACATAGTCATATGCGAAGTTTAAGTAATTTACCGATACCTCATACCTGCCCTTCATGGTGAGATATTTTTTTCCGGCTTTTAAAATCATTCAGCTCCTTATTTAATTTCGCTGTATCTGCATCTCTCTTTACCTTGTAACAAAGAAATACACATACATAGCACAGCATCATATACAAAAAGAAATAAATACTTACCCTGATATCCCGGTCATACCATTTTCCAAGAAAGCTGATGGCAGTATAAAGAACAGAACAGCCAACAGAAAAAATCCCTTCTTTTATGCCAACACGCTCTGCCTCATCAAAATTACCCAGAAGATATACCTGTATATATCCCATCATATAGGTCGTAAGCACCATCTCTATCATAACAATAATGCTGGCATAAAAACTGCCCCCTATAATACAATACAAAAAATAGAAAAACAGAATGATGGCAAAATAAAGACACGCTTTAAATTCAATCCCGATCTCGGAGTACAAATATCTTTTTAACCAGTTCATCTCATTTCCCCCTTTAATATATTCCTTAACTCTTTGGCATATCGCCTTGAGATCACAACATGCTCTCCGTTATCCATCGTCACATCAATCCTGTTGCCCGACATACTCTGTAATTTTCGAATCCGGTATATATTGAGCACCATGGATTTACTGCACCGAAAGTACCCTTCATCTCCATAAGCCCTTTCTGCCGCCATCAGTGTAAGACTTGAGCGGTAGACCTCCTTTTCGGTATAAAGGTAAGCAGTTCCTTCCACACTTTCCAGATAAAGCACATCGTAAGGCCTTAGCATAAACTGCTGCCCATCCTTCATCCCAATCAGTTTGTCGCCCTGTCCCTCGATATAATGCACAATCCCTTCAATCTGCTCTGTCATCTGCCTGTACCGGATCCTGATTTCTTCACTTCCCTCTGATATCTGCTGTAGCACAACCTTCATCGCAGTTTTACTCCCTTCCTGCTTTTACTATCCTTAGATGATTGCGAAACTTTATTTTCACTAACATCCGTTGTACAATATAGACAAATCAACGCAGGCACGCTTGCGCTGCTTGTCGCTCACAACGGTGCTAAGCTCGAAAACACCTCGCTAAGCACCGGCGGCTCCAAAGCACCTTGCTTATGATATTGTCTATATTGCACAACTAGGTTTTGGAAATAAGACCTTTCGCAATTGTCTGCTTTTACTATATACGTTTTTGCCTTAAATACAAGCAGTTCTCCTGTAAGATGCAGTTTTCGCCTTATGAGGTACAGTTATCTATGTTTTTTAAAAAATACTCAGATAGTTTTCTGCTTTGTACATCTTTCTTTCTCCGCCATAAATACCTTGATACACTCACAAACATCATCTCAAAGTATTCACCATCTATTGTACCATTTGCAAATATACGCAAAAGGGATATCTCCCAGTCACAAAATTGTGACGGAAAACATCCCTAATATTTTACATTTCTTTTAAATCATGCCTTATTAAGTTCTCGTTTAGTTGTATAATGTTGTCATCAAAACAATAATGACGTCATAGCTTTCATCTCTTCACTATATTGAGGTTCTTTTATACAAAAAATTAAGGAGTGCCATACTACTATGGACACTCCTTATAAAAGCTCACAGCTTTTCAATCGTATTAATAGTATATGCATTTTCATTCAATTTGTCAAGAATTTTTTTAATAAAATTGTACTGTGCTTTTATAGCATTGTTTTTTGCAAAGTAATCTTTATTTCTAACCATTCTAGTATTTATCAACTCGCTCAGTTCTCTATACCTATTATTCTTCACACTTTCCTAAATAGCATTGACTTAGATATACGATGCAGATTTGAGTTATTAACATTTTTTGTTATGACTATACAAGGAATTAAGATTATTATAACTTAATGGGGGCCTGTAGTATGCAGATGCCCTTTTCTCATTCTAAAGAGAGAAAACCGCACCCTCCTACTTTGGGTAACGGTCTCTCCGATAAGTGGCTTTCACTCTTACTTTATGAAAACCATCACTGTTAGAACAGCATTTGCTATCAGCGAGATAAATAATGCTATAGTCAGAATTTTTTTTATCCTCTGTTCACAGCAAAGTATTTCTATCGCCAACTGCCTCTGCTTTTCCATCACATCACACCCCCTTTTTTATTGTTCTAACTGCATTTTTACATAAAAAAAGAACTTATAACAGTCCATTATAAATTCAAATAAGGGTCAAGTAAGTGTCAGAAAAGTGTCAAGTAAGTTCTAAAAACAATTACTCTAATATTACCACCCGAACACACATTGTGTTATTGCTTATGCATTTTCCCGATAATACGCCTTACTTCTGATGTTTTCTCGTAATGTATGTTCCTGCCGCCTGTCACATCATTTATGTAGCCCTTTTTCAGATAGATAAAATATCCTTCGCCTTTTATGTAGGATAAACCCTCAATCATCTCATAATATTTTCTTGGAACTTGCCACTTTTCAAACATCCGCTCCTGTTCCGCATTAAATTCCTGTCTTTTGACCACCATTCTGCTTGTATCGCACGCAAGGTCATTACACACATGCATATAAAGATACTCACTCACGCATGCTCTCATTTTAAGAGCATATACTCTTTATTCTGTCCTTTTCGCCTTTAGGAATAACAAGATTTATCCTATTGTAATGGTCCTATGTGATAAAATTTACGGCATTTTTTGAAAATTATCTAACACTTAGAAAAGAAAGAAACCCCCGAAAGAACTAATATTTCGGGGGTTTTGAATACTTTTTGTAACTGTTGTAAAATTATCGTTTTGAGAACTGAGGAGCACGACGAGCTGCTTTCAAACCTGGCTTCTTTCTCTCCTTCATTCTGGAATCACGTGTTAAGTAACCAGCCTTCTTAAGTGCAGGACGGTTATCAGCGTCTGCCTCTAACAAAGCTCTTGAAATACCATGACGGATTGCACCAGCCTGACCAGTAAATCCACCACCACGAACATTCACTAATACATCGTATTTTCCTTCGTTGTTTGTTGCAACGAATGGCTGATTAACAATGATTTTCAAAGTATCCAAACCGAAATACTCATCCATATCCTTCTTGTTGATTGTAACCTTACCTGTGCCAGGTGTTAAATATACTCTTGCAACACTGCTTTTTCTTCTACCAGTTCCGTAATATCTCTCTGTTTTAGCCACTGCTTTGTCCTCCTTCACTAATACTTAATCTCTAATGTCTTAGGCTGCTGAGCCTGCTGATTATGTTCCGGACCAGCATATACATGAAGCTTCGTAATCATCTGGCGTCCTAAAGGTCCCTTTGGAAGCATTCCTTTAACTGCCAAACGAATCACCTCTTCTGGCTTCTTAGCTAACATCTCTTTCAATGTTGTTTCTTTCATACCACCTACGTAACCGGAATAGCTACGGTAAATCTTCTGATCTAACTTCTTACCTGTTACTTTAATCTTATCAGCATTTACAATGACTACATAATCACCTGTATCCATATGTGGTGTAAATGTCGGTTTGTTCTTACCTCTTAAAACGCTGGCAACTTCTGATGCCAAACGACCTAATGTATGTCCTGTAGCATCTACTACATACCACTCTCTGTTAATTGTTGATGGGCTTGCCATATAAGTCTTCATGGTCTTCCTCCTTAAAATACTCCAATAAATTAAGCCTTATACATATGATTTTTTCGCTGCAATGTCCGAAACAGCAAAACCTCTGTAACTCCGGCTTTCTATCATCACTTCTATAACCTTAGCTGAAGTTGGGATGACAGCCATGGTTTCGTGATTTCAAAACTGTGCAATACCGGGGCTATTGGCATTTTCACAGTCTTTCCCTATCGTCACAGTTAAATATTATATTATAAACATGTAACCATGTCAACGAATTTTTCTCTAAATTTTAACAGTTTTATTTGTGTCATAAGATCTGCATCAAAAACAGATTCCTTGCCTCCATTAACCTCTCTGTGACTTCACTTAACGGCTAATCTTATATTTAATCTTCAAAGTCTGTTTTACCTTTCCCTTACCTTTAATAGTAACCGTTGCCGTTCCCGGCTTTTTATAGTTTTTATAAGAAACCTTGTAATATTTCTTGCTTAAACCCTTAATCTTAATCTTGGGCTTTACCGCTTTTCCGTTATATTTATAGGTTTTTTTAATGTCAATGTAATAAGCACGAATATCATCTGAAGATTTCACTTTCGCATCTTTGTACATATCATATATGCCCTGCGAATTTTTAGAAAAGCTATTCTTTTTCAGGGTAATCGTTGAACCCTGTGTACGAATCCCGTAAAGCTTGTTACTCTTTATCTTATTATTCTGAATGACAGCCGTACTTTTATTCCAGACACAAATACCATTGGATTTTGCCTTTTCAAACGTGTTTCCTTTAATTGTAAAATTGCTGCCATTTGAAATAGTAATACCATTTTTTGCACGCAGCCCACTTGATGTCACCGGTTTATAAGAAGTTCCATTGGTTACTTTATTATTCTGGATAGTACCTTTGGAACCACTGGCATATACAAAAGTCGTACAATTCTTTGCCGTATTGTTGCTAATCGTAACATTGGAAAATTTTCGCAAATTGATACAAGCATTGGAAATAGACTTAAATGTATTATTTTGAATTTTAATATTAGTGGATTGCTTCGTCCCTTCTGTATGTGTTCCAATTCCTGCCATATAATTATGAATATTGCAATTTCGAATAGTGATGTTGTCACATGCCGTCCCATCATATGGTTTCATAGCCGGTGCACTCACAGACGAACAATAATCCAACTGAATTGCCTCTTTATCAGCCTGTGATGCAGTATATCCAGCTTTCCTGCACATTTTATATCCATAAAGCTCCACATTTTCCACCAATGCATTCCGTACTCCTGCAAATTCTATCAGGTGTGCACCACTGTTATTTTTAATAGTTGTATTGGTAATGGTAATATTTTTAGCATGGCCAAAATAAAGACAATTGGCATCCCGTTCTCCTGTAGCATTCCCGTCCCATGTACCACCGGTAATATATATATCCTGGCACTGGGTATAACCTTTTTCCTTACCCTTCGAATCTGTACGGTTCATCAGCATATGTACCCCACCGGCACTCTGCATTCTCTTAATCACTGCATGATCCGACAGGATTATATTTGTCTTCGGATATACCCTCAAAGTACTACTGATATAGTATGTACCATCCGGAACAATGACGGTGATTGGCTCATTAATCTGTGTGGCATATTTCAATATTTTATTGATTTTCGATGCATCATTGCTCTTATCTGTTCCATTCACACCAAGCTTAGCAATATTAAACGATGTCTGATAAACATTTACCTCAAACGTATCTAACACACTGGAATTTTCTTTTGCATAAGCTGTAATCGTCGCTTTCCCAATTCCAGTAGCGGTAATCACACCGGATTGGCTCACTTTAGCAATATTCTTATCAGAAGTCTTGTAACTGATTGTTTTATCTGTCGCATTTTCTGGAATCACTGTCGTTTTCAGTGTATAAGTATCATTTATTTCCCAGGTGGCACCACCCCGTTTATTTTCAATTACGATCTTCTCTATGGGAATCTTCGTAATCGTATCATAGATCTCCGGATTATCCTTTGAGGATACCGTAACCGCTGTTGTACCTTCCTTTTCTGCTTTCAGCAATCCCTCGTCACTTACACTGACAATTCCTGTGGTGTCCACATCTTTTCTTATTTCTATCTCCTCAATCAGTGGGTTTATATTAATTTTAAATGTTGCTTTGGCCTTACCCGCTGCAGACTCCAAATCTGAACCATCTGTCCAGGTTACAACAATATCCACCGTCTGTGCCGGGCTTCCGGATTTTACTGTCACTTTTCCACTTTCTGATACCGTGACAACGTCCGTATTTGAAGATGTATATGTAAATTCCTGTTCCTTTTTGTCAACTTCAACGGTGTCCGTTCCTTCTGTTTTCATTACCTTCACAAAAGAAAACAAATCTAACTGTTTTTTTGCTGACATATCCAGCGAAGTGATTTCCGCCCCTGCACTATTCTGAAACAGAAGCTTATATCTCACCATGTTTTCCGAATTTCCTTCATCCACACTAGTATTCACAGAATTTCCCTCTGCGAGTACTTTATTCGCGCCAACCGGGTTCCACAAGAAAATGCACAAACTCATAACCACAATATAACATATTATTCTTGTTTTTCGTCTTTGCATAATTATTTCTACCTCTCTAAAATATTTTTCAAAATTGTTATATGTATATTTCTGAATGATTCCAGTCTTCCTCAAATGCACATTTTCATTACAATAACACTGCATTGTGAAATTGTTATTAAACATTTCCAACATTTGAAAAACATTTTGCATTTCTTGAACCCTTATTCCATTATAAATACTCCACTTCCAACAATGTCAGTCCACATGCCGCTGCCTTGTGCCCAGCTTTTGTCCGGTCTTTTGCCTCAAGAATTTCCTTCACCTGCTCCGGCGGTATCATTCCCATACCCACTTTCATAAGCGAACCTACGATGATTCTTACCATATTATATAAGAAGCCATTGCCATTCATCCGGATGCGCACCATATTTCCTTCCCTGATCACCTTAATATAATAAATAGTACGAACAGTATTTTCCACATCCTCCTTTGGTGTACAAAAGCTCTTAAAATCATGCTCTCCCACAAGATAATCTGCCGCCTGCTGCATCTTTTCCTCATCCAAATGATAATAGACAAAGTGCGAATACAACCTTACCATTGGATCCGGAAACTGCGCATTATAAATTCGGTATTCATATGTCTTTCTCGTATCACAATACCTTGGATGAAAATCAGCCGCAGCCTCCTCTGATTTTTGAATACGTATATCATCCGGCAGCAGATTATTGATCGCATAACTAATTTTTTCCGGAGGCATTGTTACATTGGCATCAAATACTGCCACATTTCCCATTGCATGCACACCGGAATCTGTTCTGCTCGCACCAATCACCGCTATCTCCTCGCCAAAAAATTTGCTTAAAGTTTTATTCAGCACTTCTTCCACCGTTATTCCATTTTTTTGAATCTGCCAGCCACAGTAATTGGTTCCGTCATATGCGACTGTAAGTTTAATCCTTTTCATAATCATATCCTCTACTATTTGTAATCAATTTTGCTCTGCAAACTCCGTTTGTTGCGATAGTCTCCAAATATGTGTGCAAGCACCCACGCTTGGCTCGTTATTCGCACAAATTGATTGCCTGCTTAGCTCGTTGCTTATGGAAATCAAAACTTCACTGCAAGCACAATCATCCCTGCAACATAAAATATCACAAAAATATAAGCAACAAAATCTCTTTTCTGATATTGTAATGGTTTCATCTTTGTTCTGCCTTCTCCACCATGATAGCAGCGAGCATCCATTGCCATAGCCAGCTCATTGCTTCTCCTTACCGCAGATACCAGCAATGGAATAATAATCGGCATCATTTTCCGAAGCCTTACAAACAGATTCCCCTCTTTAAAATCAATTCCTCTTGCCATTTGGGCTTTCATAATCTTATCAAGCTCCTCAATGAGAATTGGCACAAACCGCAATGCAATTGCCATAATCATAGCAAATTCATGTACAGGTACATGAAACCTCTTTAACCAGCCAAGCATTTTTTCAAGTCCGTCCGTCAGCGCATTTGGTGTTGTTGTATAGGTCATCATACTTGAGCCAACAATCATAAATATGAGCCTCAGTCCAAGATAAACTGCTGATGCAACACCAGCCGCTGTTATGCGGATAACCCCCCATTCAAATAGCACATCAAGTCCTTTCACACTAAAAAGATTAATCAAAAGCGTAAATACAATAATCGGCCACAGCGATTGTAATCCCTTTAATATAAATTTCACAGGAACTTTCGAAAGCCATATATAAGCTCCCAATACGATACCTGCTGTCATATAAAGCAGAGGATTCCGGTCAAAAAACAATGTCATCACATAAACCATGGAAAACACAATCTTTACCCGTGGATCTAAGCGGTGAACCGATGATGGTGTATTATAATATTGTCCAATCGTAATATCCCTAATCATAGTATTTCTGCAACCTCTCAAAGCATCAGTACTTATTTTTACTTAATCCTGTATATCCTTTAGCTTTAACAGCTCTCCACATATATCAATCCTGCGACAGACATGAGGATTGACACCAACTCCCACATTTTTCAAATCATATAGTATTTTCACTCCAAACGGAACCTCCAAGCCCATGCTATTAAGCTCCACCCTGTTTTCAAAGACTTCCCATGGGCTTCCATCCATTTTTTTCTCACCCTGGTCCATTACTACAACTCGGTCTGCATATTCCGCAACCTGCTCCATATCATGAGATACAATCACAATCGCCATCCCTCGATTCTTCTGTAAATCTTTTAACATTATTAATAAATCTCGCGCAGTCTCCGGATCTAATCCCGCTGTAGGTTCATCTAAGATGAGATATTCAGGCTCCATCGCAAGAATACCAGCAATGGCCACTCTTCGCTTCTGTCCACCGGAAAGCTGCAGGGGCGAATAGTCATAAATAGTATCCGGCAATCCTACTGCTTCAATGGCCTCATATGCCCGTTTTTGTGCTTCAACCTTCGGAATATCCATATTTTCCGGTCCAAAACAAACATCTTTTTCAACTGTCTCTGCAAAAAGCTGGTATTCCGGATATTGAAATACCATCCCCACCTTCTGCCTTAGCCCTTTCATGGAAAAATCCTTGTCTGTAATATCCTGTCCGTTAAAATAGACACTTCCTTCCATTGGCAGATATAATCCATTCAAATGCTGCATCAGCGTTGACTTTCCGGAACCCGTATGTCCGATAATTGCAATAAATTCTCCTTTGTCTATGGATAAGCTCACATTTTTCAATGCATTACATTCATCTGCATAACCTTTGTTATAGGTATAACTTACATGATTCAATAAAATTCCTTTGATACCTCGTTTTCTTTCATCCAAAGTTTGCGCAGTGGAATGCCGCCTTAAAGAAGCTTCTGTATTATCGGCTACCTCCTCCATCTCATAATGCCCCATCTGTTTTTGCCCATATTTATCCACAATAAGCCGCTCTAACTGCCAAGAAGAATTTATCTCCTGGCACTCCTGCTTCGTCAGCAATTCCTGTCCCAGCAAAAAATTCATATATTCACAAAATGCAGGCAGGCAGAGACCACATTCCTCTAACAAATCCTCTCTTATGAAAATTTCCGAAGGTTTCCCCTGCGCCTGCACAGTACCATCTTTCATTACGAAAATCCTGTCAGCCGTCAGGGCTTCCTCCATATGGTGTGTTATCAGTATAATAGTAATACCCTTTTTCTCCTGCAGTTCCTTTGCCACTGCAAGCATCTGTCTCCTTCCTGCAGGATCTAACATTGCAGTAGCCTCATCAAAAATAATGCATTTGGGTTCCATAGCCAGCACTCCGGCAATCGCAACACGCTGCTTTTGTCCACCGGATAAATGATTCGGTGACTGTTTCCGGTATTCTTCCATTCCGGTATCAGAAAGCGCATGATTCACCCGATTCCAGATATCGCTTGTAGAAACTCCAAGATTTTCCGGTCCAAAAGCAACATCCTCCTCTACCAGATTTGCCACAATCTGATTGTCGGGATTCTGAAATACCATTCCCGCTGTCCGACGGATTTGCAGGCGTACTTCCTCATTCTCTGTATCCATACCATCTACAAATACTTGCCCCTCTCCTGGCAGCAACAGGGCATTTAAATGCTTCGCAAGAGTGGATTTACCAGAACCATTCCGCCCTAAAACAGCTATAAATTCCCCCTGTTTAACATCAAGGGAAACTCCATCCAATGCCCGTATAAGTTCTGTCACATTTTCCTCATCATCTCTTCTGAAATATTCAAATGTAAGATTTTTAATATCAATTAATTTCATTTATGTTATCCTTTTGTTGTAATTTGCTGGTTTGCTGAAAGAAACAGCATCACATAAGACATTATAACATATATCACCGATTTTCGCAGAAAATTGATGACCTGCTTGCGCTTCAGCGCAATTCATTATATCACAAAATAAGTGGGATATGGCAACAAGATAAAAAAGGCATTTTTCCAATATCAGAAAATGCCTTTTTAAGCTTTATATATATGCTGCTTAGAAAATTCAGCAACCAAATCCATCCTAAATCTTATGTAACACCTTTGGAAGCATCGTACCTTCATACTGGGTATTCATAACCTCCATTACTTCCTCAGTGGTTTTATTTTGTTCCAAGTTAACATCGGCTGCCAGACTCATTTCATTTATCTCTGTATCATAATAAAGATATGCCTTTGCCATTGTTACACCCTCACAGGCAAGCAAGGCTTCCTCTACTCGCTTCAGATAAAACTGGCGCAGACCATGAATACCATCTGTCACTACTGTACGTCCATTGTTCTCCAAAAAATCCAGTGTCTTATCCGGCAAAATACGGGCAATCAGCTCGGTTTCGTACAAAACACCATCACCATATGGATTCTCCAATTCCTTTGTATAGGAATCCGGTTTATAATCCATAATATAAAGCCTGCCCCATGCACCATACGGCTTTTTGTGATAGCCCTCGTCCAATATATATACCTTACACTGCTTTGCTCTTTTTTCCTTTAAAAGCTCGTAACCTGCTTCTTCATTTAACCGCTTAATTGATATAAAGAAATGTTTTGGATAAACCTCTTCCGGTAAATGCCTCTTTAATCGACGTACCGAAGGTTCATCAAGCATTGCCAGTATAACAGCCTCCAGACAATCTAAGAAAATCTGAAGCTGTGCCGAATCAAACCGGTTCGCCCAATAGCGAAGCTCCTGATAGTATCCTTTATCATCCGACATCACCTGCAAATGAAATGGCAGGGCATCAAGCTGTACATGCTCCCGTTCGGCCGGACAGCCACCAATGCTGTTTTGCCCTAAGATATCTCCCTGATACTGAAAAAACACCTCACCCTGCCGTGCCATGGAAATACCACTCTTCATCGTATTCATAATCTGCTTTCCAGTCCGCTTTAAAAGTGACAATACCTTCTCATGTGGCTCTTTTGTAAAGCGGCAAAAATAGCAGGTAAACAAAGAGCCTGCCAGGCGGGCATAGCGGCTGTCTGTTCTGCCGCTGTGGATACTATTGCAAAATACATCCTCCTCATCACTAAATAGATAAACAAGATAATTGAAGGCAGTCACAAACATTACATTTTCCGAGACACCGTTCTTTTTACAGAAATACATGATTTTCTTACGATTTAAACGTTTAAGCCGACTGCGTAATACCCCATATTCCTTATCAAAGGCATCCTCCCTGTGGCGCTGGTTTAAGATGCTGCGGTCTAAGCGGACCCCTTTCATCAGCTCTGCAGCCGCTTTTATATCCTGCTCCCGAAGCCCATTGGTCGCACGCGCCTGCTCCTCCAATATATACTCATAAAATGTATAATTCTCCTTTTCAAGCTCTTCGCCACCATATCTACGGTTGATATCATCTAAAATAATATTAATGGTAATACCATCTCCCATAATATGTGCCACATCCAAAAACATATACTTATGCTCCTGCGTTTCACAAAGGCATGCATGCACCAAATCATCTTCCTGTGTATATGCAAACGGAACGACTAGTGTCTTCTTTTTTTCCTGCCATTCCTGCTCTGAGAGCTTCAACACCGGGACAGAAAGATGTCTGGCATCATCCCGGAACACCATATATGCCTTGCCATCAAAATGAATATTTGCCTTTAATCCCGGATGGGCATCGAAGGTGTCCTCCATTGCCTTAGCCAGACGAACCAAATCAATATCCGGATGAAGTTCATATAAAAATGGCAGATTTCCTGTTGTATGCCCTTTGATAATATAGGCAAAATATTTTTGCATATTGGTTAATGGATAAACCTCTCTGACACTCAAATCAATTGCCGGTGCCTGTTCTTTTTCTGACAAAAATGCCTCGAGTTTCTCAATTGTATTGTATTCTAACAATTCAGTTAAAGTAATCGTTTCTCCCAGGCGATGATTGATTTCTTCGATTAACAGTACGCTTCCAAGAGAATCCAGACCACTGGTATAAAAATCTTCTGAAATTCCCATCAGTTCATTGCCAGTAATCTCAATCACAATATCATAAAGCTTTTGCTGCATTTCTGTTTCCGGAAGCTTAACCTCACTCCGTTTACTTTCGGACTGTGCCCTTTCTTCAAAGAATTTTTCACGGATAATTTTCTTTGAGGAAGTCTTTTCAAATGGGTGCTTACGCACCGAACAATGCACAATCTTGGAAAAGGAAGGAAGCTCCTCATTTTTCCGGTTAATGATTTCCTGTACCGCCTGTTCAATATCGCTGATATTCTGAAGCTGGGCATATTCATAATTTGGATATACCTCAGCAGCAATTGTGTCCTCTTTGGCATAAACCAGAATATCCTGGATAAGCACCTCATCATCAAACCGATTCTCAATACCTTCCGGTGCCACATTTTCACCATTGCTTAAAATAATCAGATTCTTCTTGCGTCCAGTAAGATAGATATACCCCTCTTCATCCACATATCCCATATCTCCGGTACATAGCCAGCCATCCTCTGTAATCACCTCTTTTGTGAGCTCTGGATCATTATAATAGCCCATCATAACAGAAGGACTTTTCACCTGAATCTCTCCGTCCATAATCCGAACCTGACAGCGCTCTACTACCTTTCCAACTGAATCCAGTTTCTCCGGACATTCATAATCAGGTGCAGAAATCTTTGGAGAACACTCCGACATTCCATAGCCTTGTCCAATTGTAATTCCCAGGCGGGCAAAATTCATCGCCAAGTCCTTGGCAAGATAGCCTCCACCACTGATAATTTTATGGAAGCGTTTGCCAAGTACCTCATTTTTCACTTCCATATCCGATAGTTCTGGATAATTCTTCTTCATCATAGCAATACGGTTATAAAGCATTTTACCAATCATCGGAACTACACGGATTGATGTCGGTTTATAAATCGAAATATAGGTTAGAATCTTTGATATATCCGGACAAAGACATAATAAGCTTCCGTAGCGCATAATCAAAAATACATCACCACTCAGGCAGAAAATGTGATGAATGGGCAGTACATTCATACACACCTCTGCAGACTGATCCTCTGTTTCCGTGCTACTGAATAAATTATCAATCAGATTGCCATGGGAAAGCATTACACCCTTTCCCCGCCCTGTTGTTCCAGAGGTAAATATAATAACCGCACATTCCTCCTGCTTGGCGGCCGGAACAAAGGTATTATCTGCATACAACTTACAAAGCTCAGGTATATTATTTTCCTGCATTTTCTGCATACAGATACAATGCTTAATCTCAGGACATGCCTTCAAAATTGCAGCTACCTCATCATGAAATTCCCAATCAAACAGTAAAGCATCAATCTCTGCTCTTGTAATATTATCAATTAAAACCTCTTCACTTGCCTGAATATCCAATGGTACAGCTATGCCGCCGGCAGACACCGTTCCAAAAAAGCTCACCAGATATCGGTAACTGCAACGTCCAAGCATGGCAATATGATATCTTCCCTGCTTCTCCTCCTGCTGCTCCTGTACCCATGCGCCAAAAGAAATACTGTCCTTTGCTAACTGACTATACGTTTTATCATAAAACACATCCTCCTTTTCATATTTGAGAAAGGTCTTTGCAGCATACTCTTTGCTGGCATTTGCCAATAAATCATAAAGCGTTTTTGTGTTCTCTAAGGTCAACATAAATCCTCCAATCCTTCGCATTGCGAATTAAATGATGTATTTTAGTGAGCATAACAAAAAAGACATTATTTCGCAATACGAAATAATGTCTTTTCCCTCTATTACTCCTCTATCAATAACCAATATTATGCTTCATATGCCAAAACAATTTTTAGTAAACGAATCAGCTCCTCCGTATCCCGTCTGCCAAGTTGCTTCAGCAGACCTGCATATTCTGTCCGTATAGTTTCACGTTTCCGCTTTGCAGCTTTTCTTCCCTCTTCTGTTACATAGACTAATACCTGGCGCCTATCCTTCTGGCAACGGCAGCGCTCGATCAGTCCTTTACGCTCAAGACTGGACAATATATCCGTCATACGTCCCGGTACTACATGGAGTTGCTCCGTCAACGTCCCTGCAGTCACGGCATTTTCAACATAGGTCAAATAGTGAATCGTGCCGTACTCTCCACGAATACTATCCTGTACAGCACGATTCATCCTTCGGTTTAGCAGTTCTGCCAACAAAGTATATAGCTCTTCTCCAAGATTGACATTTTCCTCATTCATATGATCTATTTACTCACCTAACAGCTTCTCTACTGCAGCAAGCTTTACACAAAGGACAAAAATCTTCGTTGCTTCTTCCATTTCTTCCGGTGTTGGGAAAGTAGGCGCAATACGAATATTGGAATCCTTCGGATCCTTTCCATAAGGATAGGTGGCACCTGCGCCGGTAAGTACCACTCCCAGTGCCTCACATTTTGCAACAATAGACTTTGCACACCCTGGCATGGCATCAAATGAGATAAAATATCCTCCTCTTGGCTTGATCCAGCTTCCGATTTCAAGCCCGGTAAGCTCGGAATCTAAAGTATTAAGTACAGCCTCAAACTTGGGACGAATAAGCTCTGCATGCTTCTTCATATGAGCCTTTAAGCCATCTATGTTTTTAAAGAATCTTGCATGGCGTAACTGGTTAATCTTATCATGTCCAATAATCTGTGTTGTCATAAATTTCTTAAGATACTCAATATTCTCAAGAGAGGTCGCAATTGCGGATACACCGGAACCAGAAAAAGTTACCTTCGAAGTTGAACCGAATATATAGACCATGTTCGGATTCCCCGCCTTTTCACACTCCTCCAGAATATTTAATATTTCATCCTGAATATCATCATATATATGATGAACACAATATGCATTATCCCAGAAAATGCGGAAGTCCTCCGCAGCAGGTTTTAAGTTC
This sequence comes from uncultured Clostridium sp., assembly GCA_947178445.1. GTDB lineage: Bacteria > Bacillota > Clostridia > Lachnospirales > Lachnospiraceae > CAG-590. The sequence continues at coordinate 60,156 of CAMWYJ010000013.1, forward strand.
GCAAACCGCTTAACTACTTCGTCAGAGTATGATATACCAGTAGGATTGGAATATTTTGGCACACACCAGATTCCTTTTACAGAAGCGTCATTGTTCACATACTTCTCTACCATATCCATATCCGGTCCATCTTCATTGAGAGGAATATTAATCATCTCGATTCCAAATAATTCAGTAATCTTAAAGTGTCTGTCATACCCCGGCACCGGACATAAAAATTTAACCTTATCAAGCCTGCACCATGGTGTGGCGCCATTCACACCCATAAGCATGGAACGGCACACTGTATCATACATGATATTCAGGCTGGAATTACCACATATGATTACATTATCCTTTTTTACATCCATCATATCAGCCATTAGCCGCCTGCATTCACCAATACCATCCCAATCTCCATAATTCCTGGTATCATTTCCCAATTCCGTTCTCATGTCTGACTCACTGTTAATAACATCCAGCATCGGCATAGATATTTCCAACTGAGATACGCCAGGCTTGCCTCTCGCCATATTAAGAGAAAGCCCTTTTGCTTCTGCTGTTTTAAATTCTTCCTCTAAATCCGCTTTTAATGTTAAAAGTTCATCACGGCTCAAATCCTTGTATGCTTTCATACTGTACTCTCTCCTTATCATTAATTTACATATAAAATCTATTTTCCCTATCTATTTTAACATATGTCGCCAATTTTCGAAGAAACTTCGTTTGTTGCAATAGTCGCCAAATGTATATACAAGTATCTACGCTTGGCTCGTTATCTGCACAAATTGATGACCTGCCCCCTCATCAGCGCAATTTATTATACCATACATTGAGCTCTGTTTAAATAATCAAATCAAAAAACTTCAAAAAAATGGGAGACTGCTTTGCAGTCCCCCATTCATGTAATCTTAATCAAATCTTATACTAACTCAATGATAACTTCCATAGCTGCATCACCCTTACGTGGTCCAATCTTAATAATTCTTGTGTAACCACCGTTACGACCTGCATACTTCGGACCATATTCATTGAATAACTTCTCAGTCAAATCAACTTTCTTGGTTCCTCTCTTCTTACCAGCAGCCTCAGCCGGAACCTCAACAACTGGATAAAGAATCTTTAACATCTGTCTTCTTGCATGCAACTTAGATGGTTGATCCTTCTTTACAGTCTTCTCAACCTCATCATAAACAGTAACTTTCTTACCATCTACTACTTCCTTGATTCTCTTGCCATCCTTATCCTTTTTTGCAACCTTTGCAGTTACAGTAACTTCATCATAGTTATCCTTTTCCTTAACTGCCATTGTAATTAAGCTCTCAGCAATCTTACGAATTTCCTTCGCTCTTGCTTCGGTTGTCCTAATCTTACCATTATATAACAACTGTGTTACCTGGTTACGAAGTAACGCCTTTCTTGCTGCCTGTTTCTTTCCAAGCTTTCTATACATTGCCATGATGTACATCCTCCTTCACTTTGCTTACTATTATTCGGCTTAAGTGTTTCTTATTTTAATCATCTCCAGTATTCAGAGACAAGTTAAGCTCTTTTAACTTGTTGAGGACTTCCTCTAAAGACTTACGTCCCAAGTTACGAACCTTCATCATATCCTCTGGAGTCTTATTGGTTAACTCTTCAACGGTATTGATACCTGCTCTCTTCAAACAGTTAAACGAACGAACGGAAAGCTCTAACTCATCGATGTTCATTTCTAATACCTTTTCTTTCTCATTGTCCTCTTTCTCTACCATAACCTCTGCAGATTTTGCATTCTCTGATAAATCAATGAACAAATTAAGGTGCTCGCTAAGTACCTTTGCCGCAAGACTTACAGCCTCGTCTGGTGCCAATGTTCCATTGGTATATACGTCTAATGTAAGCTTATCATAATCCGTAATCTGACCAACACGTGTATTTTCTACTGTAAGGTTCACACGTTCCACTGGTGTATAGATTGAATCTATTGCAATCACATCAATCGAGGTATCTTCTTTCTTGTTTTTATCAGAACCTACATATCCTCTGCCCCTTGTGATGGTAAGCTCCATTTCAAATCTGGCATCTGACCCACTTAATGTTGCAATCACTAAGTCCGGATTCAAAATTTCAATATCGCTATCTACATGAATATCTGCCGCAGTTACCACACCCTCGCCAATATATTCAATGTAAGCCTGTTTTGGCTCATTCGAAGCACTATTATTTTTAATCGCTAATTCCTTGATGTTCATGATAATCTCAGTCACATCTTCTTTTACACCTGGTATAGAGCTAAACTCATGCAATACACCTTTGATTTTAATATAGCTGACAGCGGAACCTGGTAAAGAAGAAAGCATAATTCTTCTCAATGAATTACCAAGTGTTGTACCATATCCTCTCTCTAAAGGTTCTACAATAAATTTACCGTATCTGTTGTCTTCTGAAATCTCAGCGATCTCAATTCTTGGTTTCTCGAATTCAAACACGCTAGGAACCTCCTTCTTAGCTTTTTAAATATGGCCAGAACTGCATGCACACATACAGCTCTAGCTAGGTGTCGATGCTTACTTAGAATATAACTCGACAATAAGAGTCTCATTTACAGGAACATCAATCTGTTCTCTCAATGGCAACTCTATTACGGTACCTGTAAGATTCTCCTGATCTGACTCTAACCATGCTGGAACTAATCTTCCACCGGTAACCTCCAAGATATCCTTATATCTCTGCAAAGATTTGCTCTTCTCACGAATTTCAATCTTATCACCAGCTTTTACTCTGTATGAAGGAATGTTAACACACTTGCCATTTACTAATACATGCTTATGGTCAACAATCTGTCTAGCTTCTTTACGGGTTCTTGCAAAACCTAAACGGAATATAACATTGTCCAATCTGCACTCTAAGAGAATCATTAAGTTTGGACCTGTCAACCCTTTCATTCTCTCAGCAGTTGCATAAAGATTACGGAAAGGCTTCTCTAATACACCATAGATGAATTTTGCTTTTTGCTTCTCACGAAGCTGTAAGCCATACTCACTCATCTTTCTATTTGCTCTGATTAACTGTCTATTTGACTTCTTATCAATTCCGAGATACATTGGCTCCATGCCTAAGGATCTGCATCTCTTAAGAACTGGGGTTCTATCTACTGCCATCTAACTGCACCTCCTATTACACTCTTCTACGTTTTGGCGGACGACATCCATTATGTGGAACTGGTGTCACGTCACGAATACTTAATACCTCAAGACCTGCTGCCTGAAGGGCACGAATTGCTGCTTCACGTCCAGAACCTGGTCCCTTAACCATAACGTCTACCTTCTTTAAACCGTGAATAAGAGCCGCCTTTGTTGCAGTCTCGGCTGCCATCTGTGCTGCATAAGGGGTTGACTTCTTAGAACCCTTGAATCCCAACTCACCAGCACTTGCCCATGAAAGTGCATTACCTTCATTATCGGTTAATGTAACAATTGTATTATTAAAAGATGACTGAATGTGTGCCTGACCGTGCTCAACGTTCTTCTTAACACGTTTCTTCGTCACTTTCTTTGTAACTTTAGCCATTAAACTTAACCTCCTGATTAAATATAAATGAATTCTAATCTAATTATTTCTTTTTGTTTGCTACGGTTCTCTTTGGACCTTTACGAGTTCTAGCGTTTGTCTTCGTTTTCTGACCACGGACTGGTAATCCTTTTCTGTGACGAATACCACGATAACATCCAATCTCCTGTAAACGCTTAATATTCATAGCAATTTCTCTACGTAAATCACCCTCTACCATCTGTGTTTCATTGATAATCTCGCTAATCTTCTTAACCTCTTCGTCTGTTAAATCGCGAACACGAGTGTCAGGGTTAACATTTGCTTCTTTTAAAATGCGTTTTGAAGATGGAAGTCCAATACCATAAATATAAGTAAGACCAACCTCAACACGCTTTTCTCTTGGTAAATCTACACCTGAAATACGAGCCATTGTGACTGTTACCTCCATAAAATAATTCTTATCTAATAATATCCGAAACTACTCACGTATCCGTATGTATGCTGCAAACGGGTGAAATGCATACGCTTTCCCTTCATCTGTTCCAAATTCTTAACCGGTACACATCAGCATATTGTGCCCGATGAATCTGACAGTTATATAGTTATGTTGTATAGGCTAATGACAACCTATACTACAGCCGCTTTCTAAATCATCTTCTATATCAATAATGATAATATAGAAGGAACTTCACACTGGGAATACAGTGCTACTTTGGTTAATAAGCAAAACAGTAAGATGGGCTATCATCTCATTATCCCTGTCTCTGCTTATGTTTAGGATTTTCACAGATTACTCTGATACTACCTTTTCTTTTAATGATTTTGCACTTATCGCAAATTGGTTTAACAGATGCTCTAACCTTCATTAAAATCTCTCTCCTTTCAAAACGGTCTCGACCATACGTAAAACACCTACTGTGTATAGCCTTACCCCAAACTCATACAATCCGCCGGGTATTCAGCCACCGTCAGGTCTAAGCGCATACGAGAAAGCAACACACGGTTACGTTTACTTTCTCTGTAAAAAGTCCGCTACGAATAACTATTCTAACATCTTCATCTACTGATTGCAAGCAATTTTTTCTTTAAATTTATAAGTTTTTCCTTAAAAATTACTTCTCTCTCCATTTAATCCTTCCCTTTGTCAAATCATATGGAGATAATTCCAACGTTACCTTGTCTCCCGGTAAAATTTTAATATAATTCATTCTGAGCTTTCCGCTGATATGTGCCAATACTTCATGACCATTCTCTAATTCTACCTTAAACATTGCATTCGGCAATTTCTCTACTACTGTTCCTTCGATTTCGATTACATCTGCCTTTGACATATAAAATCCTCCTGGTTCAATCCTCTCTATATTCGAGTACTTAATTAAGTAACTCTGCCGCAAATTTAGTACAAAAATACATTGAAACACTTCGTAAGTACCTTTTTTTGGCACACACTTAGTGGACGTAGTGTTTCCTGATTTCCTTACAATGCGATTCCCGGAGCTGTTGAAAGAATTTCCGGTTCTCCCTCTGTGATCAAAATGGTATTTTCATAATGCGCAGACGGAAGTCCATCCTCCGTTACCACAGTCCAGTCATCTTCGAGCCAGTATACATCATACTCACCCAAATTAATCATAGGCTCCACCGCAATCGTCATACCAGGGCGAAGCTTTGCTCCCCGACGTGGTGTAACAAAATTCGGAACCTCCGGATCCTCATGTAGCTTTGATCCTACTCCATGTCCGATCAAATCCCGGACAACAGAATAACCATGTGACTCTGCATACTCCTGCACTGCTCTTCCGATATCTCTTACATGATTACCTGGAATCGCTTGCTTGATTCCTTCAAAAAAGCTCTCTCTCGTAACCTTTACGAGCTCTTTTATCTCATCTGATACCGCCGGCATAATCAAAGTTCTCGCAGCATCCGAATGATATCCCTTATAAATTACGCCCGCATCTAAGCTTACAATATCATCTTCTTTAATAATACGGTTCTTATCAGGAATTCCATGCACAACCTCTTCATTGACTGAGACACAGATAGATGCCGGATATCCATTATAATTAAGGAAAGAAGGGATACAGTCATAGCTTCTGATAATCTCTTCACCTATACGGTCCACATCTAATGTAGACATTCCTGGCTTGACACGCTTTGCCAGTTCATCATGCGTGATGGCGAGAATTCTTCCCGCCTCACGCATAAGTTCAATTTCTGCACTTGATTTAATTGAAACTGCCATTTCTATTCACCCAAAATCTTAATAATTGCATCAAATACATCTTTCATATCAACTGTTCCATCTACTTCTGCAATAATACCTTTGTTTGTATAATAATCAATCAAAGGCTGTGTCTGCTCATGGTATACGGAAAGTCTGTTCTTAACGGTTTCCGGTTTATCGTCATCACGGATAATCAATTCTCCACCACAAGTATCACATTTACCTTCTTCCTTTGTTGGGCTGTATACAATGTGATAAGTTGCTCCACAACCTACACATGCCCGTCTTCCACCCATTCTGTTAATGATGTTTTCATCCGGAACTTCCACATTAATTGCATAATCTACACTCTCACCAATTGCTGTAAGTGCTTTATCAAGAGCTTCTGCCTGCGGAATTGTTCTTGGAAATCCGTCTAATACATATCCTTTTTCACAATCCGGCTCCTTGAAACGGTCAATTACAAGATCTACTACCAATTCATCCGGTACAAGCAAACCTTTATCCATGTACTCTTTTGCCTTTGCGCCAAGCTCAGTACCGTTTTTAATATTGGCACGGAAAATATCTCCTGTTGAAATATGTGGAATTCCATACTTTGCGGCAATCATTTTTGCCTGTGTACCTTTTCCTGCCCCAGGTGCGCCTAACATAATAATCTTCATAACCTATCCTCCATATATTATATTTTTTCTTAACCACCGAAACCGCAGGGCTACAGCATACTGTTTTCCTACGGTTTTAGTGCATTTTATCAATTAGTCATTTAAGAATCCCGAATAGTTGCGAACCAGCATTTGTGACTCCAACTGCTTCATTGTCTCTAAGATAACTCCTACTATAATGATTAGGGAGGTTCCACCAAAGGATACATCAGCCTTAAACATACCGTTGAAGAAAATTGGAATCAATGCAACAATCAACAATCCAATTACACCTATCAATACAATGTAGTTCAGAATTTTATTCAGGTAATCCTGTGTTGGCTTGCCAGGTCGGATACCCGGTACAAAACCACCACTCTTCTTCATATTATTTGCAACCTCCATTGGATTAAAGGTAATGGATGTATAAAAATATGCAAAAACAATATTCAAGAATATATATATGATGAGTCCCACAGAAGCCCATGGATACTCCCGGTTAAACCAGTAGTTCTGGTTAAGTCCCTGTAAAATCTTCTGCCACGTCGTTCCCGCCTGTATATTAAACAAATTAATAATGATGGACGGTACTGACAAAAGAGATGCAGCAAAGATAACCGGAATAACACCTGCGGTGTTCACCTTAAGTGGAATGTAACTAGCCTGAGAACCAGTCATTCTTCTTCCCTGCATTTTCTTAGAATATTGTACCGGAATACGTCTTTCCGCATCCTGTAACAAAATTACTAAAATGGTTGTTCCAATCACAACTACTAAAATTACAACTACTGCAATTACTGCCTGAACGATATCCTTTCCCTTTATAAACATCTCATAAAGGTTTGCAAAATCAGAAGGCATACGGGATACGATATTGATTAACAGAATAATAGAAATACCGTTTCCGATACCCTTATCTGAAATCCGTTCACCCAGCCACATGATAATACAGCTACCGGTTGTCAATGTTACAATAATTGTAAAAATGGTAAGAAAATTCGTTTCTCCAAGTGCTCCCTGTCTTGAAAATCCAAGCGCCAGACCAGAGCTTTCCAAAACAGCAAGACCAATGGATACATATCTGGTAATTTTTTGAATTTTATTTCTACCGTCTTCACCATCCCGGTGCATTTCCTCTAGCGCAGGAATTGCAATTGTTAAAAGCTGCATAATAATAGATGCAGTGATATAAGGG
>CAMWYJ010000014.1 GCA_947178445.1 uncultured Clostridium sp.
CGAACTTAGTGTGAAAGTGTGCCTTGGCTGCGAGGTGTTTTCGAGCCTAGTACCATTACGCAGGCAACGGAGCGCAAGCGTGCCCAAAAGAAACTCAGACACATGGAATCCAGATTTTACAATCTCTAACAACAGAGAAATCCGCAACCTCAACACCACGTTAAACGGAAATTTATTTTTAAACACAATAAAAGCCGGTCAAAGACCGACTTCTATTGCCAATAATTGTTAAATTACTGAAGTAATGATAATACACTCTGGTTAGACTGGTTAGCTTGTGCAAGCATAGACTGTGCAGCCTGCTGCAGAATGTTGTTCTTGCTGTAGTTAACCATCTCTGTAGCCATATCAGTATCTCTGATCTGAGACTCAGCAGATGTTAAGTTCTCAGAGTAGTTCTCCAGATTGTTAATTGTGTACTCCAATCTGTTCTGAATAGCACCAAGTAATGAACGCTGTGCAGATACATTCTTGATTGCTGACTGAATCTGACCGATTGCTGCAGATGCACTAGCAGCATCAGAAACTTTTGTCTTTGTAAGACCTAACTTCTTCAAAGATGTACCACTGATAGCAATCTTAAGCAATTCACCCTGATTAGCACCAACCTGAAGATTCTTACCACTGCTCATTGTACCATCCAATAACTTCGTTCCGTTGAACTCAGCCTTCTTGGTGATAGAGCAGATCTCCTGCTTCAACTGTGAAATCTCATCCTGAATTGTCTGACGGTCTTCTGATGCGTTAACATCATTACGAGCCTTGATAGCAAGCTCACCCATTCTCTGAAGGATGGAATGAATCTCATTCATGTTACCTTCTGCTGTCTGGATAAGAGAAATACCGTCCTCAGCATTCTTAACTGCCTGATTCAGACCACGAATCTGATTTCTCATCTTCTCAGAAATAGAAAGACCAGCTGCATCATCAGCTGCACGGTTTACCTGATAACCGGAAGATAACTTCTCAGTAGACTTAGCTACAGCCTTCACGTTCTGTCCTAACATTCTGTTAGTGTTTACTGCTTGCATGTTGTGTTGTACTACCATAATAAATTCCTCCTTGAATATAATGTCGCTTCCCTGCGACATGTACTAGCGGTTATTCCGCCGTAAATAGTTTCTATAATATCTTCCACACTCGGAAGTTATTACCATGCAATCCAATATGTAGTTGTTATATATCTTACATTATATATATCGGAAACTTTTTTTTAATATTAACACTTTTTATAATTTTTTTCAAAGAAAATTTTTATAATTTTCTTTGAAACAATATATAGGTGTCTACTGTTTTTTATCCACAAAATATGCATCCATAACCTTGGAATTATTCATGGTTTTAAAATAATTTTGTGCAACATTTGCCTGGGTTTTCGAAGTAGAATACTCTGACCGGACTTTGGAAAACAATACACTAAAACGATTCCGGTTTCTCTCTTCTAATACCTGGATTTCATTTGCTATTTCCGTACAAATACGAATATGCTCCTGTAATGTCAAAACATCCTGCTCATATTTTGTGATATTATTCCGTATCTCAGAACAGACACGATCATAAACTGACTGAAACCCTTCGTCTAAATAATTAACTCTCGCAATCTGAATTTCCTTTTCGTTCAGAGTTTTCTCCATCTCCTCCGATGAATAAACTTCCTGTTTACTAATCCGTTCTTGCTCCTTGGTAATCTCAAGAATCTTACGCAACGTCTCTTCTTTTTTTGTTATCGTATCAATTAAAACCTGAACGTAATTTTCATCCATTCTCCTACCTCATTCCTAGTTACGTGGATCTTTTGCCGCTTTCATCACCTGTCGCCAAATATCACGTAACTCCCGCAGTTGTACTAATACCTCTGCCACATCTGCCGGATTCTTTGAAATATTTGCTGCCGTCATCCGGTCGAATATAAAAGTATAAATAATATCAAAATCCTTTGCTACCGGATAATCAAAATTAAGTGTACTCTGTAATTCTACAATAATATTCCTTGCTTTCTGGATGTTCAGATTCGCTTTCTCTACATCCTTTTTCTCCATTGCCATCTGGGCAATATTACAAAACTTAATTGCGCCCTCATAAAGCATCAATGTAAGTTCTGCCGGAGTTGCAGTAGTTACCTTATTGGTTCCATATGCTGCCATTGGATTATATGCCATGTCTTCACCTCATATGTCCTAATCAATCTGTATCACAAATCCACCATAGAATAAGCTGTTTAATACTATGAAAGAAGGATTGCAAAATCCTTCTTTCACTTAGCTATCTCTCTATGCTATCAACCACCAAACAATTGCGAAATGTAAGTCTGTTGAGACTGAAGCTTCGCCAAAGCACTTTCCATGGCCGCAAACTGTTTATAATATTTATCTTCCTCTGCCAATGCCTTATCCTGTAATGTGCTAACTCTGTCTTTATAATTATCAATCTCTTTATCAAGCTGTTTATCATTATAAAACGTCAATGCACTACTTAAATCCCTATTGCTGTTCATTGCCTTCAAAAGATTATTATATATCTCTGAACCAAGCGTTGAAAAAGTCTTTTCCACTGCAGATGGATTCTTGTTGATAGCTGCCATCAGCTCGTTATCAAAGTCCATGAAGTCAGCATCATCTTCATCACCATAAATATGAAGCTTGCCTCTTTCTGTGTAGACACTGGTGTTAATTCCAAAAGAAGTCAATGAATAATTCTTTTTTGTTCCGTCTGACAGGGTAACAGAAACCTGCTTATTCAACGTAGAACGCATACTGGATAATAAAGAATTTATTGTATCATCTCTTCTTAACAGGGATGCTTTAATAACGCCTTCCCATTTCTCAACTTCTTCATCACTCATCGCTGCTTTTTCATCCTCTGTCAATGGCTCATAGTCCTTCACTCTTTTAGCATTATACAAAGTATTCATCTCTTCAATTAAATCATTATATGATTTAACAAATTCTTTTACTTTATCATAGATACCTTTTGAATCTGTACCGACATTAAAGGTCTGTGTTTCCCCCTCCTCAGTCGCTTCAATAGTAAGACCATTAATACTAAAGGTTGAACTTGCCTGTTCATATCTCACACCATTATATTCAATTACTGCGTTCTTCGCATCGATACGTCCTTCATCACCCTCTTGTAAATCAAGACCAAGCTTTGCCAATGTATCAGAATCTGCATCAACAGTAAATTTATTCTTTTCACCGGTTCCCTTAGCATTCAGATAAAATCTTCCCTGACCGGCATCATAATTTGCCTCAATCCCGAGTTTTGCCATCTTCTCAGCCAAACTCTTTAATGTTGTTTTGCGGTCTACTGTAATGGCATTTCCATTGATTTTAATCTCTGTACCTTCTGCAATCCCTAAGTCCACCAGCTTGGTATTCGCTGTTACCTTTGCATCTGCAGTCTCAATCTCTTGATAAAACTTTGTAGCACCGCCAATTGTGGTAACAGGATCCTTATCTGCATCACTTGTCTTTGATTCAATTAAAGTTCCTTCTTCGTTCGTTGTGATTCCAAAAATTTTAGCAGTACTGTCATCTGCTGCGGTCACTTTCACGTCATAACCACCTGAAAAAACAGTTACTGTCTCTCCGGTATCATTTTGAATCTCGCTTTGAACTGCTGACTCATTACTCATACGGAAATTGCCTGCAGCAAAATCCACCTTAACACCAGAACCCTCTAACTGCCTGTTAATATTCGCAACAATATCATCTACCGTGGCATCATCACCCAAAGCATTACCATTCTCATCAATTCCGGCTTTAACAGTGTATTCCTGTCCATTCGCAGATACTTTAAATTCTGCGTTCTTGAGCTGGTTCCCAATTGAATTCCCAATGTTATCCTTCAAATCAGAAAGCTTCATTGTTCCATCTGTCGCAGCCTTATACGAAGTCGCTGTATATGTTTTATCGTTAATCTTCTTACTGGTCCACATCTGTGCAGTCGCTGTACTGATTACTTTTACTCTGTGCGTACCATTTACCGCATCACTTCCTGCAGTTACTTTAACACCGGTCAAATTCCCGGTTGCTGCCTTGGCTCTATAAGTTGATACACTTCTAAATGTAGACAATGCTCCTTTATAGAAATCCATAATCTTGGTATTCAAAGCAGTCCATGCTTCTTTCTTCCATTCTAATTTTGTCTGCTGTTTCTTTACATTATTAACCTTTGTCTGATAAGCCTCAGACAACTGACTTACAAGACTTTCTGTATCTAATCCAGACACCAAACCTGTCATTCTAATTCCTGCCATACTATCTCCTCCTTATCTCTTCTCATCTACTAAAAGACCAGCCAGTTCCAATGATTTTGCAATCATATCTAAAGTCTTTTCTGGTGGGATTTCTTTAATCACTTCATCCGTCTCAGAATCTTTAACTGTAATCATAATCCTATTTGTCTTTTCATGAAACTTAAACTCACACTGTGTATGCGTTAGTCTAATCTTCTTATTGATTTCAGAGACTGCATTCTTAATCTTCTCCGGAGACACTTCAGAAAGATTCTTTCCTTCATCATTTGCGTTGTTCTCCTTCTCCTGCCCATCCTTTGGCTCATAGCCAGACTGCCTTCCTGTTACAGGTGCAACCTGCTGCGGCTTAACCTGTACATTTTCACCACTATCCACAGTGACCGGCTCGCTTACTCTGTTTACCTGGCTTACTACATTTGACTTAATTGATTCGATCGCCATTCTTATCCACCTCCATGTGAAATTCAAAACAAACATTTACTGCAATGTAACCATCCGCTTAACAGTCCGATTTTCCTTCATCCTGTCCGCATGATAGCTCTCAAAATACTTATGCATAAATATTCCTCAATAACTTTATCGGTTATTATCTGTCTATATATTATAACCTTTTGTTATTTTTTTCAAATAAATTTAAATATTTTTTTACAAAATATAAAAAAATACTACTTTTATCAACATATAGTGTTTTATTGTTAATACAAATACTACTACAGCAGGGATGAACCCTGCACCCCTGCCGTCACGAATATTATGCATATCTGTTTCAAACTTCACAATATATTATTTTATTTGTTACCTGTATATCTGTATCAAATCGTATAATACCAAATCATTTACTGAAATAATTTTTTCAGACTTTCCGGAACAGTATCCGAAGCAGCTTCCTTGTTTGCTTCCTTAATCTGTGTATATACTTCTTCCCGGTAAATCGGAACGGATTTTGGAGCTGTGATACCAATCTTAACCTGTTCCCCTTTGACCTCAAGTATTGTAATCTCAATATCGTTCCCAATCATAATGGATTCATTTTCTTTTCTGGATAAAGCCAACATATTATTCACCCGCCTTTTCTTTCATTTTCTGTACGGATTCATATACATTGAATTTCACTGAATAATCCTCATTCTCCACAATCAACTGCACACCCTTTTTTGTTGAAGCATTGATTATAAAAGGAGCTTTCATATTTGCCGTCACTTTTTTCATATCGGAAGGCACCGTCAAAGCAAGCAAAAACAATAAATCCTCATCTACCGGATTATCAAGCGTTTCTAACAATTCATCCTCAATCATTGGGATATATTCATCGGTAATTGCCAGCGGATCAATCACTGGTAATGCCAATGCCGGTTCGTCTAATGACTGCAGCCAACTGATTCTTGTCTCACTTCTGTCATCTTCATCATACATAATCGCATATTTTTTAAAGTCCTCAAATCCAATAATTCCATTCGGAAATTCAAGAATTTTTTCATCATCTAATTCGACTTCACCAAAAAATTTTGTCAATACCCTCATATTTTTCTCCTTTCACAAGCAATTGCTCTGTTGCGGCAGCCCCCGATTCCAGCCTACAGACCTGTAGCACATTCAGAGGCTATAACATATATAGTCAAAGAATCCGATCCTCCGCCACCGACGGCTTCAAACGAACCGGATTCCACTATAGCATAGCTCCTTGCCAAGCTGCAACATTTTAGAGATAATCCAGCAATGTCTTCTGAACCACATTACTTGTCGTTGCCAGAGCCGACTCGTACACAAGCTCTGCCTGATAAAGCTCAAGAGCTGCTTCCTCTGTTTCAATATCTTCATTTGAAGATTTGAGTTCCTTAAAATTATCCAACTGTTCAATGACACGGGTTTCAATCAGCTCTAATTTTGAATAATTCGTACCAACGATTGCCTGTTGCGCACTTACATCATTCATAAAGTTCTGGAAGTTCGTCATATTCCTTCCAAAAAGCTTCTGCATATCCTCACGCTTCATGGCAAGCTCCACATCCGCATCTTCTAACATTTTATTAATCTGTTCGACTGCATCCTCATCATCCATATACTTTGGATCTGACAAATATCCTTTTAGCTTTTGAATTGCACTCTCAATATCCAATACATTCTGCACCGCTGTTGCCATATCATCTATATCATTACCGATATCATGGGTTATAATATTCCGCCCCTCGGCATTCACGGTAATATACTGGTTAAAATTAACCTCATACCGAATCGGCTGTCCCTCATCTGTTACCGTATATTCGGTTGTCTTAACAGAGCCATCTGCTTCTTCCTTGTATTGTGTACAATTAAAGTACATCTCCGGACGCAAATCCCCTACTGCAAAATCAGACTTATTATAATTTACGGTCAGATTCTGTGCCTTCTTTATAGATTCATAAATATCGTCTCCGAATACAATCTCTCCTGTCTCCGGAATAAAATGAATCTCTTCCGCCCCGACATTATAATAATCCGCTGAATCTGCAACAGACATAACTGTCATTGTTGGTAATGTAATCGTATTACCGTCTTTATCTGTTGCGACAATTGATAAATCATTGCCATTTAAGGCGCCTTTGTCTAATTTGTCATACGCAAGCTGTAATGTATAAGCATTCGCTCTTGTTGGCGAGGTATAAGGATCCCCGTCTTCCAAAATCCCATCCAGGTTATCCACATTAATCTCATTAAGCACCACACTTTTTGAGCGGATCTTATCCGGCGAAAGCTCCTCCGTAATACTGTATGCCATTCCATTCTTGGCTGCTTCATTTTGGAATATAAGATTTGTCTCTGTCTTATAACCGGAAAAAAGATATCTTCCGGCATAAGTCGTACCACCCTCACTATAGATTCCATCCTTCAGGGAGCGGAGCTCATTAATGATTTTATTTCTGTCTCCCGTACTGAAGGTATCATTTGCTCCCTGCTCCGCATACTCATACACGCTTTGCATACGGCTAAGAATATTCTCAATAGATGATTGCGTTGTATCAAGCCAGGACAATGCATCCTTAATATTCTTATTCTTATATTGATCTAACTGGTCACAGGTTGTTCGGAGCTTAAGTGCTCTAATTGCAACAACCGGATCCTCTGAAGGTGCCGATATTTTCTTGCCTGATGTAACCTGATCATTCAATCTGCTAACTCTCTGCATGGATTTTTGCATATTACGCAGCGAACTGCTTGTTACCATATGATTCGTTACCCGCATTGTCTCTCTCCTATCCGGTTACTCCGTTAACCTCACATAATTACTGTTACATCCCTTAACAGCTAAATATTTAAAGCCAGATATCATGCGGCATTCATCAAATAACTATATTCCCATGTTCATTTGACACGTTATACCGCAAAAACACTATCCACTATTCAATATATCGGCACATCAGCCGGTCTGATTAATAAGCTTATCATAAACCTCATTCATAACAGAAATAATCTTACATGCCAGATTATATCCCTGCTGATACATAACAAGACTTGCCGCCTCCTCATTCGTATCAACAGACGAAATTGAAAGTCTCTGGTTATCAATCACAGTTGCCACTTCTTCCATATTATCTGCAAAAGAACTGTATTTTTGAATATCAACTGCCAGTGACGTCGTGACAGACTGTAAAAACTGTGCCACAGTACCCTGAGAATACATATTGCGGTCATCAAATCCCGCAATTATCTTCTCCAAAACACCCTTTGCATCCAAATCGCCCTGTGCAATATCATTCTCGTAGGATACAACCACTTTGTTTTGGTCTGCCTTTACAGTCTGATTAACAGACCAGTTAAGGGCTGTCAACCTATAATAGCTGGAATCACTGGAAAGTAATTTGGTAGGTGCCGGCGTACCTTCCGGTGCCGTCAGCACAAAATCTTTTCCTGTCAAATCCATTGCCGTAAAAAAGTCTAAACCTTTATCGCCATTTGCATCCACACCTGTTGTGAATATATCATTCATATGATTTGACAGTACTCTCACAAACTCATTTAACTCTGTCATATAATATGGGATTCCCTTACAGTCAATCGCTTCACCCATACTGGCTGGTCTGCCTTTATCGATGCCCTCGTTAAGCTGTGCAGGTTCCCGTTTTCCTGTTTCTGAAATAACCGTCAGATTCTTAAACACAAAATTATTGAGTTTCCCATCTGCATCATACTCTGCTTCCCAGCCCTCATAATAATATTCCTTACAGTTTAAGGTAATAACACCCTCCATTGGAAGGTTCAGTTTATCAACACCAATCCCATTATCTAACTTGATGGTTGCAATCGAACCATTTGTGGTTCCCATCTCCATGCTCTCAATTGTTCCTGAAAACGGATTAAAATTATTACCATCCCGAACCTCAAACAATCCTTTTATCCGACCGGAAACATTACTTGAATTAAAATCAAACCGCTCTCCTAAGGAACCGTTTAATCCAACCCAGTATACGTCATACAAACCGTTAATATCACTTTGGTTGACTTTTTCTTCTCTTGCTGCTACCTTAAGCTGCTTACACTCCATATCATCCACAAGCAGTGTTCCACCAATCCGCACTTCATATGTAGTGGCACCAGAATCCTCCGCGTCCGGACCTTCTCCATATTTGATTGGGTTCTCTATAATAGTAACATTTACAAGTTCTGATAACTGATCCACCAACAGCTCTCTCTGGTCTCTCAAATCATTGGCATTACCATACCGTGTCTCAATATTCCGAATCTCCTGATTCAATGTAAAAATCTGGGTTGAAATAGAATTAATCGTATCCACATGGAGCGCAATCTCATTATTGATATCCTCCTGGGTATTCTGATAATTTGTTGCCACCTCATTGATCAAATCCGTAAAATTGCCGGCTGCCTGTGTAAAAGCGGTACGATATGTTGCATTTGCCGGGCTTGAAGCCAGATTCTGCAATGCCCCATTTAACTGCGCTAAAATTTTAGTATAACCGGTCTCTGACTTCTGTTCATTCAAATAAGTTTCAAGCTGCTTCAACTGTTCGTTAATTCCATAATATTCATTAAGGGAAGATGCTGCCGAACGGTATTTTGTATCGTAATATATGTTACGAAGCTGTGTAATCCCTGTCGTCTGCACACCTGTACCCATCATTCCGTAAGAGCTTCTCACCCGAAGTGCCGGAGCTGCTTTCGAAAGCACCTGTTGTCTGGAATATCCGGTTACATCTGCATTTGAAATATTATGTGCCGTTGTGTTAAGCGTTGCCTGATAGTAATTAATTCCAGACACACCTGTATTTAATCCTAAAAATGTTGATGGCATCTACTCTCACACCCTTTCTCATCCGCCAAGCTTATTAATCAAATGCTCTACCATCTCTGAAACCACTGTAAAGTATCTTGAAGATGCATTATATCCTTGTTGGAATTTTATCAAATTCGCAAGTTCCTCATCTGTCGATACTCCAACTACTGTCTGCCGCTGGTTATCAATCTCCTGAACCGACTGATTCTGGGATTCAGCAATTCCTGCATATGTCTTACCCTTATTTGCAAAATCTGCAACAAACTCTTTGTAATAACCCATGTAATCTGTTGTAAACAAACTGTTCGGTCCAAGTGTTCCAATCTTTTCATTCCAGATCTGAATCAGCTGGTCTGCTACATCCTGTAATTCCTCCTGCTGCAAATTCGTAAGCGGCAGCAAGCTTGGATTTTTGGTCAGTTCATCATTTACCTCTAAATTGCCAAGAGTGTAAAGTGACAAAACATCATTCTTATTTTCCTCGTTATATACCTGTACGGTAGCTTCCGTTCCATCTGCAAGCGTTACAGTCTGTTCCGTGTATCTCGAACGATTCGAACGGACAAATAATTCCGTTCCCTGCACTTTATTTTCTTCACCCATTCCATAACCGGCTTTTTCCTCATCCAGAACATAAATTGTACTTCCATCCTGCAGGGTAATCTCCTTGTTCGGGCAAAGAACATCATTAATCCTTGTCACAATACCATGTATCAATTGGTCGAACTGTGCAATAATATTACTTACTGTATATGGCTCCAAATATGTATTATAATATTCCCGATCCTTTACAAACTGTTCATAATCCGTCTGATACTGCCCATAGTCTATTTGATACTGGGCAAGTGCATCATTATATTCATCTTCAGAGGCATACTCTGCACGCACCGGTTTCATCGGCGACTTCGGTGCAATCGGAATATCTGTATAATCCGGTATCCAGTCGCCTCTCGACATCATAATGCCCTTCAACGACCCGACATCATTTCCATTATCGGAACTCGGAACCCTATCCAGTGAAAATACATCATCCTGGTCATCTGCCCAAACCGGCTTTAAATATTCACAGGAATCACTGACTTGGGCGGTTTCCATTTTATATACACGATCCATACTGACTAATGCCCGGCGCTCTGCATACACATCCACCTGTCCATCATGGTTCTCCTTATAGGAAATAGAAATCAGTCCTCCCAGCTCATCTAATGCTGCATCACGCAAATCTCTATAGTCATTCGCGCTTTCTATACCTGCTGCCTCTACCATCTGAATCTTATCATTCAACTCATAAATAGTATCTGCCAGCTCATTGATCCGGGTTACCTGATCCTTAATCTCTTTATTCAAATTCATCTGATAAGTAGTAAGCTGGTTGTAAATCTTATTTGCCTGATCAATAAATGTTACTGCACTGGCAATATATGTGCTTCTTGGAACAATATTGTTGGATTCCTTCTGCAGCTCCTGTGCTGCCGTCCACAAATTCTTCATATACATACGGAAGCTGCTGGTATCTTCCTCTTGAAAAGTCTCACCAAAATAATTCTGTATTTCCTTTACCACATCATATTTCGTCTGGTAAAACTCTTCCCGCCCAAATTCTTCTCTATATGCGGTATCCAAAAAACGATCCCTCACAAGGCGGACATCCTGAATCCTCGTTCCAAGACCTGCCTGGTTTCTTCCAAACGCAGTATTACCAAGTCTTGTATACATCATATCCGAAAGAAGAATCTGCTGTCTGGAATATTTATCATTTCCCGCATTTGTAATATTATGTGCTGTTGTATTAAGTGCATATTGATGGGACTGCATGCCGGATACTCCGACATAAAAATTACCCATTGTTCCTGACATATTATTTCTCCTTTCTATCTATCACTGCTTCGTATCAAAGGAGGAACTGCCTCCCCCAAGCGTTGCACCACTATATGATCCTTTGTTATAATTTGCCGTCTCCGGCGCCTGATTCATAGACTGAAGCAGGTTGATGGAATACTCTGTCATTTCCAACGACTGCTGCAATAAATCCCGGTTATGCATACTTACCTGTTTCAATTCTTCAACCTGTTTTAACATCTTGTCTCTTACAATAATTAAAGGATGCTGAAACTCCGGCTGTTTCTCCATCAACGTAATGACTTCCGAAACAGTAATCGTCTTCGCATCCTTGCCTAATACTGTTGCAATCTCAGAAAGTGACTGGTCTCTTTTATGTGACACTGATGTTATCCGGTCAACAATCGCCTGCTCTCTCGCATTGGCCTCCTGAAGCCTCTCCAATTCATTCGCCACAATTACCGGTGTTTTTGCCATCGACTCCTTCGTGAGCTCTTCATACAGACTGCTCTCTTCCTCCAGAGTCGCAATCAAATTCTCAATTAAGCTAGCCATCTGATTCTCCTTTACCAATCAAATGTCCTAAGCCTCGGAAGCACAAACACTTCCGAGACTAAAAGGATTTCTCATCATATGCTGCCATAATCTTATCTGCAAAGCTCTCTGCACTCACTTGATAGGTACCATTTGCAATGCTTGCACGAAGTGCATTTACTTTATCCTGCCGTACATCCGGTACAGAATTAAGTGCATTCTTTGCTATCTGCATGTCTTTTCCGACTGAGGAAAAAGATACCTGGTCTAATGTTGACGAAGCGTCTGCCTGATTAGAGTTATATTTCTGCTTTACTGGCTGATTGCCGTATACCTGGGCAATCTGGTTATACATACCAATTCTCATCGCTCATCATCCTCCTTAAAATACCACTTAGGTGACCCACCCATGGCAATCTGTTATAAACCCTTCATTAATAGGTTCATTAAATATATCGGTTTCTTTTTCCAAAACATTATAGATAATTTAAATTTTGTTATAAAAAGCAAACCCTACCGGTCTAAATATCTGATTTTTGCTGCTTCTCTGTGCTTCTTTGCCACAATAGAGTCATCAACCTTATACATATCATTCATTGTACCAACAAGCTTATCCTTGCATTCCTGGCAATAGCGTCCACTCCTGATTATCTTTCCACAGCTCTCACAATCAAGTCCCACTCCAGAATCCTCTGAAAACGCAAGACGCTCTTCACGAATCCAACGACGGATCTGGTTCGAACTGACATCATTTGCTTTCGCAACCTCATTGATACCCTCTTTCGGATTTTCCCTGATATATTCTTTTACCTCAATAAACTTTAATTCTAATGCATCCTTACAAGCACCACAGATGGATGGTCCTGTCAAATAATTAAATAATCTCTTACATTGCTTACATGTTCTAACTTCCATAATTTTTATCCTCCTCTTCATTCACCCAGCATATCCTTTTCCAATCGCTACACTGATATAATATACTTCTTCTGTTCCTGCCCCTAATAAAACCTCTGTGCAGGATTCAATCGTTGCCCCTGATGTATAAATATCATCCACAAGCAGGACTCTTTTTAATTTTATCGCATTCACGTCTAATTGGAAAGCATTTTTTAAATTTTTCATGCGTTTCTTGTCATCCAATTCTTTTTGAGGACTTGTCTCCACTACCCGCAGCAGTTGTTTTTTGTACACTGGAATACCAATTCGCTTCGAAAATGCCTCTGCTAGTAGCTGTGCCTGGTTATATCCTCGCACTTTTCGCTTATGGGGATGTAACGGGACCGGAACCAAGCCGTCAATATTGAGCCTCTTTATCATTTTCCCATAATACCTGTCCATACATTCCGCAAAAAATATGGCATAATCCCGCTGGTTTTTGTATTTAAAGTCATATAATGCCGACTTTAAAGGTTCTTCATAAAAAAATACAGGAAACCCACACTTATAGCTTTTGGGCACAACCATACAGTCCATACAGTATTCCTCTTCTTTTACTTCCAATGTTTTTCCACATTTCATACAATGCGGCGCTTCTACTTTCCGAAGCTTTTTTAGACAATCCGGGCAAGCCCGATTCCCCTGGTAACGCTGTACCTGTCCGCAAAACGGACAACAATGTGGATAAATCAAATCTAATAAGTTATTTTTTATTTTATACACCCCTTATCTTCAAGTATTCACATTTATTTTGGTATTCTCCCGCTTTAAATATGCATCAAACATATTTCAACCGCTAAAATCCAGCTCTTGTAATCTCTCAGAGAGAGAGGAATACCTTTTCTGCTCATCATTATTTTGAATCATACTCTCTACCAGATGCCCATTTCCCACAATAACAACACACTGCTTTGCTCTGGTTACTGCTGTATATAACAAATTTCTTGTAAGTAAAACTCTCGGTCCGGAAAGCAGCGGCATCACTACAGCCGGATACTCGCTACCCTGGGATTTATGTATGGTAATCGCATACGACAGCTCAAGTTCATCCAACAGATTGTACGGATAATGAACCTCTTTATCATCATCAAACAACACGACAATCTCTTCATTGTAATCATCAATTTCCCGGATGATACCCATGTCACCATTGAAAACACCAACACCCTCTTCCACCTTGAATCTCCCCTTTGGGCTATAAACGCACCACTCCAGCTTATAGTTATTACGAATCTGCATGACCTTGTCACCTTCACGGAAAATCATGCCATTGTTTCGTTCTTTTTCTTTTTTTCTTTCATTCGGAGGATTCAGCACCTTCTGAAGAGATATATTTAAATTGTCAACACCCAGTTCCCCATTTCGCATTGGTGTCAGCACCTGGATTTCCTTTCCATCACATCCCACATAAGGCGGCAGTTTTCTTGTCAAAAGCTGTCCTGCTTCCGCAATGATATCCCTTGTATTCTGTCTTGGCAAATAAAAAAAATCCTTGTTCTTATTATCCATTCTGATTGGTTCGCCCTTGTTAATCTTATGTGCATTTTCGACAATAGTGCTTCCTGCCTCCTGTCGAAAAATCTTATTAAGGGACACCACCGGCACACAGCCAGAATGAATCATATCCTTCAACACATTACCGGCACCAACTGACGGAAGCTGGTTTTCATCACCCACCAAAATAAGGTGCGTTCCCGGTATAATTGCCTGTAGCAGTGCATGCATCAAAGATAAGTCCACCATTGACATTTCATCAATAATTACGACATCTGTCTCTAATGGATTTGATGCATTTCTCTCAAACCGGATTTCACTATTACCTGTCTCTTCGGACACACCACCGCTCAATTCCAGCAGCCGGTGGATCGTCTGTGCCTTATAACCTGTAGTCTCCGACATACGCTTCGCCGCACGACCGGTCGGTGCTGCAAGCATAAGCTCGATTCCCTCCAGCTCAAAATATTTAATAATTGCATTAATTGTAGTAGTCTTCCCAGTACCCGGTCCACCTGTAATCACTAAAAGCCCCTGACGCGCAGCCTGGCGAACCGCCTCTTTTTGTTCTTTGGCAAGCACTATGTGCTCATTCTGTTCAATGGAACCAATGGTTTTATCAAGAGATGCATCGAAAATCCCCACAGTAGACCTGTTTTCCAAAAGCATTCTTGCTACGTCCAGCTCCCGGTGGTAATGACTGGATGTATATACAATTACCTCCCCATCCTTTTCCCGGAAAACCACCTTTCCCTCTACCTGCAAATTCATAAGCTGTGTCTTAATCACCTGCTCCTCCACAGCAAATGCATTCTCATAGCCATAATTCTCCGTCTCAGCATCCCCATTACTCTTTGCAAGCAGTTGTCTTGTCCAACTTATAAGCAGACTCTTTGGCAGATAAATATGCCCTAATCCTGTAGCCTGATTCAGTGTATAAATAAGAGCCGCACGGACACGAAAATCAGATTGCAGTCCAATGCCAGCCTTCATTGCAATTGCATCCGCTATCTTAAATCCAACACCACTGATATCCTCTGCAATCTGATATGGATTTTTCTTTACAATCGTATACATTTTCTGTCCGTACTCAGCAAAAATTTTCACTGCCAGACTTGGAGAAATCCCAAAGTCTGAAAGAAACATCAAAGCCTCCCGCATAGCCTGTTTTTCAATAAACTGAACTCCTATTTCATTTGCTTTGCGTTCAGAAATGCCTTTAATCTCTGCTAACCGTTCTGGTTCTTCCTCAATAATCCGAAAGGTATCCTTTCCGAATTTCTTCATAATCCGCTTTGCCATTATTTCGCCAATGCCCTTAATCACTCCGGAACCTAAATAGCGCTCCATACTGACTAAATCATCTGGCATTTTTACCTCATATTCTGAAACCTTAAACTGTATACTGTAATTTGGATGTTCTACATACTCACCTTTTGCAAGAATATACATTCCCTCTTCAATTCCAGATAAGTTGCCTACAAAAGTTTCATCTTCTCCATCATCAGTTTCTACCGCAAATACAACATATTGATTGCTCTCATTTTTATATATAATCTTTGAAACGGTTCCTTCTCTTTCCACGCCAATTCTCCAACTGTTATTTGTAAATGATTCCAAAAAAATACCCTGAAACACAAGCACCGACTGTCTGCATGTATTCCAGGGCATATTATTCGCAATTATTGTTCTGTCTTAGAGATCGCCTCATTGATATCTTCTTTTGTCAAATCCCCATTGCCCATCATCTCGGCAATAAATTCACATATATCATTGTGATTCCAAAAACTAATGTGATGCTTATAAAGTTTCTGCTTATAAGCAGCTTCTGAAATAAGAATCTTATATGTGTAAATCTTTCCATTTCTCTGAAGTCTCAAATAATCCTTGCGAACAAGCTTTGCAAGAAACGTTGAAACCGTCTGAGGCTTCCAATCCTTACCATAATAACCATTAACTCTGTCAACTACGTCCGAAAGAACAGGCTCCTTGCGACAATCCCAGATTGACTTCATCACAAGCTCTTCACTCTCAGTTAATTTCTCAATCTTCATAGTCCGTCTCCATTTCTTTAAATTCTTATATACCATAGTTTCTTTTCATTTGTTCGAAGAGTTGGTTCGCTAACCCAATCCCTTCTCCCTGGTTTGCAGCCTCTTTGGCATATGCCTGTATCTGCATATCTCCAAAATATTCCATATACTGGTTCGTGCTGCTGGATTCATCATCATCTGCTTTCATAATGGTTTTCTCCATTCCCTTGTAAATCTGTTCGATAAAATATGCTTCAAACTCTTTACAAGCAGATAACAATTGCTCCTCTGTTGCATTTTTGTCCACTTTATTCAAAGTGTTCTCCAATGCATTGGCCGATGCTTTAGAGGCATTAGCATAATAATCACTTGTGTTAATTCCTGTCATATCTACCTCCACCTCCAAAAGTATCTATACTATAGATATCATATCTAAGGAATATTGTCAATATCATAAATCTTAATTTTGCAATTATCGTCTTAAATTATTTGCCTGCTCCAGCATTTCATCTGATGCCTGAATGGCTTTGGAGTTCATTTCATAGGCTCTCTGGGCCACAATCATGTTTACCATTTCATCGGCAACCTGTACATTTGACATCTCAACATATTTTTGATGAACCTTGCTTGTAGCAAGCCCCGGAGTCGTGCTTTCCTCTCTTGCAGCACCAGAAGCTGCCGTTGCCTGATACATATTACTACCAACACTGTCAAGTCCTGCAGGATTGTTAAACTGTACCAGACCAATCTTCTGATTATATGCCTGCCCGTTCGCTGTCTGTGTAAGTGCCACCTGCTGTTCATCTGCCCCTTCAACAAACAAATTACCATCCTGATCCACAATCAGACCATCCGTCTTATATCCATTCGGAATAATAATCGTATTGTTATTCTGGTCTAAAACAGGACAGCCATCCGATGTGCAAAGAATAACGCCTCCTTCCACCGGCTGTACATTAAAACTACCATCCCGGGTATAGCAAATTTCCCCGTCCCTGTTCCTGACCTTAAAAAATCCATTTCCTTCAATTGCCATATATGTATTAACATCTACATCCTGCAGATTCCCCTGCTTAAATACAGTCGTAATGGATGCCACCCTTGTACCAAGACCAACCTGTGCAGGCACCGGCTTATTCTCGCCTGCATTGTTCGTAGACGGTGACTGAAGTGTCTGGTAAAGTAAAGACTTGAATTCGACGGTATCCTTCTTATATCCTGCTGTATTTACATTCGATAAATTGTTTGCTATATTATCTAAGTTTGTCTGCTGGGCAATCATTCCCGATGCCGCAGACCACAATGAACGCATCATAGTAACCTACCTCCTTATACTCTTCCAATTTCATTTGCGGTCTTTTCTAATGTACCATCTACAGTCTGTATCATCTTCTGCCCTGCTTCGTAAGCTCTTGTAATGGTAATCATATCAACCATTTCCTCAATTACATTGGTATTAGACATCTCCAAATATCCCTGGTTCACTGTCGCTGTACCCGCCTGTAACCCCGCTGCAGCTGTTGGTTCATACATGTTCTCGCCATAAAGCAGCAATGCCTGCGGATTTGCAAAACCTGCAATCCCAAGGGTTGCCACCTGCTGTCCATCAACAAGTACATTGCCACCTGCATCAAATGCCACATTATTGGCTGTCTGTGCGCCTGGAATCTGAATCCGGTTACCATTCGTATCCAACACATAATCTCCATCCTTGGTAACAAGATAACCATCCGTGGTTACAGTAAAGGAACCATCTCGAGTATATTTCGTACTGGTTACTCCCTGCTTGTTCGTTGTCTGAATGGTAAAGAATCCATCTCCACTAAGTGCTAAATCATAGGTGTTTCCGGTTTCACGAAGACTGCCCTGAGAAAAATCATGATAGGTTTCTCCAATCTTAACACCAAGGTTCATATTGCCGATTGCCACTTTATTACGATTGTATTGGTTATTATCATGAATCCGGATTGTCAGCTCATCATCAAAAGACTGGGAAGTTACTCCCTGCTTCTTATAACCAGTCGTATCGGCATTTGCCATGTTGTTTGAGATTACATCCAGGCGTTTCTGTTCGTTTATCATGCCGGTCCACGCTGTGTAAAGACCTCTTACCATCTTGTCAACTCCTTTTTTATTTATCCTTTGTTTCACTCAATCTCATTGAGGACAAAGGTCAACTCACACATAAACATATAAAATACATGTTTCAAATGCTTTTTTCCTGCTAATCCTCTTCTGTTACGCCACTTAAAAATTCAATATATTTACCGGTTCCGATTGCTACACAGGTAAGCGGATCCTCTGCAGTCATCGTTGTGATGCCGGTCTCTTCCTCAATCAATTCCTCCAGACCATGAAGTAACGCTCCACCACCTGTTAACACGATACCACGGTCTGCAATATCTGCTGCAAGCTCTGGGGGTGTCTTCTCAAGTACGGAATGAACAGCCTCAATAATCTGCTCTGTTACTTCCTCCAATGCCTCTACCGTCTCATCCGAGGTCACAGTAACTGTCCTTGGAAGTCCTGTCACAAGGTTACGCCCCCGGATATCCAATGTAAGATTTTCCGGACGACGATAGCAGGTGCCAATCTTAATCTTAATCTCTTCTGCTGTACGTTCTCCAATCAAAAGATTATGCTTCTTTCTCATATAACGCACAATCGCCTCATCAAAATCATCTCCTGCGGTTTTAATAGAGGTACTCACTACTGTTCCGCCCAAAGAAATGACCGCAATATCTGCAGTTCCACCGCCAATATCTACAATCATGTTGCCACACGGTCTTGCAATATCAATTCCGGCTCCGATTGCTGCAGCTACCGGCTCTTCAATAATAGACACATCACGTGCCCCTGCCTGATAGGTTGCATCCTCAACCGCCTTTTTCTCAACCTCTGTAACACCACTTGGCACACATACGGAAATCCTTGGCCTTCTTCCAAAGAAGCTCTTTCCCACCGCCTTCTGGATAAAATACTTAAGCATTTTCTCTGTAATGCGGTAATCGGAAATAACACCCTGTCGAAGTGGTCTTACTGCCACAATATTACCCGGTGTTCTTCCAAGCATCATTCTCGCTTCCTCGCCAATCGCCTTGATCCGATTGGTATCACGATCAAATGCCACAACAGATGGCTCCTTTAAAACAACACCCTTCCCCTTCACATATACGAGAATGCTTGCTGTTCCCAAATCAATTCCTATATCTGAACTTGCCATATTCGTACTCCTTTCTTATATATCGGCATATTTTTATAGAACTTAACACTTTTTGATATGGTTTTTCTGTATCATAATATTAATGTCATTTTTTATTTTTGCTCTTCTTAAGGATAATCAGACTATAATCTCCATCAAAGGCATCTAAATGCACCTCTACAATATTCATAATCTGATCCAGCTCTTTCATATAGCTTTGCCATTTTGTGACTTTTTTATTAGCAATAAATCGCTTCCGTACACCGCCCATTTTTTTGTAGTGTTCCATCTCGTCATAGACAATGTCCTTTGCAGCCATACCAACCACATCATAACCAAACAATTTACCCATTGCTTTGTTTGCATAAACAATATCTCCCAAACGGTTATCCTTCATAAACACAGCCTCCCGGATGTGCTCATAAACTTCTAAAAAGCTTCCCTTCGAAATACCATTATTGCGGTCTTTTTGACCACCAAACAGGATTTCTGCAAACAAATCACTTACCATGGAGCCAAATTCCATATCACGTTCTTCAAACAGATGTGCCTTTATGGTGTCCGCAAACACCATGTATCCTCTCACCTTATCTCCCACCATTAATGATACAATTAACATGGATTTTGCTCCCGAATAATAGAGCAATTCCTTGTCAGCTTCTCTCTGGGATGTACTGTTCACGGCAAGCACTCTGTTGTCACCCATCCGTTTTTGATAATTCTGATATTCAGCAGCCGACATTTCCATTTTGTTAAAAAATTCCGGTTCTTCTCCTGTACGATTCCATGTATAGTATTTTTCCGCATTTCCATGTTCTTTATTCTCAATATAGATACCAATGTTCGCAACATCCATGTAAAATGCAGTCTTTTGACAAATTTCGACAATTGCTGACTCGCCTTTTGCCACCATCGCCTCCATAAGCTCCTCCATAAGCTTTCTTCCCTGCTGCTCCTTATCAAGCTGTATTTCTGAAAGTTTCCGAAGCCTGCTTTCCCTTTCAGCTATTTCATCTGCATAAAAGCTCTTAGCAATCATATTCGCCAGCTTCCACTGTTTTTGTGCCACATCACCAAGAATAATAATCTCTTTATGGTTAAAATCTGTCAGTACCCAGTAGGCGGCCACCGTTTCCCTCATCATAATCGGTGCAAATACCATGTGAACCTCTAACATATCCACTGTAAATGTCGCACTAATCGGAATGATCTGCTCCTTCACACGTTCTGAGATTTCAGCAAATTGTTCTTTGAACTGCGGCCGTTCAACCAAATCATAAAACTGACCCATATCCTTCATTGGTCCCACCGGCTTTGTAATCAAATGTCCTTCTGTATCCAGCACAACATTGTAATAATCTGCCTGTCCATTTATCGCTTCTGTCAGCTCCTGAAGCCGTTCTAACACTTCCTTATCTGTCTGGTCAATAACCGGCATTTCAATCTTATTATTATCTGTAGATGCTACTTCATCTGAAAAACCTTCTCTTGCAGCAGCCAATTCCTGTTCCATCATTTTCTGCTCTGTGATATCCGTCAGCAAAAATGAAATCTGTGCTTCGCCATCCTCATTCCGGTTAACGGCAAGCTCATTGAGTACCCAGATCTGTTTACCGTCATCCCGCACCATACGATAGGTATGAACATAATCGGTTACTCCACCGGCAATTGCCCGATAAATAGTCTCAATCACCCGGTCTCTGTCATCCGGATGAATATAATCCTCTGTCAGCTTATATCCCTTTTTCAATGCCTCCACGTTCATTCCAACCATGCCTGCATTTGAAGAGATATAAGCAAGCTCCCGCTTGCCCGGCTTATATGTCTTAACCAAAACCACACTCTTCATCTTATCAATCGCATGATTCAAATAATCGCTCTCTTTTTTACGATACATTTCCTCCCGCAAGTCAAATACTAAAAATTCAATTGCGTCAAAATTTCCATACTCATTATATACATAATGCACATTAACCCGGATTGGTACAAGTTCCCTTGCTTCCGTAAACACCCGGCACTCTAATACAAGCTCCTCCTCACGCTTCGCAGCAGCCTGTCTTATGGCTTCGTTCACACGTTCCCTATCTCGTTCACATATCAATTCCTCTAAAGTAATTTTGTTATCATACAACTGCTCACTGGTATACCCATATACATTAATATTCTTGGAAACATACTCCACTCTGTAATCCCGCTCATGTTTTGCCATATAAATAGACACAATTCCGGCCTGGGAAAGCACGCGCTCTAACACAAGGCTTCCAAGCTTCATCTGCGATTCAAAGAGTATCGTATAAACAAGTGTTCCATCCAAATCCATTTCATTTATCAGACCACTGATGGCATATTCATGTTCATCTGCCACAAGCCTTAGCCTGTGCCACATGATACTCTTTTTACTGTGAAGCATCTCCCAGAAATCCTTCTTGACCATCGTTCTCCCAGATTCCATTTGCAAATGCTCTACCTGCTTGCCAATCACAAGCTCTGCTTCATAATTCATATAAAGCACCTTGCCTGTCTCTGCCTCAAACATCACCATCGGATATTCTATATTTTCTGCAAATTGTTTATAGCTATCGATACGTTCTTTACTCATATTTATCTCCTACTATTTCTGACCGTTTGCCCTGTTCATATAAGACATCTCCTACTGCTGGAATTTAATTTGCGGAATCTCATCATCCTCACCATCCGTAAGGACCGGGGGCTCCGGCTGCTTACTGATGCCACCAAACGCTTTATCTGAAATCATCTTTGTCTCATTGCATGCCCTCACAACGCCTTCTACAGATTCCATCAGACTTGCCATATAAGTGCTCACATTCTCACACTCCCGTTTCATGGATCCACGAATTGTTACTACCTTCTCCCTTGCCTCTGAAAGCATCTTATCCTTTTCCTCCTGCGCAGCCGTTAAAAGCTTGCGGCACTCTGATTCTGTCTTTGCACAGGACTGCTTATATTCCTCCTCTGCACGAATACGAAGCTTGTCTCGTTCTTCCTCTGCGCGGCGCATAATATTATTGCTCTGTTTCTCACTGTCATCAATCAGATTCTGGCTTCTATTTTGTGCATCCGTTATCATATTCATACTCTCTGTTTTTGCGTTTTCTAAAAGCTTATCGCTCTCCTCCCTTGCAGAAAGCAGTATCTGCTTGCTGTTTTCCTCTGCCTCCGAAAGCATTTTTTCACTCTTTTCTTCTGCTTCCTTCATCATAACGGTACAACGCTCATTCGTCTCTACTAAGGTTTTGGAAATTGCCTCCATTTTACTGGTGTAATCCTTTGCATTTTCCTCCTGCTCGGCGAGTTTTCTATTTGCCTTCTCCAGCTCCTGCTGCAAAGATTCATTATATTTTTGCATATTTTCAATCGCCTGGTTATTCTCTGAACTCATACTGTCTTTGACAAGCTGCAAGCTCTTCACAGTCTCAGAAAGCTTGCTGATGGTCTGCTTTAAATCGGCAATATCCTGCATATGCTCCTTTCTCATCTGATCAATATACTGTTCTACAGCAACTTTATCATATCCGCCAAAGGATACTGTTTTGAATCTTTCTTCTCTTGCCATGTTACCTTTCTCCTTTTTTTAAATTCACCTTTCGCAACCAGCACCTACATATAGACATTATTATTGCTATTATATCAATATTTTACTATAAATGCTACCTTCTTTTTTGGGGAGTTTTTTCTGAAATATATGGAAAAATGATTGTCCGAACGGAAATCCTCTGCTATACTTGAGAAAGCTAAGATTCATTCCTTAAGTCACTATAAAATTTGAGAAGAAAGGTAAGATGTTATGGATGACAAACCAAAAGGACTTTTTGACAACTTCACCCTGAAAATGATTGCAATTATTTCCATGGTAATTGACCATGTAGGATATATATTTTTAGACTATGGAACAACGCAGTATGCTGTCTTCCGCGGAATCGGAAGGATTGCTTTTCCAATTTTTTGTTTTTTGATTGTTGAGGGTTTCCATCACACAAGAAGCCATGTAAACTATCTGATCCGCCTATGTATCTTTGCACTGTTATCCGAAATACCCTTTGATCTGGCTTTCCGGGGAACATTGTTTGACCTGTCACACCAAAATGTATTTATCACTTTGGCATTCGGTCTCGCTTCTATCTTTTGCCTGGAAGAAATGAACAACCGCCGCCTTTTCATAATTCCACTGGTTGCCATGTGGGCTGCCGCTTACCTGGTTCATTGCGACTATGGTATTGGTGGTGTCCTTTTGATTAATATGTTTTATCTCACAAAAAAAAGTCCATGGATGCGAGTTATTCTGGCCGCTCTGATTATGTATCTATTCTATGGACCATCCGAGCTTTTCGGTCTGATGGCTTTACCACTGATCATGCTTTACAACGGAAAACATGGCACCTCACTGAAAATGATATTCTACTGGTTTTACCCGGTTCACCTTCTGGTGCTGCATTTTCTTTCTGTTTATATATTTTAGAAACAGCAAAAAACATCGAAACCTTACATGATAATCAGGTTTCGATGTTTTTTACTCTACATATTTTCAAATGCATACTGCAATAGATGGTTATCTATGCTTTCTTTTTTTCTGTTTCTCTGCCATATCTGGCTTTTGTATGCAACCCCCGCAACGATTTCACCCTCACCTGCTACGTTTTACCGCCATCAGCAAAATCAGAACAACAACACCAATCAATACAATCGTTCCTCCCGGTTTTAAATTCCAGTAATACGATAAAAACAGACCGGTAACCGTAAATAACAACGCAAAACATACGGAATAAATCACCGTCTTTTTATAGCTGTCGGCAACCTGCATCGCACAAGCCACCGGAATCACCATAAGCGATGAAACAATAAGCGCTCCCACACTTCTTGCTGCTACAGACACTGTGATTGCTGTCAGCAGTGTAATAACAAAATTAATCTTTTTCACTGGCACTCCGTAAAGCTCTGCCCCCTGCTCATCAAAGGTGATAAACATCAATTCCTTATAGAGCAGTATAAAAGCTGCCACAACAATAACCGTCACGATTATCACCATAATCACCTCTGTATCGGTAATTGCAACAATACTTCCAAATAAAAAAGAATTAAATGCAGCACCATCCTCTATAAAGCCAGACAGCACACTTGCCAATCCAATCCCCACTGACATAATAATGGATATCGAAATTTCCGCATATTTAGGCAGGGATTTGCGGATGACCTCAATACTAAAAGCCGCCAGCACACAAACAAAAACCGCACCGATAATTGGATTCACACCGAGAATCAGCCCGATTGCCACACCGGCAAGCGAAGTATGCGACAGGGCATCCCCAATCATGGAAAGCCTTTTTAACACCACAATTACACCGATTAATGGAATAATGACCGCAAGGAGGATTCCCACCAAAAATGCCTTTTGCATAAATGCATACTGAAAAATATCTAGCATGTCGTATCCTCCTTCTTTGCAGTACCATCTTCCCTGCCTTTACCAAATGTCTTCTCCCGTGATGCCACCTGCTCTTCGCAAACCGTCTCCTTGTTCTTTCGCTTTCCTTTATAGGATGCATCATAAGGCTCCTCTTTTGGAACCTTTTTGGACTCATTGTTGTGTTTTTTATAACGGTTTGGTTTCGTGATAATCATCTTATCCTTCAACACTTCATCACAAAGGATTGAAGATTTATCAGGATGTACACTTCCATTACTGACATGGTAAAAACGATCCGTATACCGGGACACCTGCTCCATATTATGGGTTACCATTACAATCGTCATTCCATATTCATTGTTAAATCTTGAGAGAAGCTCATACAGCTTCTGCCCGGCCTCCTTATCAATTCCCGTAAGAGGCTCGTCCAACACCAGTAATTCCGGACTACTGATTAATGCTTTTGCAATCATCACCCGCTGCTGCTGTCCTCCGGATAGCTCTGAAAGCATACGTTTTCTATAATCCTGCATGCCCACCAGCCCTAAGGTATCTGCCACCTTTTTTCTGTGTTCCTTCTTTGGCAGGTGAAACATTCCAAGCTCCGCATACAGACCGGTCATCACAACCTCCTCCACATTCGCCGGAAAGTTCGCCGCACCGGAAAACCCTACCTGTGGCACATAACCAATCCGGCCGGTATTCACGGCAATCGTTCCGCCATCCGGTACCAATTGTCCTAAGATCAGCTTCATCAGCGTGCTCTTACCGGCACCATTTGCACCGATAATCCCCACATACTCCTGCCGTTTTACTATAAAATTGATGTCATGCAAAATGCTCTCCTTACCATAGCCAAAACTCACATTCTGCAATTCAATTATATTATCCATATTTTAAATTGCCTTCCGTATTGCCGTTGCAAGTTCGGCAAGCTCCGTCTGGTCAGCCTCACCTGGCTGCCATCCAATATTAACAGTATCACCAGTATATCTTGGAATTAAATGCAGATGAAAATGAAACACCGTCTGCCCTGCAATCAGTCCGTTATTCTGGACAATATTCATACCTTCACAATTTAATTCCTTCTTAAGCGCCCTCGCCACCGCTGTCGCCAGCGAAAACAATTTTCCTCCCATCTCTGCATCCATATCAAAAATATCCGTATAATGCTGCTTTGGCACGATCAGGGCATGTCCCTTACTTGCCGGTGCAATATCAAAAAATACACGGAAATCATTATCCTCAAAAATGGTGGTAGATGGAATCTCTCCATTTGCTATTTTACAAAATAAACAATCATCCTTCTTCATATTTTTTATATCCTCCTATATCTTCCTAAAATTATGGTTCTTTCTGTGTTGCACAATGACCGCACTATAAACATTCAATATACTAACATTGTACACAACATATAAACTATAGTATAGCATTTTTATAAAAAAAAGAAAAGGACACGGAAATGTACAAAAACGAGTCTTGATGTAAATATCCATTTTGAATATAAAGATTCTGATGCAGGGGATGCTTTTATTATTCAGGCTGCTGATTATTTGGCAAATGCTTTATATAACAAATATGAGTATGGGAACGATATTTACAGCAATCTATTAAATTCAAAAATAAATAAAAAACAGCAATTTCCATATAAAAATTTTGGTAAATAGTAATTTTTTCTTGCAAAACTGCATATACTATGATAGATGATTTATGGGTACGTAAACCCATATCAGTGTGTGAATCTTTTAAACATAAGCTGCCTATGTGGTAGCCGCTGATATGGTAGTACCCATTTTATATTTTTTGAAATATATAATACAAAAAAGAGAGTAATATTATGGCTGTTACATACCAATAATATTACTCCTCTTTTTGTCACATATTCTCTATACCGAGTAATCATGTCCTCCCATACTGTTTTCAACTAAACCATGTGCTCCATAGGTAAGACCTGCATATATTTTTTCACTTTGTTCCATCATTGGTCCCGCAGTATCTGTATCAGCAATCGCCTTCAGGCTCTTGTGAAATTTGGCGAGCATTGCCCTGCATCTTCCAAGCTCCTGCGGCTGTCTTTTTATCTTCGACTGAATCAGCAGCTTATTAATAAATACAAAAACCGAATACATATCCACTGCAACTGCATTTTCCATATTAAGGACATTCATCAATTCCACCTGCGTGCTTTGGGCTTTACTGATATCGTCTTCATATTCATCCATATTGCCCTGTTCAAATGCGGTAACCGCCTCGTCAATCCATTGCATTTCCATCTCTAACATAACGATTGTGTACTCCGCAACCCCTGCCTGGGTAATCCGCATTTTATAGACATTCATTTCTTCTGCTGTCATCGCTATTCCTCCCTGTTATTTTCCTATCTCTGGAACAGCTGCAATAATCCCTCCGGTCTGGCGTTAGACTTCATTA
Source organism: uncultured Clostridium sp. (assembly GCA_947178445.1). GTDB lineage: Bacteria > Bacillota > Clostridia > Lachnospirales > Lachnospiraceae > CAG-590. Next base: position 27,415 of record CAMWYJ010000014.1, read on the forward strand.
ACATCTGCAATGCACTCTGACTTAACACGTTCTGCTGTGTATATTCTGTAATCTCATCCGCCATATCGCTGTCCATAATACGGGAAACTGCACTGGTCAGATTCTCATTTGCAGTCTGCAGATTTGTTACGGTATAATCCAAACGGTTCTGAAATGCACCAAGGCCGGAACGGATACTGGAAATCTTATCCACTGCGGCATCTATGCGGCCAATCGCATCCGTTGCATATCCATTTGTATAGATATTAATTGTCTCAATATCTAACGAATCTGCTGTTGTTTTTCCAATATTAACATTTAATACCTGACCCTCATTATTACCAATCTGGAATACCATCGGACCCGCTGACAGCACTGTTACATTCACGTCCCCTGCAGAAGCCTCAGGATCGATATCATATACCATCTTAAACCCGTTCTTATCTGTAACTGTCACACGGTTTCCTTCTGTATCAATTGTAGCAGTATCCTCAAACCCAATTCTCTCATCGCCATCTTTCGTAAAATCTGCTTTGGCATTTTCTCCGTATTCCGTTTTCCCATCTGCACCAAGCAATTCTGCCAGCTTCTCGTTGTCTGCCTTTACGGTAATCGACTGCTTCCTCCCATATTGCTGGGTTGTAAGCGTTCCTGCCATATCGTAATCAATACCAATCTTAGCCGATGCATCACGAATTGCAGCATTAATCTCTTTCCCTGTCATTCCTTCATAAATCTCTATGCTAAAGCCATTTATGGACAAGGTGCCCTCCTGCGCCTTTGTAATAGTAGCATTATCTGCCAATGCAGTAATTGTTTTCACTGCCTGGGCTCCTGTTCCATTAATGGAGATTCCATACACACCAGCTTCGATATCGCCGCCAATCTCCACAATCTTCAAATCATCATTGTCTGTATATCCCTTCTTATTCAGTTCTCCATTTAAAAGGCTTCGTCCATTAAAATCGGTTGTATCGGAAATACGGTCAAGCTCATCCTTTAACTGCTCTATCTCATCCTGCATTGCACCCCGGTCTGTCTCATCATAGGTATCGTTTGCAGCCTGTACTGCAAGCTCTCTCATTCTCGCCAAAATAGAATGAATCTCGTTTAATGCACCCTCTGCGGTTTGAATCAGGGAAATACCATCATTTGCATTCAGCTCCGCTCTGTCAAGACCTCTGATCTGTGTCTGCATTGTCCGGGAAATCGCCTTGCCTGCCGGATCATCTGAAGACTTGTTAATCTTATATCCGGAAGATAAACGTTGCATTGATTTTGTCAGGTTATTATTAATTGCATTCAGATTATTCTTTGCCGCATAGGCTAATGTGTTGTGATTTAATCTCATAATCGTCACTCCTACTCTTACTGCCTCTTTTTTGCGAAATCCTTTTCCGATGAGGTCATATATGTTTTTGTGACGGAATTCCTTTTCCTTACTCCACAATTATTTACTCTAATCTAGTTATCGGCTGCAACCCCTGTCAACTTAATAGCTGTCAGCAGTTGTTTTGCAACTTTGTAAAGCTTCGCAGTCGGCATTTCTTCCTCTGACCTGCTTCCATAAAGCATCGGTTTTGTTCCGTCCAGACGCAGATCTTTCACCTCAATTCCTGCCTTTGCAAAAACCGAACGAATGGTCAGTTCATTCATTTCCAATGCGGTCTGTCCATCCTCTTCCTCCATTGTAATATATCCTTCCACCTGGTTCCCCTCTGCCCTTATAAATGCTTCAAGCTGCCCATATTTTTGCGTCTGCATGGTTGCTGAAATCTCACCCGCTTTACTGCCATCATGTACCACTGACACCTTCATAATACTTACACTGCCTTCCACTACAAGCGGAATACGGAATGTATCCTGCTCCACTGCCCGCATGGCAATCGGCATACCTGCGTTCAAATACTTAAGCGCCTGAATATCCATAGCAGTTATGGTGCCATCCATTTCCTTGTCATGCACCGCTTCGGAAAGCGATGACCGGAGATTTTCCATACCGTAAACCACATCTGCTTTACTTTCCATATTATCAAGTATGCTTTCTTCTTGTTCCGTAATCTGCTCTCTGCGCTCTTTGGACAGATTCTTTTTAATTTCCCTCGCCATACCATAAATGCCATCTTCACCAAACATTACCTGATGTGCAGCAATCATGTTTGTAATGGTCTTCGGCAGGTCATTTGCATCTAACATAGTCGCCACTTCTTCCTCATAGGAAAGTGCCTCCTTAAGCGTATTGCTGATATCCTCTAAAAGCTCTGTCTCACCCATTCCATTATCTCCAGCCTTTATCAGATTATTAAGCTCCTCAAAAGACATATCCTGATAATCGAGAGTCTCTAAACTCTTCAACGTCTCTGGTTTTATATGCCGCAAAATGCTGCCTGTGAGTGTCTGATTATAGGCTGTATTAATTTGATTGAGAATTCCATTTGCCGAAGTCTCCACATTCACACGCTCGCCAAAATTGTCATCGATACCTACATTAATGCCTCTTGCCTTTCTGCTTTTATCCGCCGCAAACAGGTTGTTGAGTGTTACCTCCTGTCCGTTTCGCACGACGGCACCAATATCCTTGCCATGGGATTTTTCCACCTTGTCAAGCAAACGGTAAATTCCTATAAAGCTGGTTCTTTCCTCCTCCGTAATGGTATTATTTCGATCCATCTGGAAAAGAAACTCCGAAAATTTTTGTTCATCTGTAATGCCACGGATTTCCCGCTGCTGCATAATTTCTTCATTTAATCCGTCCACTGTCATGTTGAGCGGATTCTTTTTCTCCCGGATTAGATTCAAAACAATCTGCGGTGTCAGTGTTTCAAACATCTGCTGTACCTTCGCATCTGCTTCTTTCACACTGACAATATTGGTCTTTGTAAGCTCCATCTGATTAAATGCTAAAATGCGGACTGCCCGCTGGTTTTGCATATTTCGGTCTAACTCTAAATCCTCTAAAATTGCATCCACATTCTGAAATGCCTCTGTTATGGAATCACCCATATCCTGCCGGGGTTTTGTCATCATCGTCTCATAGGCATTACCTGCAAGCATCACTTTCGTCCGGCTTGCAGAAATATGCAGTTCACCAACCGTAATTGCTGGCCGCTTTACCATTTCCCCAAGCGCATATGCCGGTAAATTCTTCAGATCATCGGTTTCCTTCAGTGTCTCCTTTAACAAATCTACATCTTCAGGAATATCATGTAAATCATGGCTGGATACGACCTTGTCATAGTAGTTATTCTCCTCCTGACGCAGGGAATCCACTATATTAGAAAGCGGCTTTGCATCGATGTTAAAATCCATTCTTACCAGACGCACTGCTGCTTCTAAAGTCATAGAAAGACGGATCTCCTCCATCTGCCTTCTGGCAGCAATCGCAGCAGGATTCATGGAAAGGGGTGATCCACTTTGTCCTGTCATAACACTTTTTTCCGTAGCACCACTAAGAGAAAGACTGGCACCCTCCACACCGGTATTCACCGGATTTTGAAGCTTACGCACATCAATACTTCTTAGTGCATGATTATAAAGATATGCAATCGTAAGTGGTTTTCCCTGTGCGACTGCACTATCCACTGTCTGATCTGAAATACCCTGCACCTTCTCCATCAGCTGCTGTGCTCTTTCATGTACTGTACTTCCGCTGATTCGGGCCTGTTCCGGTGGATTGCCTCCGGCAACCTGTTCCGCAATATTTTCTCTTGCCTGTGCCTCTGAAAAACCACGCTGATTCAATGCATGCACAGACATATATAATCTTAAAGAATCCACCGTAATCGGAAGCTCATGTGTCAACATAAACTTTGCACCGTTAAGACTCTGGTCATTTACTGTGATACCGGCCGCTTCAATAATTCCCGTAACTTGCGGATAAATATCATTCCATACCTGCTCATTAAATGGTACTATCTGGGATGGACTCGACTCATTGACACTGTTTTTTGCAGTATAAATATTTTCTATCGTCAAATCCATTCCGTTTTTAATCATATAGATCATCTTCTCTTCTTTTATATCAACAGGAGCATTTTTCTTGTTCTGTTTATCGGAACCCTTTTGCCCATTGGCACCGTCTGTTTTTGTATCCTTTCTTGCAGCATCACTCCCGTTCGCTGCCTCTGCGTGTCCGTTTGCACCATTTGGTTCCACACCGTAACCGGTCATGCCCTTCCGGGTCTTTGCTGTAGTTGGCTTTACCGGTCGTGTCACCACGTATCCCTCACTGTTCAGATTACTGGTCATAACCGGTGCTTCCTCCTCTGCCGGCTCCTGTGTCCCCACAAGCTCTTCAGGTCCCTGCGTATCCGGTGCAATGTTCTCTTTTAAATCAGAAAGAGTGGATTCTACAATATTGCTTAACACCTCATTTATCTCATCCTGATGCTCATTGGAACGGATTGTGATTACCATACCCAGCAAATCAGAAAGTGTAGCATTTGTCACATCAATCTGCATCATACGAAGCTTTGCGATCTCCTCCGGAGAAATATTCCGAAGAATCTCCTTCTGATTCTCCTTCGCTTCCTTTTCATCTAACGCACCATCCAGATTCTCCTTGATCATATCTGAAACCTGCTCTGTGTTCTGCATGATCTGCGCCACTGTTGCTGCATCCAATTCCTCTGTACTTACATCCATTCCAAGCAAAGCATCTGTCTGACCTGCACTGCCTGCAAGCTCCGCACTCTCTGCTCCCATACTTCCTACACCCACAATCTTAAGAGACACCTGGTTCTTATCTGCCTGCTGGATCTTCATATAAATGGTGTCTCCAACCTTTGCACTGTCTAACTCTTTTGATGCTCTTGTCTTTAACTGGATGCCATTAATATCAAGAATCGGTTCCTTACCATTTTTTACCAGCTTACATGCCAGTAAATCACCTACGCTATTCTGGCTCAGAATACTGCTGCCTGTATGACTGCTCTTCCCAACCATTCCATTGTTTCCTACTATTCCTGTATTACCAAACATTGCATCGCTCTGATTATTACCGCCTACCTGATAATTCATGGTGCCACCTCACTTTTTTGTAATAATATGCATTTGCGAAACTCGCTATTTTTAATATAAACCTATGTAATATGTCGGAAAATACAAACAATTTCTAAAGACTTTCAGAAAATGAAAAAGAATTACCACATAGAACCTATTCATTGTCCTACGTAATAATTCTTTTCTTCATCTATCCTAGATATCAACACCGGCTTTACTGCGTAATCTTCTTTGCCTTTTCCTTTTCAGCCTTCTTTTTTGCTTTATCAGCCTTTTCAGCAGCTTTTAACTTCTCTTCCTGTTCATACTCTGCCTGTAACTTTCTCTGCTTTGCACGAAGCTTCGCACCAAAGCTCTTCTTCTTTGGCTCCTCCTGTGTATTTTTCTTCTTTCCACGGATGCTCTTTACCTCGGTGATATAGATTCCACTCACCATTGCCTTAATCTCACCCTTTGTTGGCAGATCATCGAAAATACCATCATCACAGATTAAATTCACAATTTGTGGACCAACCTTTGCTTTGACAATCGGGAGTTTTGCATTCATCATACGCTTCGGCGTCTGCTCAACAACTGACTTTGGCATACCTGCATCCTTAAACTTCATAATCTTCTTATCAATAACAAGCATAGAAACCTGCTGCGCTGCAGCTGCAATCTGCTCTTTTTGCGCAATCTGCTTCTTCTGCATTTTGCTGCCAACAACATAAAGAATTGCTAAAACACCGATAATCACGGCAATAATAATGAGTGAAATTACAATTGGGCTCATATTTTTTCCTCCTTCATTGTCTGTGCAATAATATTCTGCACATAGGCACCTGCCTTCTTTTTATCTTCTTTCGACAACTTACTTAGATAAACCGGCTCACCGTAAATAACCTTTACATGACCTTTCCGAATATCAAATCCCGGTCTTGCCTCAAGCAGCTGGTCTGTATCAATTAATGTTACCGGAATCACCGAACAGCCCGCCTTTTCCGCTATCTTGAGACTTCCCACCTTAAACGGAAGCATTTCTTCCTTCTGGTTTCTTGTACCCTCCGGGCAGATTACCATAGAGTGACCATTCTGAATCAATGCAGCACCATCCTTGATCATTTGCACTCCGGACCGAAGATCCTCACGATCTAAAAACAGGCAGCATATATTTTTCATCCACCAATTTAGCAGCGGAAACTTCTCCATTTCCTTCTTTGCCACAAAGCCCGGCCGCTTCGTACTGGTAGTGTGTATCACTAAAACATCAAAATAGCTTCTGTGGTTGGACACAAACAGTACCGGCTCATCCGGAATATTCTCAATCCCTTTCACCTCTATCTTCGCCTGCGTCTGGAAAAGCTCCCAGCGAAATGCCCAATATACAATGGCATTGCCAATCTTATAACGCAGTTCCATATTAAACCTGCCAATTATGACAAGAATCAGATGAACTGGTATCATCACCACAAGAAACAGGAATAAAAATCCCAACACTAATACACTTCGCATCTGGTTCCTCCTGCTTTTCGTCGAATCCACAAGGCTTTTACTGGATTCTCCATAAATTTCTACCTGCCATAGAGCTTGGCTGTCTCGTAAAGACGCTCCCGTAAATGTTTCGTCAAATCCTCTTCACGAAATCTCCATGCCCAGTTTCCTTCACCTACACCCGGTGTATTAAGACGTGCCCATGAATCCAGCTCTAACACATCCTGCATCGGCACGATTGCCATATTTGCTACCGAAGAAAAACATGCACGGATTAAGGTCCAGCACACATCACCGCCATCGGTATTATAGTACCTTCTAAGCTTATCCCTTGACTGCTCATAACACTTCTGGTACCAGCCCTTTGTTGTATCATTGTCATGGGTTCCGGTGTAGCATACACAGTTCCGTACAAAGTTGTGCGGCAGAAAACTGTTCTCATCCGGATTTTCAAAACCGAACTGTAAAATCTTCATGCCTGGGAACCCAAATTTATCCCTGAGATCAATAACTGACTGGTCAATTTCACCCAAATCCTCTGCAATAATTGGCATGTTATAACCAAGGGTTGCTTCTAAATGGGTAAAGAAATTCACACCCGGTGCCTGCACCCATTTACCGTTTACCGCTGTCTCTTCACCATAAGGCACTGCCCAGAATTTATCAAATCCACGAAAATGATCAATCCGCAGAAAGTCTGCCAGCTTTAACTGATGACGGATTCTCTTAATCCACCACTCATAGCCTGTGTTCGTATGCTCCTTCCACTTATAAAGCGGATTACCCCAAAGCTGTCCTGTTGCAGAGAAATAATCTGGCGGCACTCCTGCAACTGTTTTTGGATATCCCTTTGAATCCAGATCAAACAGCTTTTTATTGCACCATACATCTACGCTGTCCCATGCCACAAAAATCGGAATATCACCAACAATTTTAATGTTCTTTTCGTTGGCATATTTCTTAAGTGCAAACCACTGCTTATGGAATAAAAACTGGATAAAGCGGTAATATTCCACTTCATCCGCCAGCTTAGTAAACCATTCCTCCCTCTGCTTAGCCGTTGGTTTCTTCAGGGAATCCTCCCACATATACCATGGCATACCCTGATGATAATCCTTCCCTGCCATAAAAAGTCCATAATCATCTAACCAGTCTGCTTCCCTGCAAAATGCCGCATATTCCTCCTTAAATGTCTCACTTGTAGAATACGCATCCTTAATCTCTGGATTCTGGTACCGTTCAAACGCCTTTTTAAGAAGCCCTGTCTTAAACTCAATAGCCAAACCATACTCAATACGGCATGGATCCCATTGCGGCATTTCATAAAAATCTTCATCCCATAAAAGTCCCGCTTTTCGGAGTTCATCAATACTGATAATCAATGGCTGACCCGCAAAAGATGAAAATGGCTGATAAGGAGAATCTCCAAACCCCGTATGCCCAAGAGGCAGCACCTGCCAAACCGTAAGTCCGGATTCCTCTAAAAAATCAATAAATTTATATGCACCTGAGCCCAAGTCACCAATTCCATAAGGTCCCGGAAAAGACGTCGGATGCGCCAGAATACCGGCATATTTATTAAAATCTAACCCTAACGCTGTGTCTGTCATAATTAATATCCTCCATATATTTCCCTTTGTTTTTATTCTTCTATACTTTTTCTAAAAGTAAGCTGTTTTATGCACCCACAAGGTATTATTATAACGTGAACGCCCTTAAAACACAAGGAAAATCTTCTATTTATGGAATTTCTTATAAAGCAAAAAGCATCTCTTCCGCAACCACACGAAAGAGATGCTATACTCTGCTGACAATATACTGCTATTATTTACTAGTTCATACGCTCAAGCAGCTGCTTTCTCTGCTCTTCATAACCCGGCTTTCCGAGCAGCGCAAACATGTTCTTCTTATAGCTCTCTACACCTGGCTGGTTAAATGGATTAACACCTAATACATAACCAGATACACCACAGGCAAACTCAAAGAAATAGAACAACTCGCCAAGGTTAAATTCGCTCATATATGGAAGCGTAATCATCATGTTCGGAATCTCACCATCTACATGGGCAAGAACCGTTCCGTTCATAGCCTGCTTGTTGATATAATCAACGGTTCTGCCTGCAAGATAGTTAAGACCATCTGTATCTACATCTTCTTGCTCCATAATAATCTTACGTCTTGGAGAACCAATATTTATTACGGTTTCAATATGGTTTTTCGTACCATCCTGGATAAACTGTCCCAATGAGTGAAGATCTGTTGTAAAATCACAGGCTGTCGGATAGATACCCTTTCCATCTTTTCCTTCTGACTCACCAAATAACTGCTTCCACCACTCGCCAATATAGTGGACAGATGGTGTGTAATTCGCAAGAATCTCCATTGTCTTGCCCTTCTCCCGAAGGATATTGCGGATTGCTGCATACTGTAATGCATCATTTGTCTCAAAATCATTCTCAATACATACCTGACGTGCTGTTGCAGCGCCAACCATCAACTGCTTGATGTCCGCACCACTTACTGCAATTGGCAGTAAACCCACTGCTGTAAGAACAGAAAAACGCCCGCCGACATCATCCGGTACAACGAAGGTTGCATAACCCTCTTGATCCGCCAAGTTCTTTAAAGCTCCCTTTTCCCGATCTGTTGTAGCATAAATTCTCTTAGCAGCTTTCTTTGGTCCATATTTCTCAACTAAAAGCTTCTTGAAAATACGGAATGCAATTGCTGGCTCTGTCGTAGTACCGGATTTAGAGATAATATTAATAGAAAAATCTCTGTCGCCTACAACATCCAGTAAATGCTCAAGATACGTAGAACTGATATTATTACCACAGAAATAAATTTCCGGGGAACCTTTCCGCATATCCTTGTCAATTACGTTATAAAATGTATGTCTTAATGCTTCAATGGCAGCTCTTGCACCAAGGTAAGATCCACCAATACCAATTACAATCAATACTTCGGAATCACTCTGAATCTGCTTTGCGGCAGCCTTAATCCTTGAGAACTCTTCTCTGTCATAGTTAATTGGAAGATCAATCCAGCCAAGAAAATCATTTCCTTCACCGCTTCTGTCCAACAATGTCTGCTTTGCCTCTAACACCCTTTCCTTCATGGCTGCAATATCCTCATCAGATACCATAAACCGGGTATTGCTGTAATCAAAACTAATACTCTCTGCCATTTTCTCTGCTCTCCTTTATCCTTGTTTTCCACCTGCGATGTTTCACATACCGTAGTCTGTTTCCATTGGTGGTGTATGTTCCTAAAAACCCAAGTGTTATTCTAGCAAAATACAGCAAATTTATCAAGTCTCATATAGATGGTTCTTATAAATTTGTCTGGTTTGTTTGGTTTTGTTGCTACTTTTCGTTGGTTTTTGTTGGTTTTCATTGGTTTCTATTTCTGACCGCCACCGGTCTGAATTCCCACCAGCTCATACAGGCTTCCAAAAGAATATCCCTCTCTTTTTAAATTTTGAATTACCTGTGGAAGCGCATCATGGTTTGCCTGTGACACATTATGCAGAAGCGGGATTGCTCCCGGATGATAGTATTTTGAAAAATGTTCTACCACATGCCCGCTGCTCGGCTGGTTATTTACATCATAGTCAAGATATGCCATAGACCAGAAAATAGTCCGGTACCCTAAATCCTTTACAATTTGCAGTGTCCGCTTACTATACTCGCCTCTTGGCGGGCGGAAAAACAGATCCATTTCATACCCGGTTGCCTCTTTCATATATTGCTCACATTCTAAAATTTCCTGCTTCTGCTCCTCCACACTTTTATCCGGCATACTTGGATGATGCACAGAATGGTTACATACCAGATGTCCCTCCTCCTTCATCCGTTTTACAAGATCAATGTTATCCCGGATAAATGTCTGGGTAACAAAAAATGCAGCAGCCACTTTTTCCTCCTTTAGGGTATCCAAAATGTCTGCTGTATATCCATTTTCATATCCACAGTCAAAAGTAAGATACATAACTTTATTACTGACCGGTACTGTGTAATATGCATTGTATTCGGTTATGTCAAAATCTTCCTGGCAGCCTGATTTCTCATGACTGTCATTTCTCTTAAACCACCAGCCATACTTTGTATTATCAAGACTTCCATAATCTGTATTTTCTACAATGATGCGTTCCTCTGTAGCCGGCTGCTCCTCATCCTCATTTTCCAGCCCCGATTTTTCAGCATCCCCCTTATTCGCATCTTCTACTCTTTTTTCTGCCGTTCCCGTCCCAGCCTTCCCATTCTGATACCATCCACCATTTATCCGCTGTCCGTTAAAATACTGCCACATTACAACGGCACCAAACATCAGTGCCACTACCACTATGACTGTGATAATTTTCTTTTTTTCCTGTTTCAAGCCCAACACTCCTGCTTATGCAAGAAAGCTCTGTACAAATTCCTCCAACAGCTCAATCTCTGATTCCCCCGGTTCCTTTGTAAAGGCTTCATAGGTAATATCTGAAAATGTTTCCTCCTGCTCTTCCCTGCTCACTGCAATCTGGGAATCAAGCGGCTCCATCTGGGATTCAGCATAAGCAGCTCTCACTCTTTGCTCCCTGCTTTGGAGATTTTTTGTTTCTCCATGTTCCACTTGCGCGAGAAGGCGCTTTAACATCTCCATATCTTCTTCTATACCGCCTGATTCATCGTCCTCCATACCGGTTGATGCTTTGCGGTCAGATGATTCCTCCGGCACATAATCCGGCTGCCTGGAATGATCTTCTTCCGGCGCATACTCGCCTCCATCACCTTTTGATACGATTTCTTCCTTTTCCTCTCTACCCTCTCGTACACGTGTCAACCGGTTCGTCATATAATTTTCCAGATAATCTACAAGCTGAATTTGAATTTGAGATTTCTTGCTTTTTATTCCATATATATGAAAAAAAATGAACAAACATGCAAGAACAACCCCACAGGCAGATAAAATTTCTACCTGTGCGCGGATATCTTCATTTCTTATATATCCGTAAAAAATACCAGCCACTGTAAGCAGCACAGCAATCCCTGCTGATAAAAATGGTACCTTTTCCCATGTCAGAAACGACAATCCCAGAAAACGCAGTTTTAAGAGATACTTGTCCACATATGCCTCTGCATTCCGCACCTGACAATCCATTCCATACATTGCCTCAAACTGGTTTTTCAAATTGACTAAAAGCTTCTTTTTCGTTGTCTTCATATTGGCCGATGCCTTTACATAGTCCTTCAAAAACATAGCCATAAATGCCTGCATCAAGAGACTTAAAATCCCTATTGCCAAAATGCTGCTCGTAAATACATGATTTAATACAAATTCTTTTAGCATAAAAAATCCCTCCGAACGTAAACTATTATGTATTCTTTTCTATCTAATAGTCTAAATACAGAAGAATACAAACTCAAGAGAATGTGGTCGTAATTTCTCCCCTCCATTCTCTGAAATATTCTGTTAAAAGAACGCTTTTTCCATCATTCGACATTTTTATACATGGAAATTGACCGTAATCTTTATATTCCTTTTTCTCTCAGTAAATACAACTTTTTCTCTGGTTACAAATCCCCTTAGATATGATATAATACTCCTAATCTATATTTTATCAAAAGGAGATACGATTATGACTTACCAACCACAGGGCGTCTGTTCACAAAAGATTGACTTTGATATTGTTGATGGCAAGGTAACGGCTGTTAAATTTTTAGGCGGCTGCAATGGCAATACACAGGGAATTGCCCGACTGGTAGAGGGAATGGATGTACAGGATGCCATTTCCCGGCTAGAGGGAATCCAGTGTGGTTTTAAGAAAACCTCCTGTCCTGACCAGTTAGCGCAGGCACTTAAATCGGCATTATAATTTGAGAAAACAAAGAAATAAAATAAGCGTTTGCGAAACTCAATTTTCTCTTTGTTTCGTTGTACAACATATACAATCCAACGCTGGCACGCAGCACAAGGCATGCCGGTCTACTAGGCTCGAAAGAACCTCGCCAAGTAGGGCGGGATTGCGCTACTTGGCGCTCGTAGTGGTGCATAACATGCCAAAGTACGGCATGTAAGCACCAACGGCTCCAAAGTACCTGCTTATGGAATTGTATATGTTGTACAACTGTAGTGTAAAGTTAAAAGAGTTTTGCAATCACCAAAAAGAAATAAAATCAAGAAAGGAAAGAACGCAGACATATCCTCTTTCAGCCGTTATGTCTGCAGGATATATTATGAAAAAAATCGTACTTACAGGCGGTGGTACTGCCGGACACGTAACACCAAATATTGCACTGCTTCCAAGCCTTAAGAACGCCGAATTTGAAGTTCACTATATCGGTTCTTATAATGGAATTGAGAAAAAATTAATTGAAGATATAGGAATCCCTTATTATGGCATTTCCTCCGGAAAACTTCGCCGCTATTTTGATCCAAAGAATTTTTCGGATCCGTTCCGTGTCATAAAGGGATTTGGTGAGGCGAACCGAATCCTCAAAAAGATCAAACCCGATGTTGTATTTTCGAAAGGCGGTTTTGTAACGGTTCCTGTTGTGATGGCTGCAAAGAAAAATCATATTCCTGCCATCATCCATGAATCAGATATGACGCCGGGGCTTGCCAACAAGCTCTGCATTCCCTCCGCTTCGAAGGTATGCTGCAACTTCAAGGAAACCTTTGACCTGCTCCCAGAAGGCAAGGCAGTTCTGACAGGAACTCCAATCCGCAAGGAATTATTTGAAGGAAATTCCGAAAAAGCAGCCGTATTTTGCGGACTTTCTGCTGACAAACCGACTATTTTGATTATTGGTGGCAGCAGTGGAAGTGTAGTAATCAACAATGCCATCCGGGAAAGCTTAGACACTATCTTAAAAGATTTTCAGGTTATTCATCTCTGCGGAAAAGGGCATTTGGATGAGACATTAACCAAAAAGCCCGGCTATGTCCAGTTCGAGTATATTTCTAAAGAATTAAGGGATTTATTTGCTTTAAGTGATCTGGTTATTTCCAGGGCTGGTGCCAACGCCATTTGCGAGTTGCTAGCACTTAAAAAGCCGAACATTTTAATTCCGCTCTCCAAAGCTGCCAGCCGTGGAGACCAGATACTCAATGCAAAATCCTTCAAAAAGAACGGTTTTAGTTACGTTATTGAAGAGGAAGAGCTTTCGAAAACTTCTTTACTGAATGCCATCCGGGATGTGTCCACCCACAAGGAGCAGTATATTAAAGCCATGGAAGAAAGCGAAATGTCTGATTCCATTGGAACGATTATGAAGCTGATTATAGAACTTTCCAAATAGTCAAAAACCGCCATGACGACTCCTTTCATACTTGATATCATACTTCAAGGAATACTTCATGGCGGTTTCTTTCACCCAAAATATTCAGATACGTTTATTTTTTTCCACCTGCGTAAAGCTGGCTTATCATCAAATCACGGATGGTTTCATCCTGAAGATTATCCTCTATATAAGCCTTAATCTCCACGTTATTACCTGTAATAACAAACTCAAACTTCACAGCAGTACTAGGATATAAATGATCCTCATGATTCGGTACATCCTTGATATTGATGCTTGCACCCTTACCATAAAAGGTTACAATCTCGTTACCTGCACCTTGCTCGTATACCCAGCAAGACGTATTGGTGTAATGCTCCAAAATCTCCTGATAAGATGCATCAACATCCTTATTTTTAAGTGCTTTTACCTGCTCGATTCTGGTTTTCGCCTGAGCATCCACCACCGGCTGCACAAATGATTTCATGAAGCTTTGCGGATATTCCGGTAATATTGTGTACACACCGAATAATACTGCTCCTAAAATCACGATCCATATAAGTACTTTCATAAATTGTTTCATTTTAAATTCCTCCTAACATCATAAATTGTAGCAGTTTCTCCCTTTACTGCTGTTAAAACAATTCCTTCTCTAATTGGGTAAGGAATGTTTCTAACAAGTTCATTCTACGGTTAAATTCTAATCTGGCAACTTCCGTTTTACAACGCCGGACTTTGGGTCGGTTCCCCTTATAAAACTCCTTAATCCGGTAATATGCCTTTTTGTAATTCGCATTGTCCTCACAGGCAGTTGCCATAGAATCCCAAAGGACGCTAACCGCTCCCACCTCATCTAACAAATCTGCATCCATAACAACCTGACACTCCAAGGACAAATCCTTTTCTGCATCCTTATCATCATGAATTAAAATAATCTCACCAACTCGTTTAACTTTCTCCTGGTCAAGCCCAATACTGTCCAGATATTCCACCGCAATCTCTGCACCAACTTCTCCGTGCTCTCTGCCGTCTTCCCATCCTACATCATGTAAAAGTGCTGCTAACGCAATTATCTCCATATCACCGCCAACCTTTGCCTGCAGCTTAATCGCCCAGCGGTAAACCCTCATCGTATGCTCGAAGCGGTCGCGGAACGGATAATTTGGTGGTCTCCCATTATCAGCAATCTGTTGTCTCACAAATTCAATTACATTTGCATAATTCATGCCAATCGCTCCCCAATCGTACCATTATTTATAAATATTTAAAAATAATCTATAATATTGTATCACCTTTTACACAAATATGCCACCAATAAAATAAAAAAATCATACAAATATTTTTATATGATTGTGCCAAAAAATACAATATAAAATCCATGCGGCCTGCTTTGTGCCACATTCTCAGCCGTTACCATAGCAGTTAACTCAGTTCAGGCACCCTCACGGCACATGAAAGCTCCTACTTAGTGCTGCTTCGTTCCCGACCTGACACGGTTCATAGGTTTCCATTGCGCGAGACCCGTACGTCAACGCCACTTACTATGGCCAGCACCGGGAACATAACCCGGGGCAGACCAACACTCCTGCTATAGCGGATTGCAGGTTCAGGGCACCGCTACCACCCCAGCTGCATGGAAAGATTAAACTAATATCATTCCTATTCTTTAAAATATACCCAATAAATATTCTTTCATGTATACTTTATTCGCTAAAAACAATGACTTTGCTTAGTATACAAGACTTTTGAAGGGATGTCAACCTTTGTTGCTTTTGCGCAGTTCTCTGAAAAAATCTGACAACATTGCCGAACACTCCTCTTCTAACACTCCCTTTTGAAATTCTACCTGATGGTTAAATGCCGGTATGTCAAACAGGTTAAGTACAGATCCGGCACATCCCGCCTTTTTATTCATGGCGCCCACAATAACCTTTGGAATTCTTGCCTGTACAATCGCTCCTGCGCACATCTGGCATGGTTCTAGCGTAATATACATCGTACAATCCTCTAACCTCCAGTCACCCACCTTTTTGGATGCCTGTTGAATGGCAAGCAGCTCTGCATGGGCAAGAGTTGTCTTTCTTGCATTTCTTTTGTTGTAACCTCTTGCAATAATCTTATTATCCTGCACAATCACGCAGCCAATCGGCACATCACCTGCCGCCACTGCCTTCTTTGCCTGCCGGATGGCTTCTCTCATATATCTTTCATCATTTGACATTGTATTTCTCCTGCTATCTGTAATATAATAATATTAGGATTGCTGAAACACAAAGTGCGTGGCAATCCGTAGTATCATGACTATATATTATGACACGAAACACAAGGAGATACAAGCCATGTCCTTCGAGATTACAACTGATCGGCTCATTTTAAAAGTTCTTGACAGTACCTACGCATCAAAGGTTCTTCTTTTTTATGAGAATAATCAAACACTATTTGAAACCTTTGAGCCAACCCGTCCACAAAATTTTTATACACTGGATTTCCAGACCTCATTTATGGATTACGAATACAGAGATATTATCAAGGGGAAAACCCTGCGCTATTATGTTTTCCCAAAAAGTGACCCGGACACCCTTATCGGCTCTGTCAACTTTTCAAATATTTTGCACGGACCATTTTCTAAAGCATCCATTGGTTATAAACTGGATCAGTACTATCACGGTTTGGGGTACGCTACAGAGGCGTGTCAGGCTGCTATAGAAGTCATATTCTCCACCTATAGAATCCACCGCATAGATGCCCGGATAGCCCCTGAAAACATCCCCTCTATTAAGCTTATTGAACGCCTTGGATTCCTCTACGAAGGTATCGAATATAAGGGGGTTGAAGTAAATGGGATATTCCGTGACCATTACCGTTACAGTTTGCTTGCTTACTGAAGTTCTACAATCCAATAACCGAATTCTCCTGTTTTTGTACCTGTCTTTTTTACAGGGATAAACTGGTCAAAACCAAACATATTGGCAAGATATTTGTCCCGGTTGGAAAAAACACCCGGTACACCAATGATTGGCTGTTCCCTGCCGCTGTCAAACCTCATTTTCCCGAGCAGCAGATACTGATACGTATAAAAACCATGTGTCAGAAAACTGTTCACACCCAGTTTCCAGTTCCTCATATCCAGCTTTCCAATATCACGGGGATGAATCCTTACACAATCAAATAATTCTGATGCCCCATACATCGGAAGCTTTGGATATTCTGCGAGCATTTTCTCAAATGTTGTCCTGCTCTCCTGCTGTTCCTTCCGCTTCTTGTAATATGGACAGCTCTCACATTTATCATATACATTTTTTTCTTTCCTATTTTCTGCATATTCGGATGCCTGTCTGTTTTCTTCTTCTGCCAATGTATCCACTCCCACATTTTCTTCCGGGGATGGAATATTTTCATACCAATTCTCAAGAGTATCCTGTTCCTCCTGCGGCATCCTGACTGGATTTTCATCCGTCTTATTCCCAGACTTCACATCAGCGATATCGAATGCTTCTGACCTTTTTTCTTCTTTCTGCTGTTTAAAAATTTCAGAAATTTTGCTATCCATGTTTTCATTTTTCGGTTTTCTCATACCTGGTCGGTAAACCGGATTTGCTGCCATTTTTGATGAATCTTCTGTGTCACTGGAATCTGTAACAAGACTCTCTGCTCTGTCAGATTTTTTATTTTTTTGATTTTCCTGCTCATTCTTCCTTAATTTCAGAGGATAGTCCTTCCGGTCCTTATCCTTAAAATCTCCAATATAATAATGACTGTCGCTATACACTACTGCCACACCATCAAAGGTATAGAGATCTCTGCCTGTTCCATACATATTCTGCCAGTCTGTACGATCCTGGTAGATAAGCATGCCATTTGCCCGTTCCACCTCGCCCGTCTTCACTGCGGCCAGATGGTCTCCTGCCTCATGATAAAAATAAAGCTCTGCTTCATGATATGGCAGTCCCACTGGCTCCTGTATATTAATAATAATCTTGACTTTATCTCCACGGATTTCCAGCTTCAAAAAACCTGCTGTCGTTCCGACATTGTCTTTATGGTGCTCATAAAAATATGTAATTTTACGCTTATAACTTTGCACTTGTCCCACACTCCTTTCCCGCTATAACTAATTGTATGCAGGGAAAAGCAGTTTTATACCAGAAATATCCCTTTATATAGAAAAAGAAGCCATATCAAAATGGCTTCCCAGACTGTCCTTACAGGCTCGTTTCTGTCTTTGATAATAACTCTATCACCGTCTCTTTGCTGATGCTATTTTTTTCACAAAAGGTGAGCAGATCAGATATGGTTTCCTGAATATATTCCAAAGGATTTACTTCAATTCCAATTATAATATCGATTTTTTTCTTATATTCCACAGATAAATCGCGAATTATCGTTTCCAGTGGCTCATGAAAAAGATAGACCGACTTTGCAGTTAACATATATATAGCGTCTTCATAAGCCTTTTGCTCCACCAGGGAAATATCTTCCGGCACAATAATGCCTATTGTTGGCTTTCGCCAGATTCTTTTATTGCCACGTGCTTTCCTGACAAAATATTTTAACATTGCTACGGCGCAGGGAAAGTCAGTTATTTTACCCTGCTTAAAAGGCGAGAGAACCTTAACTTCCTGTTCAGTGGCAGAGTCAGCCTGAACATATTCGCACTCATTTCCATAGGCGATTATTTTACTTCCTGAAATTGCGATTAAGGATTTTTCTCTCAGGGTAATTCCTTTATCCTTCGCATAAATAGTGATATCCGCTGGAGCATTTTTTGTCATTTGAAATGTCCTCCTCAACTTTATGGTTTTATCAATTCTGCATATGAATCTGCTGACCGGTTATAAGAGGATATGCTGCAAGCTCACTGCCCTCTAAATCCTCTTTATGCATATCAACACCTGTAATCTGGCTGTTTTCGTAGGTGGTATAATAATAAATTCCCTTGTCAGTATTACAGCATGAGCTGTAAATCGTAATTTCATATTCTCCCTTACCCATGTGAACACAGCCTCTTTGCTGGGCAACTGAGCCTAAGATATGAAAAAACTGGCTGATACTCTCCGATTCAGAATCACCAGAAACGGAATTCATTTTGGTAAATACTGCTTTCACAAAACGTGATGCAGAAGATAAATCTCCCGGTAGTCCCATTGCCCCCATTCCCCGGCTGTAGGGTGCCAGGTTAAGCTTCTTAGAAAAGTGATTTACAGGGGAATCCACGGACAGGCTCAGATAATTATTCAGGTTAAACATCTGCATATCAAAGCAGGGGTTATTGGTCAATACTCCTACCGGATTGTCAAAAACCTTCAATCCGTCTTTTGTACTCTCCACGGTAATGGATTCCTTCTTGTCGGAAATAATCCAGTGGAGCTCTGCAAGAGGCAGTTCATCGTTGAAATTCATTTTGATCAGATTAAGCCGCGCTAACCGTTCTCTGGCTTCTGTGATGTTGGCACATTGTCCCAAAATCCATGGTATAAATTCAAAAGGCGCAACGTTGTCCACACCCTTTTTTTCCGATTTGTAATCTGCATTTCCCGGAAAATTCAGTCCGGCCATACTCAATCCCTTTTCATTGGTGGCATCATAATAAAGAGGATAATCATTTACAACAAAAGCCATGCCAATCATGGCATAGTGTTGTTGCAAATCCTCTGCCCTTAGAAAATGAAAGGGAAAGTTCCTGGGTGTTATCGTTACGGTCTCGTTATACGAGTATTCATAGTCGAGACTGCGCCCGAAATAATGATCTTTTGTTTTGTAAGTTACTGCGGTGCACATATCCTTGTACCTCCTAAAAGAATTTGTCATAGTCAAAAAACCACCGCAAACAGCAGGGCAGCAAATTTGAAACGCCCCAATGGGCGGCGTATAATTGGTGACATATTATAAAGGATTATGGAATACATTGGGATAATATATCCGCAAGTCCTGCAAACTGTTCCAGTGTAAGTGCTTCCCCACGTATTGTAGCTGACAATCCCATCTGCTCTAATGCATTCACCACCTGGTCTTTTGTCACACCAACACCACCGTTTACCAGGCTGTTCTGCAGCGTTTTCCGTCTCTGGTTAAAGGATGCCCGTATCAGTGCAAACATAAACTTCTCATCCCTCACCGAAACCGGCGGTTTGTCCCAGCGTGTCAGACGAATCACGGCACTTCCCACATTTGGCCTTGGAATAAAACAGTTTGGAGGAACATTTGCCACGATATAAGGATTGGCATAAAACTGTACTGCCAGAGAAAGCGCTCCATAATCCTTTGTGCCAGGACCTGCCTGCATCCGGGCTGCAACCTCCTTTTGCACCATTACGGTAATATTTTCCAATGGCACATGGCTTTCAAATAATCCCATAATAATCGGTGTTGTAATGTAATATGGAAGATTCGCTACCACCTTAATCGGCTTACCTCCGTTCTTTTCATCCACCAATGCAGCTATATCTACTTTAAGAATATCCTCGTTAATCAGCGTTATATTGTCATAATCCTTCAAGGTCTCCTGCAAAATGGGAATTAAGGCTTTATCAATCTCTACTGCAATCACCTCACGGGCTGCTTCCGCCAGATACTGCGTCATAGTTCCAAATCCTGGTCCAATTTCCAACACTACATCATCCCTTGTAACTCCCGCTGCCGCAATGATTTTATCCAGCACATGACCATCAATCAGAAAATTCTGCCCGAATTTCTTTTGAAAAGCAAAGTCATATTTTTTAATTGTCTCAATCGTAACCTGTGGGTTGCTTAATTTTTCCATACGTTTTCTTTCCTGCTCCATATCTTCCAATATAAAAATACTTCCTTACATTTTATACATTTTCTCCGCATTTTCATATGTTACTGTATATACTTCCTCTGTATCCACACCTTTGATTGCTGCAATCTCCTCTGCTACGTATTGTAAATAAAGAGAACAGTTCCGCTTCCCACGAAATGGCACGGGAGCAAGGTATGGCGCATCCGTCTCTAATACAATTCGGTCAAGAGACGCATATTCCACAACCTCTTTTAACTTCCTGCCGTTTTTAAAGGTTACCACACCGCCAACACCAATATAATAACCCATATTCAGATATTCTCTTGCCATTTCTACGCCGTAGGAAAAACAATGAATCACACCGCCTGTCGTACCTGCATGCTCTGTCCTCATAATATCTAAGGTATCCTTTGCCGCATCCCTGCTGTGAATCACCACGGGAAGCCGTTCCTGTTTTGCGATGCCTAACTGCTCCACAAACCAGCGTTTCTGGCTCTCCTTATCAATATCATCATAATGATAATCCAAGCCGATTTCCCCAATCGCAAGAATCTTATCCTGCCTCGACAGTTCCGCTAATTCCCGCATATCTGCATCTGTCAAATTCCCTACATCATCCGGATGAACACCAACCGCTCCATATACATAGTCATATCTGTTAACCATGTCCACAATATATCTCGAGCTTTCCATGGAACAGCCTATATTTACAATCCGTTTCACTCCTTTTTTGTGCATGTCACAAAGAAGGTTATCCATATCCTCTGTAAATGCCTTATCATCATAGTGGGCATGGGTATCAAATATCCTCATAAATATTCTCCTCTTTCAATGAGTGGTTCTATAATTCCGGCGCCTTTGAAAGCCTCTCACCCTTTTTTATCAGCTCCACCACAATCAAATCATGAATTCCATTTTCATTCTCATCATACTGCACCAAAACCCGATCACCCACAGATACTTTAATCACGCTCTCATCCTGAGCAAACAGCATCTTATATACATCTCCGGTCTCATCCTTCATATAGACATAAGTCTCACCCTCCATGGTTATATATTCCATTTCACTGACAATGATTTCTTTCTCTTTCACCAGGGCTTCCTCACCCTCTGCGCCATTATTTTTATTTTCGTTATTTGCCAACAGCTTCTTATATTTGCTAAACAGCTCCTCCTGCGATTCCGCTGTTACCACCATATTATACTGCTCCACATTTACCATAGCATACATTTTCACAAGACCGCCATTGTCTGTAAGCACCATAATGTACGTTGGGACACCCATTACATTGATAAGGCTTGGGAAAGAAGCTCTGTAATTCTTCTCCTGCACCGCACCTTCCGCTGAAGACATTGCCGAATACTCCTCCGCACCGGAAATCGTGTAATACCTTGCTTCCGATGTCCTCTGGTTCACCATGATAAATCCCACATTTGACGCATCCCCATTTACCGAGGTCACACCAGTGTAAATCCACACATCATCACCTATCGTCTTATAACCATAATCATCCGTGGCGCGGATACAGCCCTTCTGTCCAATAATACTGTTAAAGAATCCTCCCGAAAGCTCACCGTACCAGTTAAATTTCTGCTCCAGCAAATCGCCATCATAGACACGGTCTACCCAGCTTGGAACATCCTCCACATCATAATACTCCATATCCCCGCTGACCGGATCACACAAAATGGCTCCCTTTACATCCATTCCACTGAAAAGCCCCACTCGGGCATACAGCACCGGACAAATGTAATAAGGCTTTCCTACATCATCCACCTCAAAATAGCAGCCTTCAATAATCCGGGTTGGATTGTGCATCTGCACGTGACGGAAAATATTGTTGTTAAAATAGCCCGATGGCACATACTTCATGCCCTCTGAAAGCTTGATATACTCCGCATCGGAATTTACGGGGTTTACCGCTACATAGCCCGGAATCCCCTCCGACTTATTATTCAAATATTTGAAAAAGGATGCATAACGAAGATTTGCCACCTTCATCGGTTTACTGCTGATATTAATCTGGGTATAATCCACTTCTACCTCAAACTGGCTTACCACATCTGACAGGGAACCAATCTTACGGTTACCAAACACCCTTGCACTATTCGTATCCATCAATGCAATGTTATCCACATTTTCCGATTCCGGAATATCCTCTGTAAAATCCCGCTGCTCCACAGGCATCAGGCTTGCATAGCGTTTCGCATTAAAGAATGTAGAGCCTGCGAGCCCTCCAAAAAATAGTACCAGCGTACAAAATACCGGAATTCCCACAAGAAGGATTAACTGCACTCTGCCCAATCCATGCCGAAAATAGATAAAATTATCATGAAAGCTAATCTTTTTATGATCGTTTCTTCCAATAATCCCAAAAAAGATAAAAATGATACTAACTACAATAGAATGTATCAGCAGCCAGTTCCAAAATTCTGTGCTCTGCACATTTATGACGGGATAATAGATATAATAATTAATACCCAGCCATAATACAGACAGGATTGTGGCAGCCACATATCCTCCAGCCTTTTTTTCCTTTTTTTTGCTCATACCTTTTTTACTCCTTACTTTTACTATATTCGTTTAGGTGTCTGCGAAACATATACCATTCAGTATACTATAAATTTCCGCCTGTTACAATCATTTAAGCAATAGACACCAACTGCATTTTGTGATATAGTCTAAATAATTATGAAATAATTATACCCTAGGAGGATTTTATATATGAGATCTACATTGAAAAAAGTTACTGTTTTAGGACTGGTTTTTGTCCTGGTACTTTCGCTGTCCGGATGCAGCTTGTTTGACAGTAAAGCAAAGGTTTACTCCAGATATGTAACCAGTCTTTTAGATATTAATTATAAGAATGTTTCCAAAGATTACATGACCTTAACCGGTGTATCCCAGAAGGATGCAGAAGCTGTTTATGTTGCCAATATGGATTATCAGGCACATAATCTGATGAGCTATTATGGTGTGAAGGAAGTGGATGACGGAACAGTACTTTCCGAATTTTACTATCTGGCACAGTCCATATTTGCCAATGCCAAATATGAGATTACCGATGTAAAAGAGGACAAGGAAACCGGCAGTTATACAGTGGAGGTTACGATTTCTCCCTTAGACACCTTAGAGGCTACTTATGATGATGTGGTTGCCTATATCGAGGGCTTCAACGCCAGAGTAGATGAAGGTGATTACAATAACACCACAGAGGTTGAATACGAAACGGAATTTGCGGAAGGTATTATCAATATTCTAAAATCCACCACTGAAAATCCAGGTTATATGGATCCAATCGTACTGGAAATTCCAATTGAGCCTTCGGATGATTATTACTATATCAAGGATGAAGATTTCCTGAAGATGGATTCTTATATGCTCTATATCCGTGAAAATGATGGCTCTGCCCTTCCAACAGATGAAAACTCAGAGGATGGAGAAAACGACGAAGCTGCCGATTCTTCAGAGGAAGCTGCTGAATAATACTTCTTAATAAAATAAAGACGGAAAATAAGCCTTTGATGGACTGTTATTTGATTTTAAGTCAGTCCGCCAAAGGCTTATTCTTATATATTTTCTGTTATTATTTCCCACGGTTACAATCCGTTTTTAAAAGGAACAAACCTGCTCTAGCAAATCTCTGACCCATGTGGAAAATCCTTCTCACTGGTAATCAGGGATAAATTACCCTCTGCATCCTCCGCACAGAGAATCATACCCTGCGACTCAATACCCGCAAGCTTCGCTGGCTTTAAGTTGGTTACTACAACAACTTTCTTTCCCACCATATCCTCCGGTGAATAATGTGCCTTGATGCCTGATACAATCTGCCTTACCTCGCTGCCAATCTTAACCTTAGAGCAAAGCAGCTTCTTTGATTTTTTAACCTCCTCACAGGAAATCACCTCCCCAATCTGGAGCTGTATTTTATCAAAGTCATCAATCGTAATCTCCGGTTTTTTCTCCTCTAAATCAATACCCGGATTGTTATCGACTTCCGGCTCCGGTTCCGGCTGCATTTCCTCCACCTTCGCCATAACCTCATCCATATCCAGTCTGGCAAATAAAATCTCTGGCTTATCTGTCACCTTTGTTCCCGACTTATAACTGCCAAATTTTACAATATCATTTACCTTGCGCTTTGGTGCATTAAACTGTGCTAAAATCTTCTCAGAGGTTTCCGGCATATATGGCTCTAACAGGGTTGCACCAATGATGATACTCTCTGCCAAATTGTAAAGAACCGTAGCAAGGCGGTCTTTCTTATCCTCTTCTTTTGCCAAAGCCCACGGCATCGTCTCATCAATATATTTATTACAGCGCTTAAACAAATTAAAAATCTCTGTTATAGCATCTGCCACACGAAGCTTATCCATTGCCTTTGACACACGGATTCTTGTATCTAATGCATAATCAATTAATTCCTGATCCACATCCTCATTTACTTTCTTGTTATTTACCTCCCCATCAAAATACTTATTTGACATGGAAACGGTACGGTTTACAAGATTTCCTAATGTATTGGCAAGGTCCGAATTCAAACGCTCCACCAAAAGCTCCCATGAAATAACACCGTCATTTTCAAATGGCATCTCATGAAGAACGAAATAACGAACTGCATCTACACCAAACATATCCACAAGGTCATCCGCATAGATTACATTTCCTCTGGACTTACTCATTTTCCCATCATTCTGGATTAACCATGGATGACCAAATACCTGCTTTGGAAGCGGTAAATCAAGTGCCATCAGCATAATCGGCCAGTAAATGGTATGAAAACGAAGGATATCCTTACCTATCAGATGAAGGTCACATGGCCAGTACTGCCCAAACATCTTATCATCCGGCTCATCAACCTTATATCCCAGACCGGTAATATAGTTAGTCAATGCATCAATCCACACATAAATGACATGCTTTGTGTCAAAATCCACCGGAATTCCCCATTTAAAAGAAGTCCTGGATACACATAAATCCTGAAGCCCCGGCAGCAGGAAATTATTCATCATCTCATTTTTACGGGACTCCGGCTGAATAAACTCCGGATGTGTATTGATGTAATCAATCAGCCTGCCCTCATACTTACTCATACGGAAGAAATATGCCTCCTCCTTTGCCGGCTGCACTTCCCGTCCACAATCCGGGCATTTGCCATCCACAAGCTGCGACTCCGTAAAAAATGATTCACAAGGTGTACAGTAAAGTCCCTCATAATAACCCTTATAAATATCACCCTTATCATACAGCTTTTTGAAAATCTTCTGCACCTGCTTCTCATGATCTTCATCCGTTGTACGGATGAATTTATCATAAGAGGTATTCATCAAATCCCAGATTCTCTTAATCTCCCCGGCCGTCTGGTCTACAAACTCCTTTGGTGTAATACCTGCTTCCTCTGCCTTTAACTCAATCTTTTGCCCGTGCTCATCTGTACCTGTCTGGAAACGGACATCATATCCTGCAAATCTCTTGTATCTTGCAATACTGTCTGCAAGGACGATTTCATAAGTGTTACCAATATGCGGCTTACCAGATGTGTAAGCAATCGCTGTGGTAATGTAATACGGTTTCTTTGCCATTGTTGTTCCCCTCCTGATTCCTTTACATAGTTACTGTTGTCTTAATTAAATTGTGTGGTGCTTTTTCTTCCCTTTTCATGAATCCTTTGAACAACCTGCTTTCTTCATTTTCCGAAAAACAGTCAGGTGATTATGAAATTCCTTCCTAAGAAAAAAAGAAAGCCCGCCCTTAAATCATTATAAAGGCGAGCTGTTATCTCACGGTACCACTTTAATTCATCTGCATATCACTATGCCGACCTTAATGACTGACCACAACCAGTCTACACTATAACGGGTGTACCCGTCTTATGCTAAACACATCATGTCCAAAATATGTTCCGCCATGATGATTGTCTCTAAGGTTTCTCACATTATATACCTACCCTCGAAACCGTCTCACACAAGAAGCTCCAAGACCATCTTCCATCCGTTCCGTCCTTTCCTGTTCTCAGCAACCCAGGTTCTCTGTGAAAGACATTCCAAATGTACTCTTCTCTTCCATGCTTTTGTCTTTTATAGCTGTTTTTATTATAGGTTCTTTCACGGATTGTGTCAAGGCTAGAATTCGCACATAAAAAATGCCTGTAACGAATCATTACTTTTCACACTTCACGGTCCGGACACCCGCCCGACTAATCATTCGTCTATCAACTCCTGATAAATGTCTCTCTTTCCGACACCTCTGTCTTTTGCGGCTGCCTTCATAGCCTCTTTTTTATCCATGCCCTGCTCCATGTAAAATGCTACATGCTCGGGAATACTCATTGCTAACAAATCTTTTATTTCCTCTGTTTGAAGTATTTTTCTGTCTGCACCCTCTATCACCAATACAAATTCCCCTCTTGGCTCTGTTTCCTCATAAAATGTGATTGCTTCTGCAAGCGTTGTGCAATGGTTTTCCTCATGTTTTTTGGTAAGCTCACGGCAAAGAGAGATACTTCGGTCACCTAATGCCTCATACAAATCCTTTAACGTCTTTTTGAGCTTGTGAGGCGCCTCATACACAATAATCGTCCGTGTCTCTCTCTTTAATTCCTCTAGCACCGCTGCCCGTTCCTTCTTATCATATGGTAAAAATGCTTCAAAGGAAAACCTTCTTGTCTTTTGCCCGGATAAGGTAAGGGCCGTCACCATTGCAGAAGGACCTGGCAGTGAAGTTACCTTCACCCCAGCATCTAAGCACTGGCGCACTAACTCTTCACCTGGATCCGATATTGCCGGTGTTCCCGCATCCGTAATCAGCGCAACATTGGTTCCATTAAGCATTTTTTCTACCAATACCTTCGCTTTGTCATACTTATTAAATTCATGATAGCTGGTCATTGGTGTTTTTATCTCAAAATGATTGAGCAGCTTAATACTATTCCTCGTATCCTCTGCCGCAATCAAATCCACTTCTTTTAATATCCGCAAGGTCCGAAGCGTAATATCCTCCAAATTTCCAATCGGTGTTGCACATATATATAACATTCCTGCCATAGCGTTCCCTATACCTTCATTTTTTTCCTTATTATAATCAATCAGATATAACACGTCAACAACGTGGCAGAAGCTTCTAAATTCGCATACAGGCACGCACACTTGGCTTGTTGCTTACAGAAATCAACACTTCCCTATAAATCTCTTATTGGCTATAATACCAATTAAAAACAATATGGCACTCACTACCAAAATGGGAAGCAGCTCTTTTATTAATTTACCTCCGGTATTTACCACACTCGAAAAGTATGAAAATACTCCTGTATTTTTGCTTCCCTCCATAAACGCCAGCACCGAATATAATAACACGACAATGATTCCGGGTATAATCTGCCCGAAAAGATAAGAAAATGCATAGACTATACCCAAATACAATAGGTTCACTACGCAAAGCTTCAAATAAAGCCACCAAAGGTTGGGAAACATCCAGCCATATACTCCAAAAAGAGGCAGCATCAATATGGCATATAAAATATACGGAACTAATAACTCAGAGCATTTATATGTTTTATCCACATATAAAACCTCGCATCCTGGCTGCTCAATTAAATGATACAGCACGAAAAAAGGCAACCATACAGAAAATACAGGACACATATATTGGCTCGTTTCTACAAAAAAAGTATACACTTCCCCGATATCCTGAAAACCAGCATAAACCGAACAACTCCAGCATGGTATAAAAATATATAAAATAAACACCGGAACCCAGCCAAAAATTCCGATTCCCTTTATTTGATAATAGGTTTTTATCATTGCTTTCCTCATCATATATCTTCTCTTTTTTCCCTTTATAATCCCTTAAGTATGCAAAGATATCCATCCTCCACATTTGGCTTTGTGCGTTTATCCGCATCTATTGCTCTCCCGGACAGCACCCGCAATACCTCTTTTCCATCCACCTCTTTTTCCTTTTCCACATAATCCTCATCCGTCAGCTCTTCCCGGGGGATTTCATACACCTTACCTGCCGCATACCGGCTGATTTCCTCCTGTGACCCCTGTGCGGAAATTTCTCCATCCTTAATAATGATAATCTGATTACACACTGCCTCCACATCCTCTACGATATGTGTGGACATGATTACCGTCATCTCCTTCCCCAACTGCCGTACAATATTTTTAAATCGGCTCCGCTCCTCCGGATCTAGACCCGTGGTCGGCTCATCAAATATAATCAATTCCGGTTTGCCTAACAATGCCTGTGCGATTCCAAGGCGGCGCACCATTCCTCCGGAAAGCTTTCGCCCCTTTATCTTTCTGTATTCCTTAAGATGTACCATTTCCAATACCTCGTCTATGCAGGCATCCGCTTCCTTTTTATTAATCTCCTTTTGGCAGGCAAAATACTTAAGGTGTTCTTCCACCGTAAGCCCTGGAAAAACACCGCTTTTTTGGGGAAGATACCCTATACGAGATTCCCTTTTTTCCTTTAATGTGTCTTTTTCATTTAACAAAACGCTTCCACTGTTATAAGGATACAAACCTAAGACACACCGTAAAAGCGTCGTCTTTCCTGCACCATTCGGTCCTAATAAACCATAGACACCACTATCCAGATGGCAGGAAATATTATGTAAAATCTCCTTTCTTCCAAAGCTTTTCGATAAGCCTTTTATGTCCAGCATATTACTCCTCTCCCTTCAATTTTTCAAACTCCTCCTCGCCAAAACATTTAATCAGAAATTGATCAAACATTTCATCCGTACACTCCTCGGGCCGGTATTCGGCAAATCCGTCCATATACATCTGCTTGAGCTTATCATAGGTGACCTCCTCCGGATCCTCTTCTTTCAAAAAATTGTACCGGTATATATATGTATCTATCCATTCACTCTCTGATTGTGATATTTCATCCTCCCTGCCGCTGTACCATTCCGATAGTCTGTCCCTCTCACATTCGTGCGCTAAAGATTCCCATGAATATTCCGGTGCAACCAACGCATTCTCCGTTATGTATGCAAAATAGCAGCCTACGACATGGGGAACAAAAATAAATTTTTTCTTGTCCGGATTTTTCCAAATACTATTATTTTCCAGATATTCCAGCACCAATGGATACATAGTTCTGTTTGCTTCAATAGAAATATCTGTATATGGCTCCACATACGGATAGATACAGACCGCCCCATCCTCCAGCTCTTTCTCCTGATAAAAACCGCTTACAAAAAGGTTGCCCCGGCTTCGACCCACAAAATGGTTCTCCGAAGCTTCCGGTAAATCCGAATATACTCTGGATTTGGATGTGAAAGCTACATCAAAATATGCCTCCATGTCCAACCGGTTATCCACATACTCCTGTAACTCTGTATCATACACAACACGAAACCCCGGAAGCGGGTAATACGGAAAAGCTGCCGGAAGATATAGTTCCTGTGCATTGCTATAAAAATTCGCACATCCCCCCTCATAGGTTATCACTATCTCCTCCAGTGACACCAAATCATTATAAACCGTTATGTAATCTCCCGCCCGCTCATAGGAAAGCTCTCGCCCATCCTGATCGGTAACATGCTCTATTTCATAAAGATGGTATAATGTCATATCATAGGTCTTCAGATTTTTTTCCGATGGCTTCAGCACTGTATTTATCTTCATCCGCTGCCCTAATTGAATATTCATGTCATAATCAAGAAACACATATGGTGCTTCTTTTTCCTTTTGCTCATGCTTTGGGGAAATATAATACATATACGGATAGTTATTCGCATCCGCTTCATCATAACTGTTATTCGCACTATAATAGCTGGCAGGCAGCAACATAACAAAAAAGCTACCTGCCATCATGCAGAGAAAAGCCGCCCCGACTATCTTCCTTCCCTTAAACCGATAACAACCTGCGATTACCGCCATAAACAGAAACAGCCAGAACAGCCCCCGGCAAAGATGTGGGAGATGAACCGGTATTAGTGTGACATAATTGCCGATTATCATTTCGTCAACCGTTATCACCTCCGGCATAATATAGAATTCCCTGAAGAATTTCGTAAGCCTTACCTCACCAGCCATCACATAATTAAAATTGGTAACCATATTCGGACTTACCACAATGCAGAACAGAAGAAGGCTGACGTATCCCATAATCTTATTCATTCTTCTAGACAAAAACCATCCCAGCAAAATCGCAATACCTCCATTGAGACCAATATATAAGCTGCTTACCTTTGCCAAATAGCTTAAGGTCTGCGTTGTCAGCGCATTGCGACTTTGAAAATAAGACAATTGGAAAATGAACATAATCACTCCAGATAACAAAACAGCCTGCAGCAACACAAAAAATTGTATACAGTCATTTTTAAAACAGCATCCACCGGTTCTTACCATTTCCAGCAAATCGGCATCCGGCACCTCACGAAAATAGTCAAATGCCAGCAGCGCCATAATTACAAAAAAGAAATAACACGCTCTAAGCTGCATAAAAAAAACACCTGTGGCATTCCATAACAAGACATCATTATGGTCAAGCAAGGACTGCAGATGTATGTAATAGCCTGTACTCCCCGCTAACCATAGCAATAACAGCACGGTTCTCATCATACTCCGAAAGAATAATTTTTCCTGCAATTTTAACATAGATAATCCCCCTGGTAAACCTATCATAATTTACAAAAAGCAACAGAGGGTATAAGCCCCCTTATACTCTTCAAGATAATTTTCCAAACAATATTAAAACTACTTTTTCTCAAAGAAGCTGTCTATTATTGTATTAATATTTACGGTATCTCTTAATTCTCCAGTATACACTATACTGCCATCTTCTAACGAATATAACAAATAATTCTCAGAGTCTGAAAACACATATCCTCCATATTTTTTTAACTTCATATTCCTATCAAGATAGAGATAATTTATCATATATAGTTTTTTTAGTCAATTATATCCTATTAAAAATTGCAGTCGCCAGAAATCTGTCTAACTGCTACCTTCTTAACAATATGTGCTTCTTTTCATAATGAATATCACATACAAAATAACTGATATCAATACTGTTAAACTAAACATAACTGCACAACTTAGTGCGGAAGTTTCCACTATCCCTGAAATAGCTATGATACCATAAAAACCACAAATATTTTTAATCCAGAAACCAAAAGAATTACTGATATCAAACTTTCCTAACTGAAAGGGAAGCACAGAATATAGTATTACAATTATCTGCCAAAAACCATTTTCATTTATCACATTGTATTTCGTTTCCTTCGGTAAATCAATTATATGCTGCATAATATATCTATGTGCAAAGATACTGATAACCTTAAAATATACGCATACACTCAATATACTTATCAAGCAGCGGGGCATCAAATTTGGAACGCCCCAAGGGGCGGGGTATTTGACCCTCGCAGGAATAAAACGAACTATACTTTACCTCCCCCCTGCCTTATAAATGCCATATACCTCATCACTATATACATTCTTCTCTTTATAAATAATAAGCGGCGGCTCAATGGTAATTCGCTCCCTGCCACCCTTTAAGCCCTCAACCATTACCATGGTCGGCTCCTTATCCACATAGGGATGAACCAGCCGCATCCTTTTCGGCTCTATACGATACTGCTTCATCACACGGAAAATCTCTGCCAAACGAAAAGGCTTATGTATCATAAAAAAACTGCCACTTTCCGGCAATACATAGCCTGCTGCCGCAATCACATCCTCTAAGGACAATGCCACCTCATGTCTTGCAATCGTTTTTGGTTCGTAAAGATTTATAAGTCCATGGTTTTCTGTCATATAGGGTGGATTTACCGTTACAACAGGAAAAGAAGCTCCTGAAAAAAGCTTCTTTATATCCTTCACATCTCCGCAGACAATATTCACTTTATCCTGCAACCGATTCATTAATACACTCCGATTTGCCATATCCGCATAGTCTTCCTGCAATTCCAACCCGGTAAATATGCTCCCCTCCGTTTTTGCTGCAAGCAAGATAGGAATTACACCACTTCCGGAGCACAAGTCAAGCACTTTTTGTCCCTTCTTCACCTTTGTAAAATCAGACAGCAGTACCGCATCAACTCCAAAGCAAAATCCCTTTGGCTTCTGGATCAGTTGATATCCCTTGCACTGTAAATCATCTATTCTCTCATCCTCGTAAACCGCTACCATATTATTATTCAACCGCCTCTTTTTCCGTCACTTTCAAGCATACCTTCATACTGCACTCACCTGTTGTCTCTGGAAAAATACAGCACTGCAAAACCCAAACATCTGACTTTTAAAATTCTTTAATCATCAATCTTTGAGCCGGCCTCTTTCTTCTCAAGTGCCTCTAATGCTTTTAATTCTTCATCATTTTCCTTATCCCTGTCATTATTGCGTTTCTTTCTTGGCTTGAATCTAAGCTCGTCCGCCTGGTATTCCCGAATTTCTTTATCTCCATTTTCCAATTCTACGATAACCTTCACCCTCTGGCGAAGTACACTGACACTGCTAACCTCACCTTTTAATCCATCATTGGTACGCACGAAATCCCCCACATTTGGCAATCTGTCATTCAAATATTCATAGGTTTCCTGCTCATTCTTAAGGCAACACATAAGTCTCCCACAGACACCGGAAATCTTTGTTGGATTGAGAGATAAATTCTGTTCCTTTGCCATCTTGATGGATACCGGAACAAAATCAGATAAATGCTGATGGCAGCAAAGCTCTCTTCCACAGATACCAATTCCACCTAAAATCTTTGTCTCATCCCTTACACCAATTTGACGAAGCTCTATTCTTGTTCGGAATACTGCCGCCAAATCCTTCACAAGCTCACGGAAATCAATTCTTCCATCTGCGGTAAAGTAAAACAGCACCTTGTTATTGTCAAAGGTATATTCTACATCAATCAGCTTCATCTCAAGACCATGCTTAGCAATCTTTTCCAGACAAATATCAAATGCCTTCTTGCATTTTTCTTTATTTGCTGCATTTTTTACATCATCCTCTTTTGTTGCTTTGCGAATAACCGGTTTTAAGACTCCTGTGATATCCTCCTCGTTAACCTCCCTGCGGTCAAGTACCATTTTACCATATTCTACACCTCTGGCAGTCTCCACAATCACAGCATCCCCTACCTCTAATTCATTTTTTCCCGGTGCAAAAAAATATATTTTTCCGTTTGGTCTGAAACGTACCCCAATAACTTCTGTCATTCTAAATTCTCCTTTATTGTAAGAAGCATAAGCTCCATTGCTATATCAAAATTAACATTTGCCTCAAGACGGATTTTCAGCTTATCCATCGCCTGTAAAATCTCTTCCACACCTTCATAGGAAATCCGACTTGCCTGCTTACGCATTACGGAATACTCATTTTTAAAAATCAACTTATTTGGCGAATTAGATATTTTCACCATCAGAATATCCCGGAACCACATTGTCATAATATCAATATAATCTGTTACATTTAATTTGTATTTGCCCATTTGTTTCACTGCAGTAATAATTTCATCAATTTCCATGGAGTCCATCTGACGAAGCAGTCTGACAGTATCCTCTTTAATCTCCTCGTATTCTGGTGAAATCGCAAGCCGCACTGCTTTCCCAAGGTTTCCCTGTGCAAAGTCCGTACAAAACCTGGCTATCTCCTGATCCACCCCAACCTGGGTAGTAAGATACTCTATCATATCAAGCGGCTCCACTGGCTTAAAATTAAGAACGATGCAGCGGCTTAATATCGTTGGAAGGAATTTATCCATATTATTCGTAAGCAGCATAATAATGGCATACTCCGGCGGTTCTTCTATCGTTTTAAGTAATGCACTTTGTGCCTGTGGATTCAATAGCTGTGCATCGGGAACAATATAAATCTTATACTTACTGCTATAAGGCTTTAAATCAATATCATTGATAATCTGTGTCCGAACCTCATCTACCGTAATAACATTTGGCTTTTCATGCCTAATCCAGATAATATCCGGCTGATTTCCCGAATCTGCCTGCAGACAGGACTTACAGACATTACAAGGATCTGGTTCCCCGCCCTCACACTGTAAAGACTTTGCCACCACAGCAGCCAAGGTTCTTTTACCAACACCCTTTTCCCCATTCAAAATATATGCATGAGAAACTTTTCCAAGCTCGATACTACTCTTAAAATGCTTGACAATATCCTCATGTCCAATAATATCACTATAATTCGCCATACTTTTCTCCTTCCATCCTATTGTGCATTCACATTTCCAGTTTCTTCCAATCACTGTCAGGTTGAAATGTCGAGCAGCATGCCCCGGATATCATCTATTTTCCCAAGAATTGCAAGGTTATCCTTCTCCTCCTTCAAAAGCTCCTGCGCCAAATCATCCAACGATTTATCAACCTCTTTGACAATTCCATATACTCTGTGTCTTCCCCTTCGGTCAAGAAAATTCTCCCTTGAAAATTCATGGGAATTTGCCGCCACCTCATTCATAAATTCCTTTACCAATGTACGGTAACGCTTCATATCCCGTATATCCATATGTTTTGCAATCTTCTCTCCCTGTTCCTCAATATCCTTCATCAGGTTCGAAAGCTTTTCCTGCAATTCATTATTTTCTATGTGGCTGACTAATGTGAATTTGAAACTGTCGTCTCCTTTTGGTGTCTGGGTATTATTCTCTACTGGCACCTGGTTCTGCACCTGGTTTACCCGCATCATATCCATACAAATCCCTCCTCTTCCTTACAAAACTATCCGATCATTACAAAACCCTGTTCTAAAAATCCCGCATTTTGCAGGTGCTTAACAAAATCTATTTTAAACTAAAACGTTTCTCTACTTCTTTCACAATTCTGCTATGTATCTCTTCAATAGACAATGTTGCATCAATCGGAACAATTCGCTCCGGGTAAAGAGTTGCAAGCTTACGATATCCCTCCACTACTCGCTTATGGAACATCATATCCTCTAACTCCATCCGGTCTAACTTTGTCTGTTTTTCCTTTCTTTTAATTCCATCCTCTGCATCTAAATCCATAAAAATAGTAAGCTTTGGTTTTACGTCTCCTAATGCGTAATTGTTCACCTCATAAACCGTGTCAACACCAAGCCCTCTTCCAATGCCCTGGTATACAGCAGAGGATTCCACAAATCTGTCACAAATCACTGCCTTTCCATCCAAAAGAGCCGGCTCGATTACTTGATTCACAAGCTGTGCCCTGGCAGCCGCATATAGCAGCAACTCTGTCATATGGCTCATTTCCTTGTGTACAGGATCCAATATGATTTTACGGATTACTTCACTAATAGCAGTACCCCCGGGTTCTCTGGCAATCACAATATCATATCCCTTATGCTCTAAATATTGCTTTAACAATTCAATCTGTGTTGACTTACCAGAACCATCCGGTCCTTCCATTGTAATAAAAATTCCTTCCACAGCTATGCCCTCTTATCTTCCTTGTATTCTATCAAAACCTTTAATTTTCACTATTATACTTTAGTACACACTATATCATTTAATCATCACAGACTTATACATTGTCAATTTATTATCCTTAAGTCTATAGTGTATCATTTAAGCGCTATATTGTCAGTCACCATTTCTTTCCATTTCGGTTTCTTCTCTGCTTTTTTCTTCCCATAAATCCATATGACTCTGGTTTTGCCGCTGCTGTCACAGACACCGTAATTTCATTCTCCTCAAAAGCATGCTCTGATAATCCCTGATTACCTTCTGGAATGATTCCAATACCCTTTATATTGAGTCCACAAATGGCTGCCTTTCGTATTTCCCTGATCAGTTCCCTTGTAAATACCTCGCCTGGTGCAATCAATGGAATTTCTGGCGGATATACATAAATATATTCCGCACTCACTCTTCCAACTGCATCTGTTAATATTACCTGTTCACTATTACCATCCCTCGCCCTGGCAATATCCATAAAGTATTTCGGCAACATGTTATATACTATATTATCGGCTGTATTTTCATAATCCGTTAATTGTCCGTCTATTATTTCCATTGCCTGATATAGAGCCTCAAAAGCTTCCGAAGAATCTGCGATGGATGTCATGGCAATCACATAACTTCCCCCTGCCATTTCCACCATCTGTCCATATTCCTCTTCTAACATAGAACCTAACATGGTTCCGGTAAATGGCACTTCTTCGTCTCCCTGTTTTATCCCACAATTTTTCACGGAAAACACCAGTTTACCCTCATCATAGCCAGCCTCACATTCTTTCTTGAAATCCTCTTCCTTCACAAGATGTATGTGCTGCATCTGTTCAAACTTTTTTCGATACTCTACAAGACGCTCTTTATAAATGATAAAAAGCCCATCCCTCTCATGGTTCATTTTTTCAATACATGCCTCCATGGATGCCATAAACACATAGGATGGTGATGTACTCTGATATATGGATAAAAATTCTTCTAACCTTTCACCATTCACAAGCTGGCTGTTTTCATGCAAAATCGCACATTGTGTCATAGCCGGCAATGTCTTATGAAGACTCTCCACCACAAGATCTGCACCCTTTCGGATTGCCGGCTCCGGCACCTTCTTATAATTGATCGTAGAAAGTGTTTCATTTACATTCGCCATAAACTCAAAATGTGCTCCATGTGCTGCATCCACAATAAGTGGCAGTCCATTCTTATGGGCCAGCTTTGCAATTTTTTCTATATCACTTACCACACCTTCGTAAGTAGGGGAAACAATAAGAATTCCCTTTACCTCCGAATGCCGCTTTATCAGCTTTTTTACCTCATTTGCTGAAACACCGCCAAACATGGAAAGTTCCTCATTCCACTCCGGCATTAAATAAACCGGTTTAATTTGCAAAAGCCGCAATGCATTATACACAGACTTATGACTGTTTCTCGCCACGATCAGGCTTTCACCTTTCTTACATACAGCCGATATCGCTGCCAACAATCCACAACTTGCGCCGTTTACCAAATAGTAGCTCTTATGGGTACCATAAATACTTGCAGCTCTCTCAAATGCTTCTTTTATAATCCCCTCTGGATGATGAAATTCATCTAAATTTCCAACTTCTGTCACATCAATAGAAAATGGATTTTCTACCAATTCAGGAAAAATTGTATTCAATCTTCTCTTATGTCCGGGCATATGCCACGGATAACATCCCGATGTTTGATATTCAATTAATTTATCCAAAATTGGCTGCTCCATACATTTGCTCCTATTGCTGAATATAATCCAATTTATTATACCAAACTATACAGGAAAATGCAAAGATTGCGTTTTTTCTGCCATTTTTTCTGATATCAATTCCTTTCATCTACACTTTCTCTACAAGAATATTCTTATATCCCTCTCCGTAGATTTCACTGGCATTTGAAATAATCATAAATGCCCGACTG
The DNA here is from genome assembly GCA_947178445.1 of uncultured Clostridium sp. Taxonomy (GTDB): domain Bacteria; phylum Bacillota; class Clostridia; order Lachnospirales; family Lachnospiraceae; genus CAG-590. Next base: position 65,240 of record CAMWYJ010000014.1, read on the forward strand.
TCTTCCTGCTTTACGATTTCCTCAAGGTGCGGAGCATTCCGTTTCCTGATTACGCACATAATAATATCCTTTTCGGATTTACTATACGCACCATGGCCACGCAAAATGGTAGCACCAATCTCTAATTCCTCAAGAATGCGTTCCAGCAACGCATTCGACTTATCTGATACAATATAGATAAGCCTTGCCTCGTCACTGCCGTAAAGCACATAATCCAGTACACGCCCATGTAATGCCACTGTAATAAATGCATACATGGCGATATTAAAATCCTTGAATACCAAACCGGAAATTGCCACGATAGCTAAATCGATTGTGAGGAAAAATGTACTTGTTTTAATTGCAGGATAACGACGGCGCAAAACTTTGATAATAATATCCGTACCTCCTGTTGTAGACCCGGTACGCAAAACAATACCAATTCCTGTTCCTACCAAAAGACTTCCTGCAATGGCAGCTAGCAATAGATTTGTAGTTACTGCTGGAAACATAGAAAACAGATTCGTAAAGATAGAATTTAATGTAATCGCATAAAAACTGAAAATAATGAATTTTCCACCAAACTTCCACAATCCAAGTAATGTAATAGGAATATTAAGTAAAAAATACCATGTTCCCGTAGAGCCTCCCAGGGCATGGCTTATGATAACAGAAATGCCCACCACACCTCCGGGTGCTAATTCATTCGGATCAAGAAACAAACCAATTCCTGCCGAATAAAGAAAAGTTCCAATCAATATAATCCCCAGTTTTTTTAACAAATGCCCGGCAGACTTATACCTGTCAAGCATATTTTTCTTATTCTCCATATAAGACCTCCGATAGATATTTTCTATAGTTTTTCACATCTTACACGGAGTTATGCAGATTTTGATTTCAGTGTCAAAAGAATTTTAAAAATTATACTTACTCTATTTTGAAACACTTTAAACGAAAAAAATCAAAAAATGCCGCAAGCCCTGAAAATCAAGATTTACAGCATTTTTTGTTAGAGGCGCCAACCAGATTTGAACTGGTGATAAAGGTGTTGCAGACCTCTGCCTTACCACTTGGCTATGGCGCCAAATTCAATTATACAGTATTATATGCAATACTTTTATTTTGATGATAAGAATTATCAATGATAATTCCTAACAAAAAACTCCCCGAGTAGGGCTCGAACCTACAACACCACGGTTAACAGCCGTGTGCT
>CAMWYJ010000015.1 GCA_947178445.1 uncultured Clostridium sp.
TATATTGAGATATACACTTTATAATAAATCAGATTTGTCATATGTAGCATCCTATCGGGGAGATCCGGAACCATTGTTTTTTTTGTTAAATTTACTGGCTGCAAAGTTGGGTGGATTTCAATGGGTATATATTTTTGAAGCCTTTTTATCCTTATATTTTGTTTATTTAGCCTTTGAAAAGAAAATAAAAGAAATAAATTTAGGAATTAGTGTATTCATTTATGCTACCGCCTGTTACCTTTTTCTTTTTGGACTTGTCAGGATGAGCATAGCCGTTGGTATGGTAATGTATAGTTATCATTATTTGGAAGAACGCAGATTCGGAAATTATTGTGCAATGATATTGTTGGCAACAGGATTTCATTATTCTGCAATCATTATGCTGCCGATGTATTTTATTTTGGAGAATGGAATTCGTAAAAGGGGTTCGAGAGATGCCTGGATAAGAGGTGGAGTGATTTTTCTTTTTGTGATTATGTTTATGTTTGGGGCATTTTTGATTGTGCGATTACAAGGGCATTTTACATGGTTACGGCGTTATAGTGGTTACTTTTCAGGAGGAATGAATTGGCGGGTAATATTTAACATTTTAATCATGATGCCTATTATCTTACTAGCTGTGCTATATGGAAAAAATCTAAAACAGGCGGGAAAATGGAATGGCTACTATATGGTAATGCTTTTGACCATTATGGCAATTGTTGTTGCGAGTATGACAACGGGCATGATTCGGTTGACATATTATTTTTATCCGGCAGGATATTACTTATATGCCCATGTGTATCAGATGATGAGTGATAGAAGAGAAAAGGCAATTTATTTAAGAATATTATTAATTTTTTGTATGTGTTGCTTTTTATATAGTTTTACTTCACCACTTTGGAAACCGTATTTGATACCATATGTTTTATTTGTAAAATAAAGAAGAGGAGAATGTATATGGACAATTTGAATTATAATGAAAAAGTTAATTTAAGAGAGATGAATTTAGGTGCTATGTTGATAGAAGTAATGAGAAAGTGGAGAATTGTATTAGTTTGTATGATATTCATGGGATTACTTTTTTTAATAGCAGGACTACTTATGTCTGAAACAGGGAAGAATCAGAAGGTAGAATATGAATTAACAGATGATGACAAGAGGAATATTGAAAAGTTTAGGGAACTGAATAGGGATATAGAAACGCTTAGGGAATATATGAATGAGTCTATCAATATGCGGATGAATCCATATAATGAGAATGCAGTAACACTGGAATACTTGATAATGGCAGAACCGGAAGATGTAAAGTCCGTATATTTTTCATATATGAATTATGTGGAATATGGGGATATTGCAAAAGAGATTGCAAGTGAATTAGGGGTCAAAGAGAGTTATGTATCGGAAGTGCTTTCAATGATTGATTTGCAAAATGATAAGTATGAAGATAAGGTCAATAATGTAATCATCATACAGGTACTGCATTATGATAGAGAAGCCTGTGAAAAAATGGCTGATATTGTACAGGAGAAGATCAGTAACCATAATGATATAAAAAAAATCGGTTTGGAATATGAATTGAAGCTTGTGAGCCGGGAAAGCAGTTATGTATCAAATGCTGAGTTACAAAAGCGGAGAGATGAAATAAATAAGAATATAAAGGACAAAGAAATTGATATGAAAGATCTGTTGGCAAATATATCTCCGGCAGTACGAGCAGAAACAATCGAAGAGGATGAAGAGAAAGAAGAGGAAGTTTCCTCAAAACGCAATGTATTATTTTATGCTATTTTCGGTTTGATTCTTGGCTTTATGATTGCAGTAATTTATATTGATGTAAAATATATTTTGAACAATAAAGTGAAATCTATTAAAGAATTGAGTGATATCTATAATAAAAAGGTATTAGGAATCATTGTACAAAACAATAGAAGAAATATTTTTATTGACCGGTGGCTGGATAAAATATTCTTAGATGAGATGTATCAATTAAATGAAGAGGATAGACAAGGTTTATTAGTGAACAATATAGTATTAACCTGCAGAAAAAAGGGAATTTCAAAAATAGTCTTGTCCATTAACAATAATTTCCCTTCGGAATATTTAAATGAACTGAAACAAAAACTAAAAAGTTATCATATTGAAATTTCAGAGGGGGGGTCTTTGCTATATAATATCGATACGATTAATAAAGCGAACGACATTGGTACCGTAATTTTGAGTGAAGAGATTCGTCAAGATTCTTATGAAAAAATAGTAAAAGAGCTTCAGATTTGTGATGAATATGGGATAGAGGTACTAGGATTTTTGGCATTGTAATAAACTGGAGGAATATCATGAATATGGCAAAAGGTAAAAATTATCTTATATTTATAGTTTTGTTGGCTGTGGAATGCATTTTGTCCTTGGCATTGGCAGCAATGCAGATTAACAAAACGAATGGGAAAGATAGTTTTATGCAGGAAGGATATATATATGATATTCCTCAGCAGAAGTATAAGAGTTTTGTTCTTCCTGAGGGGGAGTGTGATGCTGATGGAGTTTGGTCAATCAAAACAAATGATTTTCCTAAATGGATAGGATTATCCAAAATAAAAAAACAAAGATTGTATTTGTATATTAATCTTTCAGATATATCTTCCAAAGAGTTAGAGGCATATGTCTTTCTATATACACCTAAATCTACGAAGTTTTCCAAATTAGTTACTTTAAAGGAAGGGGATAATTATATTGAATTAGAGAAAGTTTCTTTTTCTGGTTTAGGACTGCGATTTTATAATCAGGAAAATGTGACCTTTAGGGTAAATGATATGGAATTGCGTGCAAAAAAGAAAATGTCAGATTTTGCACCAAGGCTGTTAAAAAAGTCAATGATACTTCTTTTTCTCTTTATGGGGATTACTGGTATATTTTTTCGGCCCATATGCAAGGTATTTTATAAATTGGATTCCTACGAGCCTTTGAATATTTTGCAAACAGTTTATATCAGGGTGGGAAATACGATATATATGTGCACTAAGGTCATAAACAAAAATGTAAAATCCGTTTTAAGATTTATAATTTTCTTTTTACTTATGGTGTATTATAATCTGGCATATAATAAAATTCTGATTCCATACAGTCTTAAGGAAAAATATATTGTATCCATTTTAGGGATTTTGCTGTTGGCTATATTATCCTTGGATCAAAAATTAGAGAAAAAAAAATGGAATAAGAAAATTGTTTATTTCTGGTTTATACTGTGTTTGATGATGTGCATATCAGATTTGTTTGTAAAAAAGGAATTTATGTATGAAGGACTTATTCTGTTGTTTGTGTTTGGATTTGCAAGTTATGTAATTTATAATAACAAACAGAATCGCCAGATTTTTTTAGAATTTTATAGGTCGGTTCATTTATATTTTGTAGGTTCGACGATATTCTGTCTTTTTTTTCGGTCGGATAGCAATCCGCGTTATTTGGGAACGTTCACTTATTCCACTGCATTTAGCAGATATGAATCTTTGATTGCTGTAGTAGCAGTCGTCTGTCTGTTGAAATGTATCAACAAAACCCAAAAGATGCGGTATTCTATTTTTTATGTAATTGAGTTGATCACCAGTTTGTTTTTTGTATGGAAGACGCAGACACGGACTGCACTGGCAGCGGTTTTATTCATCATAATTGTAGTTGGACCAATGCAGATTGTGATTTGTAAGCGGGAACATGTAAGAAAGAATGCTATTATCATAGCGGTATTGGGTATTTTGTTAACACCGATTTTGTTTATCGGGTTGGAAATAGGAATTCATACATTACCGGAAAGGTTTAAAACAGACATAAAATTTAAAAATGATGCAGTCGAAATTATGACAAATAAGAAAGTTGTCTATGCTGCACAAGCAGGCGAAGAAGAGAATCGAATATTTTATTCGTTTTCAGGGTCTTCTTTGGAGGGAATTACATCCGGTAGAACAATATTCTGGAAAGCCTATTTAAGAGAAATGAATTGGCTAGGACATGAAAAGTATGCGAATGTCTTGGGAAAGCGGCAGAATTCCCACTGTGCTTTACTACAGATTCCCTATCAGTTTGGAGTGCTTACGGTGATTCCATATTTCTTTTTTATTTTTTTTATTTTAATGAATGCAATAAGAAATATGTTTACCTATATATCAAATAAAAGAGAGGAAAGTATATTAGTATTTGGAATTGTTATTATTTTCATCATGAATGCTATGTTTCAGGTAATAGAAATTCTATTTTCAGGATTTATCTGGGTTGTCTTCTATTTATTTAGTGGAACGTTATTCATTGAGGAAGATGAGTAGCAGAGTAAGAATGAAGCTCAATGATATTAATTAACTTTTGGAGGATCGTTATGAGTGAGATTAAAGTTTCAGTTATAATACCAATACACAATGTAGAGGCATACGTGAAAGAATGCGTAGAAAGTGTATTACGGCAGACACTGAAAGAAATAGAAGTGATTTGCGTAGATGATGCATCAACAGATGCATCATCGGAGATTATTAGTGGACTGGCAAAACAGGATGAACGGGTAAGACTTATTACTTATAAAGAAAATAAAAGTGCCTCCCAGGCAAGAAAAGACGGTGTTGAATTGGCAAAAGGTGAGTATATTCTTTTTTTAGACGGTGACGACTCCCTGAGACAGAATGCCTGTGAGGATTTGTATTTGCTTGCAAGAAAGAAAAAAGTAGATATTTTACATTTTGGAACAGAAGTCATCAATTATGGAAATGCGGATACCAAAAGAATTGAAAATTTATATAAGCTGTTAAAACCTTATTACCATAAGGTCACGGGAACAGATGTATTTCATAAATGTTTTGTGGAGAAAAATTTTCGTTTTACGTTGTGGAACAAATTATATACTGCACAATTGTGCAAAAAAGCCTTTTCCTATGTGGAGGATGGAAATTTTCCAAAGGCTCAGGATTTATATGCATTTTTTGTTTTATGCTATTATGCGAAATCTTATTATGGTGTAAGAGAGCAATATTATAATTATCGTTTTGGTGCAGGAATTACTGGAAAAAAGAAAATTACATTGGATCAATTTGAACGGTTTTGCACATCAGAGTGGACGGCAAAAGCAATACAGGGCTTTGCAGAAAAAATTCCCGATAATGAAGTCAAGAATGCAGCAGAACAGATTCGATATGATTTATTAAATGATTGTATTAATAACTGGTATAATTTTCTGCCATCCAGTGAGCAGGCGGCAGGCTTTGATTTGTTGGCGAAGTATTGGCGTCCGGATGAACTTTCAGCTAAAATGTGTGAAAGATTTTTTGGGAGACATGCATTGCTTGCGGAATGTATCAATGGGGCAAAATCTATGCACATAAAACCGAGAAAGGTTAAGACAATAGGTATCTTTTATTACCGTTACTCAATTGGTGGTGTACAGCGTGTGATTTCTCTTTTAATACCAATGTTTTTGCAAATGGGGTATAAGGTTGTCTTTTTTGTTGAAGAAGTTGCTGATATTGAATATGAAATCCCGGAAGGTGTAGAAAGAGTCGTTTTGCCGCCGTCTTATTTAATATTGAAAGTAGATTATATAAAAAGAGCAGTTGTTCTACAACGGATGTTAGAAGAGTATAAAATAGATTTAATGGTATATAATGCTGCATCCTCTACAAAACTGTTGTTTGAAATTATTATTATGAAGCTTTTAAATATTCCAATGATTTTAGTGGTGCATGAGGTGGCATTTCAGGGAATGCTTACTGTTAATAAAGAGTTGGCAAATAGACCGAGTGTATTTCGACTTGCAGATAAAGTGGTTGTCTTATCCTCTACGGAAGAACTATACTGGAGACTGTTAGGGGTTAATGCATATTACATTCCAAATCCTATTTCTAATCAAATTGTTAACAGGGATAAAGCCGAAATTGAAAATAATACGATTGTATGGGTGGGAAGGTTAGATTTTAATACGAAGCGCTGCATGGATGCAGTGGATGCTATGAAAATGGTTGTTTCCGAAGTGCCAGATGCAAAGCTTCTTATAATAGGGAATGAAGTTACAAAAGGAGCAGTGAAACAGTTAGAGAATAAAATTAGAAAAAGTGGTTTGGAAAATAATGTAATATTATGTGGAGAAACAACAAATATTGATTTATATTATAAAAAGGCATCTATTCATTTATTGACGTCTGTTTCAGAAACATTTCCAATGACAATTGTGGAAAGTAAATCATTTGGGATTCCTTTGGTAATGTATAATCTTCCATTTATAGAAATTACTAAATCGGGAAAAGGTTTGATTAGTGTACCACAGGGAAATAAAAATTTATTATCAGAAGCAATAGTTAAAATATTGAAAGATGATGAATATCGAGAAAAATTAGGAGAGGAAGCAAAAAATAGTTTAGCTGAATTTTTACAATATGATTTAAAAAAGGCATGGAGTGATTTGATAGAATCACCAATAGAGAAGGAAAAGATATCTAATATAGGTGATAAAAAGTATGAGGTTTTAATGCAATCAATGCTTATGCATTATGGAGAAGGTAGTAGACGTAATTATAAAAGGATAAAGGATTATGAGAAAATAGAAAATTCAAAGGACTATAAAATAGGGAGAATTTTATTGCGATATCCAAAGAAAATCTATTATAAATTATTAAAATGGAGTAAAAGACATAAATGAGAGCGTAAAAAAGGTTTCTGGATTAAAACAAGTTTTAATTCAGAAGCTTTTTTTGTTGTGTAAATCTTTTCGCCAAAAATCAAAACAAGAAGTGAATTCGCCATAGAATCATAATTAAAATTACCATACAATTACCAATTAAAATCTAAAAAAATCAATCTAAAAAACCAACACATATAAGTAAGACTGGCATGTTAAGTTGAAAATAAAAAATCTGGGAGAAGAAAAATGTCAGATTTCAACAATTCAAATGCTTTTTTGGGAAGAGGGCTTCATTTTCCAGTAGAAGCAGATCCGGTGACAGGCCGTTTGAAGGAGAGCTCCTATGAAGAAAATATTAAGGAAAGCATCTATTTGATCGTGATGACGAGAAAAGGAGAACGGGTGATGCGTCCAGATTTTGGCTGTGATATTGTCACATATATGTTTGACAACATTGATTATACAGCCCTGACGATGATGAGACATGCGGTGGAGGAGGCGGTCATCCGATGGGAGCCAAGGATTACAGATATAGAGGTTAAGATAGAGGAGATGGAACAAACGCATAATGCAGTAGAAATCCAGATTGCTTACCGTGTGAGGACAACCAATAATCCGTTTAACCTTGTATTTCCATTTTATTTAGAGGAAAAGTAAGGAATGGGAATGAATTGGTTAAAATGTAGATCTGCAAAGGAGACAGTAGATGGCATTTAAAGAAAAGGAAGAGCAGGAATATGAACAGGGGCACAGAATAAATCGCACCGGGATTCCGGACGATTTGTTGCAAAGAGCAGAGGAAAAAGCGGGTATGTCCTTTGAGGATGTCAGGGTACACTATAATTCTGCAAAACCAATGGAAGTAGGGGCAAGAGCTTTTACGCAGGGGAACCACATTTATATTGGAGCAGGCAATGAAGACTGCCTGAAGCATGAATTGGGTCATATTCCGCAGCAGGAGATGGGGCGTGTGCCTGTGACAACAACAATTGGTGGATATGCAGTGAATGACGACCCGGTATTAGAAAGGGAAGCAGACAGGTTTTTATAAATGGAGAAAAGAGAACAAAACAGCCGCTTTCATTGTATGGAACGGCGGGAACGAAAGAGAATTTATCGGTTTTTAAAGCTACAGGAACAATTTAGTATGTATGATTTTAGTGAAGAATCGCCTTATACAGAATCCATTCTGAGCAAGGAAGTAAAAAGCTATTTTGCAGAACCTGTTTTTGTGGAGGAAGGGGAGACAATATCGGAACAAGGGGATGAGGGAGAACGTTTTTGGCAGAGGATATATGACTTATTGCAGTTAGATGCGTTTGAACAGATGTGCATTGAGCTGTCTGTATTAGGAGAAATAAATCCATACTTTGAGAAGTTTTATATCTATATGAATAATGATTGGAATAACGGATATCTGACAGTGGATACGGCAATCAAGCTCTACACACAGGATTTCGAAACAAATGCTTCGTATTACTCGTATTTTTTCAAAGGAAGCCGACTGTTAAACTATTTTTTATCGCTGGATAAACAGGAGGGAAAGGGAAGGAACAGATGGGGGCTGAAATGCCGAGAAGGCTTTTTTCAGCTTCTATTGTCCGGACAGACGAGACTGGAAGAATATCCTTTTATGTCATGCGGTACCCTGAACAAGGAAGATGCGTGGGATTTGGATGACACCGGTTGTTTTCAAAGGCTTGATATTGTGCGTTTAAACAATCCTTCCAGTATTTATCTGTATGGAGAAAGAAAAGAAGAACTGCAAAACATCATATGGGAATATGGAGAAAAAAAAGGGCATAAGATCTGTTTTCTCGATATGAAAAGGCTGCGGTTTTTGTTGGAGAAGAATCTTTTGAACTGTGCGTTGGAGGAAATATGCCGGGATATATGGTTGCAGCTATTTGTAATGGATGCATGGCTTTGTCTGTGTTTTATAGATGGGGATTTCTGGGAAAAGGAGGAGGCAAGGAGGATTACAGCCCGGCTGTTTGAATTGTTTATGGGAAAAGGCAGTATTGTGTTTGTGCTGGGGGAAAAGCCATTAGAGCCTGTATGGCAGTATCCCGGAATATGGGAAATATCCTGTGAAGACAGTGGAACACAAAGGAATATTCGAGTTTGGAAGAATATAGCAGAGCACTATTCCCTGGAGAAGGCAGAGGAGATAGATTTTTTGGCAGACACCTGTCATTTTACAGCTGTACAGATCAAACGGATTTTTCGAAATGCAGAAAAACGGAGAATATTAAGAGATAGTGACTGTATTCAGCAGGAGGACATAAAAGCAGAGTGTAAGATGGAAACCAGAAACAGTGGAAATAGCCGGATTACAGTGATGGATACGGGCTATACATGGGAAGATCTGGTGCTGCCAGGTAAGCAGATGGAACAGATGAAGTCAGCCTGTAACCGTATCCGTTATAAACACCAGGTTTACCAGGTATGGGGGTTTGGTGAAAAGGTGGCATATGGGAGGGGAGTGTCCATGATCTTTTCAGGACCACCGGGAACCGGTAAGACAATGAGTGCAGGAATCATAGCCGATTATTTTGGAACCAGTCTGTACCGGGTGGATTTAGCGGCGGTTGTGAGTAAATATATTGGAGAGACAGAAAAGAATCTGAATGCAGTGTTTGAAGCGGTGAAAAGAGGACAGGGTGTATTATTTTTTGATGAGGCGGATGTGCTGTTTGGCAAACGGACCGAGGTGAAGGATGCCAATGATAAACACAGCAATATGGAAACGGCTTATCTATTGCAGAAAATAGAGGAATATGAAGGTATCGTGATCCTTGCTACAAACTATATGCAAAATATAGATGAGGCATTTAAAAGGAGAATACAATATTTCATAGAATTTCCGTTTCCGGATGTGGATTGCAGGCGGCGGCTTTGGGAAAAGGTATTCCCTGAGCAGATGGAATTTGAGGAAGTACCGGATTATGAGTTTCTGGCGGCAAATTTTGAATTGTCGGGAAGTCATATTAAAAATATAGCAGTGCAGGCGGCATTTTTTGCAGCAGATGAGAAAAAAGGGGTGAATATGGAACATATTATGAAAGCATTGCAGATAGAGGTAAGAAAAATGGGAAAGAGAATATCCCGGGAAGATTTACATCAATATTATATTTATTTTGAAAATATTTAAAGACAGGGGGCAAAGATATGGCAGAGTATTTATCACCAGGAGTATATGTTGAGGAATTTGATTCCGGAAGTAAACCGATGGAAGGGGTCGGCACCAGTACTGCAGGGTTCATCGGACTGACACAAAGAGGAATGACTATTGGTATACCGCAGCTGGTTACCAATTTTGCGGATTTTAAGCGGAAGTACGGAGGTTTTTTGTCGGAAAGTGAATTTGGAGAGTATCGTTTTTTAGCATATGCAGTGGAGCATTTTTTTATAAATGGAGGATCTAGATGCTTTATTATGCGTGTGGCTCCGGAGGATGCGAAGCAGGCAGTGGGTTTTCTTCCAAAGGAAGATGGAGCCGTTTTGAAGTTTAATGCAAAAAATCCCGGAGAATGGGGAAATCAGATGCAGGTCTTTGTCTCACCGGCAAGTAAGGCAAAAACACAGGTCCTGGAGATTGTAACAGAAAATGATAAGAAAAAGTATAAGGTAAAAAAGGCTGCAGGCTTTCATGTAGGAGATATTGTGGCATTTCAGGAAACGGGATTGGAGAATATTGTTTATAACCGGGTTTCAAAATGCCAGGATAATATCTTGGAGTTTGAAAATGATTTCGATGACGGAATCGTGGATACGGAACTTCTTCCAACAAAGGTTCTTTCCACCTGTGAATTCAATTTGGAGATACATTTTGAAGACATTGTGGAGGTGTATGAAAATGTATCCTTTAACATGGGGGAAGCAAATTATGTGGTTAAGAGGACAGAGAAATCGGATCTGATCACAGTGGAACATATTATGGGGGAAGACAACGAGATAATTTCTCCGTTTGAAAGGCTGACCGGTGATGGAACGCTATCTGCAAAAAGCCTGTCTTTAGAAGGCGGGGCAAATGGTTCTGTCGCATCCCTGTCTGCCGCAGATTTTATAGGAGTCGATAATGGAGCGGGAAAAAGAAGCGGTATTCAGGCGTTTGTAGATAATGATGTGGTTTCCATTATGGCAGTACCGGGAATCACCGATCCCAATGTGCAGCTAAGCTTAGTGGCGCATTGTGAAAATCTGGCAAGCAGGTTTGCAGTATTAGATATTCCGAGGGATGCAAAGAAAATTGATGATATTGTGGCACACAGGGAGCTGTTTGATTCAAACTATGCAGCGTTATACCATCCGTGGCTTCAGGTCTTTGATTCGATGGATAAGCGGAATATTGCAATGCCGCCATCTGGTTCAGTGATTGGAATATATGCAAGAAGTGATAATGAGAGAGGGGTACATAAGGCACCGGCAAACGAAGTGGTAAGGGCTTGTGTCGGGCTAGACTGCAATTTCAATAAGGGAGAACAGGACATTTTAAATCCGAAGGGTGTCAATCTGATACGGGCATTTCCGGGAATGGGAATCCGTGTGTGGGGTGCGAGGACAGCCAGCAGCGATGGTTCATGGAAATATATCAATGTCCGCAGATTATTTATTTTTATTGAGGAGTCCATAAAAGCAAATACGAACTGGGCAGTTTTTGAGCCGAATGATGAGACCTTGTGGGTAAGAATAAAACGGACCATAGAAGTATTTTTAACCGGTATGTGGAGAAATGGCTCCCTGGCGGGTTCATCCACAGATGAAGCATTTTTTGTCAATGTTGACCGCACTACCATGTCTCAGGACGATATTGACAATGGAAGACTGATCTGTGTAATTGGGGTGGCACCGGTAAAACCGGCAGAATTTGTAATCTTTCGGATTACGCAGAAAACGGGAGATGCCCAGTAGAAAATACCAGGGTGGTCTTCGAAGTATAGAAAGGATTGGTGAGAAATATGGCAAAGGGGTATCCACATGGAAAATTTCGGTTCCGGTTGGAAATAGATGGATTGGAGGCTGGGGGATTTAGTGAGGTGTCAGGTTTTGATGCATCGATTGATGTCATTGAATACAGGGAAGGTGATAAGGTACAGACACCGCTTAAGCTTCCAGGATTAAAAAAATATGGAAACATCACATTAAAGCAGGGTGTTATGGACAGTGACGTCATGTATAAGTGGATGGAGGCAGGTTTTGAAGGAGATGTTGAACGTAAGACGATTACAATCACACTTTTGGATATTACAGGGCAGGATGCTGCATCGTGGCAGGTTATCAATGCATGGCCGACAAAATACACAGCACCGGATTTTAATGCAACGGCTTCGGAGGTAGCGGTGGAGACAATGGAAATTGCGCATGAGGGAATGACAAGGACAAAATAAAAGAGAGGAATGAGAGAATATGGCATTTCAGACAGAATATGAATTTACATTGCCAAGGGGGTATTTGGATCATACGGGAACCCTGCACAGGGAAGGCACAATCCGGCTGGCAACGGCTGCAGATGAGATTTTGCCGTTAAAAGATCCGAGAGTGCAGCAAAACCCCGGTTATCTTACGATTATATTGTTGGCAAGGGTGATTACAAGACTTGGTTCCCTGCCGGCAGTGGATACCAGGGTAATTGAAAATCTATATACTGCGGATCTTTCTTATCTGCAGGATTTTTATGAGAGGATCAATACCATGGAGACACCGTGCTATAAATCAATCTGTCCACATTGCGGGCAGGAAATAGAGGTACCTGTAAATTTTATGAATGCCGGAATCTGACCTTATATCCGGCAGATATGATTTATAAGGAGGCAGCATTTATTGCCTATTATGCGCATTGGAGTCATGAGGAGATCATGTCACTCCCACACGGGGAACGAAACCGGTGGTGCAGTGAATTTTCAAAAATAAACAGGAATCTCAACGAGGAACCGGACAATGTGTTTGATCTTGGCAGCGGAAAATAAAAACAGTATCTATCCGTAAGGTGCACAGATTCATTTGTGTACGAATGTTTTTGGAGGACAGAAATGAATCTAAAAGATTTGTGTACCGGAGGATGGATACGGAACTGGAATAGGAGAAAAGAATGGATATACATAGGCAGTTAGTATCAAATTACAGGTTTAAGGTATTGATCGACAATCATGTTATGTCTTTTGCAAAAGTTTCAGGACTTTATATGGATCTTGAGACGGAAATGCTTTCGGAGGGAGGACACAATGGATCCGGATATATCGCAGCAGTTCCTACAAAAGGAGTAAAAACACTGCGGTTACAAAGTGGCGTTTTAAATAATGCAAATTCCATTATGGACAAAATGAGTCCCGGCATATATTTAAGACAGGGGCTAGTTGTTATGATGTTAGATATGCATGGCAATACAGAAATAAAATATGTGGCAGAACGGGCGCTTGTGACAAAGTGGGAGATATCGGAGATGGATGCACAAAACGGACAGGTGTTGATCCATACATTTGAGATTGCATATACGCAGATGAAAATTATGAGATAAGGTGGAATCGGATGTGAAATATTCTGGAATCGTAAGGAATCAGAGCTTTACAGATGTGATTTTGAAAAAGCATCAGGGTGTGATACAGCATGGATATGGCAGTTTTCTGGTATACCGCAAAAAGAGGCAGCCTGCAGAGAGGATGACAGCATATAATCAGATGTACCAGGAATTAACAAAGGTATTCAACAGCCGGATTTTACAGTATGAGAAAAAGTATTATCACACGATAACGAGTCAGGATAATCGGAAATTTATCCGGATGATAGAACAGATTCATAACCATCCGGGAGAAAAAAAGCAATTAGTCCATTTGTTTGGGAAACTTGGAATTGTGACCAGGAATCAGAAGGAATGGCAGGAAACAAAACAGATAGTGAGAAAATATGAGGAAGAGCTTACTATGCTGAAAAGGAAGTTATGCCAACAGGAAGAAATGGTTTTACAGATGAAAGAGAAAGAAATTATACAGATTTCCGCAAAAAATCTTACCAATATGGTAATGGAGAATATAAAGCGGGAAATCAGGATAGAGCGCATGCGGTATGGATACGATTGAGAAAGCAGGATAAGGATATATGGGTAATACAGTAACGAAGGCAAAATTGGATGTGGAGGGAAAAAAGAATCCCATACAGGTGGAATTTAATCCAACCGAATACAGTTTATCAAATGGAATACAGTACTCAGAAAAAAATATACCAGGGTTGGATGGTCCGATTGGGCAGTATATTTCCGGTAACAGTACCACACTGAATGTGACATTTCTTTTTAATACGTATTCTCCGCCTACTTTGGAAAATCCACAGGAGGGTGGAAAGGATGTGACGAAGTATACGAAAGAAATTGTGAAACTGACACAAATTGACGGAACCCTTCACAGGGTACCTAAGGTGACCTTTTCATGGGGAAGTATCAAATTTACCGGCATTATAACAGATGTTAAGGAGAGTTATACCATGTTCTTAACAAGCGGTATGCCGGTTCGTGCTAAGTTAGATGTCACCTTTAAGTCCGTCTATGATGTAGCAAACGGAAGGAGAACTTCTCCATTTGAATCCCCTGACCGTACAAAGGCAAGAGTTTATGTGCAGGGAGAGGCGCTTTGGAGTATTGCGGCACAGGAATATGGAAACCCAAAGTACTGGCGGGTTATTGCAGAGGAAAATAAGATTTTAAATCCTCTGGATATCCGGGAAGGGCAGGTTCTTAAGCTGCCACCGCTGTAACCGGGAAGGAGAAGTGACATGAAGGACAAGGATTGCATGACAGCAAGTTATACCTATGCAGAGATTGCTGAGGCGTATCAGAATTTTTTTGCACCTGCTGTAGCCGTTTATGTAGATAATCAGAAGCAGAATGTGATTACGGATAAGGGAATTGCGATTGACAGTATTTCCGTTACTCTGTCGGAGGCAGATACAGCGAGCTTGAGTTTTCAGATTATCAATGCATTTGATTTAGAGACAAAAAAATTCAGTGAAGATATAAGATCTGTCTTTTCGGTTGGAACCGTTATAGAGGTGGCAATGGGGTATGGTTCGAATCTTACGTCTGTTTTTAAGGGATATGTGGAAGAATACAAAACCACCTATCAGACAGTTCCGGTTATTTCTGTTACGGCTTTGGACGTTCGGAAGTTGTTGAAGCAGAACAAAAGAAAAAAATATAGTTATAAGGAAAAAACATATTCTGATATTTTTGAGGAAATCATGAAATCCTATGAGGATTTGTGTGGTACATTGCATATTGATCCGACAAAAGATCCGGTAGAATTACTCCAGGATGATTCGGACTATAATTTTATAAAGAGTGAACTATGTAGGAAGGCAAAAAGAGATTTTTTTGTAGTGGGGGAACATGTATATTTCAAGGAGCCGGAGAATAAGACAGCTTCTTTTTTGGAGTTGGAGTGGGGAAAAAGCCTGATATCCTTCCAAAGCGGCAGATCCTATTGCAATAAACAGTTTAAGGCTTACAGTATGCAGGAAAATAATACGACAAATGAAGTATCATTGGAATTTAAAACACAAGCAGATACACCCTTTTTAAGAAAAAGTATACAGATAGAAGAAATGGAGCTTGGAGGAAACCTTAGCAATACAGAATTGGAAAACTATATAAAACAAAGGGTGTCCGAGGAAAAAAGGAAGACAAAGACCGCAGGAGGAACCCTGATTGGACTGCCGGAGATTGTTCCGGGAAGATATATTAAGATCAGTGGAGTTGACGATTTGGATGCTGGGGATTATTACATTACAGAAGTACGCCATGATTTTGGAAGTGATGGATTTACTACGAGATTTACGGTTGGGGCACAAAGGGATAATTTGGTTGACAGAGAAAATGCCCGTCATTGGCAGCGGGATAGTGAATATAAGGGGGTATTGCGTGCAATTGTCAAGGAAAACTGGGATGAGGAGCAGCCGGGAAAGGTTCTGGTGGAGTTTTTAACTGGGGAAAATGGAAAAAACAGTACAAAATGGCTGCCAGTCTTGCATCCCTATTGTGGTGATGGATATGGTGTTTACTTTCATCCGGAGATTGGTTCTGAGGTAGTAGTTGGAAGCATGGCAGGAGACGTAAACAGCCTGGTTGTGATGGGTTCTTTGTGGAATAAAGTAAATCAGATTCCAAAAGAAACTGCAAATGAAAAGAATACTATAAAAAGGATCCGTACAAAGGCACAGCATGAGATTGTATTTTGGGATGATGAGGAAAATGGACAGATACAGATTTCCACAAAAGGAAAACTGCATTTTATTTTAAATGATAAGGAAAAGAAAATATCTGTTTTTGATGAAAAAGAAAAAAATGGACTGCAGATTGATTCCGAAAACGGAATCATTAAGATTGAGGCGGATAAGAAGATCATATTATCTGCAGGTGGAAATGAGATGCTTTTAATGGAGGCGCAGGGAAAGGCGATGACATTACAGGCAGATAAGCTAAAAGCAAAAGGAAAGCAGAATGTTCAGATAGAAGGAAACAGCCTGGTGGTAAAGGGAACACAGACAGAGTTGAAGGCAGATGGTTCTATGAAATTAAACAGCGGTGGGATTGCTGAAATTAAAGGTTCCCTTGTAAAAATAAACTGAGGGGGTGGCTTGTGGAAAATTCGGGAATTCATGAAGAAGAAAAAAAGCAGCTGATAGAGGAAATTATAAAAAGGGCAGCAGCTTATACAAAGGATTGGAGATTTCATATGGAAAATCCGGATATAGGGACAGCATTGGCACTGCTTTATGCAGATATGATGAAGGAGACGTTGGTTTCCTACAAGGGTTTGCTTAAGCGGTATCAGATGTATTTTTATAGGCTTTTAGGAGAAAACTGCCTGCCGGCAGAAAAGGCAAGGGGATATGTTTCGTTTGACACTGTAAATGAGGAGGTTCCGGGGGCACGGGTGCCTGCCGGCACAAGGATTTATGGAGACAGACAAGGAGAGAATATCTCTTTTGAAACAGAGGATGAAGTATATGTATCCCCGGCACGGATGAAAGAAATCTATTATGTGAGTGGAAGTGCAGACTATATCAGTAAGCCGCTTACGTTTCCAATATCGGAAAAGAAACTTTGTAACCAGCAGTCACATCTTGTTTATATAGGACATCCTTTTTTGTTTGCCGTGTTTCAAAAAGGAGAGATCCTAATCGATTTCCATACCGTTTTGAAAGAAGAAAACAAAAAAATGAAAGAGCTGTTGTTAAACCAGGTCACATGGTCTTATTACAGTAAAGACGGATATGTGGAAATTCCGTCTGTCCGTTATATGGAGGGACGGATATTTTTAAATAAGGATCAAATGCTGCCGCCTTTTGCAAAGACAGAATTACAAGGGAAATACAGCTATTGGATACGGATGGATATCAAAAAATTAAATCCGGAAGAACAGATTATTTTCAATGAAATTTCAATGGCAGCAAAAGGAAGTTATTTGGAACCGGAAATCATCTATGATGGAAATGCAGAATTAGACAAAGAAGGTTTTTTCCCGTTTGGGGAGGATCCATATCCTTTTGCAGAGTTGTATCTTGCAAATGAGGAAGTATTTTCGAAAAAAGGAGCATTGGTTAACATACAATTTGATTTGGAATATGTAAAACATTCAAATGGGCTAAAATTACCTGAGATGCCGGTAAAATGGCGGAATATCATGCACCGGTCTGAACTAAAAAAAGCGGATTCCTGTGAGATTCATGTGGAATCCGTAATCTGGGAATATTATAACGGCAATGGATGGGAACGGATTGCCGAGACAAAATGTTATCAGAATATGTTTATGCCGGAACAAAGCGGGGGGATGGTAGAATTCCGGTGTCCGGAGGATATCAGTTCCATTTTGCTTGCGGGAAAGGAGAGATACTGTATTAGGATAAGGGTTTTAAAAGTGACCAATCCGTATGAAATGGAAGGAATATATGTGGTTCCCCGTATAAAAAATCTGTTTTTGCATTACCGATATGATGCGGTGGATATTTATCCCCGGTATGCATATGCCATAAATCAGCTTGATGTTAAGGAGTTAAGCTGCAGGGGCGAATGCGTTCCGTTTTATAATCGGTTTCCGAATAAAGAGATGTTATATCTGTCCTTTTCAAAACCCTTAGGGGAAGAGGGAATCCGCCTGTTATTTTTGTTGGAAAAAGGGAATCCAAATAACAGACACCAGTACAGGTATGAATATTATGGAAAAGAAGGATTTCAGGCTTTGAAGGCAGAAGACCAGACGTTTCAGTTGTCAAGATCAGGAATCCTGACATTGTGTGAGGAGCATCCGTTTAAGGAAAAGGAATTTTTTGGAACAAAAGGATATTGGCTCCGGATTGTATGGGAAACCGATCCGAAGGGAAAAATCCATTTGCCATCGGTTAGGGAAGTGCATATGAATTCCACGGCAGTAAAAGCATTGGAGGAAAGCGGGGAGCTTGGTAATCTGCCTGCGTTTGCACTCCATACAATGGAGAGAAATATAGGATATATTAATAAAGTGACAAACTATGAGGCTATCACCGGCGGATGCAATGAGGAACAGACAAAGCAGGCAGAAAAAAGGATTGCTGCCAGTTTCCGTCATCAGAAAAGAGCCGTTACCACAAAGGATTTTGAGGATATTG
The DNA here is from genome assembly GCA_947178445.1 of uncultured Clostridium sp. Classification (GTDB taxonomy): domain Bacteria; phylum Bacillota; class Clostridia; order Lachnospirales; family Lachnospiraceae; genus CAG-590. The sequence continues at coordinate 18,260 of CAMWYJ010000015.1, forward strand.
TATATAGTGAAATGAGAAGCATATTGCAGATAAGGTGTTTTAACGGAAGGGATGAAAAGGGGGAAAAAGCTCCTGGACATATCACGCTTGTGGTTTTGCTGGAAAAGGAAGCACAAATGTATTTTGATACGATAAAAGAGGATATATATAAGTGCCTTGAACCGTATATGGACTGTCGGTTATATAAGGAGGGACGTATCCACATTGTTGAGCCGGAATGGTATTCCATAGAGGTGTATATGACAGCCGCAGCAAATGAAAGGGTCAAACGGCATCTGCTTAAAGAAAAAATCTGTCGGCAGCTGCAGGCATTTATCCATCCGGTAACAGGGAATTTTGGCGGAACCGGGTGGAGAATCGGAACGGTGCCATCTGCCCTGCAGATACAAAATGCATGTAATCAGATGGAGGAGATTTTTTACATAGAGCATATCAGCTTAAGAGAAGAATATCCGCCGGGGATTTATGCATTAGGTATCGGGGGAGAACATGAGATAGAGATTATTACGGAGTGAGGAAAAAACATGCTTGCATTAGAAGAACAGGAAATCTTGGATTTTGAAGAGCAGTTGGAACGTGCAAAGGAAAAAATAGACCGGATTTATCCGGCATGGACAAATTACAATCCTGCAGATAGCGGGATGGCACTGCTGGAATTGTTTGCATATATGACGGAAATGCAGCAGTTTCATATACAGCAGATTGGAGATGCACATATAAGAGCGTTTTTACACCTGATCGGAATATGTCCTCATGCTTTGCAGCCGGCAGGTGTATATGCCAGGGTGGAAAATAAGCATACCCCGTTTATGCTGCTAAAGGGAACGAAGGCTTTGGCGGGGGGGCTTTCGTTTGAGGCAGAGGAAGGTACATATATGGAACCGAAGGATTGTCTGTTAAATATGCCGGAGACACCGTTTTATCCCTTTGGAAAGAATCCTGGTCCATTGGAAACCTATGATATTGAACTTAAGTATGCGTTAGAATGTGGAGAAATCCATACATTATATATTGATTTATGTGACAGTTATCCGGTTTGCCGCACTCCGATTGAAAAAGGGAGTTTTCTCCCATTTGTGCAGATGCAGCTACAATATTATGACGGGAAAGAATACCAGTACTGTGAAATCAAGGAGGATACCACTTTTGGCATGCTGCAGACAGGTATGTTGAAGTTTCAGGTAATGGGAAGAATGGGAAAAATAAAGGAGGAATACAGGCTTCGTCTGGTGGTACAGGGGGAATATGATACAGCGCCACAGATCAACCGTTTACAGTTTAATATAGTACCTTTTGTTCAAAAGGATACGGATATGGAGTGGAGGGAATATTCTGTGACTGCGGAGGAAACAGATTTTTATGAGATAGTTGCAGATACATGGCTTTTGACAAACGGTGAGGTAAGAATTTATCAGAAAACAGAAAAGGGATATGCAAGGCTTTACCAGTATTCTTCCTTTGTGTTTGCGGACAGACGGCATTTTGTGATCGCAAAGGAAGCGCTTTATGAAAAGTGTGGTGATGTGGTGTTCCGGTTAGTTGCACAAAAAAGCGGGATGACGTTAGAGAAGTTTATCTTTACCGGAACCGGAAAACCGGATCAGAGCTTTTACCTGAACAGGAAAAATGTGTTGGGAGCTGCCTTTTCCATATGGGTGGAGGAAGAAAAGGATGCCGGTTTTTATGTACCGTGGACGCCGGTTACGGCTTTAGAACAGGCAGCAGAGGGGGAACGCTGTTATTTGTTGGAGGAACAAAATGGAATTTTAAGGTTTGGAAATGGCAGGCAGGGAAGGATGCCAAACGGAAAAATAGAAATTACAGCATTTGCGGTTTGTGAAGGAGTAAATGGGAATATCCAGAAAAATCAGTTGTCGGAATTCCAATATGAGACAAGAGTGGAAGGCGTATCCAATTTAACGGATGCTTCTGGTGGCAGTAATCCGGAATCTCTTTCCGGCTGCCTAAACAGATATAAAGAAGAACAAAAGATAAAGAAAAGGGCTGTGACGATTGAAGATTATGAAAGGCTAGTGAGACAGACACCGGGGTTAAGGATAAAAAAGGTAAAGGTATTTCCATCGTTGGAAGTGGAAAACAGCTTAGAGATTGTTGTTGAGCCATACACAAACGGAAAGAGACGGCTGCACAAAGACGGATACGACAGGAATATTATGAAATACATAGAACCAAAAAAAATGCTTGGGACAGGGATTGTCATAAAAAAACCAGAATATATCCGTGTCAGGGTAAATCTGGAGGTATTGTTAAACGATCCTTTTTGGGATGCAGATGTAAGAATCAGGGAAAGTATAAAACGATATTTTGATGAATATATGGATTTTGGAAAAACAATCAGTTTTAGCCGGTTATATGGATATATTGAGTCTTTGCCTGAAACGGGAAAAGTTACAATGTTAGAAGTACACGCTGAGGGAAGGGGTGTGTCAAGGCAGCCAAATAAAGATATTCAGATTCCCTTCCATGGGATTGCTTATCTGGATGAAATTGAGTTGTGGTGTGCTGCTGTGGATACATGAAAATCACTTCGTGATGGCACGTGAGTAGGTAATCAATTGCATTGCAATTGGTTACAAGAAAAGAGGCAGTTTATATGAATGGTAATCAGTATTTTTTATTAAATGAAGAACAGGATTTTATCCGGCAGGGAAATTGGTTTTGTTCTGGATTGTTAGACAGTGGGGAAAAGCAGACAGAATGGAACCGGCTGAAAATTATGTCAGAACAAAAGCCTGGCTGCAGGCTATGGATTTTTGTATCGGAGCAGAAAACTTACATGGAGGCAGGGCAGAAAAAAGAGTTGGAACAGTTAGTCAAAAATCCGCTAGTCAAAATGGAGGAAAAAATAAAATTATTTTCTTCGGATCCATCACTCTATCTCATCGATAAAACAGATGTACTTTTAACAAATCTGAGGGGGCGCTATCTGTGGCTGGCAGGAAAAGCAGAATCGGTGTCTTTTGGTAAAGCAGTTAAGATACAGATTTTCTTTCAGTCAGCCGCATGGAGTTCCTTTTTGCCGGAAGTGTATCAAAGAAATGGGGAACAGAAGAAATTTTTATCAGAATATTTAAGCATTTTTCAATGGATTTATTATGATATGACAGAAAAAATTGATTCTATGCCGCACAGGATATATCCGGTTCATGCCAATCCGGATTTTTTGGAATGGATTGCCGGTTGGTTTGCAATAGAAAATATAGAAATCTGGGATCACAAAGAGCTGGTTTATTTGATTGAAAATGGAAGAAGACTTTCCGAAATAAGGGGAACGAAAGAATATATGCAGGAGATGGTATGGTTGTTTACCGGTCATCGACCGTATATTGTCGAATATCATCAGACAAAACCGTATAGAACAAACCTGAAAAAGATTAAGACATTGGAACGGCTATATGGAGAACATGCCTATATGGTTACCATTTTACTTCCTCCGGAGACGATGAATGACAGGCAGAAAATAACGGTTCTACAACGCATTGTCCGTTTTTCGGCACCGGCATATATAGAGTGCAGATTAGTGGTTTTGGAATCATGTATCTATCTGGATGGATATTCCTATATTGGATTAAACAGTTATCTTGGTGAGTATCGAAATATGCGGCTGAATAGCAGCAGATTGATGCCATATCGGTCTATCGTTGGAAATAAACAAGGTAGTGTAAAGTAGATTATGAAAATTTACGAGACGGGAATTGCCCGCATTAAAAATCACTTCGTGATGGCGGGCAAGCAGGCAATCAATTTGTGCGAATAACGAGCCAAGCGTGGGTGCTTGCACACACATTTAGCGACTATCGCAACAAACGGAGTTTGCAGAGCAAAATTGGTTACAAATAATAAGGGGGATTTCAAATGAAAAATTTAAAATATTTCCCGTTTGAACGAAATCGGTATTTTTACGGAAAATTTTTAAGTGTAGATGATTTTGAAGCAGAACAAAGATATATGAATGACAAACGCAGAATGTTAAATCGCTTTTTACATGGTGTTGGGGTAGTCTGCGGCATGCAGGTGGTGGAGGTAGACGATTATACCATTTCATTGGAAGCGGGAATGGCGCTGGATTTTTCGGGGAGAGAAATTGTAGTTGCCTCTCCATTTGTAAAACGTCTGTCCACAATTGATGGTTTTTCAAAATACAGTGTAGTGGGGGAAGACAGACAGGATTTATATCTTTGTATTGCTTATGATGAATACATGGATGAACCGGTACACAATATCACGAAAGCAAATGAGGAACAGGAAGAAGAATTCAACAAATATGTAGAAGGGTATCATTTATTTGTCACCAGTGAGATGCCCGAAGCAGAAGGGGAGCAGATGACCATTGCTTATGAAGAGACAAAAACCATTTATTCCGGTAATGGAATCAAAATCCGGCAGAAAGTTCCGAAATATGTAAGGCGAAATACAGAGGCAGAGATTGAAGTATTCATAGAAAAAACAGAATCGGTAAAGCATGTTACATGTTCTTACCGCCTGAAACTGACTGGTTTAGAACAGAAGGGAAGCGATTGTATTACCATCTCATTTGATGAGAATGAGTTTGTTCTTTCTAATAAATATGTGATTAAAAGCCGTGTCCGGGCAAAAACTGTGGCAAATATGAATGGGGTTGTGGAAATTGTGCCGGACAGCTTTACGCTTTCCATTGGAGAGGTTTCCAGAAAGGAAAGAGTTCATGAAAGCTTTAAAGTGAGGATTACAGATACAGAGCTTTCGGAAACAGTTTTGAAGAATTACTACGATTGCGCAATGGAGGATATTTTACAGTATCCTTACGGACATGCGATCTATTTGGCAAGGATTCATGTGATAAAAGCAGGTGATACCTATGTCATTGAGGAAATTGAGAATTTACCGTTTCGACAATGTGTATGGAATCATACATTAAGTGCAGTTATGGAAGCTATCCGTTTGCGAAAAACACCAGTTATCGAAGCTTGCAGCAGTGAGAAACAGATGGACTTCGCAGAGAAACCTGTGGTGGTGAACGGGCAGGAAATACAGATGAAGATCGGGAGTACCATTATTGATTTAGGAATCGGAGGGCTAGTGGGACAAAGGTTTTACTCCGAGGAAATTGTTCATGGATTAGGTCTTGGTGAAGTCGTAATCACTTTAGGGCTTGCAAAGGGGATTCAGGAAAGCAATCAGGTGATATATGGAAGCCAGGGAGTTTTTGATGATAAGATTTGTCCGAACATTTTGATGGCAGCGAAAGTGAATATGGCAAAAGGAAGCTTTGTGATTGGCATAAAGTGTTTGGAACAGGTTGAAGCAAAACGTTTGCGGGTGTACTGGATGGCGGTAAAGGATAAGTCTGTTAAGGCGGACGGAGTAAAAAACAGGCATTTAGAAATCCGTCCGGATATATTTAATATGAAAGTAAGGGAAAGCCACTATTTTGAAGCAGTTGTGGGTGATGAGGTTTTAAGGTACGTAAAATGGAGCGTAAAGGAAGCAGATGGAGGAACCATTGATGCAAATGGCTGTTATACAGCACCAGGTCAGCCGGGAATTTATGAAATAATAGCACAAAGTATGGAGGATGGACAGCTGAGGGCTGGGGCTTATGTAATTGTAAGGGAAAGTATTTCATAGGAATTGGAGGATATCATTTGAATCTATATGCACTGAATGAAAATTTTGAGGTAATACATATAAAGCAAATAGAGAAGGAATACGAGATTTTGCAATGCCAGGCAGGAGATAAAAAAGATGAGTATACGGTACTCCATTTTATGAATGAGAGGTATGTAAAAAAGCTTCTACAGCCGTTTTTTTCCTTGATGGATAACCATATGTATGAGGATTATAAAGGATGCTTTACAAAAGAGGATGATTTGTATCTTGTTTTTTATAGAAGAAAAGGAATACCTTTAGCAAAGTTATTGCAGGAAAGGATCTTGTCAGCCGAACAAAAAATCAGGATTGGAAAGCAAGTTCTTGAAAAGATACTGCTGTGGAACCTTCCGGAATTCATGGTCTGCCAGCTTCTTTGTATGGAACGGGTTTTGATGGATGGAGAAGAGGTTGTGTTTCATTATGAGTGGGAACAGCAGGCTTTGTTGGAAGTGGACATGAAGCTTGTAAATGAAAAAATGGCAGCATTTACAAGGAAGTTATTTCAAAGAGAAATCGAATATTCTATCGGACATGGCTTAACGGAACTGACAGTTTATTTCGAGCAGGGAAAGCCAGAGGATGTTTTTGCGATTTATGAAAGCTTCTGCAGTCTTTTAGAAGGGCTTTCCGTGGAAGAGGAAGAGTATGTTTCCAGTATAAAGCGTTTTCGGCAGAAGCTTTTAAAAGGTATGAAAAAGGGATTGGGAATCGGAAAAATGTTTTTGATATTCGTAGCATATTTTGCAGCAGTATGGCAGCTGGTGCAGGGGATAGAAGAGACAAAGAAAGAAAAACAGGAAGTCAAAGGTGTTATATTTGAAAGGATTGGAACTCTGGAGATTCCATAAAGCAGGAGGAAAAGATGACAGAAGAGGAAAAGAAATATTTGCGGATTGGCAGCTATTATATCAGAAAGAAGTTTATCCTTTATATTTTCATGGTGTTATCGCTGCTGCCTTTGTTTTTTATAGGTATGATCTATCCTTATTTTGAGGAAAACCTGTATCCAAAGTGGTTTGTCAGGACAATGTATGTCAATGCAAAAGAGAGGCTTAACTACACAGGAAGGGTAAAGCTTACAGCTGATGAAGCAGGAAAGCAGGTGTTATTTTTGGGAAGCCTTAAGGAAGGGCGGATTGAAGGAGAAGGAATGCTTTATGATTATGAAGAAAATCTGATGTACCAGGGAGGATTTGAAAAGGAGGCTTATTCCGGAACTGGAATTGAATATTATAAAGGCGGAATTCCAAAGTATCAGGGAGGGTTTGCGTTAAACCAATATGAAGGGGAGGGGATTTTGTATTATAAGGATGGCACCATACAGTATGAGGGCACATTTGCAGCGGGAACCTTTGAGGGAAGTGGGAGTCTTTATAATGAAAAAGGAATACTGAAATATGAGGGAGAATTTTCAAGGGGAAAACGGGAGGGAACAGGAAAGAGTTTTTATGATAGCGGGCAAAAGCAGTATGTTGGGGAGTTTTCCAGAGGTATATATCAGGGGATGGGAATTTTATATGCCCCAAATGGAGACGTGGTCTATAAGGGAGAGTTTTTAGATGGGATGTATGATGGTCAGGGAAAGCTCTATGAAAAGGGAGAGGTCAAGACGGAGGGATTGTTTTCAAAAGGGGAATTTACTGGTGGAAGCACCATTTTATACTATAAGGACGGAACCATAATGTATGTTGGAAATGTGGTAGATGGTAAGATGGATGGTGACGGAAAGTTTTATGATGAAGATGGAAATCTGGTTTATGAGGGGGCATTTAGCAATGATAAAAAAGAAGGAAAGGGAACTGCATATAATAAGGCGGGAAAAGTCATTTACGAAGGGGAGTTTGCAAAGGATAAATATGAGGGAGCGGGGAAGCTATTTGAACCTCGCACAGGAAATATTATTTATGAGGGCGGTTTTTTTTCAGGTATGTATTATGGGAATGGGAAGCTTTATGACGAACATACAAGGACGAAAATATATGAAGGCGAATTCCGGTATGGAATGTATGATGGATATGGCATTTTGTATGCTGCGGATGGTTCTATGAAATATGAGGGAAATTTTTCTCTTGGAAAATATCATGGTTATGGAGTTCTTTATAACCCTCTTACAGGAGAAATTGTCTCAGAAGGCGAATTCCGGGAGGGAGTTTGTGTGACTCCGGTCAAGGAGGAGACGGAAGATGAGTTGTAAATATGTTATTACAAAAACAGGAACGATGCTCACTGAAATGATAGGGAAGGCATTGAGCCGGGAATATGGGATTGATGCGGAACGGATTGGGATGGGACTGCCGGGGGAAGATAACAGCCTCGTGGTTTGTATATATATGTATGACATACGAAAGAATTTCGATATGAATGACCAGAGCATGAACTCCGTTAGTCCCACAAAGCTTCGGTATCCGTCAAAATATTATGATTTATATTATATGATTGTGCCGTACTCTGACAGTGATGTGAAATTTCGTGCAAAGGAGGAATGCAGACTCATCGATTTGTTATTACAGTCATTGGGGGATTTTTATTCTGTTGAAGAAGAAGCAGAGATTGGTTTTAGCCTGATAGAACTGGATTTTGATGACAAGATGAAAATCTGGAATGGCTTAAACATTCCTTATCACACCGCACTGTATGGGAAGGCGGGACCGATAGAAATCGAGTCTGTAAGAACCAGAGAAGTGAAGCGTGTAACAAATATCCAGATGGATTTTATCTCTTCGGAGGAGGAATAATATATGGCAAGTTTCGTATGTATGGGAGCAATGTGCAAATGCAGCTTTGGAGCAGCACCTTCAACATTAATTGTTACGCCGGAAAATAAAACGATGGCATCAGTTAAGCCAGTTGCTACCATTATGGATAATGTTCCTTTCAAAAATATCATGCCTTTTGGAATGTGCAGCAGTTTAGCGAATCCTGTGGTAGCCTCAGCAACAGCAGCCGCTTTGGGCGTTCTGACACCAATGCCCTGCATACCGGTGACAGTTTCTCCCTGGCTGCCGGGCGGGATGACTGTAATGATTGGAAACAGACCGGCACTGACAGATAAGGATAAACTAATGTGTGTATATGGAGGAGTAATAGAGATTTCAAATTCCGGTGTTTTGAAGCTTACAACTTCATAGAAAGGGTGGCAGTATGAAAAAGAGGTTTGGATTGCGCATTAAATTCACGTTTTTGTTTATGGGGCTGATGCTGCTGATCGGACTGGTGCTTTTGTCCTTTTTAAAACGCAGCTATGACCAGTTATCCAGAAAGCAGCATTTGGATTACGCTGTGACGGTTGCGCAGATGGTAGAAGGAGAATTGAATCAGCAAAAGCTTATGAAATATTTGAGAACCGGACAGGAAGACCAGGAGTATTATGATCTGTTAGAGCAGATGAAAAAAATCCAGCAAAATGCGCAGGTATATTATTTATATGTTGTATTTATTGAGACAGAGGAAAGAGGATGCTATTTTTTTGATATAAAACTGGTAGATGGAGAATCTGTTTTAGTGCATCATTTAGGGGAACGGAATTCCTTGAAAAAAAATTATCCGGGTCTGGCAGAAATTTTGGATTCGAAAAATGCCAGTTCCGGTTTTGATCAGATGACGGAGGAAAACGAACAACTGGATTCCGTGTATGTACCATTAATGGATGAAAAAGGAGAAATCATGGCATTTGTGGGGGTTGATTATAGCGAGTCTGATCTGTCGGAAGAAATCAAACAGATTATAAGGGAAACATTGGGTTCTCTTGTGGGGGTTATGGTAATCAGCTTTGGTATATTGATTTCTATCGTACAGTTTTCTATTCTTCGTCCGGTTTATCAGCTGAGGAAACAGGCAGAGATGGTGTCAGAAGGTCATTTTGGTACTGAGATAAAAGTGCGGGGGCATGATGAGTTAAGTGAAATCACGGAAGTATTTAACCGGATGTCGAAAAGTATTGCAGGGAATATGAAGGAGGTACAAGAGTTAAATGATACATATTATAAATATATACCTGCAAAAATACTTTCTTTGCTTGGAAAAAATAGTATTGTGGATATTGGGTTGGGAAACGAAGCGACATCTATGCTGACGGTATTCTCTTTCCAGATGGCGGATTTTGATAAAATGATTCGAAAGAAAAGCACACAGGAGATGGTCGACTCCATAAACAGGGTGCTGCATGTATGTGTACCAGTGATCACAGACCGGGAAGGTATGGTGGAAGGTTTCCAAAATGCAGGATTTACTGCTTTGTTTGACAATACCTGTAAAACAGCATTAGATAGTGCGGTGGTGGTCTGTCAGAAGCTGAACCATATGGTTTTTCGAAAGCAGATTGATGAAAACCAGGCCGGAATAGGGATTGCGTATGGGCCGGTTACTCTTGGAATTATCGGGCAGAAAAAAAGGATGGCAGCGATTACCGTTTCGCAGTACAGGGATATGGCATGCTGGCTTCAGACGATAGCATATCAATATCAGGCACATATTCTCATTACCCAGACGGCTGCGGATACCATACCGGATTTTTTTGAGGCATATCATACCCGTACACTTGGATTTCTGAACAATACTTATACCGGATATGCAGACCGCATTTATGATGTTTATGACGGGGACAGCAGGGAAGAAATTGATATGAAAAATGCAACAAAGGAATTGTTTGAAAAGGGCGTGGAACAGTTCTGTATCCGGAATTTTAAAGAAGCCAGGCAGAAATTTATAGCGGTACTGAAACAATTTCGCAAGGATAAAGCGGCAAAGGAATACTTGTATTTATGCGATAAATATAGCTTGGAGCACCGTGAGCAGGAAGAGGATGTGTATTTTGTCAAAATGGAGTGAGGAAATGAAAGACCGAATCATAAGAGGAAAATATTTTTGCATTGAGGCAAGGGATGCATTCACAAACCAGCCGGTGGTATCAGAGGAAGTAAAGATACTTGTAAACGGGCGGGCACCGGTGTTGAAAAAAGAAGACAGGTACTATATATTCAACCTTGTGGAAGATGATATTTTAAAAGTGCAGGTGGAATCTTTTGCCTATGAGAAAAAGAGCTGTGTCATTTCTATCTCTCAGTCTGTCAAAGAGATACAGATTATGCCGGATGGAATGGTTTATCCCTTTTGTGGAACTTTTTTGTTTTTAATTCTTTTATATCCGGGTGAGAATTATAGATTGGCGAAAGGGTATCAAGAAACAGAAATATTCGGTAATTCAAAGGAGGAGATCAGGGTTATAAAAAATAAGGAAAAATGGTACTATCTGGCAAAAGATTACAAAGGCGGGGATTGGATTGAAATGTATATGCCGGAAGAAAGTGATATGAGAGGCAGGTATTTCCGAATTGAAGGAAAAGAAGGAATGCCGGATGAAGATTTTGTTATAATAGAAGAAAAAGATGGATTTAGCTATCGGATGAAAGAGGATTTAAAAGGAAGTTATCCAAAGGGCAGCAGGATTTATGAGCTGTTTCGTGTTACTCCACTCCCACAATCCTGCAAATCAATATTTTGACAATCAAAAGGGGCTGGCATATAATAGGGCTGTATTGTTGTCCAATCTACGAAGACAGAGGTGGTTGAGGATGAGGCCGAAGGGATATTATACGTCTGGTGAGTTTGCGAAAATGGCGCATATTTCTGTGCGAACGGTTCGGTTTTATGATAAACAGAATATTTTAAAACCTTCCTATGTGAATGAAACCGGTGCAAGGTTTTATTCCGATGAAGATTTTGTAAGGCTGCAGCAGATTCTGCTCTTGAAATATCTTGGTTTTTCCTTAGAGGATATACGGGATATGACGGTGGAAGATCCAGATCATCAAATGCTTAAAAATTCATTGAATCTGCAGCTAAAGCTGGTAAAGGACCGGGTAGAGCAAATGCAGATGGTTGCCGCAGCAATCGAGGATATCATGAAAGTCATTGACACAAGCCAGAATATTGACTGGAAGCAGATGCTTAATTTAATTCATTTAACGAATATGGAAACATCTTTAAAAAGCCAGTACCAGAATGCAAACAACATTGCTGCAAGAATTAATCTGCACAAATTGTTTTCAACCAATAAACAGGGCTGGTTTCCCTGGGTATACGAACACTGTGGTATTACAGAGGGAATGGAGATCTTAGAGCTTGGCTGTGGAAATGGTGCTATTTGGAAGGAAAACTATGAAAAGGTACCGAAAAATACGCATATTGTGTTAAATGATATTTCCGAGGGAATGCTTCGGGATACAAGACGTGAGTTAGAACAGATAGAGTGCTTACAAAACGGGCACTATTCTATGCCGCAGTTTGATATCCGGGCTTTTGACTGTCATGAAATTCCATTTGAAAATAACAGCTTTGACTGTATTATTGCAAATCATGTTCTTTTTTATTGTGACGACCTGACACAGGTTTTATGCGAGGTGCAACGAGTATTAAAACAGGATGGAGGCTTTATCTGCAGTAGCTATGGTGCTGCGCATATGCAGGAAATTACACAACTGGTCAAAGGATTTCATAGTATGATTACTTTGTCAGCTGATAAACTATATGAGAATTTTGGGATGGGAAACGGCGAGGAGCTTTTAAAACCATATTTTACGCAGATAGAAAGAAAAATGTATGAGGATTCCCTGCTTGTGGATAAAGCGGAACCTTTGATTGAATATATACTGTCCTGCCACGGAAACCAGAATCAGTACATATTGGAGCGGTATAAGGAATTCCGGAGCTATGTAGAGAAAAAGACGGAAAAAAAATTCCAAATTACGAAGGAGGCAGGGATATTTATTTGTAGAAAATAACAAAATATAAAAATATAATAAAAAATGCTTGAAGGTGACGTTGCGTCACCTTTTATAATGGGATTATTCAGAGTCGGGCATGTTTGAAAAGCTGTGTGAAAGAAAACTTGAAAGGCGATGGATAACAGCGACAAGAAATGAATAAAATAATTTTTTTAAAAGGAGGCACTATATAATGAAAGGGATTATATTAGCAGGTGGTTCCGGTACACGCCTGTATCCGCTCACCATGGTAACGTCTAAGCAACTGTTACCGATTTATGACAAGCCGATGATTTATTATCCAATGTCGGTATTAATGAATGCCGGAATCCGTGAAATACTTATTATTTCCACGCCTCAGGATACCCCACGGTTTCAGGAGCTTTTAGGGGACGGACATCAGTTTGGTGTAGAGCTTAGCTATGAGGTTCAGCCAAGCCCGGATGGATTGGCGCAGGCATTTATCATAGGAGAGAAATTTATAGGAAATGATACAGTAGCGATGGTGCTTGGTGATAATATTTTTGCCGGGCATGGTTTAAAGAAACGGCTGAAGGCCGCTGTCCAAAATGCTGAAAGCGGACAGGGAGCAACTGTATTTGGCTATTATGTAGATGATCCGGAACGATTTGGTATTGTGGAATTCAACTCTGAGGGAAAAGCGGTTTCAATTGAAGAAAAACCTGAAAAGCCAAAGAGTAATTACTGTGTGACAGGACTGTATTTCTATGATAACCGTGTGGTTGGATATGCGAAAGATTTAAAGCCAAGCGACCGGGGAGAATTGGAAATTACAGATTTAAACCGAATTTATCTTGAGAATGATGAATTAAATGTGGAACTGCTAGGTCAGGGGTTTACATGGCTTGATACCGGTACGCATGAAAGTCTGGTAGAGGCTACGAACTTTGTAAAAACAATGGAAGATCACCAGCATCGTAAGATAGCCTGCTTAGAGGAGATTGCTTATCTGAATGGCTGGATTTCCAGGGAAGATGTTCTTAAGGTATATGAGCTTCTGAAAAAGAATCAGTATGGACAGTATTTGCAGGACGTCTTAAACGGAAAGTATTTAGATGTATTACATTAAGTAGAAAAGGAGAAAAATTATGACGATTATTGTAACCGGAGGAGCCGGATTTATTGGCAGTAACTTTATTTTTCATATGTTAGATAAGTATTCGGATTATCGTATCATTTGTCTGGATTGCCTGACTTATGCAGGGAATTTGTCTACCCTTGCACCGGTTATGGAAAATCCTAATTTCCGGTTTGTAAAGGAGAGCATTACAGACCGTGAAGCTGTGTACCAATTATTTGAGGAAGAACATCCGGACATTGTAGTGAATTTTGCCGCAGAAAGCCATGTTGACCGCTCGATTGAGAATCCGGAGGTATTTTTGGATACAAATATCAAAGGAACTGCTGTATTGATGGATGCATGCAGAAAATATGGCATTACACGATACCATCAGGTATCTACAGATGAGGTATATGGTGATTTACCGTTAGACCGTCCGGATCTTTTCTTTACGGAGGAGACTCCAATCCATACAAGCAGTCCATACAGCTCATCCAAGGCCAGTGCGGATTTGCTGGTTCTTGCGTATTATAGGACATATGGATTACCTGTCACAATCAGCCGTTGTTCCAATAATTACGGACCATACCATTTTCCAGAGAAACTCATTCCACTTATGATTGCCAATGCCCTAAACGACAAGCCGCTTCCTGTATATGGAAAAGGCGAAAATGTACGTGACTGGCTCTATGTGGAAGATCACTGTAAGGCGATTGATTTAATTATTCACAAAGGGCGTGTCGGAGAGGTTTATAACATTGGCGGTCACAATGAGATGAAAAATATTGATATTGTAAAGATTATCTGTAAGGAGCTTGGGAAACCGGAGAGTCTCATCACCTATGTAACGGATCGGAAAGGGCATGATATGCGTTATGCAATCGATCCCACAAAGATTCATAGTGAACTGGGCTGGCTGCCAGAGACAAAATTTGCGGATGGCATAAAAAAGACAATCCAGTGGTATCTCGATAACAGGGAGTGGTGGGAGACGATCATTTCAGGTGAATATCAGAATTATTATGAAGAAATGTATGGTAACCGCTAAAATATCATGGTGTGGCATATGTAAAAATTACAAAAAAGCATTTTTATGATGCTAGGGTCAAAAGGTCAAAATGCCGTTCATGCTTGCATGATAAGGCATTTGAACTTGGGACCCGCCAAACATGAGCAAGTAGCGATTTACGCAGTAAATCAGCGGATTGCGAATGTTTGAAGGATTGCGAGAGTTGTGAAACAACGAAGCAATCCGTAGCATCTGTTGGGGGCAAAATACCTTTTGACCCCAACATTATTTTTATGCTGGATGACAATAAGAAAGGTGAATAAATGAAAGTATTAGTTACAGGCGTGGCGGGACAATTAGGCCATGATGTTATGAATGAGCTGGCAAAACGGGGCATGGAAGGCATTGGCAGTGATATTGCAGATACTTATGCCGGAGTACAGGATGGTACTGCAGTCACTACGATGAACTATATGCCAATGGATCTGACGGATTCTGAGTCGGTAGAGGCAAGAATTATTTTTGAACATCCGGATGCGGTTATCCACTGTGCAGCGTGGACCGCAGTGGATGCTGCTGAAGAGGAAGAAAATCAGGCAAAGGTTCGCAGTATCAATTTCGGCGGAACAAAAAACATTGCCAAAGTATGTGCAACGTTAGATATCCCAATGCTGTATATTTCAACGGATTATGTGTTTGACGGGCAGGGCACGAACCCTTGGGAACCGGATTGTCAGGATTATAAGCCGCTTAACGTATATGGAAATACCAAGCTTGCCGGAGAGCGGGCAGTGGCTGCGAATCTGGAAAAATTTTTTATTGTCCGTATTGCCTGGGCATTTGGTGTGAATGGCAAGAATTTTATCAGGACAATGCTGGATGTAGGAAAGGATCATAGTCAGATGAAAGTGGTGAATGACCAAATCGGGACACCAACTTACACCTATGACCTGGCAAGATTATTGGTGGATATGATTCAGACAGATCGGTATGGATATTATCATGCAACCAATGAAGGCGGTTATATCAGCTGGTATGATTTTACCAAAGAGATTTTCCGTCAGGCAGTGGAATTAGGACATTTGGAGTATAGCGAGGAGCGGATAACCGTTACACCGGTTACAACGGAGGAGTATGGTGTTTCGAAGGCTGCCCGTCCGTTTAACAGTCGCCTCGATAAGAGCAAGCTTGTCCAAAATGGGTTTGAACCGTTACCGGTATGGCAGGATGCACTTGCCAGGTATTTAAAAGAAATAGAATTTTAGGAGAGAATGATGGGACAGATAAAAGTAGAGAAAAATGTAGGTGGTATTGAAGGATTATGTGTTATTGAACCTGCTGTGCATGGAGATGCAAGAGGTTATTTTATGGAAACGTATAACCAAAAGGATATGGAGGAAGCGGGTCTTACCATGCAGTTTGTGCAGGATAACCAGTCCTGCTCCATAAAAGGGGTATTAAGAGGACTCCATTTTCAAAAGGAATTCCCACAGGGAAAGCTTGTACGTGTGGTAAAAGGCTCGGTCTTTGATGTGGCGGTTGATTTGAGAAGTGATTCAAAAACCTATGGGAAATGGTTTGGGGTTGAACTGACGGAAGAAAATAAAAAGCAGTTTTATATACCGGAAGGATTTGCCCATGGTTTTTTGGTGCTTTCCGATATCGCAGAGTTTTGTTACAAGTGTACGGACTTTTACCATCCGGGTGATGAGGGTGGTCTGGCATGGAATGATCCGGAAATTGGTATTAAGTGGCCACAGCTTGTGGGAGAGTATTCGAAAACTGCGTCCGCAGCAGGATATCAGCTTGAGGATGGAACCGCACTGAATTTAAGTGATAAGGACCAGCAGTGGGCCGGTCTTCGTGATACGTTCAAATTTTAAGGGGATGTAATTTTTATTCCTGTGTGCCTTGAGCTAGGCAGGCATGTCTGTGGTTCATTTGACTTCTTGGGTTTATTGTTTTTTTACGATGACCAGATCTGCCCGCTTATTGAGAAATGCAATTTCATCCTCGGCTCTTGTAGTATACAGGGTATATTGGTTCTGTCTGTTAAATACAACGGATATCTTTTTGGTATAAAGCCCTGCACCGAGTGTGAATTCATCAATTAACAGGCAGGCATTATGTGCTTTTAAAATTTCATATGTCTGCATCAGTCCAATGCCGCTTCCGGAATCATCTGCATGGGTGGTGATTTGTGTCTGCCCGAAAGCCGCCAACACTTCCTTTGTGAAAGGAATTCCACAGTCGAATACGTGGAGGGAGTAGTATTTGGAAATCATACTGATGTTTAACAGGATGTATTTGCCATTATTGTATTTTGTTGCAATAATGGCATTTTCTAATAAATCTGCTAACAGGGTACGGAGGGATTCTTCCGAAATCGTATCCCGGATAAAGTCCGTTACACTACAGTCCAAGGTAACATGAAGGGTGATTCCTTCGTTGGCAGCTTTTTTCTGCATATATTGTAACAGATTGTCTATGCTGGCAACCCCGGAGGCTGGCAGCTTTTCACACCGCATATCCTGTGCGTCAAGCAGTCCCTTACGGTCTTTTGACAGCCGGTTCAATTCTTCTAATAATTCCGCTCCCCGTGCCTGATCGCTGGCAGCTAAGCTGCTTTCCTTGATATATGTCTGTACGGCATATTCCATAGCCGGAATCAGCTTATTATCCTTATGGATCATTTTCGCCATCTGCCGGTTATCCTGTTCCAGTGCTTCAATATACCGCAGCTTTTCCAACAGCTCTGTATTCAGCGATTCAATGTTTTTGGTATTGAGCCGGTCAAGATAGGTTTTTGTCAGGTTGCTTTGCCAGTAACGATAGATTAAAACAGCCAGGATGGCAAGAAGAACCATCGGAATGGCATATATCGGGTGAGTGTTTCCGGCATTTAGTATGACCGAGGCTGTCAGGATGAAGATACTGATTATCATTCCTGGAATTGCATAAAACTGTTTCCGGAGGAAGGGCATCCCCTTTTTTGTCCGTTTAAAGCAAAAGGGAATCTGCATGATTAAAAGCTGGAGGAAAAAGCAGATCAACTGGAGCCATATGTGGGGAATGTCATCCGGGAAAGGAAGGAATATCATACTTCCGATCATCGCAGAGGCAGTAAAAAGGGTATAGCTGATGGCAAAGGCGATGGCAGTTGCGGTAACCGATACGGACAATGGGTGTCTGGTCAGGATAAAGAGGAACACGGACAGGGCAAGGACCAGCAGCGGAAAGGTGAGATGTGCATTGTAGCGGTTGATGCAGGAAAGGGCAGCGGATAAGGCAATGCAAAAAACAGGGAGAAGAATACGGCTCTTTTTCTCCGGGGTAATATGTAACAGTTTATAAAAGCTGTAGATACAGCATATGATAATTCCAAGGTTTCTGATAAAAGATTGCATGGTAACTCCTTTAACTAATGAAAAGTAAAATTCATCTGATGTAATATACCAATATATAAAAAAACATATATCCGCTATCCTTTTTCTCAAATACAGAAAAGGGAGGTGCAGGATATGTTAAAGAAATGGTGGGATAATTTTTGGATTATAATGGCAGGTCGCTAGACGATAACCAGGCAGGATATGATATTGGTATCCTGTCTGGCTTTCAGTAAACCAGCTGTTATTGCAAAATATCTACGTATTCTGATTCATTTCCTTTTGATATCCACACTAGTTGTTATTCTTAATCTTATTGGCATAATAGTATACAAATTCGGTCAAGGTCGGAACGCCTTTATCCGGATTAATCCTGGCAGTGTAATGCTTGAGCAGCTCGTCAATATCGTTCGAGCGCCATGCGCTGTTGATTGCATTCTGCATGGCACGTTCCACACTGGAATCGGTTTTGCCATATTTTTTGCCGATGGTGGTACAAAGGTTGTTTTGATGTTCGTCAATAACAAGTAAAATGGCAGTTGTCAGATATTTGTAGCCGATTGCTTTTGGGCTGATTCCGACAAGGTCTAATTCAATGTTGATTAAACGGTTGAGGCGTTTTTCCCTCTGGTTGGCAGATTCTGACTGTGCATATTCAGGATGGCTGTTCTGGATATTATTTTGTATGATATCCTTCATCATTTTCAAGAAGTCGATCGCACTCTGTTCAGAGTAATCCTCCTGATGTTTTGACATAATAAAATCAGCCCCTAACTGGCGGGCATAATCGTAGGTCACGCTGCTGGAATTATTCGTAGTGATAAGAATAAATGGTTTGAAGGGAATGGTAAGGGTTTTCAATTCCTGCAGGAATAGTAATCCATTTCCCTTTCCCTGGTTTAATTCCAGGTCAAGTATAATTGCATCAGGCAGATGTTCCCCTATAAGCTCCAGTGCACGATATGAATTGTTCGTGACAGCGATAAGGGAAACATCGGCTGTTATATCTACATATTCTGCAAAACGTTTGCAGACAGTTGAATCATCTTCAATCAGCATAATGTTTAATTCTCTGTCCATAATGGTCCGTTCACCTCCATAAATACATTATATAACAAAAACCAATAATTTCCAACAAAAACTAACAAAAATTTCAAAAAGTAAAAAAGTATATAGACTGGTAGAATCAGTATTGTTATAAGAGTTGTAAAGAGAATTCACTCACTCTTTACAAGCATCAATATGTTATATTGATGTATTATAACGGGTTAATTTTTCAATCGAAAAGGCTCGGCTGTAGCAGGTAAAACTGTCTACAGTCGAGCCGACTTCGTTATATAATAGTTTTTCTGTGCAAAAGGCCCCTGCGTCTTGTAAGGTTATTTTTTGCCACGAATGGATTTTTAACAGATTGCCGTTAGGGATGTAGTGTGTTATACTGTGAATGCTTATCAGGTGCAAAATAAAAGTATAGTGGAATATAGTAGGACTATAGTAGGACGAAGCCGGGAAAGGCGGGCTTAGCAGGAATGGTATCATGTAGGACGATAAGATAAAACAATAGGAAAACGGCAGGAAATTAAAATGAGCGGAATTATATCATTTATAAAAAAATACCAGGAAATCATTGCATATTTGTTTTGGGGAGGGATGACGACGATTGTGAGCTGGGGAAGCTACAGCATTTTTGCATTGCTTTTCTGCAAACAGGAAAGAGTGATAAATATATTAGGCTTTGAGATGTCAATGGTCGTGTTATTGTCGAATGTTTTATCCTGGATTTGTGCATTTTTATTTGCGTTTGTCACAAATAAGCTTTGGGTATTTCAGAGTAAAAGCTGGAAGGCAGAGGTTTTTTTTCCTGAATTTGGAAAGTTTTTCTCTGCCAGGGCTTTCACCGGTATTTTAGAAATCCTTGCAGTGCCATTATTGGTTAGCTTTGGGATGAGCCAGACAATCTTTGGGATTGAGGGTATGGCAGCAAAGGTCTTAGTCAGTATATTGGTAGTTCTTTTGAATTATGTATTCAGTAAGCTGTTTATTTTCAAAAAGTAAATGCGATACTAGTTTGTATGCTTTGGAACATAATATTTCCGGTAATATTTATTGCTATATTTGTCTTTTCCATAAAAGTTGATCAGTTGGTTTGCCTTTATCTTTTTGGAAAGCCCGAGTGAGACCTTTCCGTTTGAACTGTGGAATGTGTAGCTGGTTCCCGCAGTCGTTACTGTCCCGGATTTGATCATTCCACATGAAAATTCAAGTGTCTTTTTACCGTTCTTGTCAGATGTTACAAGAAAGGTATGTCTGCCGTTGTTCTTGTCACAGCCTTCTATATTGAGACTGCTTAAGGAATTGTATTTAAAATTGTTCTTTTTTATTGTTACCTTCTGGGATTGTTTGATCATAGCACCATAGGAGTAGTGGTCAAATGTATTACCTGATATGGTTGCTTTATTCACCCCTAACAGGAATATGCCGACAACGCTTTTTCCCTGTGTAGATGGAGAGCTTCGTTTGAACCGATTGTTCTTAATGGTGATGTTGCTGTTCAAATGTCCCTTCAGCTTGTGGTGGACTCCGATTCCACGTGGGTAATCTATGATGGTATTTTTCTCAATCCGTATATTTTTACAGGCGGTTTTATCTGCTTTAAAACCGGGAGCCCAGGCTCCGTCTTTTTTTGATGTGTAGCAGGTATCAATCTGGATTGCCTCGCTTGTAAAATAGTCATCCTCGTAGCGGAACCCTGTAATCTTACAGTTGCGGATGACGGCACCTTTTACTCCGGCAAGTTCGATTGCATGGGCGCCATAGCAGTTTTTGATCGTTGTGTTCTGGATTACAATATTAGAGGAATGTCCTATGTAAATAAGGTTACAGGCAGATTTGGATTTTTTGATATTGCCACCGTCGAAGGTTCCGCCTGTAATGGTAATGTTTTTTGCAAGGTTATAACCACCGGCTTTTCCAGAATCGTGCGAAGCATTTGTTGTGCGTAGCATATTTTTACCTAAAGAGGAATCCGAACGCTTGATAACCGCCTTTTTGCTTAACTGAAGCTTTGTGTTTGACTGGATAAAGAGTGCCTTGGTAATATAATATGTACCATTTGGGATTTTCACTACGGTTAAATTGTCTTTGGACAGCTTTGTGTTTTTGGATGCCATATCAAGTGCTGCCTGAATTGCAGCAGAATCGGATTTTTTATCTTTTCCGTCTGCTCCAAAATCCTTGACGTTATAATAATAAGTAGCCGCATTGCTTGGATAGCAGGGAAGCAGGAGCAAAAATGCTGTCAAAAATAAGAACGGTATGTGGATTGGTTTCAAATAATGTTTCATGTCTGTGTTCTCTCCTTTTGATTATCTTGTTATTTTACCATCATATTGGCAAATGATGGTGAAATCGCTGTGTAAATTTTATTTATCATAGCATAATAATAGGAGAATGTAAAATAAGGTGCTTGTTTTGTATGTTAAATTGGGATATAATACATCTATTGTTAAAAATTAGGGGGAAGAAGATGAAAGAGAGACAATTTACTGATAATCAATTGTGCTGTTTTCTATTTGGCTTGACATTTTTGATGATGTTAGTTTTAGGGATGCCGCTTAGTGTATCTTATATTTTAGATGAAACGGGAACCGTGGCGAATGCTGCCTTTCTTGCAGGGTATAACTGGAATGACTGGGTAAATTCTACAGGTGGATATTTTTATAAATATGGACAGGCTGTTTTTTATTTTTTATTTTTTAAGGTTTTTTCTAATCCATATTTGATTTATAAGGGTTTAATGTTGGTAAATGGCTTGTTTGTTGCATGTATCCCTGTGATTTCTTATAAAATATTGAGAAAACACCTGAATATTGAGGATAAGGGAACGTGCGTGCTGTTATCTTTTTGTATCGCTGTAATCCCGGCTCCTGTGTTATATTCTCTTTTTGCAAGGGCGGATGTCATGCTTATTTCCTGTGCGTGGCTTGTATTGTATACATTGTTAGAGGCGATGGATGCTGACCACACAAAGGAAAAGGTTTTGTGGTCATCTTTAACAGGTTTTTTAAGTGTATATATATATATGTGTCATTCAAGAGGCATTGTTTTTGTGATTGCAATCTTTATGGTGATGGCAGTTATGCGTTTTTTTGTAAAAAACAAGGGAATATGTTTTTCGGCATATTTGTTGAACGTTTTCATCTGGTTAGTTGTTGATAAAAAATTAACGAGTTTTTTCAAAAACAGTATATGGGGAAGTGGTAATAAGAAGAATACTTTTGAGAATGTAAATTATGATAAATACAGTACATTATTTACACCAGAAGGAATGGAAACGGTAATCAAGAATATTACTGGATGGTTTTTTAATTCTTTTTTAGGAACCTTTGGTCTGGTTACCTTGGGCATTTTTTTTGCAGCCGTAGTCAGTGTATGTTTTCTTTTTAAGAAAAAAAATATAAATCCGAAGGAGTTTGCAATAAATTTATATGCACTCCTTGCCTGCTTAGGGACGGGGGCAATGGGCATTTTGTTTTTCTTTGGTTCGAATTATAAGTTTGTGACTGGGGTTTCCGTAAAACGTGCGGACCGGTTTTTATATAGCAGATATTTATCGCCATGCTATGCAATTTTGATATTTATAGCACTGTATTATCTGTTTATAAAAAAAGACTGCTTTGGTCTGAAGACAAAAATTGCGGCTGTTTTGTTTGGTGGAGGCTTGATTGTATATTGCAGGAGCTGGCTGTCTGGTTATGTAAATAAAGTAGAATACTCATGGAGAAATACAATTGACTCCGCACTGTTTTTTGATACCGTTCGATATGGAAATGATGCAAACTCATATAAAGGTGTGTCGAGGGCGTTGCTGATTATGGCTGTCGTATCATTTTTTGCGCTCATTATCTGGATTATATTAAGTGAATGGAAGATGAAGAGAACAAATCTGTGTTTTGTTCTTATAGGCGCCTGTTTCCTGTTTTCTCTGGGTGTGAATTATGTGAAGCTGCGTTATGCCACAGATGTGAGACCTATGCTTAGCGCCGGTGCAGTCATTACATGGATGGATAATTTAGAAGATAAAACAGATATTTCGAAAGAGTATAATGATGTTTATGTTGATAAATCATTTTCAAGGCGTAAGACATTACAAATGGGAATGCCGCAATATACGGTGCATGTGAAAAAATCAGTTGCCGCAGAAGATGTGGATAATATGTTCATTATTGCTAAAAATTATGTCGTAAATGAAAAATGGGCGGGAGATGATTGTTACCTGTTTTCTGGTTATGATTTTGAAAATACACAGGCAACAGTAGTTGTGAAGGGGGAACAGCTAAAAGAAGCATTAGAAGAAAAAGGTATAGAGTTGGTTCCGGTGACAGAGGAATATACAAAACAGAAACTTCCAGGTGGAGGTACACCATTTTTAGAAGCGGTAAAAATAGTGTTTGATTTTCAGGTTGATGCGATTCTCAATTGAGGTAAGAAAATGATAGACAGGATTAAACGTTTTTCAAATAAGAATAAACTATGCTATTACTTAATATATGCGTTATTTAATTTATATGGAATATTGTTTTCTATTCTATGTATAATAATGCGTATATTTCCAATAAAAAGAAATAAGATCGTCTGCTGCAATATGAAGGGAAAAAGGTATGGGGATAATCCAAAGTATATTGCAGATGAGATATTGAGAAAAAATCTGGATTACGAGATTGTATGGCTGATAAAATCAATGGATCATGTAGAATTGCCGCAGGGAATCCGCCCTGTAAAGTACACCCCGCTTTTGGTTGCATATCATTTAGCAACTGCTAAGATTTGGATTGACAGTAATACAAAGCCTTTGGGTGTCTTAAAAAGAAAAGGGCAGTATTATATCCAGACATGGCATGGAAGCTACGGATTGAAGAAGATGTATGGGGATATTCCGGATAAGATGAATCTGTTTGACAAGCGCAATATTCAATATAACTCCAAGATTCAGGATTTATTTGTGTCGAATAGTGATTTCTATTCTGAAATCTACCGGAGAGCTTTTTGGTATCCGGGTGAGATCCTAAAATGTGGAAGCCCAAGGAACGATATCTTTTTTACGGAGAATCAGCAGTGTCTTTTACGGGTGCAGACATTTTTTAAAATAAAAGATAAGAAAATAGCACTTTATGCCCCAACGTATCGAAATGATTTTGATACAGATGCATATCATCTGGATTTTGAGCGTTTAAGGAAAAACCTTACAAAGCGTTTTGGCGGGGAATGGGTTATTTTAGTCAGGCTGCATCCACATAATATGATAGATGCGGAGAAATTTTTAGATTATACGGATACGATAATAAATGCAACCACATATAGTGTAATGCAGGAGCTGCTTGTGGCTTCGGATCTTTTGATATCCGATTATTCAAGCTGTATGTTTGATTTTGTTACAACAAAAAAACCGTGTTTTATGTATGCATCTGATGCAGACAAGTATAAGGAAGAACATGATTTTTATTTTAATATCTATGACCTTCCGTTTCCATTAGCAGAAAATAATGATGAAATGGAGAAAAAAATTCTTCAGTTTGATTATGATTTATATCAAAAGGATTTGGAGGATATGTTTGATAAAGTAGGTTTGTGTGAGTCTGGAACGGCATGCAGCCAGGTGGTGGAATGGATTGAAGCACATGCATAGTGTTGCATTAGAAATTCAAGAATGGGGAGTATAATAGACAAATGGATATGTTTAAAGACAAAAGGGTACTGTTTGTAACGACTAAGAATCTTGATTACCTGCGGAATACACAGGAAATAGCTTTACTTAAGAAGATGGCAGAAAATGTGCATGTGATCGGTTCCCATAAGAAAAGTTATCCTGCAAGGCTTATACATGTTTACTGGCAGCTGTTACGGTATCCGAAAAAGCAATTTGACCAGGTGTTTGTCGGGTTTGCACCCCAGTTAGTGCTTCCATTTTTTAAATGGAAATTCAAAGATAAGGGAATCGGGATTGATTTTTTTATATCTGTTTACGATACCCTTGTTTTTGACCGAAAAAAATTTAAAGTAAATAGTATAGCTGCAAAAATGTTAAAATGGATTGATACGATTACCATACAGGCAGCAGATCATGTTATTTCGGATACAAAGGCACATGGAAGCTATTTTATAGAAGAATTCGGTCTGTCGGCAGATAAGTTACAGGTCTTATACTTAGAGGCAGACCAGTCTATTTATTATCCTAGAGAGCAGGAAAAACCGGAACGGATGAAAAACCGGTTTACTGTCTTATATTTTGGAAGTGTGTTGCCATTACAAGGGTTAGACGTTATCTTAGATGCCGTAGATTCGCTAAAAGGGAATAAAGATCTGTATTTTGTGATAATAGGTCCAATTGATGAGAATTATCATAAGCCGCAGTCCGATACGGTGGAATACCACGACTGGCTTTCCCAAAAAGAGCTTGCAGGCTATATTAACAATGCTGATTTGTGTCTGGCAGGGCATTTTAATAAAGATATTAATAAGGCAAAGCGTACAATACCCGGCAAAGCATATATTTATGCCGCTATGGAAAAACCAATGATACTTGGTGATAATCCTGCCACCCATGAGTTATATAAAGAAGATATGCCGGGAATTTATTTTGTGGAAATGGGAGATTCAAAGGCGCTTGCTGATACAATATTAATGATTGCCAAAAAGGAGGAGATTGCATGAATATCGGGGTGATATTTGCAGGGGGGATTGGTCAGAGAATGAAAACCACAAAACGGCCAAAGCAGTTTTTGGAAATGCATGGGAAACCAATTATCATATATACATTGGAGATTTTTGAAAATCATCCAGAAATTGATGCGATTGTGGTTGCATGTGTGGAAGACTGGATTCCGTATTTGAATGAATTATTAGAGCGGTTTCGGATTACAAAAGTTAAAAAGGTGGTTCCAGGTGGAGAAACGGGACAGATGTCAATCTATAACGGATTAGCGGCAGCAAAGGAAATTGCCGGAGAAGAAAAAAGTATTGTCTTAATTCATGACGGAGTGCGCCCGCTAATTAACGAAACCGTTATTACGGACAATATAGAGAGTGTGAAAGAGAACGGTTCTGCAATCACCAGTGCAATTGTAAAGGAAACGATTATGGTGGTGAAGGATGATAATTCGATTGATTATGTACCGGATCGGGCACATTCCAGGGTAGCCAAAGCGCCGCAAAGCTTTTGGCTTCATGAGATATTGGAGGTGCATCATAGGGCACAGCAGGAAGGAATCAAAGATTTTATTGATTCCTGTACGATGATGAAATTCTATGGACATAATTTGTTTTTAATTGACGGACCTTATGAAAATATTAAAATTACAACCCCGGATGATTTTTACACGATGCGGGCGCTTTTGGATGCACAGGAGAATGCACAGATTTATATTGATTAATGGAGGCAATATGGAACAGATTTATTTAGAGGATATCCGCAATATTGCAGATTGTAATTCGGTGGATTTTAGCAGGTTATCAGACGCAACCGTTTTAGTGACCGGTGCTACGGGGCTGATTGGAGCAACTTTGGTAAGAGGGCTGATGGGATATAACCAGTTTCATAATGGTAAGATATCTGTCATAGCATTTGTGCGTAATGAGAGTAAAGCAAAGCAGATGTTTTCTAAATATATGGAAGATGAGTTGTTTAAGCTTGCTGTTGGTGATGTGAACGATCTTACCCATATGGATGGCGATGTAGATTATATTATTCATGGTGCAAGTGTGACATCTTCCAGAGATTTTGTGGATAAGCCGGTAGAGACGATTCTGACAGCGATTGAGGGAACAAGGAATATATTAGAGTTAGCAAGAGTAAAGAAGATTAAGGGCATGGTGTATATGTCAAGCATGGAGGTATATGGCACACCGATGGATGATACACCGCTTACAGAGGAGAAAATGGGATACCTAAATCCATTGTCTGTGCGAAGCTCTTATTCGGAAAGCAAGCAGATGGTTGAAAATCTCTGTGTTGCATATTGGGCGCAGTACCAGGTTCCTGTAAAAATTGTAAGGCTGACACAGACATTTGGTCCGGGAGTCGCTGCGGATGACGGAAGGGTGTTTGCAGAGTTTGCAAGATGTGCAGTAAAAGGGAATGACATAAAATTGCAGACAAAAGGAGAAACAGAAAGAATGTATTTATATACAGCTGATGCTGTTACTGCGTTACTCACGGTTTTGACAAAAGGGGAGAGTGGAACAGCATATAATGCGGCAAACAGGGAATCCTATTGTTCAATCAAGGAAATGGCCCAAATGGTTGCATCTGAGTTTGGGCAGGGGAAAAGCCGGGTAGTGATTGACATACCGGATGTTCCGAACGCAAGCTATAATCCTGTGTGTCATGTGTATTTGGAATGTGGAAAGTTAGAACAGTTAGGCTGGAAGGCAGAAATCGGACTGGAGGAGATGTACCGGCGGATGATTTGCTGCATGGGCATATGATTTAGAAGTGGCTTATTTGTTAATGATTAGGAGTGCATATGAAGAAAATTGCAGTGATGGGTTTGGTTGACTGGGTGAATTTCGGAGAGCGGTTTCTAGCGGATACGGTAGCATATTTAGTAGGAAACCAGTATGATATAGCCCGGATTGATTTTCGCCCAAAGAAGAAAACATTTGGTTATTTGATTTTTGGCATGACAGTGATTGCGGCAAGGGTATTATCCTTCTGGAAGGAATCTGCAAGGCTTATATTGTTTGGAGTCAGGTGCTTTACGAAAAGATATTATGAAAAACAGCTAAAAGAATGTGATGCGATTATATTTGCCTGTGGAAGTTATAAATACGGAACCCAGAAGCTTTGGGCATATTATTCCG
The DNA here is from genome assembly GCA_947178445.1 of uncultured Clostridium sp. Classification (GTDB taxonomy): domain Bacteria; phylum Bacillota; class Clostridia; order Lachnospirales; family Lachnospiraceae; genus CAG-590. Next base: position 46,007 of record CAMWYJ010000015.1, read on the forward strand.
TTGTAATCGAGGTGGCAGAAAATCTTAATATTCCGGTTATGTTTGATGCAATGAATATACAGGATTTTAATGAAAAGGACTGGAGATGCAGATGTCTTAAACAGCATACAAATTATTCCTGTGTAAAATGTTTTACTACAAGAGATGGTGTGTATGGTTTAGATAAGCTTAGAACCTGCTATCTGGAACCAGGAACAGAGATTCATTCAGAGACAGTTGGAGATCCGGCATTCTGGATTCCGGAGTGCTATGGCGTGGAAAGAAAAAAGAATACCGGAAAGATTGGCGTGAATCTGATCCGCCCAGGAGTATTTGCCGATTATGGTCTTAAGGTGACAGAAGAACAGTTGAGTGATATATATTGTGAATTGGTAAAACGGTTAGAAAAAGAGCATGTTGAATGGGAATTTTTTACGAACGGTTTACAGGTTGATTATGAAGCGGGCAGAAACATATTACAAAAATGCGGCATGCCAGAGCGGGAGATTGTTATACCGGAGAGTGCAAAGGATTTGGTGGAAATCATAGCCGGTTACAAAGGGATTATAGGTGCAAGATTACATGCATGCATCTGTGCGTATTCTTTGGATGTGCCTGTGACTGGTTTTATCTGGGATGAAAAGATGCTGCGTTTTGCGCAAATTGCCGGCTTGGAACAAAATTTCCTGACGGAGGAGGAATTGACAGGCGATGCGCTCTATATTCGGTTAAATGAGATGGTAAATAAAAATTATGACCGGGAGGTCAGAAATAGCTGGAAGCAAAAAACGAAAGAGTCAATTGATAATTTTTTGATGCAATATTGATTTAGCGGATAAGGAGAACCATTATGAATGTTCTATTATTTGATACTGCAATCGGTACTTTTAACAGAGGGGATGACATTATTTTAAACAGTGCAGAGGAATGTCTTGCCCCATTATTAAATAAAAGCTATGTAATGAGATTGGGAACACATATTAATAATTTGAATCTGTACCATTATCTTAAGAATAGCAAAAAGGTAAAATTTGCAGATACTTGCGATTACAAATTTATCTTAGGAACGAACCTGTTAACAAGTAATGTGATTCGTTCGATTGGACAATGGTCAGTGGGACCTCTCTCTAAGCGATTATATAAGAATTCTATTTTAGCTGGAGTTGGTATTACAAAGGCAAACCAAAAAACGACAGCTTTGACAAAAGCATTTTATAAGGAGATATTGCGGAAGGATATTGCACATAGTGTGAGGGATGAACAAAGCAAACAGATGTTAGAGGCAGTCTGTGATATTCAGGTTATAAATACAGGTTGTCCGACTCTTTGGGGATTGACACCAGAGGTATGCAGCAAAATTCCTGTAAAGAAAGCACCGAATGTTGTGTTTACGGTAAGCGGACAGACGAAATACCAGAATACAGAACGAGATCAGTTGTTACTGTCTACAGTAGAAAGCAATTATGATAAAATATATTTCTGGGTGCAGACATATGAGGACGAGGGATATTTTAAATCGTTAAAGCATACGAAGGATGTACAGTATGTGTATTCACTGAAAGAGTATGAAAGTATCTGTGAAAACGGAAATGTAGATTATGTGGGAACAAGGCTTCACGGGGGAATATTTGCTATGCAGCATAATGTCCGGTCGGTGATTGTTGAAATTGATCACAGAGCAAAGGGTTTCCGGGAAATCAATCATATTAATACCATTGCAAGAGACCAACTCGAAGGATTGGCAGATTTTGTGAATGGAGAAATAAAAACAGAGGTCTGCCTGCGGGAAAAAGAAATAAAAGAGTGGTTAGCGCAATTTTTATAAAACAGAAAGAAGATAAAAGATGAAACAGTTGTATCAAAAATATAAACAATTACCAATTCAGGGAAGAGCAACTATTTGGTACACAATATGTAATATTTTACAAAGGGGAATTTCTATTATCACAATTCCCGCATATACCAGAATCCTAACAACAGAACAGTACGGAACCTATTCTACTTTTTTGGCATGGATTGAGATATTTGAAATTATTGTCACGTTCCGGCTGGCATATGGAGGGTTTGTGGTAGGATTGACAAAATATGAAAAAGACCGGGACTCGTATTGTTCCTCCATGCAATGCCTAAGTTTTACGATAACCAGTATTTTTTTGATTTTATACCTGGGGATGGCATCTTTTATCAATCAGTTGACAAAGATGACCACTACAATGACTTTGCTGATTTTTATCCTCATGTATTTTATGCCGGCGATACAATTTTGGACCGCAAGGCGGAGGGTGGAGTATCGTTATACCTCCGTTTTGATCGTTACGATTGTCAGCAGTTTTCTGATGCCGGTATTGGGAATTTTTGCCGCCCTTTTCAGTACGGATAAGGCAGTTGCAGTTGTAGGTGCAAGAGTCTTTGTGCAAGGTTTGATTGGATTGGTTTTAGTATGGGTAAACTGCCATAATCAATTTACATTCTATCACAAGGAATATTGGAAGCGTGCCATAATCTTTAATTTGCCGCTTTTGCCGCATTATCTTTCAACGGTTGTTCTTCATAGCTCTGACCGTATTATCATTAAGGATATCGTGGGAGCAAAGGAGGCAGCAATCTACAGTGTGGCAAATAGTGCGGCTATGGCAATGCAGTTATTTGGGGCATCCATAAGCCAGGCTTTGCAGCCATGGCTGTTCAAAAAATTAAAAGATAGATCCTATACGGGTATTGGAACGATCATGAATCTGTCTCTGGTGTTTGTTGCAGGACTGAATCTGGTTTTGATTGCGTTAGCGCCAGAAGCGGTGGCAATTTTAGGCCCCGCTGCATATCAGGAGGCAATCTGGATCATTCCTCCGCTGACGGCGAGTGTTGTAGTCATGTTTTTTTACCAGCATTTTGTAAATGTCGAGTTCTTTTTTGAGGAGAGCAGGATTACGTCAGTTGCATCAATCGGCTCTGCGGTATTGAATGTCATATTGAATTTTTGGCTGATTCCGGTTTTTGGATATCTGGCAGCAGGTTATACAACGTTATTCAGCTATTCCATTTTTGCGGTCATCCATTACATTTTTATGCGGGTTGTATGCAGGAAGAATGACTGTCCGGATAATCTGTTTGATATAAAAAGAATGCTTTTGATTATGTTTGCATTTGGAAGCCTGGTGGTTGTTATGGCAGTTGGATATAAAATAACGGTACTTCGTTTCCTGACACTGGGATTTTTTGTTATAATAGCTGTCTGGAAAAGAAAGCAGATACTTTCTTTTGCACGTCAATTTATGAAAAAGTAATTTCCTGCTGTTAGAAGAGAGGTCTGTTTTATTGACAAATCGACAAGATAACAGTAAGATTGCGATAAGGAAAAAACGTTAGGAGGATTATCATGAAACTGATTATACAGATACCGTGTCTGAATGAGGCTGAGACACTGGAAATAGCCTTAAATGATTTACCAAAGCATATTGACGGCATTGATGAGATTGAATATCTGATCATCAATGATGGAAGCAAGGATAACACAGTGGAAGTCGCTAAAAACTGGGGTGTTCATTATGTGGTGAACTTCAAGCAGAATAAGGGACTCGCCAAAGGATTTATGGCAGGCTTGGATGCCTGTCTTCGCAATGGCGCTGATATTATTGTAAATACCGATGCGGATAACCAGTATTGCGGTGCGGATATCGAAAAAATTGTCCGTCCGATTTTAGAGGGAAAGGCAGATATTGTAATTGGGGAACGTCCGATTGACGATACAGAGCATTTTTCGCCTTTGAAGAAAAAGCTGCAGCATATTGGAAGTTGGACGGTCCGTGTTGCTTCTAAGTCGGATATACCGGATGCACCAAGCGGATTTCGGGCATACAGCCGGGAAGCAGCCATGCGGTTAAATGTTGTAAACCAGTACACTTACACTTTAGAGACAATCGTACAGGCAGGACATGAAAAATTTGCGATGACGTCTGTTCCAATCCGTACTAACGCGGAGCTTCGGGAGTCCAGATTATTTAGCAGTATGTTTGGTTACATTAAAAAATCGATGGTTACGATTGTACGGTCGTTTATGATGTATAAGCCTCTCCGCTTTTTCGGGGGTATTGGTACCATTTTGTTCATTATTGGAATGATTTTAGGAATCCGCTATCTGGTGTTTATATTTACAGGAGCTTCGGGAGGTCATGTGCAATCTCTGATTCTTGCTTCCACGTTGATGATGATGGGATTTATGACAGGAATTATAGGATTGCAGGCAGATATTATATCCGCAAACCGTAAAATATTAGAAGATATACAGTATCATGTCCGTAAAATTGATTATGATAATGAAAAGAAGGTAGATAAATAGGAATAGGGGATGCCTCACTAAGGATTTTTAGTGTGTTATCCCCTTTCCATTCGTATTAGGAGAAAAAAGATGAAGGATGTTTTTGTTTCCGTTGTGATGCCTGCATACAATTGTGAAAAATATATTAAAACAGCGATTGAGTCGGTCTTGGCTCAGTCCGTATCTTTGGAGCTGTTGGTAATCGATGATCATTCTGTTGATAAAACGGTGGAGTGCATCCAGGCATTTTTAGACGATGGACGGGTGAAATATGTTCAAAACGAACGCAATCTTGGAGTGGCAAAAAGCCGTAATAAAGGGATTGAAATGGCAAAAGGGAAGTACATCGCTTTTTTAGATGCAGATGACTACTGGATGGAGGATAAGCTTATAAAGCAGGTATCCTTGATGGAAAAAGAGAAAGCGGTCTTATCCTCAACGGGCAGGGAGTTAATAGATGAAAATGGAAGGCAAAAGGGGAAGATCATCGGCATAAAAGAAGAAATCAGTTATAAAGAACTGCTAAGGGGGAATGTGCTAAATACCTCCGGTGTGATGGTGCTTGCATCTGTTGCAAAGAAATATCCTATGGTTCAGGATCATTTACACGAGGACTATATTATGTGGCTTTCCATTTTAAAGGAATATGGAAGAGCATATGGGATAAATGAACCACTGTTAAAATATCGGGTTATGAAGGGTACCAAATCTGGCAACAAATTAAAATCTGCGAAAATGACCTATGGTGTGTACCGTTATATAGGCTTTGGAAGACTGAAAGCCTTTTATTATTTTTGTTTTTATGCGGTAAATGGAGTCATAAAATATTATTTTTCACACTGAATACAGTGTTGCATTTGGCGACTATCGCAATAAACGGAGTTTGCAAAGCAATATTGGTTACAAATCGAAGAGGGAAAGAAATATGAATGACAGAGAAGATGATCAGAAAAGAACAGAAGAAGGAAAGCAGAGGAAAGATAAAAAAGCATCGAAAAAATATGGAATGGATCTGACTGATGGACCGGTACTTAAGAAAATGCTGCTGTTTTGTATACCGTTGATGTGTTCAAGTATTTTGCAGCTTTTGTTTAATGCAGCGGATATTGTAGTGGTTGGGCAGTTTGCCGGAGATAATTCGCTGGCTGCAGTTGGCTCAAATACCGCATTGATCAATCTGCTTACTAACCTGTTTGTAGGACTATCCATAGGCGTTAATGTATTAGCAGCAAGATTTTATGGTGCAAAGCAGGATGAAGAGCTTTCTGATACGGTACATACAGCTGTTTTTGTCGGGCTTGCAAGTGGTATTTTCTTAAATATTATTGGAGTGTTTGGAGCAAAGCAAATTTTGGTCTGGATGAGCACCCCGGATGAAGTGCTGCAGCTTGCAACGCTTTATCTCAGGGTGTACTTTTTTGGCATGACAGCTATGATGGTATATAATTTTGGAAGTGCATTGCTTCGTGCCATGGGAGATACAAAGCGGCCACTATACTATCTGTTAGGCTCTGGCATTATAAATGTGATGCTTAATCTGTTTTTTGTGATAGTACTAAGAATGGATGTAGCCGGCGTAGCGTTAGCTACAGTGATTTCCCAGTGTATTTCTGCAGGGTTGGTGGTCAGATGCCTCATTAAGGAAAAGGGAGCCATGCATTTAGAACTTAAAAAGATTCGGTTAAAGCGGAATATTTTTGCGAAAATTTTGCAAATCGGCATTCCGGCGGGAATCCAGGGTGTGGTGTTTTCTCTATCTAATGTGGTAATTCAGGCATCCGTAAACGCATTTGGTCCAACGGTTATGGCTGGCAATTCTGCAGCGCAGAATCTGGAGGGATTTGTCTATATGGCAATGAATGCATTTCATCAGGGTGCAATTACCTTCACAAGCCAGAATATGGGAGCAGGGAGAAAGGACCGCATTATGCGGATTGCCCTTGTGGCGCAGCTTTGTGTGATTATGGTGGGGGTAGTGTTTGGAAATGGGGTTGTGCTGTTTGGACATCAGCTGCTCGGAATTTATTCTGGCAGTACCAAAGTGGTTGAGGCTGGTATGGTGCGTCTTAAAATGATATGTACCGCTTATGCGTTATGCGGCATGATGGATGTTATGGTAGGTCTGCTGCGGGGGCTTGGCTATGCAGTGATGCCAATGATTGTGTCATTGATTGGTGCTTGTGGTTTGCGCCTTGTCTGGATTGCAACGGTATTTCAGATACCAAAGTTTCATACGATTTATATGTTGTATTTGTCCTACGCAGTGACGTGGATTATTACTTTTTTGGCACATGTGATTTGTTTTTATATAGGAGCACGGAAACAGGGTATCTTTTTACAAAACAAGAGTTTTGGAAAATGAGTTGTGAAATAGATTAAAAAAGAGAAAGAATTTTTGAAAAAATTGTGAAATAATACAAAAAAAGGAATAGATTCTGTGAAAAGTAACGAAAAAAAAACTTCATGATTGTTATAAATCGTCATATCGTATATAATTAATATGATCTGCTTCATATGTATGATTTTATGAAAGAGAAGCGTTTAATGTCACCAACCGAAGTGAAACGAGGTCGATGACCTACGCGAGCATCAGCGCGCTTCATTAGGCGTTCTAGAAAAGATTCATGGAAGAAGATTGTTCGTATGAGTCCAGTGTAAGTAGGCAATTGCCTACATTTAGTTTAAAAATACTGAGGAGATTGATGACATATGGCATATTGGAATTTATCCTTTGATGGAGCGGCTATTTTTATATTATTACTTGTATTTATATGGTATTTTAATGAAAAGAGGATTCCTGTAAGAAGCCACCGTTCATTTTTAATATTTATGGCTGCCACGTTTACTGCAACAGGATTAGAGGTTTGGGTAACCCACATGGCGCAAAATATGAGCGGGGCTGGATATAACAGATTTTATGCGGTACTGACACTGCAGACATTGGCAATCCATGTGGTAACAATATCGTTTACACATTATTTACTGCTGCTTGCACATGTCAATATCCATAAAAATTTTGTCATACGGAATTTCTTCTGGATTTGTACACTGTTTGATATTGTGGTTGCGGCACTTAATTTCAGGCTTCACTGGCTGTTTACCTTTGAAGATGGTATGTATCACTCTGGTATTGGCGAATATTTTATGTATGGCATTGATGGCATCATGCTTGCTATTTGTGTTGTTACAATGGTATGTTCCAAGCAGAATTTTAAGTTTTTACGGCTGATTCCGTTGGCGTTTACGATTGTGTGCAGTATACTTGCATGTATTGCACAGGTATTTTATTATGTGCCGCTGATTAATTTTGTCCTTGCTTCAATCTGCCTGACCGTTTATCATTACCAGCAGAATACAGGAACCGTAACGGATGTTGTGACAGGACAGTTTAACCGTCGCTTTTTAGGTGAGTATATTCGGAATAAGTTTCTGGAAAAAAAGGAATTTGGCATCATAGTGATTGCAATGGATGACTTTAAATTTGTGAATAAGACCTATGGGGTAGAGAATGGCGATCATTTGCTCTATCAGGTGGGACAGTTTTTAGAACGAATCAAGGCAGCAAAAACAGTGTTCCGGATCGGCTCTGACCAGTTTTGTGTTGTGTTGGATAAGAATGTAGATATGATTTCAGAGCTCGCAGAACAGATTTTAATGCGGTTTCGCCATCCATGGTACAGCGAGGATCAGACAGCAGTCATGATGTCAGCATCTGTATGCTGTATGGAATGTCCGAGGGATGCACAGGATTATGGTGAGCTGATAGAGGTTATTGATTATTCTATGAGCGTGGCAAAAAAGACCAGAAAGGGACTTATCACCAATGCAAATGAGATTGACTTGGAGAAGATTAAGTTAGATAAAGCCATTGAGAAGGCAGTCAAGCTTGCAATTGACAGGGATGAATTGTTGGTGTACTATCAGCCAATTTTTTCTGTGACAAAGGGCGTGTATAATTCGGCAGAAGCACTTGTGCGGCTGCACGATGATGAGCTTGGATGGATTTCACCGGAAGATTTTATTCCGATTGCAGAAAAGAATGGCTTGATTGTGGAAATGGGAGAGTTGATTTTAGAGAAGGTCTGCCGTTTTATCCGTGATTTTAATCTCTCGGAAACGACAGTGGAATATATCGAGGTGAATATCAGTCCGGTACAGTTGCTCCAGCATGACTTTGCAGACCGTGTAAAAGAAATTCTGAAAAAATATAATGTGAAGCCGGATCAGATTAATATCGAGATTACAGAGACTGCAACGCTGAATTCAGCATCCATGGTATCAGAGAACATCAACAGCTTAGTAAATTATGGAGTTACATTTTCTCTGGATGATTATGGTTCCGGCAATGCAAATATTGATTACATAAACCATATGCCATTTAAAATCATTAAGATTGACAAGTATATTATTTGGGATTCATTTAAAAACAGTAAGGCAGGTATTACATTAGAATATACCATCGGAATGCTGAACGCCCTTGAGCTTTTTATTGTGGCAGAGGGTGTGGAGACAGAGGAAATGAAACAGCAGTTAGCGGAGTTTGGCTGTCATTATATGCAGGGCTGGCTGTATTCCAAGGCAGTGCCGGATGTGGAGTTTATTGAGCTTTTGCAGGCACAGGGTTGAAGGAATGGAAATTATTATGCAAAAAATATTAATTGTAGAAGATGATGAAAAATTACGTCATGAATTAGAAATCTTTTTAAGCAGAAATGGGTATGAGGTCGTTGGTCTTACACGATATGACAATACATTACAGGATATCATAGAAATTCATTCGGATTTGATTCTGTTGGATATTAATCTGCCAAATGCGGATGGGGAGTACATTTTAAAAGAATTCCGTAAGGTTTCTGATATACCGGTTATTATGATAACCAGCAGGGATAATGAGATGGATGAGTTGCTGTCTATGTATTACGGGGCAGATCATTATGTGACAAAGCCGTTTAATACACAAATCCTGCTTGCAAAGATTGTAGCAATTTTAAAAAGAACAAACAGTATGATACCGCAGGACAAGATGAACTGCGGTTTCTTTATCTTAAATGTGTCTATGAGCCGGATTGAGAAGGATAATGAGATGGCAGAGCTGACCGCAAATGAGCTTAAAATCATGAAATGCCTGGTGAAAAACAAAGGAAAAATTGTATCCAGGGAAGATATCATGAACGATTTGTGGGACAGTGAAGCCTTTATTGACGATAATACCCTGACCGTGAACATGACACGGCTTCGGAAAAAGTTAGATGAAATCGGATTGCAGGATATCATAGAGACGAGGCGGGGGCAGGGATATATTTTGTTGATATAAGAATCCGGTAGGTGGATTTAGTCAGAAAGGATATCCATTTATGAAATTTACAAGATATATGTATGACCGTTTAAAAACCATATTACTGCTATTGTTCGGTGTTGTAACGATAGAGATTTTTCTGTTGCTGTATCATGCCAGTATTTTTTTTCATATCTATATATTATTTGCTGTGTTTGCAGCATTTTTTATGGGGAGTTTTTGGGAGTATCATTCTAAAAAGACCTTTTATGAGGATATTTTGGGAAAACTTAACCAGTTAGAGGAAAAGTATCTGATTGCAGAAATGTTGCATCCGGCACAGATGGTAGAAGAGCAGTTGTTAAATGAAATATTGCAGGAAACAAACAAGGCAATGTTAGAGAAGGTGAATGAATATAAGTATATACAGGAGGAGTATAAAGACTATATCGAATTGTGGATTCATGAAATCAAGCTGCCAATTGCAACCTCCAAAATGATTATTGAAAACAATAAAAATGATGTGACGAAAAGTATTGATGAAGAACTGAATGAGATAGAGGGATATACAGAACAAGCTTTATTTTATGCCAGAAGCAATCACGCCAATAAGGACTATTGCGTGACGGAGTGCAAGGTGAAGGATATTGTCAATGAATCTGTAAAAAGAAATAAACAGACTTTGATTAATCAAAAAATAGGGATACAGATTGATGGTACGGATCAAAGCATTTATACAGATCCGAAGTGGTGTAGTTTTATTTTAAATCAGATTATTCAGAATAGTATCAAATACCGGAAAGAGATAGGTGCAAAAATCCAATTTATAATAGAAAAGAAAAAGGACAGCGTTGTTTTATCCATTCAGGATAATGGAATTGGAATTAAGCCGGGCGAGGTGGCAAGAGTGTTTGATAAGGGTTTTACCGGTAGTAATGGAAGAATTGGGAAAAAATCAACCGGGATTGGTTTGTATCTATGCAAAAAGCTGTGTGACAAATTAGGGCTTGGGATTGAACTGAGTGCAAAGGAGAATGTGGGGACAAAGGTAAGTATTGTATTTCCAAAAAATAGTTATTCTGATTTGTAGATGCCTGAAAAAATAGCACAGGGATTTATTATGGTGGAAAAAACGGATAAAATTTTTCTCTATTTATTTTCGGATTCATCCTTTTGTGCTACAATAGGATAAAGTATTTATACAAAGGGAGAGAAATTTATGTGCGTCTTAGATAAAATATATAGAAAAAGGTGGATAGCAGCATTATTATGTCTTTTTCTTATTTTATGTGATTTTATACCAGTAAATGCAGCGAATGAAAGTGTACCAGACGACGTAGCGAATCAGAGGGTGAAAGCAGGGATTTTCTATTTTGATGGTTATCATGCAAAGGATGAGAAGGGAAATCTGACCGGATATGGCATTGAGGTTTTGCAAATGATTTCTCAATATTCACATCTGAATTTTGACTATGTTGGATATGACAAATCGTGGAATGATATGCTTGACATGTTAGAAAATGGTGAGATTGACCTGGTTACGTCTGCGAGGAAAACTCCAGATCGTGAAGCCAAATTTGCATTTTCATACCCGATAGGACGCAACAGTACGATTCTTTCCGTTTTAGCAGATAATACAAAATATCACAGCGGGGAATATGCGACCTACGATGGGATGCGTGTCGGTCTGCTTGCAGGGAGCAGCCAGAATGACAAACTGGCGGAGTTTGCCAAAGAGAAACAATTTTTCTATAATACGAAGGAGTATGAAGATTCACAGCAGCTTGCGGAGGCTTTGAAGGATGGCAGTATTGATGCAATCCTTACCAGCAATCTAAGAAAGTCAGAAAATGAAAGAACGCTGGATACGTTGGAGACAGAGAATTTTTATGTAATTGTACGAAAAGAAGACAAAGAGCTGCTAAGGGAAATCAATTATGCCATTGAGCAGATGGATATCAATGAGGGAGACTGGGAAAATTCGTTGTTTTTTAAATATTATAGACAAGTCTACTCCTCCGAGCTTGTATTTACCGAACGAGAGAAAGCATATATACAGGATGTTCTTGCAGGGAAGAAAAAAATTACAGTGACGGCGATTGGAGACAGAGCTCCTTATTCTTACGTTGAGAACGGGGAGTTAAAAGGGATTATGCCGGATTATTTCGCTAAGGTTATGGAGCTTAGTGGTCTGCCATATGAAATTGTTGTACCCAAAAACAGGGAGGATTATTACAATACTGTGAACACCAATGGTGTGGATGTTGTCATAGACAAAAGGACATCTGATTTGCCGACGGAGGAGAATTTGTACCGCGGATTTAATACAGATACCTACATGACAGTTGGTGTGGCAAAGGTGACGAAAAGTAATTTTACGGGCAAGATAAAGACGATTGCGGTTGCGAACTCCCAGGGAGAGGAGCCGCTGGAAAAGGAAATTATTGGCGATGCAAAGGTACTGTACTATGACACAAGGGATGAGGCGATTCATGCTGTCTGGAAGGGAGAAGCGGATGCCGCTTATGTATATACCTACACAGCACAGATGTTTGTGAATGATGATTTGACGGGTTCTCTGCAATACAGTGTCTTAAACGGCGTAAGATTCGAATTCCAGATGTATGTCAGAGAGAATTGCGACCACGAGCTTGTGACGATACTTAACAAATGTCAGAAACAGATATCGGAGGATACACTCAACCAGTTGATTACACAGTATACCTCTTATACACCGCAGGATTTGAGTTTGGCGCAGTACATGCAGGCGAATCCTACGACAATGGCTCTGGTGGCTCTGGCTATTGCTCTGGTTCTGGTTATTATTCTGGCATTGATATTATGGGCAAGGTGGAAGGGAAAAATTCTGCATGTATCTGAGGAGGCAAATGAGAAGCTGGGGGAGCAGCTTGCCATTGTGGATGCACTGAGCCGTGATTATCTTAATGTTTATGCGGTAAATACCGAGGAGGATACGGCTAAAATCGTTAAGATGGAAGGGTATGTAACTTCTGGTCTGGAAAAAGATTTCCAGAAGACTTTTTCTTATTCACCGCTTGTGCGGCAGTATATCGAGGAGCGTGTTTATCTGGAGGACCAGCAGGAGCTTTTAGAGGCGTTGTCTATTGATAAGGTCACCGAAAAGCTTAATTCCGATATGGAATATATAGGAAGCTATCGGGTGATGATTGATGGAGCGATACATAATTATCAGTTTACCTATGTTAAGGCGGAGGGGAAGCGATCACAGGAGGGCTTCACTGTTCTCGTTGGATTTCGTAATATTGATGAAATTGTGCGTCAGGAACAGGAGCAGAAGCAGGCACTGGCAGAAGCACTGGAACAAGCCCAGCATGCCAATCGTGCAAAGACAGCTTTTCTGAACAATATGTCCCACGATATCCGCACACCAATGAATGCGATCATTGGATTTACCTCATTGGCTGCAACGCATATCGACAGCAGGGAAACGGTGCGGAATTATCTGGATAAGATTATGACATCCAGCAAGCATCTGCTGAGCCTGATTAATGATGTGCTGGATATGAGCCGGATTGAAAGCGGGAAGGTCAGAATTAATGAGGAGGAAGCAAGTCTTCCTGAAATCATGCATGACCTGAAAACGATTGTACAGTCTGATGTGAAAGCAAAACAGTTGGAATTCTATATTGATACAGTGGATGTGACAAATGAGACAATTATCTGTGATAAGCTTCGTCTGAATCAGGTGCTTTTGAATATTTTAAGCAATGCGATGAAATATACAAGGGCAGGCGGGACAGTCAGCGTCCGCATTATACAGACAGACAGCAATCCGGATGGATATGCTTCCTATCAGTTCCGGATTAAGGATAACGGTATTGGTATGAGTGAAGAATTTTTAAAGCATGTATTTGAGCCGTTTGAACGGGAGCAGACTGCCACGGTAAGTGGCATTCAGGGAACCGGTCTTGGTCTTGCGATTACCAAGAATATCATAGATATGATGAACGGAACTGTCGAAGTGGAGAGCGAAGTGGGGAAGGGAACAGAGTTTATTGTATCCTTCCGGTTCCGCACGCTTAATCAGGTCCAAAAGACAGAGCATTTGGAGAAGCTCATGAATTTGCGGGCATTGATTGTGGACGATGATGTAAATACCTGTATGAGCGTCAGCAAGATGCTTTCTTCCATCGGTATGAATCCTGATTGGACAACACAGGGAAAGGAAGCGGTTGTCCGTACTCAGTTTGCGATAGAAGAGAATAAACCGTATAGTACATATGTGATTGACTGGCTTATGCCGGATATGAATGGAATTGAGGTTGTCCGCAGAATCCGTAAGGTTATCGGAGATACGGCGACAATTATTATCCTTACTGCGTATGACTGGGCTGATATTGAGGAGGAGGCAAAAGAGGCTGGTGTTACGGCATTTTGCTCGAAACCGATTTTCCTTTCTGAGCTCCATCAGATTTTGGTGGCTCCATATACGGAGCCGGAGGCTGATACTGAGGAGGAGTCGGACGAGTTATTGAAAGGTAAGAGGATATTGCTGGTGGAGGATAACGAAATCAATCAGGAAATTGCGCAGGAAATTCTGGGGGCTGCCGGATTGGTGATTGATACTGTAGGTGATGGAACGGAAGCTGTGGATACGATGAAGAATGTGGAGGCGGGCACTTATGATCTCATTCTGATGGATATTCAGATGCCGATTATGGATGGCTATGAGGCAACACGGCAGATTCGAGCTTTGGAAGATTCTGCACGGGCATCTATTCCGATTGTGGCGATGACGGCAAACGCCTTCGATGAGGATAAGCAGAAGGCAAGGGAAGCCGGAATGAATGCTCATGTTGCAAAACCGATTGATATACCGAACCTGATGGATACCTTGAAAGATATTTTGTTGGGTTGATGTTTATGCTGCGGGAGAAGAACTGCTTGCGGCAGGAGCGTGTAGTATCTGAACACAGGACTGCCAGAGTAGGGAGAGAAATTGAGGGCAATCTCTTCAGAGAAAAAGCAGAGTCGGATGAACGATGAAACGGAGTAATAAAGATGAACAGGTCAGGGACAAAAAGCATAAATAAGAACAGGATTTACCACATTACTTATGCCGTTATGATTGCATTTTTTTTGGCTATGATTGTGGGGACTGCGGTGACAAACCGGGGGCAGTCTCCGGCAGAGCGGCTTTCTGAAGGCAATATTGCCTTTGACGAAGGGTGGTATCTGGAGGACGGCAGCACGGCAGATGTCAGCCATTTGAATAAGATTTCTTCTGTGATGCCTTATCAGGAACAGAGCGTCTATCACAGGCTGCCCGATGTTCTGGAAGAAGGGCTATCCTTGTGTTTCCGCACAAAAAACATTGATTATCAGGTATATGTGGACGGAGAACTGCGCTATAATCCAGTGCGTCGGGAGAGCAGTGTCTATAATAAATCCTTTGGAAATAGGTGGAATTATG
>CAMWYJ010000016.1 GCA_947178445.1 uncultured Clostridium sp.
ATATTCTATATTTTATAGAATATCAATTAATTTTTTACATCACATATAGAATTAGTTGACAGAAAAATGCACTTTCGATAAGATAGATATATCATATCGCATTAACGATTATAGAAATGGAGATTATTATGAAACACTTGAACCTTGGTCAATCCCTTCGTGATTATCGAAAAGCCAATCATTATACAGTCCAGCAAGTTATAGATATTATGCATTCTGAATATGGCATTGAGATTTCTCCAAAAACATTATACGGCTGGGAAAATGGGCAAAACCAACCTTCTGCTGATAATCTTCTGATTCTTTGCAAAATATACAATATCACTAATATTTTAGAGGCTCTGGGATATGAAGGTTCTGCAGAACACTCCCCCCTTATCCTGTCAGAAGAGGAACGGGATATCATAATCAAATACCGTTCCCGCAAATACTGTAACTCTGCGATTCGAAAATTATTGGATATACCAGATTGACGTACCATGTAACGATTCCAAATCTATAGCTTTTACCGGGCGTCACAAAAAGAAACCTTTTGCGTACATATATCTGTACACAAAAGGTCTTTTAAACACTTGAAAATAATAATCTATCATGCAAAAATCACATTTCGTTTTCCCTTACATCAGACAATTGCGAAACTCTTTATCTTACGACAGATGTCCTAAAAACTTAAGTTTCGTAATTACTTATCTTGTTTATTCATAGAAATCCACAGCAAATAGCTCCTCACCGGCTTTGATATCTCCCTGTTTTAAAAGACGGACTGTCTGATTATCTTCCATCTCAGAGCAGATGACGGGTGAAACAACGGAAGGCGCATTTTCCCTTAGGAAGTCTAAGTCAAGCTTTAACAATGGCTCGCCTTTCTTCACCTTCTGACCTGCTTCCACCAGTGACTCAAAACCCTGCCCATCCAGCTTAACTGTATCAATTCCAACGTGGATTAGCAGGTTGATACCTGTATCCGTCAAAAATCCAACCGCATGCTTCGTGTCAAATACAAATGCTACTTCACCATCCTCCGGTGCTCTTACAATCGCATCTTCTGGTGTTACAACTGCACCATCGCCTAACATTCTATTTGAAAATACCTCATCCGGTGTGGAGGTAATCTCTCCCGCCTTACCGGTAATCGGACTAGAAATCGTCACTGTTTTCACAACCTTCGTTCCTGTAACTTCCTTCGTTTCTTCTATGCTGCCTGTTTCAACATTTTCATCCTGTTCTTTAGTATACTCCTCATCCGGAGCTGTCTCTAAATAATCTTCCAGATTTGATTTGATAACCGTTACCCGTGGTCCGTAAATGATCTGGACTCCGTTTCCTTTGTGTACCACACCCGAAGCGCCGGTTGTTTTCAACATATCATCACTCACCAGTTCCGGCTTATAAACGGTACAGCGGAGTCTTGTTGCACAGCAATCCACATCTGAGATATTCTTTTTTCCTCCAAGTCCCTGACAGATTTTCAGTGAAAGCAAATCTTCATCAACAGCAGCATTTTCACCTGCTGTTGCACCATTTTTCTTTGCATCCACATCACTTCTGCGATATAACTTTATCTCTTCATCCTCTTCTCCTCGACCTGGAGTCTTTAAATCCAATTTCTTAATCAGAAAGCTGAACAACAGGTAATACACAATAAAATAGAAAATTCCTACAATGACAATCCAGATCCAGTTCGTCTTTGCGTTTCCCTGAAGTATACCAAATAGAAACATATCGATCAATCCACCTGAGAATGTCATTCCGACACCTACCTCAAACACATGCATAAACATATAGGCAAGGCCGGCAAATACACAGTGGATTCCATATAATAACGGAGCAACAAATAAAAACGTGAACTCAAGAGGCTCTGTAATACCGGTCAGCATAGATGTAAGTGCTGCAGATAACAAAAGTCCACCTACCTCTTTTCTCTTCTCCGGCTTTGCAGTCTTATACATGGCAAGTGCTGCTCCAGGAAGACCAAAGATCATCAATGGGAACTTACCTGACATAAATCTTGTCGCAGAGACAGCAAATTTGTCTACAGTCGGATCTGCTAACTGGGCAAAGAAAATGTTCTGTGCACCTTCTATCAACTGCCCACCGACCTCTAAGGTACCACCAACACCAGTCTGCCAGAACGGAAGATAAAATACATGGTGAAGACCAAACGGAATCAATAAACGTTCCATTAATCCATATACCCAGGTTCCCGCATAGCCGGAATTCAATACAACATCACCTACTGCATAGATAACAGTCTGGATAACCGGCCAGATAAAAAACATCACAATACCAACTGCCACATATACAAGAGAAGAAATAATCGGAACAAATCTCGTACCACCAAAAAATGATAATACCTGTGGAAGCTCGATTTTATAAAATCTGTTGTGTAACGCTGCAACTCCAAGCCCTACAATGATACCTCCAAACACACCCATTTGCAGGGATGTAATTCCACATACAGAAGTCGTTGCACCATTTAACATCGTCTCCGCTCCACCGTTAATGTTAATCATCGCCCCAATGGAAGCATGCATAATGAAAAATGCAATGGCTGCCGATAAAGCCGCAACATCCTTTTCCCTTTTTGCCATACCGATTGCAACACCCATGGCAAATATAATCGGCAGATTCGTAAATACAATATTACCGGCATCATTCATAACCAAAAAAATTGCATTTAAAATTGTTCCCGGTCCCATAACTTCGCTTAATCCATACGTTTCAAGCATAGTCTCATTTGTAAAGGAGCCACCAATGCCCAGTAAAAGTCCGGCTACCGGAAGAATTGCAATTGGAAGCATAAAAGATCTTCCCACACGTTGAAGTATCCCAAAAATTTTGTCTTTCATCTCTTTTTTCTCCTTTTCTTTTTATTTTATTCCAGGATATCATGTGTTATTCAGGTGAACTCCTAAAGATGTAACAATTTTAATAAAATTTTCCATAGCAAAAAGGCATTAACACACATAAATATCGTAAAATATTCATGTACAGTTAATGCCCCATTCAATCATAAATAAGTCGCATACCATATCATTGGATTCAATCTATCATAATATAAATTGCCACTCCAAAACGCATTTCCTTCTAATTTTTTCTGTCTTGAAATGGCTCATTTAACATTTCACAGCCTTCAAGCACAAAACGGCCATTTTCAATAATCTTAACCTCTTTTCCATCCGCATGGACACTGACAATCTCTGCAATTTCATCATATGGGATTGTGATATCGGTATGACAATTAAAATAAGCCACTCCCTCATCACTATTTCTAAGCAGCGAACACTCATTATCCTTTGCTACGATTTCCTTGCCATCCGGGTTATACAGCCTGTTCTCTTCACTATGGCTATAGCAGGTATCTCCTACTGCAAAATGCGGTCCCATTTTCTCCACAATGAGAATTGGCAGCTTATAGACAATATCATATTCATTTGCCATAACATATGCTGTTGTGTTTGTCCCAATTGCGAACTCACCAATTGGCAGGGTTTCACGGTTATACAGCACATTTTCCTTAATGTACGCTTTATTTTCTTCCTCCGTCTCAAAATTGCTGCAAGTATATTCCTCTATCTTGCCATCCTTAAAGGTTAACATAATATTTTTGTATTTTAAACCATTCAGATATACCTCCGATACATTTAGCACACCATGGGTACCGGTAAGTTTTGGTGATGTAAAAACTTCTCCAACCGGAATGTTCACATCCGCAGTACAATTTTCAAAATTTGTTTCCCTGTCCGGATTTTCCAAGTCATGCATCATGACCGTCATGTCCGTTTGATTGTCTCCGCTGCCTTGTACCCTCACAGACACTGCCTTGTCAAGCTCATCGATAATCACCTGCTGAACCTGTTTGTACGCTTCATTATCCAACGTATTTACCTCTACAATACGCTCAAAGATTTCCCTAAAACGTTCCCCGATCTCCGGCAGGGGATATGCAATGATCGTAAAGCTGTAATCCTCCTGTGGAATATATTCATTGACAATCTTTGCACTTTCGGAAGCGGAACGCACAGAAAGCTTTTGCTGCTCATCGGTAAGCCTGAGCGCTTCCTTCTGATTCACCGGCTCAAACTCTTTTTCGCCAAACACCTCGATCACAGCCGGCCCCGCATATGTTTTTGCCAAATCCTTACGCTTCTCGTAAGCATTCTTCAAAACAGAAGTCTTCCGCTCCACAAAGGCATTATCCATATAAATACTGTCATCTCCCTTATGGTCATACTCATATTGTCTGTTTGCAGAAGTTCCAAAATAACCCGGCTTTAAGGTCTGCCTGCGGTTCACCCTTGCAATCGGTGCCCGGTAAATAACAGGGGCAAGCCCCATTTTTTCAAACTGTAAAATAGCGGCACGCACCATCCGTTCCATACCAATCGCATAACGGATATTTACTGTTTTCTTTTTGGAAAGGTCAATCCCTGCAATTCGAAAACCTTCCTCAAACCCATGGGTATATGTGTATGCCATCGCATCAATTCGTTCCTGCTCCATGGAATTTAAAAACTTGGCCATATGGATCTCATTTTCAGTAATATATTCACCATAATAGAACAGATATCGCAGATCATTCAAATCACTTTTCATAATAATATCCGTTGCAAAGGAAAGCTCCGGATCTAAAAGCTCCCTTGTCCGGTAATCAACTGTTATATCTGCATAATCGCTCACAAAATAATATAGTACTTCTTTAAGCTCTTTTACGGATGGTGTAAAATCCTCAAACATGCAAAGAACCTCAACAAAAAGCTCCGCATGTATCGTCAGATCAAACAGTCTTTGCTCCACTGCATATATGATGCAGCTTCTAAGCTCCGTATACAGAAAAGACAAGAGCGGTCCATACTCCTCACCCAATTTTTTTGCAGCATAGACCGGATTCGCATAGCTTTCCGCATATCCTGCATGCCCGTCTGTCTCAGGCAAAATATCCTCATACAGTGCATAATTATAAGCCTGCATTTCCTCAAAAGAGGCATCCTTCAAATCTGCCGACTCTGCATGCTCCTTTACTGTATTCATGAGCTGCATAAATACAGCCACACGCAAAAAGTAATCTGCATAAGGCTTCCCAATTGCAGCAAGCTCTTTATCGGCATCCTCACTCAGCAGAAAGCTGTTAATCCGCTCCATGGCAAGACCAAAGCGTTCTGCCATATTCTCATTTTCCTCTCGAAATAATTCGTCATATTTCACAAACGTCCCTCTTTTCCAATCATCGCTTTTACCTTACCCAGCCCCACACATACAAAAACACTGTAATCAATAGCAAAACAGCATTTAAAATCATGGCAATCCGCTTCATCAAAAGCCCTCCATCCACAGATTTCCATGCGTGGACAGAAAAGGTAATTCCCATAAGTGACAAAATAAAGCTCGCAATTCCCAACAGTCCAACCGCCGCCGGTCCATATCCATTATAAAAATATGAAATGACGACTGCACCTAACATGCAAACAGCCGAAACTCCGCCTAACACACAGGCTATTATGGCATCCACACTAAAATTTTTAACTTTATATGCGCTTTCCTTCATCATGATGTTCTTTCCTCCGATTAATCAGCAGTAAGATATAATACACCCAAAAACCTATGAGCCCGCCTAGTGTATTTAATATCAGGTCATCCACATCAAATACTCCCACTTTTGCCACCAGCTGTAAAAGCTCAACCGAAAGGCTGAACAAAAATGTGTATCCCATTGCCTGGTACCAATGCATTTTCCGGTCTACCACCCAGCGGATCAATGCGCCAAACGGCATAAATGCCACCACATTTCCAAGCAGATTGAGTACAACACTCATAAAATCAATATATTCCCGATAACGGATAAACCGCATAATTTCCCGAAACGGAACCAAACTATAATGGTATTCGCTATAACCTTCCATCCTTCCAAACCCATCACTTAACAGCAGAAAATACACCAAAAAAGCCATATATAACACAAAGCATATTCTGCTGATCACACGGATAATTTTTCTCTTTTTCATAGTCTTGCCCTGTTTCTTCCAAAATCATACTTAATAAATGATATTCTACCACACATTCTAAAATGAAAAAAGTCTATGATAAAACTTTTGCTGTCACGCTAAAACCTCTGGCTACTGTTCCTTTTCTGCCGGATGCCCGCCTTGTATACCGTTTTCATTCTCTTCTGCCTGCTTCGCTGTCTCCCCCAAAGATTCCTCTTTTGTAACGGCAAAAGGCTCTGTCCTCGAAAGCACAATATGATCATCACCGGTCTGTGCCACAAGCAGTTCCTCTGCCCCTCTAAAGTCTTCCGCAGCAATAGACAATATAGCCCCACTGATATAAGTAGTGTCAACCGCCCTACCGTTCACATGCACCTCGGAAAATTCATTAAAATTCTTACCGTATATCCATACCTCTTCACCCTTTATGTCGTAACGATCCACTCCGATCTCCCGTATTCCC
Organism: uncultured Clostridium sp.; assembly: GCA_947178445.1. Lineage (GTDB taxonomy): Bacteria > Bacillota > Clostridia > Lachnospirales > Lachnospiraceae > CAG-590. Next base: position 6,448 of record CAMWYJ010000016.1, read on the forward strand.
ATCGCCATATCTGTCTGTGGAAATGGATTCTTTCCATCAAAGGCATAGTTATTTCCATACAAAGTGTCATACTCAAGAATCTCTAATTTATCCAGATAACCGTCCTGGTCATCATCTGTCATATATTTGTTATGGAAGTTTTGCATAAGCCCGCCTTCTAGCCCTAAGCGGTTAAATATATATGTGCTTGCCTGATAAGCTTTTAAATCCTTTTTTTCATTTCGAAGCCCGATATTATCCCACATTACCCATTCTGTCTCATATAAGGTAATACCGTCTAAATCCGTTTCCTGAAGATCGAGACTTGGCAAATGGTCTCCATACATAAAAAGTACGGTTGGCTCATTAAACCGCTCAAGCTTCCTTACCAGCCCTTCCAGCACATTGTCACATTCCTTACACATGTTAATATAGTATTCCCATGCGGCCTGCTTTGCACTGTCCCCGGCATACTGTCCAGTAAAATAACAATCTAAATCCGTCAATGTTTCCGTATGCTTTTTCGGATAACGACCATGACACTGCACGGTAATCGTTGTGATATAATCTCTTCCCTCTGTCTGTTTCATGCGCTCTAGCATCAGATCATCCAACACATCATCCTTTGCCCATCCCCTTGGAGTATAATTCAATCCATACATATGCTCCATACCACTGAACACATCAAAGCCTAAATTCGAATAATCAATATAACGCTCATAAAACGTTGCATCATTATTATGAAATCCTGCTGTCGCATATCCATAGCGTTTCAAATCATAGGCAATGCTGTCACAGCTCATATCCCGCATAATCGTTTTAAATGGATATTCGCCTGCCCCAAAAAACTGGGTACTCATTCCGGTCTGTACCTCAAACTCTGTATTTGCCGTACCTGCGCCTACTGCCGGAACAGTAAACACACCCGATGAGTATTTACGTTTCAATTTCGCCAAAAACGGCATCGGGTTTTCCGATGCATAAAAATCCTTCATATATTTCGTATCAAACACTGACTCAATCTGAATCACAATAATATTAGGGTTCTCCTTCGTTGCCGGCTCGTTTTTGTAATACAGCTCATCAATATCTGTAATCTCGTTAGAATCTGTGTCTTCATCCGCAGTTTTTTCATCATCCTCACCAAAACCGGCAATAACATCTTCATCAATTCTTCCGTCTGCCCGTTCAGTCTGTCCAGATTCTGTTCCTTCTGTAGTATTTTCACTGTCTTCTTTCGCACTATCTTTATCTGTCCCTGAACCGGATTCTTCTGCCTCTTCCCCCGTTTCGGAAGCCTCCGTTTCCTCTTCTGTCACATTACTCTTAGTATAATCTGCATCGGGAGCCTTTGAAACCGCATCATCTGTCTCCTGGGATTTCTTAAGTTCATTCTCCTGCTGTTCTGCCTCTGCCTCTTCCTTTGTAATCAGAATCACTTCGCTTTTATTATAGCTAAGCTCTTCTACAATCTCTTTAACCGTCTCTTCACTGTAATTCTTTGGCTTACTGATGCCAACATCGATAATACTGTTAGAAAAACAATAGGCAAATCCGTAATCATTGTAAGCATATGCCAGATTTCCAAAATTATCAGAAACCGTCTGCGTTTCCACCGCAACCTTCGTGAGCGTTACAATCAGTATCGCACACATACACACATAGGCAGATGCACGGAACGGATTTCTCTTATGCTTTATCTTCGGCAAACGGATATACAGATAAATAAGCAATGCAATCATTAAAAGAATACCAATCGCACTTAGTACCATCTGCCATTTTGTCATATACTTATCTAACATCGTCATAACATTGCGGAGCATTAGAATGTCAACCGCAGAAAATGGCGTTGTACGGAAACACAGTACAATCCAATTGGCAAAAGCCGAAATAATCCAGACCACACACACAAAAATCGTGGCAAACACCTTACGCTTTGCAAACAGTACAAGCGAAAGTGTCACAAAAATAATAAATGCATTATAAACAAATACCATTGGTGAATCGACAATAAAAGCAAACGCCTTTATCAGGGAATGCCGGCTTAATGTCTCCAAAAAAACATTCAGTATAAGAGCCAGTAACAGATACCCAATAAACGGTATCTTAATGACCTTAATGATCTGCTGCATTCCTTTCGTTTCCAAAAGTTTATTCCACACAGTTTTAACTTTTCCGGCTGGCTTTGCAAATATCTGCCTTACCTTTGCTGTTCTATTTTTTATTTTACTCAAAAAAATCTTCATTTTCTCAATCCTATTATTAAGCCGCTCCAATCATCTCTGGCTTCTTGGCAGCCTAACTACCTTTAAAAGGTGCAAAACAGACTATACAACAGCTAACAAAATATAAAAGCATAGAAACCAGATTGTTTCCTTTATGTTACATCTAATTCCTATGCTAATATACCACGCTATTAAAAAAATGCAAGTCAATTCACTATTTCTTAAAATTTTTTTCCGTTCTGCCAAAATAAACCGCACTTTTTTTCCGTTCTTACAACATATTGTCCAGTATATTTTATTCCTATGTGTATTCTATATGAAATCTATCTTTTTCACATAACATTTATCTGTAAGCCATTGCCTTTATGACACAGCAAACTGACTGTTATAAAGCTGTGCATAAAAACCACCTTTTGCAAGCAGGCTTTCATGATTCCCCTGCTCGATGATATCGCCATCCTTCATAACTAAAATCACATCTGCCTCCCTGATCGTAGACAATCGGTGCGCCACCACAAAACTGGTTCTTCCCTTCATCAGTTTCGCAAATGCATTCTGTACCTTGATTTCTGTACGGGTATCAATCGAAGATGTCGCTTCATCTAAAATCAGCATAGGCGGAATCTCAAGCATCACTCTTGCGATACAAAGGAGCTGCTTTTGCCCCTGAGAAAGACTGCCTCCATCCTCACCAATCACCGTATCATACGCTTTTGGCATCCGCTTAATAAAGCTATGCGCATGGCAGGCTTTCGCCGCTTCTATGATTTCTTCTCTTGTCGCATCTGGTCTTCCATAAGCAATATTTTCTGCAATTGTACCGGATTTTAACCATGTTTCCTGCAAAACCATTCCGTAATTATCCCGAAGACTGTCCCGTGTAATTTTGTAGATGCTCTCTCCATTGATTGCAATGCTTCCATCATCAATATCATAAAAACGCATTAAAAGGTTAATCAATGTAGATTTTCCACAACCTGTCGGACCAACAATTGCCACACGCTGCCCCTTTTTAACCTCCAAGTTCAAATTTTTAATCAATGGCTTTTCCTTGTCATAAGAAAATGCTACCTGCTTCAAAGAAATGTTACTGCTTTTTTTGACTTCCTCTCTCGTAAGCACCTTTGCATCCTCCGCATCCGGCTGTTCTATCGGTTCGTCAAGAAGCTCAAAAACCCTGGCTGCGCAGGCAATAGCATTCTGTACCTCTGTGACAACACCGGAAATCTCATTAAATGGCTTTGTATATTGATTTGCATAGCTCAAAAAACATGAGAGCTGACCAACTGTGATAAATCCCTTTATCGCACCAAACGCACCTGCAATACCCACACCTGCATACACAAGACCGTTTACAAAACGGGTGCATGGATTGGTAAGGGACGAAAAGAAAATAGCTCTTAGACTGTATCCGGTAAGCTGTTCATTGATTTCATCAAACCGATGCATCGCATCATCCTCATACCCAAAAGCCTGTACGACCTTCTGATTTCCAACCATTTCCTCCACCAAAGCAGTCATATCTCCTCGGCTTTCTGACTGCAAACGGAACATTTTATAGGTCCTTTTTGCTATAAATGCTGCCACAAAAAGAGAAACCGGAGTTAAAAATACCACAACCAGGGTAATTTTTACATTTAAGGAAAGCATAAATAGCAAAGTACCAAAAATCGTAATTACCCCGGTAAATAACTGGGTAAAACCCATAAGCAATCCCTCCGAAAACTGGTCTACGTCATTCACCACGCGGGATACTACCTCGCCATACTGGCGGTTATCTACATATTTGAGTGGTAATTTGTTTAAATGCTCAAATACCTGCGTGCGGATGTCCTTTACCACCTGGTAAGTAATCCTGTTGTTACAAAGACTCATAAGCCACTGGGTAGCAGCAGTACAGCCAATTACCACACCAAATTTTATAAGCAGCGGCTTCAGACCTGCAAAATCCACCGCTCCCTTACCAAGAATAAAATCAATTGCATCACCGGTTATTACCGGTGCATAAAGGGTGGTAAGCACGGTCAGAAATGCAAATATAAAAGACAGCCATACAAACATGCGATATGGTTTTATAAATACCAATACTCTTTTTACCGTTGCCATTTGGTCTTGCTTGGAAATCAATTTCTTATCTGCCATGCTTTCTTCCTCCTTTCCCGCCTTTTTTCTTCCTTTCTCTTCCTTTTTGTCTCTTTTTTCCGGTATCCGTTGAAACCCCGTTTTCCGCTTTGCTCTTATCATCTGTTGCCTGGCTGGCGTTACTGTCTGTTTTGGATGGCAATCCTTTCACTTCCTGCCCCGCCGTTTTCCCGCTGCCATCCGCCTGGGATTCCACAATTTCCTTATAGACTGCACATGTTTTCAGAAGTTCCTCATGCGTACCGATTCCTGCCATCACACCATCCTCTAGCACAATAATCTGGTCCGCCTGTTTAATCGTTGATGCCCGCTGGGACACAATAAACACTGTCATCCCTTTCGTTTCTTCTTTTATTGCTTTCCGAAGCGCTGCATCCGTAGCGAAATCAAGGGCAGAAGCAGAATCATCTAAAATTAAAATCTCCGGTTCCTTTACAATCGCTCTGGCAATCGTTAAACGCTGCCGCTGTCCGCCTGAAAAATTCTTACCACCCTGTAATACGACTTCCTCTAATCCATTCTTTTTTGCTGCGATCACATCACTACCCTGGGCAATCCCTACTGCCCGCAGCATCTCTTCCTTCGTTGCATCTTCCTTTCCCCAGCGCAGGTTATCTGCAATCGTTCCGTTAAACAGTACTGCCTTTTGGGGTACAATACCAATCCTGTCACGGAGCTGGTGAAAAGAATAACCCTTAACATTCACATCATCCACTAATATTTCACCACTGCTCACATCATAAAACCGGGGAATCAGATTCACAAGTGTCGATTTGCCACAGCCGGTACCTCCAATGACACCAATCGTCTGCCCTGCTTTTGCCGTAAAAGATATATCTTTAAGGGCTGGTTCCTTGGCCCCTTTATAAGTAAAGGTAACATTTTTAAACACCACTTTATCCTCACTGCGCTTCAAATCCACACCGGTCGGATGCTCCACTACCGATGGGGTTAATGCAAACACCTCCCCTACACGTTTGGAACATGCTGCCGCTTTGGTGAGAAGAATAATGAGATTTGCAAGCTTTACAAGCTCCACCAAAATCTGTGACATATAATTTACAAGGGCAATGACTTCACCCTGGGAAAGCTTCCCTGTATCCACCTGTATACCGCCAATCCAGATGATTGCAATAATCGCTGCATTTACAATGATATAGGTAACCGGATTCATAACCGCCGAAACCTTACCAACAAATAGCTGAATCTGTTTCAGCCTGTCACTTCCCTCATCATAATCTGCCATTTCATCCTGCTGGCGGCAGAATGCACGGATTACACGGGCACCGGCTAAATTCTCCCTGGTCATCAGCAGCACATGGTCAAGTGCTCTTTGTACCTTTTGGTAAAGTGGAATAGAATATAACATAATACCAAACACTACCACTGAAAGCAGTGGAATAGCAATGACAAACACAATGGCTGCCTTTACATCCACCGTAAATGCCATAACCATAGCTCCTAACACAATAAATGGTGAACGCAAAAACAGCCTTAAAAACATATTGACACCTGACTGCATCTGGTTAATATCACTGGTCATCCTTGTAATCAATGTCGAGGTTCCCGCCTGGTCAATCTCTGCATAAGACAGCCGGTTAATATGTGCAAACAAATCCCTTCTCACGCTTTTGCCAAACCCAACAGAAGCCTTTGCTGCAAAATACTGCGCTGTAATCGAACAGGCAAGTCCTACAATTCCAAGCAGCACCAATACCGCACCCATTTTCCATATATAAGGGTTATCCTGGTTTTTAATTCCTGTATCCACAATAGCCGCCATAACCAGTGGCACAAACAGCTCAAAGCTTGCCTCAAGCATTTTAAACAGAGGAGCGGTAATACTCTCCTTTCTATATTCCTTTAAATAATCGGTTATCTTAAACATACCCTGTTCCTCAACTCCTTGATAATTTTCGTATAAAACGTCCAACCTCCACCCATGCCTCTCTTGCCTCCGGGTATAACAAAAGACCCATCTGGAAAACATGAAACATTCCTTTGTATGTATGTTCTTTTACCTCTACACCGGCATTTTTTGCCTTCTCTGCCACTGTCAGCGTATCACTTAAAAGCATTTCATATTCCCCAACCTGCATAAGCATTGGTGGAAATCCGGTATACTCTCCCATAATTGGTGAAATATAAGGGTTTTTTGGAGTATCATCCTTATAGTAACCTTCTTTATACACTAACGTATTCTTAGAACCACCAAAAATCGGATCCCTTTCAAAATTTTCCTTGTAGGACTCACCACTCTTTGTCAAATCCGTCCACGCCGACATCGTAATAATTCCCCTTGGAAGCTGCATACCATGATCCCTTAAATACAGACAAAGTGCAAGAGCCAATCCGCCACCGGCAGAATCGCCTGCCACAAAGAGCTTTTCCCAATCATAACCCTGATCCAAGATCCATTGGTAGGCGGCAAGCGCATCCTCCAATGCTGCGGGAAACGGATGCTCCGGTGCCACACGGTAATCAATGCTCAGCACATCAATACCGTTGCTAAGTTCATTATAAAGTCCTGCCATATTCCGATAGGTGTTATGCATTTTTCTATAATATCCTCCACCGTGAAGCTGCAATATAATTCCCCTGCCAGATGCTCCAAACAGAGAACTCTCATCCCTCTTCCCTTCGGACATATCCATCCTGTCACTTTTTGCTGCATCCTGTTTTCTCCGAAGCAGCTCCATGGAAAACTGCTCCATATTAAGCGGTATCAGATCCAAATGTCCGGGACACTGCCATAACCGCTCCCGTTCTGAAAGCCGCATACGGAATTCCCCTGCATTACTCCCCGGTAAATGATTTGCAATCTGTACCACACGTCTTGCAGTTCTTCCACGCACACTCACTCTTTTCTCCATACCTACAACCTCTTTTATTATACTCCCACATGGAAAGAATTAACAATTGCCGCACTGTAAGACCGGCTGCCCTGCCTTTTAAATAACAAAAATTTCCATTACACATGAAATCTGCGTTTCATTTCTCTTGTAAATTCCCTGTCTCCAAAAATAATCGTACCAAGCAGATATACTCCTGTCACACCTGCACTAATAACCGGTAATACAATACTTGCAATTTTCCCTGCGAAATAAAGACATATGATGCACACACTGAAGATTGCAATCAACAGCAGCAAAAGGGTATAACTATACCAATGATGCCGGTTTAACATCATCAGGAAAAACACAATGGCATCTCCAAACAATATCACACCCGGAATCGCCCACTGCAGTGACCATCCTGTCATTCCTGTAAAATAATCAATCCCCACCAAAAGGACAATGGTAAGGCTTATCTGCTGTCCAATCTTTGCCGCATATCCGGCATCGTGATGAATCCAGTATATCATAGATAAATATATATATACCATGGCTGTCCCGCTAATCCCTGACCACCAAAAATCCGGTGTTGCAAAATAGTTCACCACAATCAGTCCAATCTCTGCCACAATAAACAGAAACAAAATCAGCTTTGTGACAAAATGAAGTATCGCCGTCCTTTTCCGTACATTTGGATAAGGCGCCCCATGATTTTTCAACATGGCATATGCACTCTGCTCTTCCGGCTCTATCTCTTCAATCACACTGTGGCAAAGAGGGCAAATCGGAGTCTCATCATATACAATTACATTACAATTTTCACATTTATTCATAACACATAACCTTTACTCATCATACGCACCATTGCTCTCCACTGCAACAGCTACCCCATCCTTTACAATCGTCTGGAAAAAGCGCTTTTGAATGGATGTATCTGACAAAACCGAACTAAACGTAAATGTCAGCACCCCATTGTAAGAACATATCCCACCCTTCATATTCTGTCCCTTTGACATAGATATTGTGGTATAAAAATGTTCTACATATTTTTGATATGGCTCTCTAAGTTCAATATTTCCAATATTCGTAACCGTTGCCGTAGTCGCTTTTGCAGAAGTACCATACACCATCTTAATTCCAATATTTTTCACAAAAAGCGGCACAGCACGCAAAATCCAGTTTTTCTCGTTTGACACATTATAAGACATGATATTATTAAGATTTTCCGGTGTGATCTGCGCCTTCAAATCCTCTGCTACAATTTCAATCACTTCCTCTAATGTATAATTCTCCTTTTCCGGGCGGAATACCGCTGATACCATAGCAAAAAAGTTTTTCATGGTATGCGATTCATAGTATGGTCTTAAATTTACCGGCACACAACAGTTAATCGGTGTCTTTGATGGCTGGGATTTCAAATATTCTTTGTATATGCTATACACAAACACACCAACCAGATACTGGTTAATTGTCACACCATATTTCTTAGATACCGCCTTTAACTGATCAACCGGAAAATAGCCATGTAAAATACCCATTTCACCTTTCGGAAGCCGCTCGCTATTTAGACAGACTGCCTTTTCTGATTTATACACCTTTGCGTGTCCCTTTTTGAAATTTTTAATATAACTGTCTTCCTTATCTAAAAATACGCCCGGACTAATCTTATCCTTTTCTACCGCAAGAAGCTCTGGATACCTAAGACGCAGATACTGGTAAACCAGTTCCTTTAAAAAGATAATACCTCCTGCGCCATCCGTCAATGCATGAAACACCTCAAGATTAATCCGACTTTTGTAATAGGTTACACGAAACATATATTGATTATTCCGGCTTTTATCAATGTAAGCTCCAGGACTATTATACTCCTCCCTCACAATCGGGGCAGGCTTCGTATTTTCTTCAAAATAATACCAGAATACACCCATGCGGAGCCGCATACGGAAAACCAGAAACTTCGGCAAAATACGGTTTAATGCCTCCTGTAAAAGCACACGGTCAATCTCTTCCGTAAGAGAAACCGAAATCCGGTACACATTCGTCATCTGCTCCGTTGCGATTACCGGAAAAAGATTCGCTGTATTATCAAGCTTATCCCATGCTAACTGCTCTCTTCTACGGCTGCCGGTATTTCTTTCTCTATTCACATCCGGCTGTTCATCTGCCTTCTCTTTTTTCTTTCCCATTTTCTCTTTCCTTTGTCCAGTCAAACATATAAATTCTTGCAGCTATTCATAAAACCAGCATACTTTGTCTATTGTAACGCAATACAGGGGATTTTTCAATCAAAAGGACTGTTACACCAAAATAAATTTTCCGTTCAAAAATTTAAATCAAGTGCAACAGCCCCAATAATAAATCCTTTATCTGTTTATTCTTGCCCGCTTCCGAAGTGTTGGATCCAGAATCTTTTTGCGGATACGGATATGCTCCGGTGTAATCTCCAAAAGCTCATCTGTATCAATAAATTCAAGTGCCTGCTCCAGGCTCAAAATTTTTGGTGGTGTAAGCTTTAATGCTTCATCTGCACCAGAAGACCGGGTATTTGTCAAATGCTTTGCCTTACACACATTAATTTCAATATCCTCCGCCTTACCGGTCTGACCGATTACCATGCCAGCATATACCTGTTCGCCAGCCCCAATAAACAATGTACCGCGATCCTGTGCATTGAAAAGCCCATAGGTAATTGAAGTTCCCGTTTCAAATGCAATCAGGGAGCCCTGGCTTCTGTACATCATATCTCCCTTATATGGACCATAGCCATTAAAAATCGTGTTGATAATTCCTGTACCCTTTGTAGATGTCATAAAATCTCCACGGAATCCGATCAATCCTCTTGCCGGGATCAGAAACTCTAATCTTACGGTACCATCATGAGCCGGAGCCATAGCCTGAAGCTCACCTTTTCGTTCATTCAGCATACTAATGACCGTACCGGAAAACTCTTCCGGTACATCAATATACGCAATCTCCATTGGCTCCAGCCGCTTGCTGTTTTCATCCTTTTTATAGATTACCTCTGCCTTGCTGACTGCAAACTCATATCCCTCACGCCGCATATTTTCTATCAGTACGGATAAATGAAGCTCTCCACGGCCTGAAACTTTATAGGTATCCATTTCATCCGTCTCTTCCACACGAAGAGAGACATCCGTATTAAGCTCTCTGAACAATCTGTCACGCAAATGTCTTGACGTTACAAACTTGCCTTCCTTACCCGCTAACGGAGAATCATTTACCATAAAATTCATGGAAATGGTTGGCTCTGAAATCTTCTGGAACGGAATCGGCTGCGGATTGTCCACAGAACAAAGCGTATCTCCAATATGAATATCCGCAATACCAGAGATTGCAACAATCGAGCCGATACCGGCCTCACTTACATCCACACGCTCTAATCCGTCATATTCATAGAGCTTTCCAATCTTAACTTTTTTGCACTTGCTCTCATCATGGGCATTGACTAGCAATACTTCCTGGTTTAATTTAAGCATTCCATTATCCACTTTCCCGACACCGATTCTTCCAACATACTCATTATAGTCAATGGTGGAAATGAGCACCTGCGTATCTGCCTCCGGGTCACCCTCCGGTGCTGGAATATAATCAAGGATTGTCTCAAACAGCGGTTTCATATCCACCGCATCATCTTCCATACTCTTCTTCGCCACTCCATCCTTTGCAGAAGCATACACAAACGGACAGTCAAGCTGTTCGTCACTGGCTTCAAGGTCAAGTAAAAGCTCTAACACCTCTTCTTCTACTTCTTCCACTCTCGCTTCCGGACGGTCAATTTTGTTCACACATACAATAACATGAAGATCCAGTTCTAACGCTTTCTTTAACACAAACTTCGTCTGCGGCATAGCTCCCTCAAATGCATCTACCACTAAAACCACACCGTTTACCATTTTTAAGACACGTTCTACCTCACCGCCAAAATCAGCATGCCCCGGCGTGTCAATAATATTAATCTTCGTTCCGTTATAATTTACTGCTGTATTTTTAGAAAGAATCGTGATACCACGTTCTCTTTCAATGTCATTGGAATCCATAACACGCTCTGCCACTTCCTGATTTTCCCGGAAAACACCACTTTGTTTTAAAAGCTCGTCCACAAGTGTTGTTTTACCATGGTCTACATGGGCAATAATCGCTATATTACGAATATCATCTCTTTTCATCTTCATACTATCTTCTTCCTTTACCCTTTTCAAAACTTTCTCTAAATAATCGTACACAACGTTTTCAAGTGTAGCACAAAGCTTGCACTCTTTCAAGAAAAATTGTATAAAAGATGATATAATAATCCCAGCAATCAAACAACTATCATGGCTGTTTGCAGACAAAGATAGTTGTTTATTTGCTGGGTAAACAAACATGAGCTTGGAGGACGATAGTCCGGAGAGCGAATGTTTGAAGCGGTTGCAGGAGCACGTAGTGCGGGCAAGCGCATATTATTATAAACGTGATTTATGCTCCTGTAATTCATTTTTTAATAAAAAACAGCTTAAGGAATACATCTTCCTTTACGTAAAAAAGGCAGTCATAAACCTTCATAGTCTATAACTGCCCTGACACTGAATCCCTACATTTTCTTGTTCGCTACTCTTCTAATGTCTTTTGAAATCCTTTTTACTTCCCCATCTATTTTCCTGTCTTTTTCTTAGATGCCGGTTTCTTTGAACTCGTCTTTGAAACCTCCTTCTTTGGAGCATCTTCCTTATAATCATACTTAAATACCACTACGGAAAGTGGTGGCAAATGCATGGTAATAGAATGTGGTCTACCATCCCAAGGCTCATTCGAAGCCTTAATTGACTTATCGTTTAATCTGCCCTGTCCACCATATTCTTCCGCATCAGAGTTTAAAATCTCTGTATAATTACCCGAACATGGAACACCTACAATAAATCCATCTCTGTCAACCGGAGTAAAGTTACATACAAACAATAACTGATTCTTTGCTGTTGAACCACGGCGTATAAAGGAAATAATGGAGCTTTGTGGATCATCACAGTTTATCCATTCAAATCCCATCTGATCCTGGTCATTGTAATAGAACGCATCATAATCGTGATATAAATGATTCAGCTTCTTCACATAGTTCTGTATACCCTTATGGCTTGCCGCATCCTCACCTTCCATGAGGAACCAATCAAGGCTTCTCGCCTCACTCCACTCCCTAAGCTGTGCAAACTCCTGTCCCATGAACAAAAGCTTCTTTCCCGGATGACCGTACATAAATCCATATGCTGTACGCAGATTTGCAAACTTATCATCGTGAAGTCCCGGCATCTTATTGATCATAGAACATTTCAGATGTACTACCTCGTCATGTGAAATCACAAGAATAAAATTCTCCGAATAGGCATACATCAAACTAAATGTAAGCCTGTTATGGTTAAACTGTCTGAAATATGGATCTAACTTCATATACTCTAAGAAATCATTCATCCAGCCCATGTTCCATTTGAATCCAAAGCCAAGACCATCTAACGCAACCGGTGCCGTTACGCCTGCCCATGACGTAGATTCCTCTGCAATGACAAATACTCCAAGATTTAACTCCTCAATCGTCTTGTTCAGCTTCATAAGAAGCTTGATCGCATCATAATTCTCATTACCTCCGTCCTCATTTGGAAGCCAGTTACCATCCTGTTTTCCGTAATCAAGATAGAGCATGGATGCTACCGCATCTACACGAAGTGCATCAATATGATATTCCTTTACCCAGAAAATAGCATTCGCAATGAGGAAATTAGAAACCTCATTCCTGCCATAGTCAAATATATAAGTACCCCAGTCCGGATGTTCTCCCCGTCTTGAATCCGGATGTTCAAAAAGCGGCATTCCATCAAATCTTCCAAGACCATGGGCATCTCTTGGGAAATGCGCCGGAACCCAGTCAAGGATAACACCAATTCCATTCTTATGCATGTAATCTACAAAATACATAAAATCTGCCGGATCACCATAACGCCTTGTCGGTGCATAGTAATTCGTCACCTGGTATCCCCATGAACCGTCAAAAGGATACTCTGCAATCCCCATTAACTCAATATGGGTATATCCCATATCCTTCACATACTCTGCCACCATCGGTGCCAGTTCTCTATAGCTGTAAAAACCATTATCATCATCTTCCACACGCTTCTTCCACGAACCTAAATGCATCTCATAAATTGCCATTGGCTCACGCAATGCATCTACACGTGAAATTCCCTTACGCCTGTCAACCCACGCTGCGTCTTTCCACTTGTAATCTGCAATATTCTTGACAACAGAAGCATTATCCGGTCTAAATTGTGCACAGTTGCCAAACGGATCCGACTTGAAAATCTCCTCTCCGTATCTTGTAAGAATACAGAACTTATAAACAGCATCCTCCCCTACATCCGGAATAAACAGCTCAAAAAAACCACCAGTCTGGCTGATATGCATCGGGTGAAGCGCCCCATCCCACATATTGAAATCACCTACAACCGAAACACGGCGTGCATGCGGTGCCCATACAGCAAAGTATGTTCCTGACACACCATCAATCTTCATTGGATGCGCTCCTAATTTCTTATAGATATCCCAGTGATTCCCTTCACTGAACAAGTAAATATCAAAATCTGTCAATTGGTTCTCAAAGCTATAGGGATCTGCACTGACAATGGTCGATCCATCCTGATACTGTGTTACCAAACGATACTTATTTCCTTGAAATTTCTTTTTAGGAAGATATAAAGCATAAAAACCTCTGTCATCCACAGGCTCCATTTCATATTCTGCCTTACCGGTCGGTGAAATGACCTTGCAGCTCGCGGAATGAGGCTTATATGTGGTAATCATCTGACCTTCTCCATAATCATGATTACCAAGCAGCTGCTTCGGTGCATTAATCTTACCATCCATCAATTCATCATAAAGTATCCAGTTCATCCACTGCTGAATTTTAATGTTCATAAAAACCCTCCATCTACATAATTCTTGTCTTTTTTAGGTGAGGTAAAACCCTCCTGCCATTTTATTTAGATATATGCTATCATACCACTTTTCCCTTTTTCTGTAAATATTGAGAAACGGGTTTTTAGACAAATGTCTATTGCCCTCTCCTGTTTTCAAAAAGTAATCCTTTATATCGGATAATTTTCTATCACCCAAAAAAGACTGTTGTATCAAAACTATATTCCCTGCTTTGATACAACAACCCTTTACAAATCACATCCCCTTATAAATTATTCACCAAAATAGTTTCTAAACTCTTCAAAGAATTCCTCTGGTGATATTTCCTCACCCTGCTGGTTGTAATACTCCCTTCCGTCATTATTTTTTTGCTGGTCATTATCTGTCTGTTCTTCCTTAGAGGTATCTGGCATATCCTTTCTTGCACCAAGCTTAACCGTAAGGGTTACTTCCTCGTATTCGCCTCTTTCTGTATTGCGCTGTACCACCATTTCTACCTCTTCACCGGCTTTTTTCCCGGTCAGGATATTTTGCAGTGCTTCCATACTATTGACATCACGCCCTGCAAATTTTGTAATGATATCACCCGCTTTAAGACCACAGTTGTCCGCCGGAGAATCCTCTACGATTTTCACAACATATACACCATTCGGCCAATTAAAGCCTTGTGCATACTCGTCGGTAATATCCTTTCCCTGAATACCGAGATATCCCTGCTCGCTTTCTTCGATCACTTCCTGGTTCATCAGATCATTCACAATTGGAATGGCGGTGGAAATCGGAATGGCATATCCCATACCCTCTACCGTACTATCTACATACTTTACAGTATTGATACCAATTACCTCACCCTTTGTATTAAGCAATGCTCCACCACTATTACCAGGATTAATCGCTGCGTCTGTCTGAAGCAGACGCATACTATTCTCCTCAACATCCACTTCACGATCCAGCGCACTGATATAACCTCCTGTAAGAGACTGGCCATAGCCAAGCGCATTACCAATGGCAATTACTGCTTCTCCAACTCTCAAATCATCGGAAGATCCAAGTGCTGCAACCTTAATATCAGAAAGCGTATCTTCTTCTAAATCCGATACCATAACTGCTACCACTGCCAAATCTGCTACCGAATCTGTTCCCTTCACGGTTGCAGATGCCGCTGTCTTGTCATTGAATGCTACCGTAAGCTCTCTTGCGCCATCAATAACATGGTTGTTGGTCGCAATTAATATCTCATCCTTTGTCTGACCAATGATGATACCAGATCCGGAACCGCTTACCTCCTGTTCATAGGACTGGAACCACGAACGGACTCTCTGAACAGACGTATTCGTAATAGACACGATAGACGGCATAACCTCTTCTGCCACATCTGCATAACCGGAATCGCTCTCCTTCTTGTTGCTGGCAATTCCCGAATCCGCTGTTGTCACTGTCGGAATCTGTGTATCAGGGGTATTTCTGTCAAACAGTTTGTTTCCGGCTGCACCTACACCTACCATAACACCGCCTGCAATCAACCCGAAAGCTGCTGCTTTTCCGATAAATACTCCCACTTTTTTTGCTCTGCCGCTCGACGGCTTCTTTTCTTTCTTTTTCTTCTCAGGCTCCGGCATGCTACTTGCAAAATCATTCCCTGTATAGATTCCCTGCCCATATACGCTTCCCTGGCTATATGGATTTCCGGTTCCCTGACTCTGGTTTCCTGTACTGTCAGCTGTATAATTTGAATTCTGGCTATCCAAATCCGGTCTGCCAGAAATATCCTCTCTCCCAAATGGACTTTCATTTCTTCCAAAATGATAAGTTGAACTACCTTCCTGCTTTTCCTCATTTCCATTGTTCATGTTATCCATAATCAAAACCACCTTTCTTTTATCCAGTGAATAACCTCCTGCGTTATCCTATGTACGTTATACTACCAACGTTTTGTGACTAATCTGTGACAGCTCTGTTTTAAATTTGTGTTTTGCTTTCACCTTTTTATCATGGGAATTGCAGAGCACTCTTCTATTAAAAAAGGTACTGCATCCATCGGATTATATACAGCACCTTTTTGTTTAAAATTTTCTAATAATCTTCTTCAATCACCTGAAAATCCAGAAAGTCAAAATCGATATCCTCGATAAAGCTGTCTTTTGTAAATTTAGTTCTGGCATGACGGATAAAATCCGTTTTGTTTCCTTCCAGCCATATGGGCTTTGCCAGATCAAACTCATAACACATCTCTTCTAATGCCTTAAAAACCTTCTTTGTCCGCGATATCGTATCATCCTCAATACAGACCACTGTATCCTTTAGCAGCCTGTTGCTTTTCATAACTTTACCCCAAACCCGAAACATATATTAACTCCAATCACTCTTCTTCTCTTGCCACAGAAAGCATCAGTTTAATACGGTTTTCCTGATTTACCTTTGTTGCCCCCGGATCGTAATCAATCGGTACAATATTCGCCTGCGGATATATTTCCTTTACTTTGCGTACCATACCCTTGCCGACAATATGATTCGGCAGGCAGCCAAACGGCTGGGCGCATATAATATTACCGTATCCCGATTCTACAAGCTCTAACATCTCTGCTGTCAACAGCCAGCCTTCGCCCATCTTATTTCCAAGACCTACCACACCGGTAACCAACTCCTTAATATGGGCATAGCGCGCCGGCGGCATAAAGTCACTATATTTTGATATATTCTCATAAAGAGTCCGTTCCAACATTTCGCAATACTTCATAAGTGCCTGTACTACCTTCTTTTTGACAGAGTTACCACCATATAGATTGATATCTTCAATCCGGTTATCAATCTTAAACATCATAAATCCCATTACACCCGGCACCATAACCTCACAGCCCTGCTCTACTAAGAAATTCTCCAGATCATTGTTCGCCATCGAAGAATATTTTACATAAATTTCTCCAACCACACCAACCTTGGTCTTCTTTTCGTCTTTAAGCGGAATGGTAGAAAAATCCTCTATGATCGCCTTCATATTCTTCTCCATTCCCTTCGGTGTATATCCCTTCCGGTGCTTAAACTGGTTTGTAAGCTCCTTCACCCATTTCTCAATCATTGCATCTGCATCACCCTTATTTACCTCATAAGAGCGCACCTGGTTTTTCAGCAGCATAAACAAATCGCCGTAAGTAAGACCAATCAATCCCTGATATACCATCTCCAATGTAAGCTTAAATCCGCTATTTCCCTCTAATCCGGATAAATTCAATGAAATAACCGGAACATGTGAAAGTCCTGCCTTCTGCAATGCCTTCCGGAGCAGATGAATATAATTGGAAGCCCTGCAGCCCCCACCCGTCTGGGTAATCATAAGAGCAACTTTATTTACGTCATACTTGCCGCTCTGCAATGCACTGATCATCTGTCCAATAACCAAAAGTGCCGGATAACAGGTGTCATTGTGTACATATTTTAACCCGGTATCTACCACTCTGCGTCCTGTATTCTTCAAAAGTCCCACCCGATATCCATGCTGAATAAAAATATTGCGCAAAAGTTTAAAATGTACCGGAAGCATATCAGGAATCAAAATTGTATAATCCTTACGCATTTCCTTGGTAAATTCCACACGCTCTCCGCCTGCCGTTGTTGTTTCCAAATTATCATTTTGAAACTGCGTATTCTCGCTCATGATTATTTTGCTCCTTTCTGCTTCATTGCCGCAAACAGGCTACGAAGTCTGATTTTCACTGCCCCCAGATTCGTTATCTCATCAATCTTAATTTGGGTATATATCTTGCCCTTTTCCTCTAATATTCTCCGAACCTCATCCGTTGTAATCGCATCCACACCACAGCCAAAAGAGACAAGCTGCACCAGGTTAAGATTTGGATCCTGTTCCATAGCCACATATTCTGCCGCTGCATACATACGGGAATGGTACATCCACTGGTTCAATACCTTTGTATCCACATGCTCTGCAATATCAGATACGGAATCCTCTGTAATGACCACTGCACCGAGGTCACAAATCAGTTTATTAATTCCATGATTGATTTCCGGATCTAAATGATATGGACGTCCGGCAAGTACGATAACCGGTCTGTCCTCCCGCTGGGCAATACGAAGATATTTTCGTCCTTCCATACGAACCAGCTTCATATGCCTGTCATATTCCTCATAAGCATAATTACATGCCATTGCCACATCCGACAGCTTGAAGCTTCCAAAATAACGCTCTAACACTGCATGGAATTTTTTTGTAAAATCCTTCCTCCTATGGATTCCAAGATACTCATAGATAAACTTTACATTCGATAAATCCTTGACATTTGCCTCTAATACCTCCGGATAATAAGCAACAACCGGACAATTGTAATGATTGTCACCGAGTCCCTCATCAAAGTTATAGCTTAAACAAGGATAGAAAATGGCATCTACATCCTCCTTAAGCAATGCTTCAATATGTCCGTGCATCAGCTTTGCAGGGAAACATACCGTATCAGATGGAATTGTATGCTGACCACTTAAATACAGGCTTCTGCTGGAATTTGGTGATGTCACCACGTTAAATCCTAATCTGGTAAATATGGTATACCAGAATGGGAGCAACTCGTACATATTAAGTCCCATTGGAATTCCAATGGTTCCTCTTGCCCTGTTCTTTGGAATATCTGAATTTCTGTATTCCTCCAATATCCTTAACTTATAATCATATAAATCGTATCTTGTTCCCTCTGCTTTCTTCGCTGTCGGTTTATCACAGCGGTTACCGCTGATAAACCTCCTGCCATTTGCAAAAGTGTTAATCGTAAGCTTACAGTGATTGCTACAACCGTTACAGGTAGTCATCGTAATCTCGTGGGTGAATGCTGCAAGGGCTTCGGCATTGGAAATAGTACTTTTCCCGGTACTGTTTTCCTTCGCATAAATAGCAGCACCAAACGCTCCCATAATACCCGCCATCTCTGGTCTTACCACATCATGCCCGATTTCCTGTTCAAAAGCCCGGAGCACTGCATTGTTAAGGAAGGTTCCTCCCTGTACAACAATATGCTCACCAAGCTGCTTTGCAGAAGCGGCACGGATTACCTTATAAAGGGCATTCTTGACAACCGAAATGGACAATCCCGCAGAAATATTCTCTATACTTGCACCATCCTTTTGTGCCTGCTTTACAGAAGAATTCATAAATACGGTGCAACGTGAACCTAAATCTACCGGCTTATCTGCAAACAGACCAAGCTTTGCAAAATCAGTAATCGGATAACCTAATGCTCCCGCAAAGGTCTGAAGGAATGAACCGCAGCCGGAAGAACAAGCTTCATTTAAGAATATATTATCAATCGCATTATTCCGAATCTGGAAGCATTTAATATCCTGACCGCCAATATCAATAATAAAATCAACATCCGGCTGGAATTTCTTCGCAGCAGTAAAATGCGCCACCGTCTCTACGATACCAAAATCCACACCAAAGGCATTCATGATCATCTCTTCGCCATATCCGGTTACGGCAGATGCCTCAATACGGATATCCGGGTATTTCACATAAAGCTTTTCCAAAAATCCCTTAATGATCGGCACCGGATTACCGCCATTTGGCAGATATTCCGAACAAAGAATATTGGCATTTTCATCCGTCACCACCGCCTTCACGGTCGTAGATCCGGCATCTATACCCAGATATGCCGGTCCGCTAATATAATCCACATTCCTGATATGGTCAGAATTCTTCTGATGCCGCTCCAAAAAAGTATTATATTCATCCTCGGATGTAAATAATGGCTTACAGCTCGCATATCCACCAGAAGCAGTATAACCATTGATTTTCTCCTTAAGCTCCTTCAAATCAAATGTTTTGCTGTCTTTCTTAAGGGCTGCCCCCATCGCTACAAAATATAAGGAATTGTCAGGGGCAATACCCTCTAACTTCAACGTAGTATCAAAAGCCTTTCGCAGTTCAGACAAAAAGGTAAGCGGTCCACCAAGATATACCACTTTGCCCTCTATCTCACGTCCCTGGGCAAGGCCTGCAATCGTCTGATTTACCACCGCATAGAAAATGCTTGCTGCAATATCATTTTTCTGTGCACCCTGATTTAAAAGAGGCTGTACATCTGATTTTGCAAACACACCACAACGGCTGGCAATAGTATAGATTTTCTCATAGTTCTTAGCAGCCTCATTCATTGCCCCTGCTTCCATATCCAGCAAGGTTGCCATCTGGTCAATAAATGCTCCCGTACCACCTGCACAGGAACCGTTCATTCGAACCTCTAACCCATCTGTCAGAAATAAGATTTTGGCATCTTCCCCACCTAACTCTATGACCACATCCGTTCCGGGAATCACCTTATTCACGGCAACTCTTGTCGCATATACCTCCTGTTCAAACGGAATACCCAGGGTATCCGCAATACCCATTCCGGCAGAACCGGAAATACAAAGGCTCATTTCCTTCTCCTCCGGAAACTGTTTCATAATATCTGCTAACATCCCCACTGTTTTAGTCGTAATCTGTGAAAAATGTCTCTGGTAATCCTTGTAGACAATATGATCCTTATCATCTAATACAACGCATTTTAATGTGGTTGATCCTACATCTAATCCTATTTTCATCCTGATACCTCTTTTTCCTACGTTTTCTTCTATCTTTATCTATATTTATTATCTAAGTTTCAGACATATGCAATTCTAACACACTTTAAAATACATTGCAATTATGTTTAATCTGTCAAAATCTGTATATATACAGAAAAAGTACCAGCCTTTTCCAATACATATGCCGATACTCTTTCTGTCTGTTTTCTATTCGTTTTCTTCCTCAAATACACTGTGTTCTGTAACCTCAACAAAAGGTGTATTGTCATCCTCTTCTGGTAAAGAAATATCTTTCTTTCCCTTCCTGTTTTTCTTTTTGTTGAAAATTTCATAAATACAAGGAACCACAATCAGTGTCAGCAGTGTTCCGTAAATCAGACCGCCAATTGTAACAAGTGCCATTGGCTGCGCCATATCAGCACCCATTCCCACTCCAATTGCCATTGTTGATAAGCCAAGAATTGTCGTTAACGCTGTCATTGTAATTGGCCGTAGGCGGTTCTTTCCTGTCATGATAATCGCATCCCGCATATCCATCCCTTCTTCCCGCAACTGGTTGATGGAATCCACAAACACAATACCATTATTAACAATAATACCTGCTAACATTACCATACCTACCATAGCAATAATACTTACATCATTACCGGTTAAGTATAGTGCAGCAAAACCACCGGTAAACGCAAGTGGGATAGTAAACATGACAATAAACGGACTCTTAAGGGACTGAAACTGAGCTACCATGATCAAATACATAAATGCAATTGCAAGTACCATCATCAGCATAATCTGTCCCATCGCTTCCATTACTGTTTCATTTTCACCGGCATACTCAATACTATATCCGGATGGAAGTGAAAAATCTTCAAGCTCCTTTTCCACACGATTTGAAACATCCGTTACTGTATATCCATCTCCTGCCTGCGCGGTAATGGTAATATATCTTGTCTGGTTACTACGCTGGATAGCAGAAAGGGAACGGGTATCCTCTACTTCTGCAATCTTTTTAATCTTAATATCTTTTGTTTCTTCCCCTTCTTTTCCTTCAATTGTAAGGTTTTCAAGATCTTCTAATGTATATTCCTCTTCTTCCTCGTCTTTCACATACACGGAATAATCCTTAGAATCTGTCGAAAGTGTTGTAGCACTGCTTGCCTCTGCTAACACACCCTGTACCCTCTGATAAACCTGTGCAACTGTAAGACCATATTTTGCTGCTTTATCCTTATCAACCGTAAGCCGGTATTCCGGTGTTGCATCCTCTAATCCGTTATCAATCTCAATCAGACCATCCACATTTTCTAACCGTTCACCGATCTGAACTGCTAATTCCTCTAATTTATCCAACTCTTTACCCTTCACCTGTACAGATACACCAGAAGACGTAATCGCACTCATATCCATGGTAGAAGCAGTTACCGATATTTCGCAATCAAAATCCTTTGTTTTTTCTATAATCAGATCAGCGATTTCTTCATTGCTCAGCTTCTTGTCTTCCTTACACTCAATATAGTAAATTACAGAATCAATGCTGTCATCCGAACCTAAGCCTAACATCGACATGGAGCCGCCACCTAACATTGCACCAATGGTTTTTATATCCTCAATCTCCGAAACTGCATCGATTACTTTGTCAGACATCTTTGCTGTTTCTTCTAACGTTTTTGTACCCTCCGGCATGGTCAGATTCATAGACATCTGGGTAGAATCCATATCCGGGAAAAATGAAAAGCCCCTAGACAAAGCTAACCCTGTACATATAACAAACAGTGCCAGTGTAATTACCAATACAACTGTCTTATGATTCAACGCATTTGGCAGCCATTTAACATAAGCTTCGCTGATTCTGCTGATTAGCTTATTTTCTTTTTCCGATACCTTATCAAAGGTCCTTGATGCCACCATCGGCACAAAGGTAATAGCAA
Organism: uncultured Clostridium sp.; assembly: GCA_947178445.1. Taxonomy (GTDB): domain Bacteria; phylum Bacillota; class Clostridia; order Lachnospirales; family Lachnospiraceae; genus CAG-590. Next base: position 29,074 of record CAMWYJ010000016.1, read on the forward strand.
TGATCAAGCTGGCAAGCAGGGAATAGGCAATTGTAAGCCCCATATCCTTAAATAACTGCCTCGTAATACCTGCCGTAAATACGATTGGAAGAAATACACAGACCGTTGTAAGAGTGGATGCTGTAATCGCTCCTACCACCTGATCTGCTCCTTTGATTGCTGCTTCCTTTACCAGATAACCTTCTTTTCTCAAGCGGTAAATATTCTCTATTACTACGATAGAATTATCTACAAGCATTCCGACACCAAGCGCCAGACCAGAAAGAGAAATCACATTTAAGGTTACACCGCTGAAATACATCAGTACAATGGCAAACACCACAGATACAGGAATCGATACTGCTATAATTCCTGTCGGACGTAAATCTTTTAAAAAGAACAGCAATATTAAAATTGCAAGAACCGCACCATATAATAGATTGCTTAATACAGAATTTGTAACTAAGTCAATATACATACCCTGATCCATGAGGGTTGAAAAATGAACCGTCTCTTCTTCCTTCTCAATCTCCTCAAATTTATGTTTAAGGCTATCTGCAACTTTTTTTGTTGAATGTTCATTCTGTTTTGCGATAGAAAGAATAATTCCAGGATTTTTATTCAGTCTTGTGTAAATGGAATCTTCATTGCTCTGTATAAACACATCCGCCACATCTGAAAGCTTGATTGGATCTACACCGTCCATTCCAAGATCTAACAAAACAAAATCAGAAAGCGCTTCTACATCATCAAATTTCTCACCGACACGTACTAGATACTCTACATCATCCTCTGTTACATAACCTGCCGGATAGTCAAAGTTCTGGGCAGCCAGTATCCCCTTAATCGTATCAATCGTAATAATGTTTCCCATATCTGCGCCGTCATAAGCTGCATCCTTTGCATCCTCCAACGCATTCTTTTGCTCCTTCAAAGAAGCCTCACCCTGTGTAAGTTCTGCTTGTGCCTGATTCATCTGGCTCTGTGTTTCTGCCTCTTTTTCCTTAAGCGATACATAGCCCTCATCCAACTGTGTTTTTCCACTTGTAACTTTTTTGAGTGCATCCGAAAGCTGCTTTTTCCCTTTTTTGATTTCCTTCAAACCACTCTTTATCTGAGTGATTGCCGCCTGCAGCGTCTTTATGTACTCAGGCAATGAATCAAACGTAAGGGGATTTCCATCCGCTGTCGTCAATGCCTTTCCATCTGCATCTTTCATCTCTCCAAGACTTTTTTCCATCTGGGCAATTGCCGCTTCCAATGCCTTGATCTGTGCTGCAACTTCTTCATTTTCCGGATCAAGCAATAGTGCTGCCTCTAGCTGTGCCTTTCCAGCCACAGCAGTCTGATAACCGGTAAGCAGCTCCTGAAGCCCCTTAACTGCCTTATCCAATGCCTCCTTCTGCTCGTTTAACTCCTTTTCGCTTTTTTCAAGTTCTTTCTGTGCTTCCTTAATCTCACTCTCTGATTTCAACAATTCATATTTCGATGTATTAATCTGATTCTCTGCTTTTGCGAATTCCTTACCGGCAGTAGCCTGACCGCTTTTCAATTGCTGCTGTCCGCTGTTTAACTGACTTTCGCCATCTGCAATTGCCTCTTCAGCCTCTGCAAATTTCTTATCTAAGGATTTTTTTACCTTTTTATTAACGGCATCCACTTTATCCTTCCGGATTACAACCTGAACAGATTCCTCGATCATGCCCATTGGCGTAACAGACGCAACCCCTGCTACACCCTCAATGTCAGGCTGCAATTCATTGGATACATAATCACTAAGCTCTGCAATATCTGCACCATCTTTTTCCACCGCTGTCACCGCTACCGGCATCATATTCGGGTTTATTTTTAAAATGAATGGATTGCCTACGGTATCATCAAAATATCCGGTAATCTGGTCAAGACTTTCCCGCATATCCACTGTTGCAGTATCCATATTCGTATCCTGGTTAAATTCCAGGATGACCATTGAATAGTTTTCTGCTGAAATAGAATTAATCTCTTTTATATTATCGATGGTTGCAAGAGACTGTTCAATCGGTTTTGTGACACCGTTCTCCACCGCTTCCGGACTTGCACCAGGATAAGTTGTCATAATAATCGCATATGGAAATTCCATATCCGGCAGCAAATCCACGGTCATCTTGGTGTATGCCACTACACCTAAAATAATAACCAATACGATTCCTACAACAACCGTATATGCCTTTTTTACACTGAATTTTGAAATCATAATATCCTCCTTTTATCTATTCCATAACCTCACTATCAATCGGGGTTGGATGCTTAAATGCGGTTGGGAAAGTTGCTATTTCCAGCATATATGCGATTTCAACTTTACCATAAGATAGTTTGTCCCTTCCTTTTTCTACATGTGTACTATCGTAGTAAACTGTCACATTCCGATACTCCGGCTTTCTCTCGTTAATCGTAAGATTGATATTTATACAATGATTGGATCGGTATAAGAAACTGATTTCAGTTAATTTATCACCGTAAGATGCTTTTATCTCATCTAACAGCTCCTCTGCACCTGCAAATTCCAAAAACTGCTCTTCACTGATTGGTATGGCTCCATATTCCCGAAAACCATCATCCATCAGATAATATAAATAATATGTACAGTATCTTTCTCCCTTTGCATCACTGAAAATACGAAATTCCAGTTCGCCTTTTTCATTCTGTAACAGGTATCCACGTCCTGATATATTGGGTTCTATCACCTTATTGTTATTATCTACACTATACAAAAAAGTGACCGGGATTCCCTCCCTTACATGCTGTATCATCGCATAATCCTTTGTCCGATAACTTAGTAAATCGGTCTGCGCCTCATCGACCTGCTTAATCCCTTCCTCCACAAGCTCACAGCCCTCTGATGTCATATACCAAATTGTATAGTCCTCTTCTTTCGTCAAAACAAAAGCTTCATGTACCCCATCTTTGTTGTAATCATCATACAGGAAGCTTATCATCTCCTCATTACTCACAGCTTCAAACATTGTAAGTAAATCTCCTCTGGAAAAGTCAGACTGCTTTTCACTTTCTTCCTCCGTTTCATCCTGTAATTCCAGTGTGATTTCTGCCTCATTCTCACTTTTTCGCTCTGTCTTAACAAAAGAACAGCCACCAAGGCAGAATATAAACACACTACATAATAGAAACCATCTCTTCTCTTTCCTCTGCATAGCCTACTCCGTTCTCGCCGATATACTTCTGATTTTTTTAAAGACCCTGCACCGTAAACACAGCATCTTTCTTTGTAATTTTTACTCTCGCCGCTGTTGCCTCTATAAGAGCCTTCTCCATTCTTTCCACATCATCGATATATATTTCTGTCCTTAAAACCACATTTTCACCATATTCACTATCCAGAATAGGAATTTTTTCATTCCCCAACAGATATTGGATTTTTCCCAAATCCGTATAATTTGTTGTAATCAAAAACGGTACCATAAAGCGATTCAAGACAATTTTTGCAGCTTCAATCGCAGCCTTAGATGCCTCCGTATATGCGCGTACCAGTCCTCCTGTACCAAGCAGCGTTCCACCAAAATACCTGGTCACTACTACACATACATTATAAAGCTCTTTCCCGGTAATCACCTCTAAAATCGGCTTTCCTGCTGTTCCTCCTGGCTCACCGTCATCTGAAAACCGCAAAAGCGGCTGCTGTTCACCGATCACATAGGCATAACAGTTATGTCTTGCATCATAATGCTTTTTTTTAATCTCATTCACAAAGGAAAGTGCATCTTCCTCCGTCTCCACATGCCGGACATACCCAATAAACCTTGATTTTTTCTCCACAATCTCACCGGTACTATCCTCTATAATCGTAGCATATTCCTTTATCATTTTGATATTTCCTCATGTTCCACAAGTTTTCTTAATATTCTCTGCAAGACAAGTGTATCTTCCTCTCCTAATGTCAAAAGGAACTCTGCAATCTCTCTGATTCCCTCTTCATACCTTCGGACAACCTCCTCATGACCCGTCTCTGTTATATGTACCAAAACTTTCCGCTTATCCTGTGGGTCCGGTTCTCTCTTTGCATATCCCTTCTTTTCCAATGCGTTAAGCACTGCTGCAATTCTGGAAGAGACCACACAAGATACCTCAGATAATTCTCCTGCTGTTGCACCATCATGCCCAAAATGGAGATATCCCAAAATAGCCATCTCACCTTTTGAAATGTCACTCATATTTTTAATGGCGACATGTTTGCTAAGCCTTGCCATATTTTTAAAAATGTCTTCTGCACTCTTTCTATAATCCATACTCCACCTCATTTATCTCATACCATGAGATATTATATGGCATATAAATACACATGTCAACACAATTCGTTCCTACTTTACGAGGTTTTTCGCAATCGGCAGACCAGCACATCTTAACCCGTACCTGACCGATGGAACGATTACATTTGCCTGCATTGTCTGTCCGAAAGTGATAAATTGCAAAACATTACACGATTACCTTATAGTTTTATGATTAAATATGGTAATTTTTGTCTATATTTGATATAATAGTTTAATTGTTAACATCAGGAGGCAATTTATGAATTATTCAAAAAGAAATATACAAAAGAAACAAAAAAGACTCGTCTCAAAACATACAAAGAATAAAAAGAAGATTTCTTATCTGCTGTACAAATGTTTTCTCTTCGCTTTTATATTCTGTATTGTCGTGGGTGTTGGTGCCGGAATTGGCATGTTTACCTCTATTATTGACAATGCACCGGATATTACAAACATTAAAGACAGTGTACAGTTAGAGGGTTTTCAGACTACCATTTATAATCAGAATGGCAAAGAGCTTACAACGCTCTCCACTGCAAACTCAAACCGTGTATACGTGGAATACAACGATATTCCGGAAAATTTAATCAATGCCTTTGTTGCAATTGAGGACGAGCGTTTTTGGGAACATAATGGTGTCGATGCCAGAGGTATCCTTCGTGCATTTTTCGTTGGTGTAAAAAACCGGAATTTTTCAGAGGGCGCTTCTACCATTACCCAGCAGCTTATCAAAAATCAGATTTTTAATGTCGGTCTTAACGAAACAACCTTTATGGATTCCCTAAAACGTAAGATTCAGGAACAGTACTTAGCCATTGAATTGGAAAAACAAATTGATAAAAAGGATATTTTGGAACTATACTTAAATGCAATTTACTTAGGGCAGGGAGCCAACGGAATCCAGACCGCCTCTGAGATATATTTCGGAAAAGAAGACTTAAACGATCTGACTCTTTCAGAATGTGCCGTAATTGCCGCTATTACACAGAATCCATCCGGATATGATCCCGTTATATATCCAGAAAAAAACCAAACCCGTAAGAATACCGTCCTGCAAAAAATGCTGGAACAAGAAATGATCAGCCAGAGCGAATATGATACAGCAGTAGCTGACAATGTATATGCCAACATTTCCCTGAACAAAAACGAGGATAATGCCACAACCAAATCCTATAATTCCTACTATATCGATGCAGTCATTAATTCATTGACAGATCAGTTGGTCAACGAATTAGGCTACAGTGAAACCCAGGCATACAACCTGATTTATGCCGGCGGCTTAAGCATCTATATTAACCAGGATGCCGCAATCCAGCAGATTTGCGATGAGCAGATCAACAATCCTGATAATTATCCGCTTGGAACAAGTGTTGCTCTTAACTATGCACTGACCCTGACAGATCCAAAAACCAATGAGCTATATAATTATTCCAGCAATCACCTACTTGCATATTATCAGGAAAAAACACAGAATCCGAAATATAACCTTATCTATTCGAGTGAGGATACCGCAAGAGCTGCCGCTGACGAATATAAAGCAGCTACCATAGAAGAGACGGGGTATACAGAATATGCAGAATCCTTTTCCACAACAATACAGCCTCAGGCATCTTTTGTGGTGATTGACCAGGCAACCGGTCATATCAAAGCCATATGTGGCGGCCGCGGGGAAAAAAATGGTAACCTGACATTAGACCGTGCAACGGACTCTAAGCGCCAGCCGGGTTCCACTTTCAAGGTTTTAGCTGCATACGTTCCGGCTCTGGATACGGCAGGAAAGACTCTTGCCACCAGCTATGAAGACGAAGAAACCAATTATAGTAACGGCACTCCAATTAAAAACTGGTATTCCGGTTATAGAGGAATTCAGACAATCCGGACAGCAATTAAAGATTCCATGAATATCATTACCGTAAAATGTTTTCAGGATGTCACACCGCAGGTTGGCTATGATTATCTGTGCCATATGGGTATTACGACCTTAAAAAATGGGGAAACCTCCATTAACGGCATTGCTGAAAATGATATTAATGAATCCATGTGTCTTGGCGGATTAACAGAAGGTGTCACCAATTTAGAACTGACTGCCGCCTATGCCTCTATCGCCAACAGCGGTACCTATGTCGAGCCTACTTTTTATTCCAAAGTGTTAGATCATGATGGAAATGTCCTGATCGACAATGAACCAAACACAAAACGGGTAATGAAGGAAACTACCGCATGGCTCATTAACAATGCCATGCAGGATGTTGTAACTTCCGGTACCGGTACTGCCGCACGTCTCTCAAGCGGTATGGTCGTATCCGGAAAAACCGGAACTACTTCAAGCAATTATGACTACTGGTTCTGTGGTTCCACTCCATACTACACAGCCGGCGTCTGGATGGGATATGATTCGAATACGGATTTTTCCAATTCAAATCTCCATAAGACAATCTGGCGCAAAATTATGGATGGCATTATAGAAATGGAAGGACAAGACACATCGGCTACGTTTAAAAAACCAGACGGCATCGTCACGGCAAAGGTATGTGCGACATCCGGAATGCTTCCTGTTGAGGGCCAATGCAAATCAACGATAACCGAGTATTTTGCAAAGGATACTGTTCCGACAAAAACCTGCGAGATACACCAGACAATTACACTCTGTGATGAAAGTCATGTAAAAGCAACAAAATATTGTAAAGAAACTACCACATACCACTACAGGGTGGATGATGATGGCAATGTTAAATTAGAGGATGCCGACTTTATACCGGATGATGACTTTATGGAAACTACCTGTCCAATTCATACAAAGGAAGCTCTCGAAGAAGAGAAACATAAAAAAGATACTTCCGAACAGGAAGAATTCTTCGATACCTATACCATCTCTACCATTGTAGAGGGCGGAGGCAGTATTTCCGGTCCAACTTCAGCGAAAAAAGGAGAAAACATAACCTTAACATTTATACCAAACGATGGATTTGTCATTTCCAATGTAACGGTTGACGGTGTGGCAAAGGGTGCTATCACTTCTTACACGTTTGAAAAGATCAGCAATGACCACACTGTTGTAGCAACCTTTATTTCCAATGGAGACGGGGAATCACCTCCGAACACGAATGGTCAAAATGAAGATGTATATGGTATGAAACGTTTCCCTTGGGAATTTCTTCACTTACGCTGGCATCCTTTCATGGCAGCTTCCATACCATCACAGCTTGATTCATTGCAAAACATTTTCGATACAACCGGAAATTCAGAATAATTTCCGGTTGCATCAAAAAACCTTCCAGTGGTGCCAGGCTTTTCGGCACCACTGGAAGGTCTGTAAAAACAGATGATTATTTTGTCATTTTAGGCTGAAATATAAGAGATGCAAGATACGCATAAATCAGGGCTGCTGATGATCCAACAGCGGCCATCTTAAATCCTCCCCGAAACAATCCAATAAATCCATCCTGATCAATCGCTTCTTTGACTCCCTTCCAAAGATTATATCCAAAACCTGTAAGTGGCACAGAAGCTCCACTCCCTGCAAAATCCATAAACGGTTCATAGATTTGTAATGCCCCTAATACCGCCCCTGTACATACGAGAATCACCATAATCCTGCCCGGCATAAGCTTTGTTTTTTCCATTAGAATTTGTGCACAGACACAGATCAGCCCGCCAATAACAAATGCTTTTATATAGTTCATTTTTTCTTTCCCGCCTTTCTTATCTTTCCTCTCTTTTTTCAATTACAACCGCATGGGCAATACCCGGAACCGTCTGTCCTTCATTGTAGCTCACTGTGGAAAGTAATGCACCTGTCGGTATAAAAAGAATCCTTTTCAGTATTCCCTGCTTCATTTCATTTAGCAGCTTTCCTGCAAGGGTGACTGCACTACAGCCGCATCCCGATCCACCGGAATGGGTATCCTGCTCTTCATCATCATATATTTCCATTCCGCAATCCATGTGCACTCTTGAAATATCGTATCCTTGATCCAGCATAAGTTTACATAATATTTCCTTCCCAACCTTGCCAAGATCTCCTGTTACAATCTTGTCATAATCCGATGGAGTCCGGTTAAAGTCCTTCATATGCTGATAAATCACATCTGCTGCTGCCGGCGCCATACATGCTCCCATATTAAGAGAATCCTTCACACCGTAATCTACCACTTTTCCCGTTGTAATTCCTGAAATCTGTGCGTCTCCATACTCCTTTGACAGCACAAATGCACCACAGCCTGTCACTGTCCATGTTGATGACATTGGCCTCTGGTTACCATATTCGAGTGGAAAACGGAACTGCTTTTCTGCTCCTCCGAAATGGCTGGATGCAATGGAAAGCACCGTATCGGCATAACCCGCATGTACTGTCATGGAGCCTAATGACAATGCTTCGCCAATCGTGGAACAGGCTCCATAAAGCCCAAACAACGGAATGTTAAAATCCATCAATCCAAATGTTGTTGCAATCAACTGCCCTAACAAATCTCCCGCGAACAGATACCTCACATCCTCTGTTTTCAGTTTTGCCTTACGAAGCGCTAACAATGAAGTCTCCTTCATTAACTGGCTTTCTCCCTCCTCCCATGAATCTTCTCCAAAAGCTGGATCTTCCACCACTGCGTCAAATGTACCCTTTAGCGGTCCTTCACCCTCCTTCGGTCCCACAATACAGGCCGAAGACATAATATAGACCGGTTTATCAAATGCAATACTCTGCTTTCCTACTTGCAAGGAAGCATTCATATTTACCACCTCCTGTCAAAAAAGCTTGTTTCAATAACAAAACAAGCTTTTCTTAATCTTATTATTCAGTTTTTCAATCATTTTTATGCAACACATTTTGTTTACATAACACCATTATTCTTCCACATGGACAGCATTTTTCTTATGAGCCTGTTTTTCGATAATGCCGTTGCTGCCACGGGTAAAACCGCTACTCCTCTCCGATACTATCTGCCTGCTGTTGAAATTCCTCCACCGCAGAATTAGACTGCTCTACTGCATCCTCTGCCCTTTCTTTCTGCTCCACCGCAATCTCTTCACCGGTTTTGAGACGACCCTCCGTCCCCTCGTTGCCACAGCCTGCAAAAAAACACATTCCAAACCCCATTCCGGCTAAAACTACAATTTTCTTTATTTTTTTCATATCTATATTCTCCTCCAAGCGAGCATTATGTAAACCTATCTTGCTTCTCCACTAATCATCCACGGAGACGGCTGTGCTACCATGACACTGCGCTTGTCGCTTTTCGCAATCGAAATCTGTAAAACCTCTGTATTTTCAATATTATACTTTGCAAAAATATTCTTAATGCTTACAACCATATCAAGCTCTAAGGTGTAAATAATAAACTGCATCTTCGGATTCCTTGCAAGCAGTGCTGCAATCTCTTCCTCTAACCGTTTGGATGCCACAATAAATGCAAGCCGTGGCATCGGCAGATTTGCCATGGTCTCCTCATCGATTGTCGAAATAATCTCTACATTATGGACACCAAATTTGCTGACATTATCCTGCAAAGACTGCATATCCCGCTTATCCGGTTCCACTGCTATAATTGTACCCTCGCTTGCCTCAATTGCCGCCTCAATCACGATGCTTTCCCCACTGACAATACAGATTGTGTCACCCACATCACAGGAAAGCATATTCATAATCACTGCACGAATCTCATGCCCTACATAATTTACAGAGCCCTTTGAGAAAAATTCATTTTTAATGCCGTAACGGGATGCCTCCCTGGTATTTTCATTGATAATAAAAATCACAACCGGCTCTGTAATCTTCTTGTCCATGAACTGTTTTACTTTACAGGTATCCACTACATTTTCTTCGCTTAAGCCCGTGCCAATCCACATATCCAAATCGCCGTAGCCGCCTTCCCACAGCTCATAAAACAAATCCGACTGGCTCTCATCCGCAAAGATCATAACCCGTTTATGGGTTTCAATAGTCGGAAGCACATTTTTCTTCTTTCCGCAGATATTCAGCATCTTAATCTTCTCCGGACTGACATTCATACGCTCAGCAAAATTCCCAACCCAGTTTAGCATTTCCCCACTTGTGTACATTTTCATTCCGCTTGATTCCATAAAAATACCTCCTTTGCCGTAACTTAAAACCATACCATAATTTTACTGCAATCGGAGGTATTTTACAACTATTATTCTTTTTTTTACCGAACACAAAACAGCAGCTACTTATCAGAAGCTGTGCCCTCCACCGCCTCCACTGCTGCCTCCACCACCACCTCCGCCACCGGAGCTGCCAGAACTTTGTGGAGAATATGTCCGTGTTTCATGGGTAAATTGTGCAGTAAAATTTTCAAGATTCTGGGATACAAAAATCGCCTGCATAATTTCCCTGTCAGAAGGACCCCGCTGCATGGAGGTTGCCCTTACAACAAAGTAATTGATCAAAAGTGCTAAAATAACTGCTAACAGCACATTACAAGTATACTTCATCGGCTGGGCAATCTTTTGTCCCTGCAGCAACGTAAGCTCTTGTTCAAACACCTTTGATGCACAGGTATAATAGTCCGCATTGGTTGCGTAAGTATACACATTATCCGTAATGGTATTTGCATACCCTTTTGTAATGGTATTATATACCTGTCCATCGCTAAATATGTATATCATCCGGTTCGACATATCAATCAAAAACAGTGTTCCACTGTTACTTCCATAGGCATCATGATAAACCTTTGCTGCATAACTGCCGGCAGTGGAGTAATTTTCATCCGTACTGTGAAAAACCACATTTCCATATACTGTTATTTCCTGCATTTTTGAAAGCAGCTCCTCTGCCTGTTCTCCTGTCAGCAGACCTGCATCATCTCTCACTACTGCCTCATAACCGGTTTGCGGATTTACATAGGTATCCATAGCCTGCGCCTGCACACCGATTCCCATTCCGCCAATCATAATGAAACAGATCAATAACAGCAGGATATACCATATACTGTTCCCAGTCATGCCAAAGAAATGGAGTTTATTTAGATATTTCAAATTATCCTTATGCACGGTCATCACCTCCCCTATACTCAAACTGTGGAAGCTTTCTTGTTGCAAGAATATTGTAATCTTTTATCAAATCAATCAAGGTAACTAAAATAGCTGCCATACATACAATGTTGCTGGCATAATAATACAGATCCGATACCGGTTTTATAAGGGCAATGAGTGTTGCAAACAAAAGGGCTGTCATCATCCATACTGTTGCCGGTATGCCTTTTTTTGCCTGAACCCCCTTCGCAGTCCTGACACTTTTTATTCCGAAAACAACAGACACCAAAAATGCTGCCGGTACAATCAGTCTTGCATTGCCAAACAAATCAAAGAATACACTAGTTGCCCTTAATGCAATTACGATAAACCAGATACAGAAAACACGTATCACACTCTTCGTTTTTTCTCCCCATTGAACTTTTCCTTTTTTCTTTTTCGAGACCATTTTCTCTGTCGTAACATACGGTTTCATCCCGTCTAATGCAGCAGCGGCTTCCGCCTCTGCCTGTTTTTTCCTCCGAAACAGCTCCTGCGCCCCCTTATCCTCTTCGTAGCGCTCCTTTTTTGCAATCGCCTTAATTTCCCGCTCATACAAAATAGTTACTACCAGCGCTAAAATGGTTATCCCGCTAAGCAGGGCAGACGGAACAAGCGTAAGAAACAGATTCAGCAATATAAACAGTGGAACAGCAAGAAGAAGCGAGCCTGCCATATACTTGAAAATATCCACCGGTAAATCCGCTACCACCTTTCCTGTCTGGCCATTGACCGTAGCATATGCCACCCGGTCCTTATTTCGGTAAGACATAAACCATACCGGAAACATGGCAAGATCTACATTCTCACACTGCGTATGATACGTATCAGAGGGATTGTCACCAAATTTCAAGCTGTATTTTCTCATTTTCTTATGATTCTCAAGATACTTCGTTGTCTGCTCATCTACATCCTCCTTTGCATCCTCCCTGTAGATTTCTTCTCCCACATCCGGGATATCCGCATAAAATCCACTTAGGATTGACGGTGTAAACGAGCGCATATTTTTCACATCAAAAGGGGCAATGCGTTCACTTATATTGTCTGCGAAGGAAGAAGATGCATCAAAGGATAATCCTTTATAATAATTATCTAAATTACCACTCAGATCAAAGTGCTCTGTAATAATATAATCCCCGCTTCTATGATCCTTTGTTCCCTTTATAAGCAGAAATCCCCGCTGGGCAAAATAATATACCCAGTATGGCATATAGATTCCACGGAAGCCATCGATATACTTTGGATTCTTTAATTGCTTCGGGGCAAACACTGCCTTTTTTACTCTCTTTATATATTCTGTTTTACAGTCCTCTTTCGTCTTCTTAAAAGGTATAATGAAATCCGGTCTTTTTTCCCTGCTTAACCGGCTGTTGAGTATCGTAGATGCTCCACAGAAGCTGCAAAAACCTGCCGCTGTATTGTCCGTACTGTATATCTCACCAGCACATTGCGGACAGGTAAATACGGTAACTTCATAATCCCTGCTTTCCTCTGCATCCTTATCCTTCGTAATCTCGTCCGGGGAAAACTGCGCATTACAATATCCACATGCCAATTGCTGCGAGGCAATATCAAAACGCAGATTTCCCCCACAATTCGGACATTCGTACATATTCCTCTCCTCCTTTGCTAATATTTATAGTCCTCTCATTCGCAGACTCCACACTGCTTTTTCCCTATATTACACATCACAATCGCACCGAGAATCAGCACCGTTCCAATCAATCCATTCACCGTCATTTTCTCATGATATACAAAAATACCAAGCAGCGTTGCCACCACAGGTTCTACAGAAGCAATAATAGATGCCTTGCCGTTTTCTGTGTATTTGAGTCCATATGTGTACAAAATATATGGAAACACCGTACTCACCATCCCAAAACAGATTGTAAAAAAAAGCATATCTGCACTTCCTGTACACACAAAAAAATCCTTTTTTCCATTTACAAAAGGCAAAAGTCCCGCTGCTGCAAATAAAAAGGTGTAAAAAGAAATGGTAAGGGATTCATACCCTCTTTCAATGGCATATCTGGAAAAAACAGAATATAGTGCATATCCAAATCCCGCACCAAGTCCCACCAAAACTCCTGTCCCTGTAAGATGACCGGCATCACCTGTTATCCCGGTTACAAACACACAACCCACAAAGGTTATAGCAAGAGACAACAGCTTTATTTTTGTAAACCGCTCTTTAAACAATATCCTTGACATAAGTATTACCATGGCCGGTGCAGTATATAAAAGCACTGCTGCCACAGACATGGATGTCATGGTGATCGTCTTGAAATAGCAATAGTTAAAAAACACAATACTACATAATCCTGTACCGGCAAAGCACCAGAGGTCCTTTACCTTTACCTTCAAAAGCTTCCGGTCATAAATCAGCAAAAACGAAAACACTAATACGGCAGTTACTACTGCACGCACTGCTACAATGTCTAGTGAAACCATCCCTTCTGCATCATATCTGCGGACAAAAAGCCCCATACTTCCCCAAAGACTTCCCGCAAGAAGTATATTCACTGCAGCAAACTTTCTCTTCGTTTCTTCTTTCATTCTTTTCTCCCGATTGTTATGCAAACCTCTTTATTCTATCTTCAGTAATCCTCTGCATCGATTAAGCGCTGCATAAATTTCCTGTTTCCTCGGAATCACCATATTGCCTAGCACACCACCATCACAAAATGCAGCAAAACCCTTTTCATCTATTTTTTTACACAATAGCTCCACACCTTCTGTCACAGTGCGCCTTCCATCAAATATATGAAGTTTCATATATTTGACAATCTGGCAAAGCGCATTTAACTGTTCCGTATCTACAAGCTGTTCCACATAGCGTAAATCCACCATTTCCTTGTTAATCGAGATACTATCGCGCCCCATAACCTTTGTCTTAATCCGGTTGTCCTTTGCAAAAGCATGGTCAGGCTTTACAACTCTTGCTATATTGGGAGAACCTGCTTTCTTTGCACCCTCTAACACAAGGGGAAAGCTTTCCGCCTCTTTCTTTGCAAACTCCGTAATCTCTAACGGCTCATAACGGTTCATTTGGATAACCGTATCTGCCTTATGAAAATAAGAACCAGAACTGCCTGCAACCAGTATGGTAGAAATTCCATGCTCCTCATAAAGCTCCTCTACCCGGTCAATAAATGGGATAATCGGCTCTACCTCCCGGTGTACCACCCTCTGCATCAGTTCGTCCCGGATCATAAAATTCGTGGCAGAGGTATCCTCATCAATCAAAAAAACCTTTGCACCCATTTCAATGGCCTCCACCGTATTCGCTGCCTGAGAGGTGCTTCCACTAGCATCCTCCGTATAGAAACTCACAGTATCCCTTCCATTCGGAAGATTACGGATAAACATGGAAATATCTACCTTCTGAATACTTCTGCCGTCTTCTGCCCGAAGCTTCATCGCACTGTCATCGGTGATCACATATTCCCTGCCATCTCCTGCCACATGGTTATACACCCCAAGCTCTAATGCCTTAAGAAGCGTAGATTTTCCGTGATAACCACCACCTACAATTAGGGTGATACCTTTTCGGATTCCCATACCCTTTATGGAACCCTTATGAGGAAGCTCCATCGTGACCTCAAGGCTCTTGGGTGACGTAAATGCCACTGCATCCTTCATCGGAAGCTGGGATACTCCTGATTTTCGTGGAAGAATTGCACCATTCGCAACAAATGCAGTCAACCCCTGCACTTTCAGCTGCTGTCTGATGTATTGCTGATCCTCTGCTAAATGTACCACCCTCTCCAATTCATTCTTGTTATAAGAAACGGAAAACAATGTCTGTCTCACACATGCAGGCAGAAAATCAAATAATATCTTCTCCAATTCCCTTGCATTTATCGTTCTTCCATTTGCAGGAAATCCAATCTCCATTTTTACGGTGATATCTCCATTTTCATGATTTACTACACAGGCACTACGGTTTAATACCTCCTGTCTTGGTTCACTGATACTAAGCAGACCGCTTTTTCCAGAGCCCTTTGCCTTGAAAGAATAATCTCTAATCACCTTTGCCATGCGGCGGAGCAAATGATCCTCAAATGCCACCTTCTTACATGTATTTTCGTAATAATAGGAGTCAAACTTTGAAACCATTCCCGGCACGACCAGACTCACTTTAGATGGTGCTGCAAAGGGATCACCCTGCACATGGTCAATCGACAGCACATAGTCCTTAAAATCATATTTCCCCTTCGTATCCTTATACGCTGGATAGCTTTTATGATCAATCTGCTTTAACAGATTCCTTAAATCAATCGATGTTTTCATTCCTTTTCTCCTCTTTATCGGAATATCATATATTCCGCTTTTTATCATGTGTTTTGGAGCCTGCAGTGCGTCATTCGAGCGCCTCCGGCCCTCTCATTCGCGGGCTTTCGCTTTGATACCCCTCTCCGCAGTGCGTCATTCGAGCGCCTCCGGCTCTCTCATTCGCGGGCTTTCGCTTTGATACCCCTTCCTCCGCAGTGCGTCATTCGAGCGCCTCCGGCCCTCTCATTCGCGGGCTTTCGCCCTATCAAGGTGCAGGAAGATAAATTCACCAGCAAGCTGGCAATTTATCTTTCTGCACCTTGGCACTGCTCATTGCCATCGCGTACATTATACCACAAGAAGATTGGTTGCGGAATATCAAGATTTCTTTCTGCGAAAGCTTATTGACAAATCAACATTTACTTGATATTTTATAACAAGACATGGTAATAGAAACTATCTCTTCTGAACCATAACAATCTGCACGAGTACTATTTATTTATAGGATGAGGATTATTATGACACAGCGTTTTGAATTATTTTACACTACAATCAATCAGATTCACCGAAATCTTCAAAGGATTAAGCTAAAGGAAATGGAAAATTTCGGATTAAAAGGCATCCATGTTATGTGCCTTTTTGAGTTGAACCATAACCCCGAGGGGCTGACACTTACCCAGTTAAGCAGTCTTTGCGGAGAAGATAAAGCTGCCATTTCCAGAGCCATATCAGAACTTACAAAACGCAAACTTGTCACCAGTGATGCCGAGAAAAAATATCGAGCTCCCATTACGCTTACTAAAGACGGACAATACCTGGCAGATGAGATTGACAAAAAGGCAGAAGCAGCAGTTATTGCAGGAAGTGGGAATTTAACACCTGACCAGAGAAACGCCTTATACAAAATGCTGACTTATATTTCCGACAATTTAGATAACTACCTGACAGATGAGAAAGAAACAGAGTAAAAGCTGGTTCATACCATCTCTTTTCCCATATATTATGCTTTCAGTCTTTCAACCAAAATTACTTTCTGCATCAATCCTGTATTCTAACCATTCATAAATCAATCTTGTACCTTCCCTGATTCCTTCAGGCAGCAATGCCCTTGCCACAAGCTTGCTCTCACCATCTTGACTTTCCATCTGCTTTAAATGTGCATAGTCACCATCTATTCGTTCTACCACATAGAAAATTGCTTCCATTTCATTCCTCCTGTTATTTCTGTTTTCTTAATTACCCTATGCTGTCGTACCGTTTTTCAGAATTTTCTCATTATAAATAACAGTTCTTCGACAATCGGTTCACAGCTAATTTACGATGGGTTTCCGTACTTTTTCTTATATTCCTCTACATCTAGCTCATTCCTTGCGAGCTCCGCAAATAAAAGCTTTCCACTGCCTGGTTCCCGGAATCCTACAGTCATCTCACCTGTACAGATACTCTTATCCACTTCAATCTTCAGATTTTCACACCCCTCCGGTATCGAAAGAATCCGGCTCTTTTTCTGGAATAATCCCATACCCACACCTCAGCTTTACATTATCCACGACATAACAACAATGTGAATTGTCTTTAGCCATGAGAAAATCTCTCTTTATAAAATAGAGTTTTGCTTATGGCTGTCTTTCTCTCATATTAAAAAGATTTCTCCAGTCTGTCAAGCAGTAAAACATTGACAATGGCAAACCGATTGTTTTTTTGATACCAAAGAAATGACAAGAAAAATTGTCATTTCTTCTTGACAAGTTTTTTTGTCACTGCTATACTACCTACTAGTTATGACAAGGAAATTTGTCATTTTACAAATAATCCGAGGAAAATAACGGAGGTGATTTTTTTGGAAAACTACATATGGATACCCTACTCCATATGGCTGCCCTGTTTCTTTTTGTTCATTATCATTTTCCTGTTCAGAAAAAAACAGCACAATTATATCAGCCATCACATCCTGCAACAACAAAAGAAATCAAAAAAGGAGAAAGAAATCATGTTAGAATTTATCAAAATGTTTATCGGCAAAGACTGTATTGTTTACACCCTCTCCAATGAGAGTGGACTGCCTGGCACCCTGAAAAGCCTTTCAGAGGACGGAACTGCAATCCTGTTAGAAAAAGAAAGCGACCATACCTTGGAAATCGTGAATCTTGACTATGTAACCCGCATACGGGAATATCCACTGAATAAAAAGGGAAAAAAGAAATCCATTGTATTGGACTAACAAAAATGCAGCTTAAACAATTTTACTTCTTCTTAGAGAATTTGTTTCAGTCCGGAAATGTAATAGTTATTCTTACGCCTTCCCCTTCCTCCTGTGATTCATACCGAAGGGTTCCCCGGTGCAGCTTTACAATCTCATGGCAAAGAGAAACTCCAAGGCCTTTCCCCTGAATTCTATCCTTTGGTATGGCACGGTTTCCGTTCAGCAGTCTTAGCATGGCTTTATCGATATAATCATCTTCATTACATATATTGATTTCACCGCCATGTGCAGTAATTGTAATTTTTTCACCTGCCCTTCGGGTATTGGATAACAGATTCATAAACAGGCAAAGCAGCAGCGTTTCATCACCTATTATAGTATCCATTGTATTATCAATGATAACAGACGGATAGTGCGCCTTTACCTTTTCAAAAAAAGCCACTGCATCTATCTTTTCCAGTGAAATCTTTCCGTCCTTTATATGCTCCATAACTAGCAGCCGCTCAATCACTTCGTTAATATATCCCGTCTCCTCGTTAATCCTGGCACAGGCATATTGGATATCCTCTTCACTTACCTTCCCGAATAAAATATACTGCGCATAGCCCTGTATGCTCGTTAAGGGAGTCCGCAGCTCATGGGCAATGTTATTGATGGGATAATATATTTTTTTCATTACAAAATATAAGATTGCGGCAATGATCAAAGAGATAAATGTACTGATGACAAGAAGCAAATAGCTTTGCCTTTGATGATTTTTATACAAGTCATCTACCTTCTCAGCATAGTAAACAGAAACTTTCTCTATATCCTGATACATAAAGGTATCTGCAAAACAAAGATAGCGTCCGTCCACTGCTCTAAGCATCTGAACCTTTCCCTCTGACAGAGATGGTGCCTCGAACACCGGCAGCGAATCCGTCACCGCCTCCTGTCCTTTATAGACAGCAAAAAAAATCCCCTGCTTCTCCAATACCTCGCTATAAAGCTTTAATTTTTTATGTTCCCCGTCTTCATTTAACAGGCTTTTAACCGAATATAGAATGCTCTGTTCGGTCTGCATTCCCTGTTCACAGACCCTTTCCAGATTAAACCGAAAGGAATAATTCAAGACAAAAAGCATGCTTCCATATAGGACAAGTAAAATGATTGTCATTGTCAATACATAGTTTTTTTCCCACAGCCTCATTTTAAATCTCCAGTCTGTACCCAATTTTATAGATTGTTTTAATATTATCTTCACATTGCAGCTTCTTCCGCAGCCTCTGGATATGTACATCCACCGTCCGCTCTTCCCCGTCATAATCCCAGCCCCAGGCTGCATTTAACAGTTGTTCCCTTGTCAATGTAACATTCTTATTCACAATCAGTGCCTTTAGCAGTTCAAATTCCTGCTTCGTCACCTCTATCTCCCTCTCCTCACGGTACACCTTGCATTTTCCAAAATCCACCTTCACCTGACCAAAGCAAACTATATTATCTGCTTTTCCAAACCGTCTCAGTACAACATTCACTCTGGCAACCAGCTCCTGAAAGTCAAACGGTTTTACAATGTAATCCTCCGCCCCGCCATTTAATCCCTTAATGCGGTCATTTATTTCATTTCTTGCCGTGACATAAATGACAGGTATTCCATTTATAAACTTTATGATATCAAACCCATCTATATCCGGTAAGTTGATATCCAAAAGAATTAAGTCAGGCTGCTCCTTTTTTACAGCACAAAGTGCCTCACTGCCCGTAAAGGCAGCAAGGCAGTCATGTCCTGTCACAGTGAGACAACGTACCATTAATTCATTGATTGATTTATCGTCTTCCACGATTAAAATTCTTGCCATTTCATCTGCTCCATCAGTCCTTCGGATGATCGGATTTACCGTATACCTCCTGGTCAATCTCAACAATCTGATCCTCCGTTAAATCACTCACCTCTGCCATTTTCACATCAATTCCGGCTTCCCCGCATACCCGGATAATGGCTTCTTTTGCACATTTTGCAGCATTCACATCATTGATGATATTTTCCAAAGAAGCATCACCGTAACCATTCTTTGCATATTCCTGCAGCAATGGTTTGTCTGCCATCTCTTCCAAAATATACTCTGCCATTTGCCGGCTTATCGCAAGCTGTTCCGCCTTTTCCATTTCTTCTATATTCCCGTCATCCTCAAGCTTTTCCTCTGAATTCCCCTTCCCTGATGATGCCAGTACCACCCTTTCTGTGCTGTACCTCGCATAAATATTCCCCAGCATAAATGCGCCGGCAAAAAATAAAATAAGCGCACCCGTCATAATAATGCTTCTGTATTTTTTTACAACATCCATATTATTTCTTCCTTCTGTCATATAACTTTCTAAATGAAATGAATCAAATTGCCATTTACTCACTCTGAACCTTAACTAATTATAGTATTGATGTCTTCTTTTTACAAGTCTCCATAAGAACAGTTTTGGAAAGCCTTTTTATTCATTCAGATACAAATTTATTTTCCTGCAGGCTTCCTTTGCCGCTTCCTCTTCCGACTGCCTGCCCTTAGCAACGGCCGGCACCTCTCCCATAATGATTCTGAAAATCTGATGGTCTTCCCCTGTGACACAGATTGCGTGTTCCAAATCCTCCATCCATTTTTGAATACCATCATCTGATAATTTACTAAACTCTAGTTCTCTTGTTTCACCACTCTCCGTGCGGATCTCTATTGTCTCAGATGCCAAACCTTCTAATTTTTCCCGCATGATATCCCGACTGACTGACAGACCGGAATACTCCACCTCCTGTTGAACATCATCCGATAATGCATACGAAATAAAATCCTTTGCCAGTTCATCATCTGTATTTTTCTTCAATATCCCTAATGACAGCATTGGAACACAGACAATTTTTCCTTCTTTTTCAAGTAATTTATTCTCAAAATTGTTCTGCCGTAAAGCCTCCAATTTTTTTAAATCCTCAAAATAACAAATATAATCCAATGCAGTCTGAAATTCACCGGTTATAACAAAATCAAAGTTACCATATCCTGACGGAAGCAGCGAAATATTATCAAACCCCTTTCCCGCTTCTTCCACCTCTTTCATATCCTCCAGCGCATATATTCTGTTTACTGCTGCATAAAATTCTGCAATTTTGCCAGAGTCCGGTACGTCCGTTTCCTTCACAAAATCTGTCACATACAACCGATATAACATCGAAACGACCTGATCATAGCTCCATTTTTCATAAACCGGCACATCTCCGTTTTGTGCACATAAGTCTATATATGCCAGAAAATCCTGTATCGCATCCACATCTCCGATTTTCTTCAGCGATGTGATATTCATCATGGAAAAAAATAACGGAATTCCATATTGTCTGTCGTCTACACGATAGGTACACAATACATTTTCAAATAGATTTTTATCCGCTGCCTGACTCGATGCAAACGAAGACATATCCTCCAATAACCCCTGCTCCATATATTTTTCATATGGCAGTCCATCTAAAAGAATGATATCCGGTCCGGAATTACTCACCAGACTGCTATTTAAAAGCATGATTGCATCCTCCCGTTTTGTATTTTCATCCTCCATGCCTATCTCCAATACCACATCTACCCCCGGATTCTTCTTTTGATACATCTGTACAATCTGCTGAAAAGACAGATCATTTTCCAGTGCATATATTTTTAAGGTTTTCTTGTTATTTTTTGTGTTCACTAGTTCAAATTCCGCTAAAATACTATGCTCCTCTTTTTGTGCCAGCATGATAACCCGGTCATCATCCGTCATCACAAATTTCTGTAAAGATGTATCTTCTCCACCAATGGACGTTTTTATCTTTTTTATAATCGTCTGTATCTTATTTCCTTCAAATTTCACAATTTGCTGCTCATCTGCAATATAGATAATTGGATTTCCCTCCCGAAAAAAAACAGAAAATCCCGTATTCCATCCCAAGCTTTCTTTTTTCAGATAATCCTTTAAGTTTCGGACTGCCTCCCCCTCTAAATTTTCTACTTTACCTGCTATATCACAGCTTTTTATCCCCTGCTCTGTCAGAGCATATATTTGTTTCTCTGTCACACAATAGGACAGCATTCTTTCTTTCGACAGATCTGTCTTTTTCATATCACCGGAAATGATATCAACCAGATACTTCTCTTCCTCCATCGTTACACCAAAAGCCATATTATCTGAAATATATTCAATCGCTGTGACTCCTGAATCCTTTATTTTTTCAACAACATCTGATTCCAGCGGCTTTACCATCCCATCAAAATTAAAATAATATATCTGGATACTATCCGGATACCAAACCGTAATCAGTCCTTCTTCATTTTCTGTCAAATCAATAAAAACGTCCTCCACTGTATCCTTATTTTTTAATACTTCACTTAAATCCAACACTTTCTTCCATGCCGCTTTCTTATCCTCTGACTCCCATATTCCTATCTGGGATTTGCTTTCATCCATTCCGGCTATTTGCAGGCTCCCGTTCTTCGCATTGACAGCATCTGTAACATAGCATATGTCTTCTCCTGTATTTACCTCTGTTTCTTTGTACTCTTTTTGATTAATGGAATTACATGCACACAGATTCAGAATGATGCAGGCTCCAAGCGTCAGCATATATTTTCTCCAAGATTTCATTTTATCCTCCTCTTCTTTCACAATATACGATTTACAATAATGCAGGGAAAACTTCATTATTGTTTCAACCCAGCATCATTTTGTTACCGTATTATCATATCAGCCACTTGTTGCAGAGTTATTACAGATTTTCAGAAATTATCATTTTTTCAATGCAATTTAAATCTTCCAGCATATCAGATAAAAAAAAATATCATAAGCAAGGAAATATTTCCCTGCTTATGATACATAACACAATTACAATACTATTCTTGTTATAATCAGCCTTTAACCCTTTCCTACACCAAACTTACGAAATCGAAACCCTGCCATGCTGCTCCGACAGATATTTCAGATACGCATCCTCTGTAACAGATTCGGTAATATTACTGCAATTCTCCCCAATCTTTTCCATACTGTGGAATATATTTGCAAAAATGTTGGTAAACTCCGGCTTGCATTTTCCCTCTTTAATACGTTTCTTGTGATTCTTACGCACATTTTTCTCAAGCTTTGCAATCCTCTTTAACGACTGTGCAGCATCTGCCGCAGCGGCTTTATCCCCATACCGGATTAAATCTACAGATTTCATATACATATCTGCAACAATTCCGAAGCTCTCCTCTATCTCCACCATTGCCTTGTTAGAAAATTCGAATTCCTTCCGCTCTTTTTCCTTTGCACTTTCCAAAAGCTCCTTCATACATCTGCTGATTCGTTCCAAATCCTCTACAATATAGATAATCTCCGTTGTATGGGCTGCCTGCTCCTCATTCATATTTCCCGATGAAAATAGTCCGATCAGATAGTTATAAATATTTCCATGCATATCACTGACCTTTCCGGCAGTTCCGTCAGCCTTATCTAGATTCTCCTTTCCTCCCTCCAGCATTGCTTTTTTTATATCCGATAAAAATCCCTCTAACTGCTTTGTATACTCTACGATTTCCCTGGAAACCAGATGCAGGGCAACCACCGGCTGGTTCATCACATTGACATCGAGAAACTGCGGACGGACATTCTCCCCATCCTTCTGATCCGGTAAAATCCACATAACAATTTTCACCATCAGCCAGATCAACGGAATCCAGATAACGGTATTGACAACATTGAATACCGTATGCGCATTTGCGATCTGCCTTGAAATCACCTCCACCTCTATTCCCTTGGGTGAAAGAAATATAATCAGCTTTGCAAACCACGAAATGATAAAAAGAAACAGAATAGAGCCTGTTATATTGAATACACTGTGGGCAACTGCCGTACGCTTTGCATTTCTGGTCTGCCCGATACAGGCCAATAGCGCAGTAATCGTAGTTCCAATATTGCTTCCCAGTAAAATTGGAATTGCCCCCTGCACTCCTAAAATGGAGGACACCCCATCCGGTCCGGTCTGTGATGCAAAATTCTGCAATACTGCAATGACAGCAGACGAACTCTGCACAATTACAGTCATCACCACACCTAGTAAAAGACCCAGCACCGGAATATCTGCCACTTTTCCGATTAAGTCCAGAAATACCGGACTGGAAGCTAATGGTTTCATGGTATTTCCCATAATCTGAATTCCGATAAATAATATGCCAAACCCAAAAATGGTATTACCGATAGATTTGACCACCTCTTTCTTTGCAATAAAGGTAATGAAAAAACCGATACATATAATGGGATAAATATAATCACTAATGTGAAACGCGATAATCTGTGCCGTAATCGTTGTCCCGATATTGGCACCCATAATAATCGATATTGCCTGAGGCAGGTTCATAAGACCTGCACTGACAAAACCGATTACCATAACGGTTGTGGCACTGCTGCTTTGCAATACCGTTGTAGTAAGCGCACCAGCCAAAACCCCCATCACCGAATTTTTTGTCAGCAAACCTAAAATATACTTCATCCGTTCCCCTGCTGCCTTTTGCAGACCGTCACTCATCATTTCCATTCCAAACAGAAAAAGCGCCAAACCACCAAATAAACCAAATAATGTGTTCACTGCTTCCATCTTTACACCTCATACGCTTTCCCGTGCATCTTTTACACACGTTCTTATCTAATATATTTCTCTTTTTTTCCTATTTAATGTATAAGATTAACAAAAATGCAGCTTAAACAGTGCTGAATGCAGCTTAGACAATTTTACTTTTCATTTTTCTCTTCACCATGTACGATACAAACAGGTGATCGCGAAACTCTGTTTTCGTTAACATCCGTTGTACAATATAGACAAATCAACGCAGGCACGCTTGCGCTGCTTGTCGCTCGCAACGGTGCTAAGCAATGTAACACTATGCAAGCACCGGCGGCTCCAAAGCACCTAGCTTATGATATTGTCTATATTGCACAACTAGGTTTTGGAAATAAGGAGTTTCGCAATTGCCTATATGATACTAAAAGAAACAGAACAGGAGGAAAACATATATGAACGTACTATCAAAACGCTGCAGGAACAAAGAAAAAAAACTTGGAGCAGAATATTTTTTTCTTGCCATTTATGCCTTTGGAGGATTAGGGTTGGAAGTACTATATGCCTATCTGATAGAGCCTGCAGTCTATGGTCATGGTCTTTCGGATTTTACTCTGATGCAGTCCATTCTTCACTGGACCATGACCTGCATTACATGGGGAATCGTGGCATTCTTTCTTCTCCGCTATGCAAAGAGGGAGCTGGGCTTTACAATGAATACACCGGGGCAAAAAACAAAATTATGGCAATGGCTTACCGGCGGTCTTCTCATACTGATTATGACACTGATCAATATCGCAGATGTGGGAGAGTTAAAAATATATCACGAATTTAAGAAAATGGAACCCCTTGAATTCACCTTTCAGCATATCTATTATCTTGTGGAAACTATATTGTTTACCCTGATCATTGTGTTTGGGCAGATTGCATTAGAGAAGTGGTTTAAACGGACAAATATCCCATTTGGCGGTATTCTTGTAGGGGTTACCTGGGGACTTGCACACTGGTTTACAAAAGGCTCCTTCCTAATCGGTCTCGAGGGTATTGTTGTGGGCTTCTTATTCGGAACGGCTTACCTTTTCCTGAACAGAGATTTGAAAAAAACATATCTTGTATTAGCTCTGGCTTTTATCTTATAATAACCATATGCTTTGCATTTGGAGGTCAACGACTTGAAGGTAAACATTTACAAAAAAGATGGACTTAACGAAAACTATATCAGCTTATATTATGATAAAATGGATACAGAAACAGAGATTGCCAAAACTTTTCTGCTCTCCTTCCAAAAAAACATTATCGGCAAAGACCGGGGTAGTGAAAAGGAACGAATGATCCTTCCCGGAGAAATCCTGTATCTGGAAATGGTAGACCGAAAATGCTTTCTATATCTAAAGGATTCCGAATGGCAGACAGATGCAACCCTGCAGGGCTTTTTAGACCGATTCGGAGACCAGGGTTTTGTCCGCATCAGCAAATCAATGGTGGTGAATATTTTCCATATCCGCGAACTTAAAGCCGAGGCAAATATGCGGGTCAATGCCATCTTAAAAAACGGAGAAGTTCTGACCGTAAACCGCAGCTACCGCAATGCCTTCTACAAATATTTAAGGACGATGAAAAAGGGGGATTTATCATGATTACCAGAAAGAATTTTTTGCCGATAATATGTGTTGTATATACGATTATCGTACTGACCAAGCTTATTCTTGAAGCAGTCATGGGACATACCGATACCTACTATACCCAAAATCTGCTGTTTATGTTCGTGGTATCCTTTGCCGCAGTATTCCTGCTGTCATTACATTCCTTCCTGCAGAATATCCCTCTTTTATTTGTCATAATCGGGCAATATCTTCTTTTAATTGCATTTGTGGAAGGTGGAATATGGCTGATCAGCCTGTTTGAACCGGTCAGTCCTGACGGCTATCTGGATATGTTTTTATCTGTATCCATTCCATATGGAATCGGTGCCGCAATCTATTATATCGAATATTTTAGACAGATTAAAAAAATGAATGATTTACTTCAGGAAATACAGAGCAGGGATGCCAGCGACTTTTCTGAATAATAAAAAAAGAAATACTGCTTTCTCCTGCAATACTTCTTTTTCTATTATTTCAGCTTAACCCGTTATTTATTTTCGCGGGAATCAAAATCACTAATCGTACTTCGATATAATGTCATTGGGGCGTTCTGCATTTTCGTTAAACTTCCACTCATCATTTTCATAGGAATAGCAAATCACGCCAATATCTCCAGACTGAATCCATATGTTATATGAGCTGCTTTCCCAGCAAATCCCCCAAAAATCAGAAGCCCGGACTGACTCAAAAGAAAACACAAACACATCATTTTCCGTTTCATATATGGAAACTTCTATACTGTCTTTCTCTGTTTTGTCTGAAATGGCATAATACTTTTCATCATAACTACTGATTCTGTCAAAAGTAAAGCTTCCCATATTCTCAGCTTTCTTACCAAAATTCTTTCTGGCTATAGCGATACCGCTAATACAGACCACAGCAACAATTAATATGAAAATGATAAGATTCCTCTTGTTATTCATCTTATACCCCTATTACTGTCTCACCTTAATATGCACCTCTCTAAGCTGCTGCTCTGTCACCTCTCCCGGTGCCCCACACATCAAATCCTGTGCATTTCCATTCATCGGGAACGGAATCACCTCACGGATATTTTCTTCATTGCGAAGCAGCATGATCATACGGTCTACACCCGGAGCCATACCTGCGTGCGGCGGTGCTCCAAACTGGAATGCATTGTATAGGGCTCCAAACTTCTCTTTCAAATCCTCTTCGGTATATCCGGCAATCTCAAATGCCTTCACCATGATATCCAGATTGTGGTTACGGACTGCCCCGGAAGACAATTCCACACCATTACATACGATATCGTACTGATAAGCGAGAATCTCTGTCGGGTCCTTCTCATTTAACGCCTCTAAACCACCCTGGGGCATGGAAAACGGATTATGGGTAAAGATAATCTTTTTGCTCTCTGTATCATACTCATACATCGGAAAATCATTGATATAGCAGAAGCGATATGCATTCTTCTCCAATAAATCCAGACGGTTTGCAATCTCGGTGCGAAGCTGCCCAGCATAATCCGCCGCCAGCTTTTCAATATCGGCAATAAAGAAAATAGTATCTCCCGCCTGCAAGCCTGCCAGATCACGGATTTCCGTCTTCATATCCTCCGGAATAAATTTATCAATCGGTCCCTTATAACTCATATCCTCCAATACTTCCAGATATCCCAGACCACCCATGCCGATAGACTGTGCATATTTTAACAGCTTCTCATGCTGTCCCTTTGAAAGCTTGGCATGTACATTGATGGCACGCACGGTCTTATCATGAAACGGCTTAAAGGTACATCTTGAAAAGAAATCCGTTACATCGATAATACGAAGAGGATTCCTCAAATCCGGCTTATCTGTACCAAATTCCAGCATTGCCTGCTTATAGCTGATAACCGGAAATGGAGTCTTTGTAATCTGTGCCCCTTCCGGTGCAAACTTAGTAAAGGTCTCAAAAAGAACCTCTTCTCCTACCTTGAATACATCCTCCTGAGTAGCAAATGCCATTTCAAAATCTAACTGGTAAAACTCTCCAGGCGAACGGTCTGCTCTTGCGTCCTCATCACGAAAGCAAGGGGCAATCTGAAAATATTTGTCAATCCCGGACACCATTAACAGCTGCTTATACTGCTGCGGTGCCTGTGGAAGTGCATAAAACTTCCCCTTAAATTTGCGGGATGGCACAATATAATCCCTGGCACCCTCCGGGGAAGAGGCACAAAGAATCGGTGTCTGCATCTCCAAAAATCCCATCTCTGTCATCTTCTCCCTTAAAAAGCTGATGACATTAGACCGAAAAATCATATTATCTTTTACCTTATTATTACGCATGTCCAGATAACGGTATTTTAATCTGACATCCTCTCTCGTCTCTTTAGAGGTCATAATTTCAAACGGAAGCTGTCTCTTTACCTTGCCAAGCATCTCTACACTATGAGCCTCTAACTCAATCGTTCCTGTTGGAATTTTCGGATTATAGGTCTCCTCATCACGGTGTTCCATCACACCTTCAATTGAAATACAATCCTCCTTATTGATACCTTCCAAAAGTGCAGTATCACGCATAACAACCTGTAATACTCCATACATATCCCGAAGGTCAATAAAGGATACTCCACCATGGTCACGGATATTTTCTACCCAGCCAGCCACCTTTAAGGTTGCTCCTACATCACCTTCACTAATCTTATCCAGTGTTCGGTTACGATAAATTTTGTTTGTGTTCATCTTTATTCTCCTTTTCTTCTATATTTACCTATTCTCGTGCATATCATGCACGAAACTAATTATCTATAACGGATTTTCCTGATGTAATAAAAAAAGCCCGCCCTAAACGATAACCGTCCAGGACGAACCATAAATGATCCGCGGTACCACCTGATTTACTGCTCTTAGCAGTCACTCACCGGTTCGAATCTGCTGTTTTGTAACACTCTTCCCATTACTTTATAAGCAAACTGAAACCTTGTTGTTTGACGCACAACTTGCGGCGCACCTACTAACAAACATAATATTACCGGAATTACTTGTTTCCTTTTGACATCTGCTTTCAGATTGCGGCTCCGAAGTGTTATTCGCACCGATTCACTTTATGGGGTTTCCACTATCTCCCACTCACTGTAAACGATAATCTGTGTTACTTCTCTTCATCCCTGCCTTTGATCCATATGAAATTGAAAAAACTATTTTAACAGCTTTTGCCAATACATATTTGGTATTATAGCCCAGCCCTCTTTACTTGTCAACGAAAAATCCGTGTTTACGACAACAGTCCGATCAGAATATGCTCCACATCAATAATCGGATGGGCTGACAGCACAAGCTGCAGTGACTCAAAATTATTATAGGAATGCTCCACTTCTTTCGAATAAGCATGTGCAACCAGCACCTGATCCTCATATAAGAATTCCTTTTTCTGTTTGAACCATACGGCAATATCTAACTCTAAGATAACAAGATAAGATATCACTGCAAATTTTACCTTTGTAAACGCATCATGGTCATAAGCAGCACCAAGAAAATAATTAAATATATAATACACTAAAATATGCTCAAACTCATATTCCTTTGCCTGATAATAATGCAAAAATTCCTGGTAGGATATCTTATATTCCCGAAGAAAACTGCTAAGCTCTCTGCCAGCCGCATTCCCTTCGCTACTTTCTTTCATATCGTCTTCTAACAAGCCCGCTGCAAGCATCATTGCTTTCATATCTTCCTGCCCATGCATTGTCCGCATACCGTCACCAAGAAGCTTTGTCCACTCTTCCTTAATCGTTTCCAGTCCCTCAAACATATTGAGAATCTGCTTCATCCACTCTTCCTTTTCGGCTACCCTGTTTTCATGCTTTGCAAAATAAGTATCTAACAGCTCCTTCTTCTCTGGTTTTTTGTAATTTGAAATTTTATGGACAATCTTATCATACTCCTTCTTATCAATAAATTCCTGTATTTCATAAGCTAACATCAGCACCGTTGCCGCCCGTTCTTTCACCGGTACATTTCTATTTTGCAGTACTTCAAACACAAATTGCCGTACTTCAAATAAAATATCATACAATGGCTTATCCAGCTTATTTACATGCGCTCTTTTCCAAAATGCGAAAGACCTTACCGGTTCAACATGCTTTAAACCAAAATCCTCATCCGCTCCTTCTTCACAAACAAAGGTCATTTTTTCTTTCTTTGCCAGCATAATCCGACTTGCCTCCGGACAAGACATCGTAAGGCTTACCTCTTTCAAGTTCTCAAACTCTTCAATATGTCTTGGAAAATTTGTACAGGTCTCACATAGACATTCCTCACCCATTTCAATAAAAATATCACAAAGATTCCTGTCATTTAAGAACGGGCATCTTGTTCCATTTAGTATAAACTGTTTTTCCTTTACTTTTGTATTTTCCTTAAGGCGCTTCCCAAAATCACCCTTTTGTCTCATATAATTTTTAAGGGAGATTTCATCTAAATCAATCTCCCAGTTCTCACAACAGGAATCCTCACAGATTCCTCCAATGCAATGAAATTCTTTATAAAAAGATGCGGTTCTATACTGCATAATCTCAATCCTTCTTTAATCTGCCAGAAAAACAACTTATCTGGCTGTTTTTGCCTGTTTTCCTATCTTTTACAATTCCATGTATCACAATTTCTCATTTTTTGGAGCACTGCTTCACGAAATAAGTTCCCACAGCTTCTCCCTCCATAATGCGGTAAATATTATCCGGATTACTGCCATGTGCAATATGCATGTCTATTCCATGAGCCGTTGCATACTCCGCAGACTCTAACTTTGTCACCATACCACCGGTACCACGGTTTGAACCACTGCCAAAACCAAGTTCCCGGATTTCATCTGTAATCTTGTCCACCCGGTAAATCAGCTTAGCCTCCGGATTATCCTTTGGATTACTGTCATAAAGTCCCTCAATATCAGATAAAATGATAAGACGGTCTGCCTCGCAAAGATTCGCTACTACTGCGGACAACATATCATTATCACCAAATACCTTTTTGTCCGATTCGATCTCAGCATGGCTTACGGAATCATTCTCATTTACAACTGGAATCATGCCACTCTCCATCAATGCTTCAAAGGTGTTTCGCAAATTTCGTTTCCGAGCCTTTACCGCAATATCATCCTCTGTGAGCAGAATCTGCCCTACAATATTTCCATATTCCCCAAAAAATTTGTCATAGATATGCATAAGCTCACACTGACCAACCGCCGCTGCTGCCTGTTTCATACAAACATCTTTCGGTTTTACCGGCAGTCTCATTTTATTCACTCCAACAGCAATGGCCCCCGATGAAACCAATATAATCTGGTGTCCCTCATTGTGCAAAGCAGACAACACCTGGGCTAATTTATCTATCGTGCGGAAATTTGGCGCACCACTTTCTCCTGTCAAAGTCGAAGTCCCAACCTTGACCACAATTCTCTGTTTTTCCATTGCTTATTCCCTCTCCATTTCCCGCTCTATTTTTTCCTGCTTGATGGCATCCATAAAACGTTTTCGAATCGCAAAATCCGGATTATTTCCAAGCTCCTTTAACATATCAGACAAAATGACACCTCCTGCCATGGAAAAATGCCCGCCGCCACCGCCAAGTCCGTCTAATGCCCTTGCCGTAATGGTGCCTGCATGATAATGAGCAGTCTCATTTCGAACCGAAAATTTGAATCCGCCATCCCTTACCGCATAGACCACAGAGAATTCAACAATATCTAAACCTAAAATAAAATCCGATATCATCGCAATCAGTCCATCCGGACAATCAAAAGAAATCTTTGCAAATCCCACATTATCATAAATTCTGATATTGCGAATTGCCTCACCATAGGCATACAGATCCTCAA
>CAMWYJ010000017.1 GCA_947178445.1 uncultured Clostridium sp.
CAAATGTATATACAAGTATCTACGCTTGGCTCGTTATCTGCACAAATTGATGACCAGCTTGCGCATCAGCACAATTCATTATACCACATATTTTTCCAGTGTAAAAGTAAAACCTCTTTTTATTCATTCGCATCATCATTTTATTAATAAATTACATGATACTATCGTCCAAGGACAATTTGCCAAGAGAAGCATTCAATTTACTATTCCACTTAATAGAGTTGAAAAGTATAAATTGGGAAAAATACTAAATGATAACAAAAAAATTTTTATTACCAATATTTCAGGGGAAAATCTGAATATTACTCTTTAACGACTGCCATTTGTACTCTGTGTACAGGTTTCTTTTGTCTTGCCATAATAAAAGGTCCTTCTATGATTTTTATTTTATCATAGAAGAACCTCTAAATATTATTTTACAGAAAAATTTCATCCCAATCGAAGCAGTTAAACATCCGCCTATCCCCCAGCATCGCTGTGATTTGTCTATATTGTACAACGGACGTCTGCAAAAACAGAGTTTTTCTCATGGCTAATTATCACATTATCGCTGTTCATTCACATAAGTCGAAATGCGGCTCTGGATAATATCCACAGTCTTATCCAAACTCTTGCTGCCCTTAAGGTAAGCCTGTGCCTCTTCCATCACAATACTTATCATTTCCTCATCCAGACTGTTACTCTTCTTTGTATTATTAATCAAATTCACATAAATATCTACCTCTTCCTGTGATAAAGGTTTCTTCTCAAGCTCCACACTTCCCCAGTTCCACGTACCTTCTAACGGCTGGATTTCTTTACCAAATTCATCCGTATATGCCTCCGTTGCCATCTTTTCTTTTAGTTTCAAATCAAAGCAGTCCTGCCTTGTGGGCATGGCATAATAGCTAGAATCCAATTCTTTCCCCTGATATTCTCTGGTCATAAACGTGCGGATAAATGCCCATGCCTCTTTCTTCATCTGAGACTTGGAACAAATTCCCATTGGATGGTCAAAGTTAAAGTACGAACCCTGCTTTTCTCTATTCGGATATCCGATATAGGTAATATCTTCACCAAATATCTGTTTATCAATCGGAACCTGCTCCGGCGTAAATGAATCACGTTGGTCAAAAAGCACCTTTCCCTCACTGATACGGACAGGTCCACTGGTGACCATTTCCTGAATATCAGCATCCGTCATCCCTTCAAGCCCATCATCGTTCCCTCTATCCTTACAAATTTCCAATATATCCTTAAAGTCCTGACTATCAAAGCTGCATTCACCGGTTTTCCAGTCTACAAAATCCGTAAGACTATTTTTTAACAATTCGCCCAGCAACTCCTCTTTACTGTACTCCGTGTAAAATAAACTGACACTCTCCCCCTTTTTCTCCAACAGTGACTTGAATTCATCAAAGGTCCAGCCTGCTGCATCTCCAACATCCTTTGTTCTTCCTACCAGAGTATCTATGCTAAAACCCTGTGTAACATAATATAATCGTTCCTCAATCATCATCGCCTCAAACACGGAATCAACAAAGTCATCGGAACTCAGCTCCGAATCTTCTTCCAGATAAGGGATTAAATCTTCTAGTAATCCCTTTTGGGCACACTGTTCCACTGACAATGGGAAAAAGGATAAATCGATGATATCCGGTGCATTTTCCGTTGTAATGTCTGTAAGCATTCTGGTATATGGGTCTTCACTGTCCGCATACTCTACAAATTCAATTCTATATTCCTTATTCCTTCTGTTAAATTCCATAGCTGCCTTCTTAACCTTATCGAATGTTCTAAAGGTCCCGACTGTAATTGGTTTCCGGTCCATATAAATAGAGGAATCAGATTTTTCGTATACCATCAAAACAGATTTTTCATCCTGTTCACTATCATATGTAACACCTATAAATCTCCCATCATCCATAGGAATAATTCCGTCAGCATCCTCTGAAACCATATAGGAGGCCGCATAATCCATTAATTTAGTGCCCTTTCCGCTCTCCAAATCATAGCCGTAAATTCCCGCATCGTCCTGATAATAGAAATCATATTCTGCTCCATCCATTATGTAATCCGGTCCCCATAAACTGTTGGAATCCAAATCAATAATCTCTCCCCATTTGTTCCCTGCAATATCTAAAATATGTATCCGTACTGACAATTGATCGCTCATAAACTTATCTTCTACACAAATAACTTTCCCATCCTTTGTCAATGCCGTATCAATTACACGATAGCCGTCCTCTACCACCACTTCACCTATGGATTGTAAACTTGCATTTAAAATATATATTTTTTTATTGCCGATTAAAATAATATTTCCCTCTTTATCTCCCAGCATATGGCTCACATAGTCGCCTTCTCTAAACTTTAAGGATTCTGCAATATTTTCTCTTGACAATTCATTACCATCTGCTCCTATCCTTACCAGTTCGTTCTGAAAGCCCTCTTTTTCACCATTCGCAATCAAATATACAATACTGCCATCATTTTCAACCAGGAATGTATCTACATATCCGTTCTCTGCTATATTTGCTGATATTTCCTGTAAACCGCTTCCATCTAAACCGGCAGTGTAAAACCCAAAAAGATTTCCCCCTAAATTCTCTGTTCCTTCTATAATTTCATCCGACTGTTCCCCCGCTTGCTCATCACCCGCAGTCTCCTCAGCCAAACCACTGTCCTCTATTTCCTTACAGGTCTGTATATAAAGTTTATCATCACTGATAACACAGGCAACAGGATTCCCCTCCATACCATCAATTACAAGATTTGTTCCTGCATACACCATTCCGCTAGTATCTTCTTTCTCCACATGGGGCATATACCCCTCCTGAACATCATCATTTTTTTCACAGCCACTAAAAATCATTATAGCCGCTGACATCAACATTGCTATAAACACCTTTTTAACGTTCTTCATATACAACGCCTCCTAATCTTCTTATCTAAATAGAATATAGCCGCATCATAGGCTGTATTCATTATAAAACTCAAAGATTACAGCTGCGTGACAGCTTGTCTTACGATTTTGTAAGATTGGGGGAAGTTTTATAGATTTTGTTTCTTTTTAGAATTTGTTGAATGTTTTTAGATGCCCTTGTTTGGGGCGGTTAGAGGGAGTTAAGGATACTATTTGAAAATGATATGTTTTCAAATGGTTTTGTATTTTTTCGATGGTTCTGTGTAAAATGGGGGAGAGTATTCTGTGTACGATTCATAGCAATTTGGGACACTATGAAAGTTAGCGAAAGTTAAACCTTTATCTAAATCACAAAAAACAATGTCAAAAACCGCATAAAATAAAGGTTTTTGACATTGCATATACTGTTGGATAACATAAATTCTCCAATTAGTGAAAGTTAGCGAAAGTTAAATTATGCCCAATATGGTATATATTTTTTATATCTCGGTGCAGTTTTCGGATCAACAGCTTTAATCAGCCCTGCATCTATTGTATTTTGAATCAAACGTGATGCTTTTGTCATTTCTTGATCTGATAATCCAAACAATTTCCTTATATCTCCATTAGAGACAGCCTCATAATTGACATAAGCCAGACAAGCCTGCATATAACAGGTACGAACACGATCTTCCTTTGTTGTCATTTCAAATGGAATCTTAGCAAACAATACGGCTTTTGTAAATTGATTATTCTGATTCTCAATTCTTGGCGCAAGCAATTCATTTTTTGCAGTAGCCTCTATAATCTTGTCATATCCGCTGCCTCGTTCCTCACAGATACCACATTTATGCATAAATCCGGCAATATTTTCATTTCGTGATACTGGAACCGTATCTACAATACGATCTATTGCTACCAGCGGAGCACCTGCATTGGAAAACTCTATCCGATTTTTGAACACTTCCACCATAGGATTCGTACCACGTTGTTGCAGATCCTGATGAATCATGGCATTCGCCAACAATTCACGAATTGCTATTTCTGGAAAACTAATAACGGACTTCCTTGTTGCTTCCACTATCACTTCTTCCTGTGGAATAATTGTCATAATATATTGAACAATATCCTCATGTACAAAAGCATAACCGCCCGAAAATTCTTTTTCCCTAATCGCATCCAATCTGGAATTTTCTTTATACCAAACAACACGCACAGATCGACGATGAAGATTATCAAACTTTTTCAAATCTTTCGCAATCATCAATGCTCCCATATTGGTTATATTCCAATTTCCGGCATCATTTTTAATAATAAACTTTTCATTCTGTAAATCATCCAAAACTTTATCCCTATTGCGCGGAATCGGCATTTCCATCTTATCGTAGTACTTGGGATAATCCAATAAAACAACCAATTCATCTTCCTCAACATTACTTTTTGCCAAGCGAAGCTCATATGGTGTTGTATCAAACGCCTGCCATAATTCCCTTTCTTTATCTGGATATTCCTTTAAATTTTTCTTATTTGTACCAACCCGAATATATTCCATTCCTGCAAACTGAACTGGCTGTTTCTCAGCACAGGGAATTTCAATCATTACAACATTTTTTCCATCCATAGGAATTTCATAAAATTTAAAATTGATTCGTGGTGAAACCATACGTGAAAGCCATGCTTCCAGTTCTTCATTTCCTTTTTTCATTTTCCGATATTGAAATTCTGTACCAATTATTTCATGTGTATCATCATGAATTCCCCAAACAAGATATCCCTTTGTCCGACCGCACAATGTGGCAGAATTGCTTAATGCTGAGATATATTCTCCTATCATCTGCGGCTCCTTATTATTACACTTAAACTCCACCCATTCCGTTTCGGTCGGTAGTTTTACAAGTTCCCGTACAAGGCTTTGCAAATATTCTATAGATGTAATTGACATAAAATCACCACCCAATTCTATTCTTCTAAAATCTTATCCAGAATTTCATATAGTTTCTTTATTTCATCTTTGCTCAAAGTAATTCTTTTTTCCATCCCTTAGCACTCCCAGTTCTTTCAAGATATCATATTTAATATCTGCCATAATATACCTCCACTAAATCTGCATTCCTGTTTTTTCTCTTAAATAACTATCACACCTATCATCCAATACATTCTTAATAAAACCGATGCCCATTGGAATGTACATAATTATTTAGTTTATCCGCAAGTTTATCAAATGAATCCTTTAAATGAAAATCCTTTACTGCCTTTCTTGCGGCTGGATGTGAAGCAATACACTTTAAAACAGAACCTATATGCAAATCCTTTTGCTGGTTATGTACCCAATCCTAAATATTCTTCTCATCTTCATTTAATTGCTGTACATCAACATACTGAGTAAAATCACTATTATCCGACAGTTCTCTCTTCTGAACAGCATTAATGATTTTAAATATGAAAAGCCTCGGCAGCATCGTGTGATACATGAGCCGCAAATGTATCGATTGCATGAATCAATACAACTGAAGTCGATATTGATATCACCGCAACTGCTGCAGGCCATCCGCTAAGCGAAACGGAAAGCAGAGAATGTTTTGCAACCTCTAATGCGATCTGGGACCAATTTTCATTTGTCATTTCATTCATATCGTCTCACTCCTTTATAATCCTGTGATTCCGTTTTCCGTATCCTTCAAAATAACAAGAATCTGACTGATGGCATCCATTGCCTCTTCATCTGATCTTTCTAGCAGTTTTGCAAATTTAGCAACTGCCTCCAGCCTATCTTCCATAGGGAAGCGATTATCTGACATATCAGGTGCGGCCACCTCTGTATATACCAACAATCTCTTTCCTACGACATACTGGTCATATCGCCCGTTGCAGCTCTTAAGTAGATAATTCGCTACGCCCTTAAGATGTGGTCCAATTGAGAATGTCTCAACTATCTCTTCTGGAATCTTTATTTCCACTACGACCTTATCCTCACCATAAAGCATTGGCGTTTGAATTTGTACATCATATCTAGAATAAAGGTTCAGCGATGCGCTTCTTACCCCTTCTCGAATGTCATGAATAGCATCAATGGCCTTCATTGACGAATCAGCGAATTCTATTTGTACATTCTTTGAAACTAGCATATCAGTCTCCTTTCTGTAATCTTTATTACTGGTACCAGTAGTATTTCTACATATAAAATATCACTAACTACCAAGGATGTCAATACCTTTTGTTACAAGAACTTGTAATATTATTATTAGCATTTATAAGTAACTCAACTTTCCCAGCGTAAATCACAGAATATCTCTTGAATAAATCCAGCTTGACAGTAAATTATTTGATGGCATTAAAAAGTCTGGAATGTGAAGAAAATTCACTGACAAATCTGGATGTTAGTGCCAATACGGAATTATACGACTTAAGCTGTAGGTATAATCAATTGACAAGTTTGGATTTAAGTAATAATATTTATTTGGGTGAATACCGTTGTGATGAGGATGTATCAGTGATACTTCCTGAAGGTTGAAATTCCAATTGATATTCTGACAATTCAAATAATTTAAAGCACGCTAGGATGAAAGGGATTTTTTTGTAAATTCAGTTTTTCTATGATAAATTATTGAAAAAGACGGACGAGAGTCGGATTACGCAATGAGATTAGACAAAAAATCTGTGTAAAAAAACATCCTTTCTAAAGCAATAAAAAAAGGACGCTCTAAAGATTTATGTAAACAGCGTCCTTTTTTATTGTTCCAGTTGAAGTATTTTCTGTTTGATACCTCATCAACAGCTCTGCCCTTGCCTCCTCCAACTCTTTATCCGGATCAAAGTCTTCCGGTAAATATTGACGAATTTCTGCTCTTGCCTCCTCCAATCTACGGAATGCTTGCATACCTTCTTCATCATTCAAAGAAACAGTAACCTGGTGGGATGATTTTTGCGACATAACAAACACCACCTTTCACCTGCCGCTATATAATTATTATACTCCTATTATGCATTTGTCACAACAAAATATTTACACTACTCTAAATATAAAATATTTCATTCTCCTTTAAGGAAAAATAGCACTCTGTGGCATCTTCCTCATCTACCCAAGCCTAAATTTTTCCGTTGTGTTCATCCCCCGACAACTTGAATTTATCGGTTCATTCGTGCAAGCGTCTCTTCAAATGAAATACATTCGGCATATCTTTTATTCCACATAAATTCGTTGTAATATCTGTAAGTTTGTTCAGCGGACATATACTTATCATCGAATGTGCTATTTGTTTTAGCAGGAACTATCATTTTGAAACCATGCTCAAATCCAGCTTTGACAGTTGCATCAATACAATAATCCTTTTGTAACCCAACAATAATGATTTCATTTTGGTTTTTTTGCTTCAAATATTCTATTTAGATACCATTCCATTACGAAGCAGGAAAAGTAAACTCCACGGTCAGTTCCACCTTCGTATATTCTGAAGGTTCATCTCCATCATCCTCTTCGGAGCGGGGAACATGAATTTTCTTCACCAAACGATACTCTCTTGGACCATTGTCTGTAGGAAGCTCTCCATATATCCATGTCCAGTCAATGGGAATGGCAACCGGCTCCCCAGGTTTCAAGGTATAACCTATTTCATGAAAAGCGACATCCTGCACATATGTGAGCTCCTTCCATTCATCGGAATAGTCGGAATGAGAATATAAGTGGAACTCTTCACCAAAGGTTACCTCCTGTCCCGAGAGATTATAAAGTCCTAATGTCAATCCCTCTGTCGATATATCAGCTGTTTTTGCAAAATACATCCGGGAATCCTCAGTATACTTCCATAAAAGCTTATCTTCCTGGCCTTCAAAAAAAGGATACCAAATTGCGCCATCCATGGAATCCCACCCATTCTTAGTCTCGTCCCATTCCACAACAACATATGATAAAGCACCAATCTCTCCACTGCCGCTTGCAAGATATCCAAGATACTTCTTTTCATCGGGCTGCTCTGCATTGACCGTGACTATTTCGCACTGAGAGCTCATCCATATGTCAGGAACTTGTCCCGCAAGAATATCCTGCATATCCTGTCTGTTGTCATCTATCTTAAATCCCTTTGGCCTTCCGTTGCCCCCGTCTACAAACTCCTGCTTCTCCAATGTATTTTCAAAAATATTGTAGGCAAACATGTAATCCTTATTTATGGGATGCATATATACGATTCTGTCCTGATCGGATACAAATACATCGGTATAATTATCCCCTTGTGTTCCATCACAGCCGATCGCCTTCACATTCACTGCGCCAGTAAGTCTTTTCTCCTTCACCGAATAGACAAACAAGCCCATATTACCCCAAGCTACAGCATGTCCCGGAGCTGCATGAATCAGCTGGACATAATCGGCGCCCCAGCTAGCAACTATCGGTGCTGTTATCTGTACCTCACCATATGGAAGCTCATCCGGATTTACAGCTGCTTCCATAGAAATGGGCTGCATAGCTCCATCTCCCTCCAGTTTAGAATCCCCCTGTCCCTTTTGATCTGTTGTTACCGTATTGCCTTCCTCTGTCTGTTGTTCTTTTGTATTCTGCACTGCCTTATCCTGTTTTGCAACATCCTGCTCATCACCCGCTTTGGGATTGGTTAAAAGAGTTCCTGCCAATATGGCAATAACCAATACTGCCAGCACAGATACAATCTTAATAGGTTTTTTATCTTTCATCACATTTTTAATCCTTTCCTTTGGATTTCCTTCTGCAAAGGTTAGCGGCACACCTGGAAGCTGTCTTTTCCCTGCCGCCATATTCAGCAGAACATTTGCATATGCTTTTTTATCCTCTCTGTCCATTGTGCGAATAACCACCTCATCACAGGACATCTCCATATCTTTTCCCATTAAAACAAACGCCAGCCAGCAAACCGGATTAAACCAGTGCAGTGCCACAGCCAAAAAAGCCAGAGTCTTAATCCAGTGGTCCTTCCTTGCAATATGCGCCTTCTCATGCGCAATAATGTATTCCATCTCCCACTCTGGAATACCGGCAGGAAGATAAATGCGGGGACTTAAATAACCTGCCACAAATGCTGTCTCCATACCGTCAACCAGATAAATGTTATCTCTGACAAGAAAAGATACATTAAGCCTTTTCTTTAATTTTCTATATTTATCTATACTAAAGAAAAGTATTCCCACAACACCCGTGAGCCAGATTCCGCTAAGCATCCACCACAGAGCATGACTACTTTTTCCTCCCGCTGTATCCAAATCCCCTACTGCCGGCTCTCTATCCTTTTGCTGACCTGACATGGGAATATCCTGCTCAATTCCCTTCTGATTTGACAAATCGCTCTCACCGACAGTATCATTTAAATCCGACACGGTATTCTCATTTATGCTATTCTTTGGATTTGACTTTCCTGTTCCACCGGCAGTATCCATGTCCTTCTCATCCCGGTTATGATTATCCACAGTATTTGCCACATATTCTGTCATCTGACCGATATCCGGCAGCAGACTTAGATTGCTCTCAAAAGACCATGGACAAACCAGTCGGATAAATGGTAAAATCCAGAGCAAATACGCATATTTCTTCGGCACCCCCAACCACGCAAACAGTTGGCGGACTATTATGACCACAAATATAACAATGCTTGCCATAAGGCTCATGTTCAGTAAAATTCCCATAAATCCCTTCATAAAAAGACTCCCTCCTAATAAAAAATCCCTTCCCCGTATAATTGGAAAGCACAAATTTTCGTTCCAATGCTGCCTGCATCTTTTGCCGTCATTTCGAATTCTCAATTATCTTCTTTATCTCTGCAATTTCCTTGTCACTTAGCTTTCTGCCGGAGGTAAATGCCGTCAAAAAGCCAGGAAGGGAACCGAAAAAAGAGCGTTCCACATAGCCCTGACTCTGCCTTGTATAAAACTCCTCTTTGGAAAGCTTCACTATCACAGTTCCGCCCTGATTTTCGAAAAAACCCCGCTCACTCAATTTCTTCAAGACTGTATATGTCGTGGTTCTTTTCCACCCCAATTCTTTCTCACAGATTTTTGTCAGCTCCTTTGTTGTAATCGGTGCATTCTCCCACACAATCGCAGCAAAGCGACTCTCTACTGCTCCCAGCATATAATCTTCCATTATGAACCTCCATTCTAAACTTTTTAATATATGTATCCTTTTTAAATGATCTCTAACCTTGTCTATAATCTATAGACAAGGTTAGTCTACCACCTATAGACATCTATGTCAAGAGGCAAATATTTCGACTGCTTCCCGTTAAGTTTTCGTAAGATTTGGTTGGGTACCACCCATGCCCCAAATCCGGTACTTACATAAAAAAAGCCGGGGAATACCCAGCATATACCGCCCTAACAATCCCACTGGCTTTTTTTCATATCCACATAACCGTTATCTTTAAAAATTACGCCTTCACTTATCAGCAAAGCCTGCTGTTCATAAAAATGTGGCGCTAATCTGCCTGCATGGTTTACAACCCGGTGGCAGGGATATTTTCCATAGTATTCTGCCATGCTCAAAACTTTTCCGACAAGCCGTGCATTTTTATCTCTGCCAATGAGCTTAGCAATCTGCCCGTAGGATGCTACCTTGCCCTCCGGTATTTCTTCCACCACAGAAAGTATTTCATAGACCAGTTCTTCCGTCAAAACAACAGACATTTTATCCCCCCTATTATAATGCAGTTCCCTTTAAAGGAACAAAAAGGGAAGCCGTATCTATTCCTTCCGTCATAAGCAACTGCAGCTTCTTATCTATACCGCCTGCATAGCCTGTCAAATTCCCATTTTTCCCTACAACTCTATGACAGGGAATAATAATTGATATTTTATTATGCCCGACAGCGCTACCCACTGCCTGGGCAGACATTCCAGAAAGTCCTCTTTTTTGTGCTACAGTCCTTGCAATTTCTCCATAGGTTGTTGTGGTCCCATAGGGTATATCAAGCAGAATATTCCAGACTTCTATATCAAAAGATGTGCCGGTCATATGAATAGGCGGCATAAAATCAGGCTCTTTTCCAGAAAAATAGAGATTAAGCCACTGTTTTACCTCTTTCAAAATCGGATGTTCTTTTTCCTCGTGTTCCGGATTAAGACCATTTGCATAATACTTTTGTCCTTCAAACCAGAGCCCGGTTAAACCTGTGTCATCGCAGGCCAGCAGGATTTTTCCTAATACTGATTGATATGTACTAGTGTAATACATACACAGTCTCCTTTCAAAGGTATTGAGACTAGGCGATTGCGAAACTCTCTATTTCCAAAACCTAGTTGTTCATATTGTTGTGATCAAATGTCCGGATTCACATGCACCATAATATGCTTTACCTTCGGAAAATTCTCTTCAATGGAATCATGCACCCGTTCTGCAATTCCATGTGCTTCCTTAAGTGTCCTATTTCCATCTGCACATATTTCTATGTCTACATATATCTTAT
Organism: uncultured Clostridium sp.; assembly: GCA_947178445.1. GTDB lineage: Bacteria > Bacillota > Clostridia > Lachnospirales > Lachnospiraceae > CAG-590. The sequence goes on from CAMWYJ010000017.1 coordinate 11,308, forward strand.
TTCCAAACATCCGGGTCATCAGCAAATCTACTCCTAACACACCCTCCTGCTGCAAGGCAAGCTTTCGTATAGCCGTCTCCGTCTCTTCGTCACAGGCACAATCCACCATTTTACCGACTGCATCCATGAATATATCATAAGCTGCCTTTTCGATAAAAATACAGATTACAAGACTGGCTATAGAATCAAGCACCGGCAAACCAAGTCTTGAACCTACGATACCGATTAACGCACCTACAGAGGAAAGCGCATCGGAACGGTGATGCCATGCATCTGCCATCAAGGCACTGGAATCAATCCGCTTTGCGTTAATCTTTGTATACCAGAACATAGCCTCCTTGGACACGATTGATAAGACTGCCGCTGCCAACGCAAGCATCCCTGGAACTACAAGCTTTTCATACTCTCCATGTATGATATTTAATAGAGCCGAATATCCAATCCCGATACCCGTTATGCATAAAATTGTTGCAAGCACAATAGCTGCCACACATTCCAGCCGCTCATGTCCGTAGGGGTGCTCCTTATCCGACTCCTTGCTGGATATCTTTACTCCGATAATTACCACAACGCTGCTAAATACATCCGATGCAGAATGTATCGCATCACTAATCATTGCATTGGAATGTCCCAAAAAACCTGCCATCAATTTAAACAGTGAAAGTACCAGATTACCAGCGATACTGACCACAGATACCCGCATCGCCACTTTTTCAAAATCATTTTCCATAATAGTTGCCTCCTTAAAAATGGGGGAATCGCTCTATGGCACTTGCCCAGACTATGAGAGTTGAAAGAAAAAAGAAAGCATCCATGAGTTCAGTATCAGTAACTACTGCCTCGCAGATGCAAACTTATCCTACCGCACACAGATGTAAACCATATATGCCAGATAAAGCGCAAGCATGATAATGCCTTCTCCACGCCCAATGCTTTTTCGGAACCATGCAAAAATCCATACAATAGCACTCATAACAATAAGAATAATAATGTCAATCACATTATCCATTAAAAAATCAATCGGACTGATTGCAGAAGCGATGCCAAGTACCAGTAAAATATTAAAAATATTGGAGCCAACCACGTTACCAACCGCCATATCTACTTCATTCTTTCGTGCTGCTACAATAGAAGTTACAAGCTCCGGAAGACTGGTTCCAAGTGCAACGACTGTCAGACCAATCAAGGTCTGGCTAAGACCAAAGCTTGCTGCAATGGTAGATGCACCATTTACAACAAAATCCCCTCCAAATTTAATAGCAACTGCACCGCCGGCAATAAACACAATACACTTCCAGACAGGAAGAATCTGATAGTCCTCTTTTTCTCCCTCGGATGCTTCCCTCGCCTTCTTCGCAGAAATAATCATCCGCAGAAGATATGCGGTAAAAATCACCAGCATAATGATACCCTCTAATCTTCCAAGCTTCATTCCCGTAAATCCGAATACCAGCAATAACAAAGCGCATATAACAGAAAATGGGAATTCCTTCTTGAGGGTTTCCGGTTTTACCAAAAGCGATGCAAACAATGCACACATACCACATACCACCATTAAATTAAATGTGTTAGAGCCAATTGCATTACTGACCGCCAGTGTATTGTTATTGCTAAGGGATGCTGTCACACTGACTGCACACTCCGGAAGGCTCGTTCCCATAGCCACAATGGTAAGCCCGATAATCATAGACGGCACCCTTAACCGCTTTGCCACAGACGAACTTCCATCTACAAAAAAATCTGCTCCCTTTATTAATAATACAAATCCAATAAACAATAAAACAACCGCAAGCAAAATCTCCTTCATACAACTACTCCCTTCCATTTACTATTTTGAATCATATCATGCCGCTTTCAGATACGCAACTATCAATTTTTTAAATGGTCCATTTCTTTAAAACCACCTAAAACTGTTTCCTGACCAAACACAAAATTTTTCTTCTACCGATTCTTTAATTACAGCACATTCATTCCATTTAACACAATCTTAATCCCAATCAATACCAAAATAATCCCACCAGCAAGCTCTGCCCGGGAACGGTATTTCGCACCAAATATACTTCCAATCTTTACACCAATTGCTGAAAATGTAAAGGTAGTCACCCCGATAAAGGATACTGCCACCCCGATATTTACCTGTAAAAATGCAAACGTCACCCCCACTGCAAGGGCATCAATACTCGTTGCAACCGCAAGCAAAAACATGTTCTTCGGATCCATATTTGCATCCATTTGTTCCCCCTCGCCCATTGCTTCCCTAACCATGTTTCCACCAATCATTACCAACAGGATAAATGCAATCCAATGTGCATACCTTGTAATCTTTTCTGCAAAGAAACTCCCCAAAAAGTATCCTGTCACCGGCATCAATGCCTGGAATCCACCGAACCATAATCCTGCAATGCACATATGCTTCATCTTGATTTTACCAAGGGAAAGTCCTTTGCAAACAGACACTGCAAACGCATCCATTGACAATCCCACAGCTAAGACAAACAATTCAATTATACTCATTTCGTTTTTCTCCTTTTTCTATGCGTGAGGTTATTGTATAAAGTGCTCTTTATAACATAAAAAAATACAAAGCACTTTCCTTATGTTATAAAAAAGACCCATAGACAGCAAAAACACGCTGTCCATGAGTCTCATCATTCAAAGTAATACCGGGTGTTACCACCATTATGTCGATAGAACTACATATTCATAATATGCCGACTACTCCCTCGCAGGAACTTACATTGCTATATATAATATAATGTCACCAACCGTAGCAAAGCGAAGGTTGATGACCTGTGCGAGCATCAGCGAGCTTCACTATGATTGTATATCATCTAACTTGGTAGATTTTACCATATCACACCCATGATTGCAAGAACAATAACTAATCTACCTTTGGAAGTGAATCAAATCCCGGCTTTAAATCCTCATCCGTAGGGATATAATCACTCATTTCACCATTGTTAAACTTCTCATAAGCCACCATATCAAAATAACCTGTTCCGGTAAGACCGAATACAATCGTCTTCTCTTCACCGGTTTCTTTGCATTTTAGCGCTTCATCAATCGCAACACGGATTGCATGTGAACTCTCCGGGGCCGGTAAAATTCCCTCTACCCTTGCAAACTCTGTTGCCGCCTCAAACACAGCTGTCTGTTCTACGGAACGTGCTTCCATAAGTCCATCATCGTAAAGCTTTGAAAGTGTAGAACTCATTCCATGATAACGCAGTCCACCTGCATGGTTTGCGGACGGAATAAATCCGCTGCCTAATGTATACATCTTTGACAATGGGCAAACCCGTCCGGTATCACAGAAATCGTAAGCATATTTTCCTCTTGTCAGGCTAGGGCAGGATGCCGGCTCCACCGCAATAAACTGATAATCCTTCTCGCCTCTTAGCTTCTCTCCCATAAACGGAGCAATCAAACCACCAAGATTAGAACCACCGCCTGCACAGCCGATTATCATATCCGGCACAATTCCATATTTATCGAGCGCACTCTTCGTCTCTAAACCGATTACAGACTGATGCAACAATACCTGGTTTAATACACTGCCAAGTACATATCGGTATCCTTCTGAACTTACCGCTTTTTCTACAGCCTCTGAAATTGCGCAGCCAAGACTTCCTGTTGTTCCCGGATGCTCTTTTAAAATATCTCGTCCTACTTTTGTGGTCTCAGACGGAGAAGGTGTAACAGATGCTCCATACGTCCGCATCACTTCACGACGAAACGGCTTTTGCTCGTAAGAAACCTTAACCATATATACCTGGCAATCCAAGTCAAAATATGAGCATGCCATAGAGAGAGCTGTTCCCCATTGTCCGGCACCGGTTTCCGTGGTAACACCCTTAAGTCCCTGCTGCTTTGCATAATATGCCTGTGCAATAGCAGAGTTTAGCTTATGACTTCCACTGGTGTTATTCCCCTCAAACTTATAATAAATCTTAGCTGGAGTCTGCAGCTTCTCCTCCAGACAATATGCACGAACCAGTGGTGATGGGCGGTACATTCTATAAAATTTTCGGATTGCCTCCGGGATTTCAATATACGCATCTGCCTCATTCAGTTCCTGCTTCGCAAGCTCTTCACAGAAAATACCGGAAAGCTCTTCTAAAGTAACAGGCTGTAAGGTTCCCGGATTTAACAATGGCTCCGGCTTATTCTTCATATCTGCCCGAAGATTATACCATGCCTTTGGCATTTCATTTTCTTCTAAATAAATCTTATAAGGAATCTCTTTACTCATTATTTTTCATTCTCCTTTACACAATAGTTATTTTATTATACATCATTCTGCTCTATTATTCTATCTGTTTTTTCTTGAGTTCCATAGTCTTTCCACAAATACCTGATCTCTTCAGTATTTCTAAAAATTTTTCAGCTGGAAAATGTGCCAATCGCAAAAATAAACCTGACAGATCAAAAAGAAGCTGACAGGTTTATTTCCGTTCATTCACAAAATCTATATATTTTTTCTGTTTTCAAAAAAGAGGTCAATATTCTTTTTGATATCATCGGGCTTCATCGTTTTCAGCATATAGCCATCCGGCTTTAAAGACATAACCTTCTTGACACTTTCCGTATCCCCTCTTCCGGTGAGAAAAATAACGGGAATGTTTGCTATATCACTGTTACTTCGAATCATTTCCAACACCTGCCTGCCGTCGCATATTGGCATCTGGTAATCTAACAGAATCAAATCCGGTCTGCCCAACACTATGTTCTTGATTGCGGAAAATCCGGAATCTGCCAAAATCACATGGTAATCCTCCTGTAGCAGTTCCTTCATGCTCTGGCGTGCAACCAAGGCATCATCCACAACAAGCACCTTCTTCTTATTTGCATTTTTTTCCATCTGGTGTTTGAACTCATCTATCAGCTTTGCAGATCCTATCGAATCCTCCGACAGATTCTCAGCTTCGCGTAATACATCCCCTCTTAGACAAAAGGCAAAATACCCAGCACCTGTGTCAAACAGCAAGCTGTATGGCGGATTGTCTTTCTCCATGGTTTTGGTAAACTGTTCCTCTGTCAACAAACTGTCCTTTTCAAGCTCACACAAATCTACTACAGGAAAATATTCTCTGATACGCTCCAGAAGCTGTTGAGACTGCACTCTTGCGGCATCAGTCACCACTTTATCCACCTTTTTAAATTGGATTCCCAACATATTTCCCACTGTATTGATGAGCAGCTGCTCTTCATAAACCAAAAACACCTGATATCTCTCACCCCTTTGAGAACGATAATCCAAACGGTGATATATCCTCTTGCCAAAATCCTCTCCACCGTAATTCTCGCTGATTACCTGTGTCTCCAGCCGGAACACTTCCCTCAGAATCTGAATAATAGTCTGTTCCAGTGCATTCAATTCATCCTCGGACCGTATATCTTTCCATTTGCTGATGGTTTTTCCCGTAATCGCATGGTCCTCTGTCATCGTATGTCCGGACAACCATCCCATACAGACTCCGGTAAAATGCCGGATAGCCTTCGGGGAATAATCGGTCTCTATCAGTTCCTTCTCCAATGCCGGAAGCATTTTATTGCGAAAATTGTCATGCAGACGTTTGTGCAGCTCATATCCATCATAATTAATAGATAGCATATACTCTTCTTCAGCTTTGCAATGCTTGCCTGAATAACTTTTAAAATATTTAATCGTCTCTATACAGGCATGCTTCTGTTTTGCCTCATCCTCATTAAGCGCAACCATTTTGCCCATGATGGAAAAAAGCTTCTGATGTTCTCTGTCAATCGAATCAACACCAATATTAAACCTCTCCTGCCATACCATTTCTTTGTTCATAACTTATCCCCTTTATTTTTGTGCAATCATAAGTAGTTCATAAAATACCATTATTGCCATTATACACACTTTTCAACAAAAAAGAAAGCCTAATTTATGTTTGGTTTGTGTTAACATATTTATCCTTACTCAAAAAATCATCCCCAACGTTCTTTCAGACAAACACCCGAACCATCTCCTCTAAATCTGTCAGCACCGATTTATATTAATCTCACAAGTCCCGTCATCAAAAAATGTTTCTATTTCATAGTCTAGTGCTCCTAACTGATATATGTCATTATATAATTCTGATAAATGTTCCGTTTTCCCCTTGTAGAGTATCCAGTTCTCATCTGGTAAAATAATCTCTTTGTAAACGGCACCTTGACAGCCCTCACTGATATCAGAATTGTCTTTTGCACCGATTACATATTCTATTGTATCATTTTCCCAATTGTACCCTAAACCACGCAGATTTTCTTTCCCATATAAATCAGACATTTCATCCCAAAATCTTCCGATTGCATTATACTGCTGTTCATTTTTAGTTGAAAAAATCTTACTATATCCCGTAAATAGCATTTCCCTCTCCTCTCAAACTGTCAAAAATCATACCCATAATCTCCAAATCTTTTAAACAATTTCCCGTTTCCAGCGAATGATTTGCCCCTCCAAAGGTTTTCAGCGGAAGACGCAGCCTTTGGCAGCTCTCCTCCACAACTGCAGTTTCACACCACGGGTCATTTAATCCATGAAATACAATACCACTTGCTTCTCTTGCAAAGAAAAAGGTCTGCGGCACAGGAGTAAAATAGATGTGCTTTGCATTGACAGCATGGTCTTTGTCATAAGCTGCCGCCACCACAGTTCCGATACTTTTTGAAATAAACAGCACACTTTCATACTCGTTAAAATTCACATCACAAAGCAGCTCCTCTGCCTGTGTTCTCGCAATCTGAAAAGACTGCTTCATCTTTTCCTCATTTCCTTTTACATTCTGGGGAAATCCAGTATAATTGACCTCTATAATCTGGTATCCAGACTCTCTTGCTAACTTCTTTCCATAATATAAAAGAGGTTTATCAGTATGATATCCGATGCCCGGAAAAATGACTGCTGCTTTCATGTTAATATCTCCTTTTCTAACTCCCGATTGTAAATTGACACTATTAAGGAATTGTCAGTATTCACTCCATTTCCAGTACTTCCTCCCATACCGTTGCCTCAGGCCACCCATTTGTATCAAATCCTTTCCGAATCTGTTCACTTATATAGCGAAGCTTTGCCTTGATTCCATCATATCTCACATTGCTTTTGCGGGTATCTGTGTCATCCATCATGGCATATTCCATAATGCGTGCCCGATCCTCATGTGGATAGCTCTTTGCATACAAATCAATGAAATAAGCATCCTCATCTGCTTCACCTGCCACATAATCCCAGTTTCGATTTTCTTCATTTGCATGGTAATCATTGTCATACTCAAATCCTTCAGGATTCAGCTTATCCCACACCTCATAATCAAAAAAAGCGGTATCATCCATATTGAGATATATTTCGATTGCATGAAAAATCTCATGATATACGGTATTTTCCAAATCTGCCCAACTGTTAATATCCAGGACAAGAAATGTAATCCCGTCCATTGTATTTTGGATACCAATCGAAGTATCGATTGCCGACTCATCAATTGGCAAAATATCATTTGCCAAATAGATTTTCAGCCTGCTGTTTTCCTCCGTTTCTAACTGTGCAAGCATCCCTTTCGGATATTTTCCCAGAGCCTTTTCTAATATGTCAAGAGCCTTTTCTATCCTTATTATATTATTCGAAACCTCATACTTGTAATCATCCGAAGGACAAGAGGATATCTCATTCCCCAAATAGATTTCAACACCATATTTCTTTCCAATATCCCCCGCACGCTCCCGCATGGTTTTGATCCCTTCTTCATCCGGCTTTGAAGGATCCTGCCAGCTATACAGATAACTTTTTAAATCTCCAGTTGCACTGCTTTCCTTTGTCAGATCCCATACAAGCCATCTTTTCTTTGAAGCATCAATATAACAGACCACGCAATCTGCCTCCGGTATATACACAGCATCATAGTTGCTGATACACTCGTCTTCATTCTGTACATAATAGAAATCCATAGCATACGGGCACATTCCACTCTCTAAATCATATTGGCAAAAAGAAAGCCTTGATACAGACTGTCCCTCTTTTCGTTCATTTCCGGTAACCTCCTGGTACTCCTTTTCTGCATTTTCTACCTGTACACTACTCATCAATGCCTTCTGCCGCAAACACATATGCTTACAACCGTTATACTCCCTGTAATCCTTTAAAGAAAGTACCTTCGGCATCTCTTCCCTGTCTTTGCCATATATATATTCATATAGCCCATTATCTTCACAGATAAACGCATAATCATCCTCACCTGACATAACATTCAAAACAGGCGCTGTATCCTGGTACAACACCTTTCCGCTGCCAAGCTCACGTATTTCGTATAGAAATTCCTCCCTTTCCATATCATAATAGTTAAATACAAGGCAGGAATCCTTCTCTAACAGTCCTACTACATCACCATTGCCAAATTCAAATGAAATATCCTGAAATAATTCCTCCACCTCATCCGTATCCGCATGATAACAGAAAAAACCTCCTTTTTCATAGTCTGCATAATAAACGCTCATTCTGTTTTGGGACAACACCATCGTCCCTGTAGAGCCTGTTTTGAGATTGATTCTGCTTTGTTCCTCTAACCTTTGATCATATATGTAAATTTCTGATGTCTCCATATTACCGACACGAATACAACCTTCATCATCAATCGTTATATTTTCAGACATATAAATTCCCTGAGGAAGCTCTAATTTTGCCTTCACTTCAACCAAAAGTGGATGAATCAGATACAAACTATACACATTCTGCATTGACTGTTCTAACACGAGAACCTGCTCTCCATAGGGTTCCATTGCTATAATCCAGTCTGTATCTTTAATCCATTCATCTATCATAAGTTCATACACATTATCCGTTCCGTCTATCGGATTTTCTTCTATCGTCCAATCTTTATAGGCAATGCTGGTTTTCGCAGTCTCCCCTAAAACTGTGTCATCCGTACCTTCTTCTGTTTCCTGTGTATCATAAATCGCTTCCTGACTCTGTTTTGCCAAGTCTGATGTCTGACTATCTGAAAACGGTCCGCAGCCTGTCAAACCCAAAAGCAGTGTGATCAAAAAGAAAAGAACCTGTTTTTTTCTTTTTATAGCCGGCATATATTTTCCTCCTCGTACCTAGGCAATTACGAAACTCTCTATTTATTTTTAAATCCTGGGTTCGGAATCACTTCATTATTTTTAAAAATTGATTTTCTTAAATTATAGAAATGTCCATACCGCTAGAATACCACATTTGAGGGATAACGCAAACAGTATTTTAATTCTTAATCAGGTAATAACGATTATGCCGTGTTCCCTTTCCATGCTCAAAATCCCTTCTTCTTAAGTTCTGCTACAAGCTGCACATAAAACTCACGGACATCAAACCCTTCAAAATTTTCACGGTTTAAATCAATCATATCCCCATGGGAAATTCCTCTCTTCCCTTTTACCGTCAAAAAACGGTAATCTTCTCCCCATGGAAAGGAACATTCCCCTACCAATCCATCATTTGCACCATCAAAGGATTTTACCAAATGATAAGAAAAGTTCAATGGGAAACGCCCATTTGATGCGAAATTAAGCTTCGAGCCAACACTCTGGTAATACACCCCGTCCACATTTAACACGGTTTCATTCCGCTTCCTGCAAACAGATGCTGTCAAATCCTTTACCGCCGCCATAAAATCCGGATTATGGTCTCCAAGCTTATGGAGCGCTGCATTGTATGTTCCCGCAAGTACATCCTGTCGCTTTTTCGGGATTTTTAAAAGCAGATAATCCGCAAATTCGCAGCCCCGGTGCGGTGTATTAATCGTTGTGAGGGAAGCAACAAATGGTGCCATGCCAAGCATGGACACTGCATAGCGGCTGTCAAGTCCCCCTTTGGAATGGGCAATGATATTCACCTTATCCGCTCCTGTTTCCTTTAAAACCTCTTTGATCCGTTTTGCAAGCTCTGATGCACAATCTTTTACAGATGCCGCCGACTGCTGGTTTCCATAATAGACAACTGCACCATTTTTCTCTAGTTCTTTTGGTATACGCCCCCAGTAGTTGAGATACCGGAAATCCCGGAAAAACACACCATGGACGAGTAACACCGGATATTTCGTCTTACAGATTTGATAATCTTTACGTTTCTCATTTAAAATAATCTTGTCATTTTCAACCTTCACCTCTTTTGAAACAGTATGGATAATCAGCCCAAGGGCTACCAAGTGCGCAATCGGTATCCAGCCGCATAAAATACCAATCACACGAATTTTTATGCCAAGCTGTGCAGAAGTGGTATACACACGGATAATTCCATTCCAGAATACGATGGTTTCTGTCAAAATAACAATCAGTGTATTGATCAGCCATAGCTTGGGCTCTTTGATCAACGAACCGGTAAAAAGACCGCCTGCAAATCCCACAATGGAGTAAATAACGGAAATGCCTGTTGATATTAAAAATAAAACCAGCAGTTCACAACCATTGCCGCAAATCCTAAGCCGCACGGATTTTAATCCCATATTAAAGATAGACGGAACAAAATTCAGATACAAAAACGCCAGCAGCACTACCGGTATGAGCCATACCCAGCCTGTCATCTTCACAACAGAGTAAACGTTTGCCATTATTACAACTACCGCTGCCTTTATAATCCGTAAGCTCCATTTTTCGATATTCTTCATCGTATTTCCCACCTTTATCCTCAAAAAATGCCATTCTTCCCTATTATTACACACATTTCTCCATTTCTCAACGCAAAATCCTTTTATCCGCCACCTTTTTCAAAAAAATTTTGCAAATTTGAAGACACTCCCATCCCTGCTTCGTTATAATAGATTGAAAAGGTAATTACAGACCGAAGGAAGGGAGGCGGTTTTATCACAGAGGAAGAATATTTTGAATATCTGATGGATACCTATGGCAATCTTGTCTATTCTATCTGCTATAAAACCTGCGGCAACCCCTTCGATGCAGAGGACTTAACACAGGATGTATTTTTAGCGGCTTACCGGAATCTCTTTCGCTTTGACCGGACTTATGAAAAGGCCTGGCTTTGCAAAATAGCCTCCCGAAAATGCCTTGATTTTCTAAAATCTGCCACCCGGCGGATACTTCCAGCAGATGATACATTTTTAGAGGATTCCTCCACAAAAAATCCGGATACTGACAGCAGTCCCGTTGAAGAAGCAATGCTAGAGACGGAGGCACGTCACCGGCTTTTAGTTGCCTGCAAACAGTTAAAACCACCCTATGATGTAGTTGCAAGGCTTCACTTTTATGAGGAACTGACCGCTTCCGAGATTGCAGCAGCACAACAGGAAAATGTAAAAACAGTACAGACCAGAATTTACCGTGCAAAAGCAATGCTAAAAAAGGCATTACGACCCGAGCATAAATTACAGTCAGAAAGGAGTAAAGTATAATGGATGAGACATTTTTAAAACTATTACAGGAAATGGCAAATACGCCTGATTTTCCATGTGAACCAGAAACGCCGGAAGACTTTTTAAACGTTTCCACAACTGCTGCCAATCAAAAAGCTGAACAATTGGCTGATCACATAACTAATACTTCTTTCGAAACAGATACCGTAATGCCTGCATATCTGAAATCCCAGATTATAAACCGGAGCCATCAGCCGGATATCCAGCGCATCACAGATAATCCCACCCCCAAAAAACCTGTTTCCAGACAGCTTGAACTCTTTTTTTATAGCTGTAAGGTGGCTGGTGCGGTGGCCGCCGCATTTGTAATAATGATTACCACTTCTGCAACCACACAATGGATTCGAAAGAACGACGGCAGCCTAAATGACAGCCCGTTTTCATTCAGCAATTCGGATACCGGCAGGCAATGGAATAGCAGGAATCCCAAAACCGACAACACAAATACGGAAAAAAGTACAATCCACATAACAGAGAGCTTTAGCAAAGGCAGTTCCGCCTTTACAAACTGGCTGCAAAACATATCCGATTTTCTTGTAAACAGCAATGATAACGGATTAGATACATGACAGATGTTTTGTATCGCATAGAAACAAACATTTTAGCAAGCAATCAATTTGTGCGAATAACGAGCCAAGCGTGGGTGCCTGCACACAATTTGGCGACTATCGCAACAAACGGAGTTTGCAAAGCAAAATTGGTTACAAAGATTGGAGGTTTTTTTATGACAAAACAAAAAAAAGGATTTTTATTATTTATTTGCTCGCTCCTTCCAGGCGCCGGAGAGCTTTACATGGGCTTCCGCAAAATGGGAATGAGTATTACATTGCTCTTTTGGGGTATCATCGCCTGTGCCACTATCACAGGATTTGATGAACTAACCTTTCTTCTGCCGGTTTTATGGCTTTATAGCTTCTTCAATGCACACAACTTAAAAAGCTTAAGCAATGAAGAGTTTCTGGCCGTAGAAGATCACTATATCCTTGTGGATCTTTTGGTAAACAATGAAGAATTACAAAGCGGTGCCATCATCAAAAAATACCGCAGCCTTTTAGCAGGATTATTGATTTTATTTGGTGTGTGCGGTGTCTTCAACGTCATCATTGACATTTTAGGCGAATTTTTCGCACCTCCTTCTTATGTGCTCAAAATCCTTCAAAATATTCGATATGCGCTTCCAGGTTTTGTAATCTCTATCGCATTGATTGTACTGGGTATAAAATTGATTTTAGGGAAAAAGGAGGAGCTTTTGCATGACAGAATCGACAATAACAAATAAAAATCCTCAGGAAATGACCATTTCACCAAATGAGGCTTTGACAGATTCAGACAAAATTCCACCTATAAACAGAAGTGTACACCGTGTAGGCTCCATAACCTTTGGAATTATCCTTATCCTTTTAGGTATTTTGCTGTTATTACGCCTCATTATCCCGGCGCTCACCTATACTGTCATCCTCGACTTCTGGCCGGTAACATTGATCGTTCTGGGGCTGGAAGTCCTGATTGCCAATATGCGCAGTGAGCAGGTTACATTTCAATTTGATGGCTGGTCTGTTTTCTTTCTTTTTATGATACTAGGATTTACCATATGTATTGGAATACTGGATTATATTCTGGTTCATTGGCCACAAAATATTGTTCTATAATCACGGTTGGAGAATTTCGCTTTCGAAATTCTCCACTTTTACCGGCTTGTGGATGCCGTCAGCGTGCATTTCAATTCAACTCGAATAAAGAGGGGAGTTACTTGTGTTTTTGCATACTATTCACATTTTTTCTTTAATCATATCTCATTTTTATATATGCATATCTTTTCAAAAAAATCAGATTATATCCAGAATTTACGCCACATTATCTCAATCAACACAATCTCTTTTTACTTAATTACATTTATTTTGCCTGTTTTTTCATTTAGAAAAACAATCATTTTCTGTTCATAGATACAGCGTCCATTTCGGCTATTCACATTTTTTCGCAGCTTTTTCACACGCATTTTTATCACATAATTCGAGTCATTCATGTTTTTTAATTATATCCAGTCTTTTTCACTATTGATACCGCCATCCATTCTCCTTTAGCCATCTGCGTCTAGCCATGTAATCTGGCATATGCTCCTCTACCTTGTTCCAAAATGCTTTTGAATGGTTCGCTTCTATCATGTGACACAATTCATGTACCACAATATAATCCACCATTTTCTCAGGCAGCAAAATTACCTGCCAAATATAAGCAATCGTTCCCTTGCTCTTCGTACAGCATCCCCAATAGCTCTTTGCTGTTGTAATCCGGATTTTCTCATAGCTTACACCAATCTTTTCACAGTAAGTATCTGTCTTTGCTTTCACCAGGTCATAGGCTAGTTCTTTTCGTTTTGCCAGCGGCAGCTTCCGCAAGTGCTCCTGTTCCAAAAACTCCTCCTCATAATCCTCATACCGCTTTGCCTGCTTATAGATCCAAAATTCCTTTTGTTTTATAAATTTCTCGATTTCCTTATCCTTCATAGACATTGGTGCCTGCACAAAAAGCCTGCCTCCACGTGCTACCTGAATCTGGAGTCTTGCCCCTTTTTTCCTTGAAAAAACGATGTCCAGATGTATATCCTCAATATCGATTGATTCCTTCATAACAATTCCCTGCCTTTAACAGTCATTTCAAGTATATAGCATAACACAAATCCTGTCCTTTGCAAGAACAAACACTTTCAGGCAAAGAAAAAGCCGCAGCAGCCATTGCCTATGCGGCTTTTTCTCATTTTTATTTTATTGTTTCTTTTCCATTTTCTATCTCAATTGTAACCTTTTTTCTCTTTCTCGTCTTATAATTATACTTATAGTAATCATCTCCGTAATACCTATGTGTACCATATATACAATATGTACCTGTCACCTTATATATATTGATTTTTCCAGTTTTGCTCGAAAATTCCCCAAGCTTTTTAATGCCTTTTCCATTTGGATTGCACCGGTACAATTCTCTTTTTTCTATTCTCATACATGTGATAATTGCGGAATCCCTTGAATAGTATAATTTCCCATCAATAAAACCGAATGAATCACCGTCATTGCTTAGCTGCTTTATTTTTTTCAAACCGGATGCAGTGAGCTTATAAAGTTCAACTATGTGTTCCCCATCTTCATTGTAACCCGGTTCTGAAACGGCATATCTTCCCTTCTGGTCTGTAATACTACAATTTCTTATTTTCTGTACGACCTTTTTTTTCGCAATATTATAGACACAGGTGTCATTCTGCTCATCATCGCCACAGGTCAGATAAATATTGTTTTTGTATACTGCACTGATAACTGTATAAAAATCCTTCTTAGAGCCTACAATCCTCTTTATTCTCTTTTTCTTACAGCTGTTCAAATAATACTGGTATAATACCTTCCCTGTCCGATCCATATAATATGTCTTTGCTCCATCACATAAAAATGTACAGGAATATTTGCAGGTCATTGGCGTTTTAATATATCCGCTATACTTTGACCTGCTTACATAAACATATCCGGATGCATACTTAAAATAGTATAAACCATGTTTTATAATTGTTTTGCTGTCATCCGCTTCTATTTTAATTTTTTTCCAGGATACAGCAGATGCCTGTCTATCATTTATCAGTACAATAGAAAATACAATTGCCGCAAAAAAGAAAATTTTCTTCATATTTACTTTTCGTTTTCTATTCTTCATCTGCTTCATCCTTATTCCTACCCCCTACAATAATTCCTTTAAAATCTGGTTTACCATGCCAGGGTTCGCTTTTCCTTTCATTGCTTTCATAGTCTGTCCAACCAGGAAGCCGATTGCCTTTTCTTTCCCATTGTGGTAATCCTCTACCGACTGTGGATTATCTGCAATGACCTGTTCAATCGTAGAGCGAAGTGCACCCTCATCATTGACTGTCTTAAGCCCTTTCTCCTCCACATATTTGTCAGGATCAATGTCCTCAGCAAAAATGACCTCAAATACCTCTTTTGCAACACTGGAATTGATTGCCTGGGAATCTGCCAGTTGAATGAGCTTTGCAAGATTTTGTGCCGAAAAACTGATATTGTCTGCATCCATTTCCTTTTCCTTCAGCAGCCGCATTGTTTCAACCATCAGCCAGTTGGAAGCCTTCTTTGGATTCGCTCCTAATGCCACTGTCTCCTCAAAGATATCAGCCAGCTTCTTTGTTCCTGTCAGAATATCCGCATCATATTCCGGAAGCCCAAATTCCTCCTGATAACGGATTTTTTTCTCTTCACGAAACTCCGGCTGCTTACTCCTTATCTCATCTAACCACTCATCACTGATAATAATCGGTACAAGATCTGGATCTGGGAAATAGCGGTAATCCTGAGCATCCTCCTTCGAACGCATCGCATAGGAGTATTCCTTTGCATCATCCCATCGTCTGGTTTCCTGTACAACCTCTTTTCCCGACTCTAATAAATCAATCTGGCGTTCCCTCTCATTTTCAATTGCCCTTGCAATGGCCTTAAATGAGTTCAGATTCTTCATCTCAGTACGTGTTCCAAATTCCTTTGCGCCCACCTCACGAATGGAGAGATTCACGTCTGCACGCATGGAACCTTCATTGAGCTTACAATCCGAAGCCCCAAGATACTGGATTGTGGTTCTTAGCTTATCAAGATAAGCGATAACCTCGTCTGCCGAACGCATATCCGGTTCCGACACAATCTCAATCAATGGTACACCGGAACGGTTATAATCCACTAAGGAGCTGTCCGTATATGGATCATGAATGAGTTTCCCTGCGTCCTCCTCCATGTGTATCTCATGGATTCCAATATATTTTTTCTTTCCCTCAACCTCAATCTCCACCTTACCATTCCGGCAGATTGGATAATAGAGCTGCGAAATCTGATAATTCTGTGGATTGTCAGGATAAAAATAATTCTTCCGGTCAAATTTACAATTCTTTGTAATCGTACAATTTGTTGCCAGACCAACGGCAATTGCCTTATTTACCACCTCTTTATTAAGCACTGGCAAAGAACCCGGCATTCCGGTACAAACAGGGCATGTATGAGTATTTGGTGCACCGCCAAAGGCAGTAGAACATCCACAAAAAATCTTTGTCTTTGTCGCTAATTCCACATGTACTTCCAAACCAATGACTGTTTCATATGCTTTTCCCATGATTATGCCTCCTTTTCCACTGCAAATGCAGGCCGCTCATATGCTCTCGTCCGCTCATATGCATAAGCTGCCCGGATAATACTTTTTTCATCAAAATGCTTTCCTAACAATTGCAAGCCAATCGGTAATCCGTTTCTGTCTCGTCCGCAAGGAAGTGAAATACCAGGCAGACCGGCAAGATTAACCGATACTGTATAAATATCTCCCAGATACATCTTAATCGGATCACTCAAGGATTCTCCCATTTTAAGTGCTGTAGTCGGTGCAACCGGACCTAAAATCACATCATATTTATCAAACGCCTTATCAAATGCCTGTTTGATCAATGCCTTTGTCCGAAGTGCTTTCATATAATACGCATCAAAATACCCAGAAGAAAGAACAAAGGATCCAAGCATAATCCTTCTCTTTACCTCTGCACCAAAACCCTCAGAACGTGTTTTTTTGTACATATTATGAAGGTCGCTAAACTCTTTTGTCCGGTAACCATATTTCACACCATCAAAGCGCTCTAAATTTGAGCTTGCCTCAGCTGAGGCAATGATATAATAAGCAGGAATCGCATACTCCACAAGACTTAGATCAAATTCCTCTACGACAGCTCCTTTCGCCTCCAATGCCTTTGCGGCTGCCATCACATGTTCCCTTACCTCTAAGTCTAACCCCTCACCAAAGTAATCTCTCGGAATCCCTATCTTCATCCCAGCCACATCATCTACAAGAGCTTTCGTGAAATCATCATTTGCTTCCTTGACAGAGGTAGAATCCTTCTCATCCTTACCACATATAATCTCCAAAATAACAGCACAGTCTGTCACATCCTTGGCAATCGGACCGATCTGGTCTAGGGACGAACCATATGCAATTAAACCATAACGGGAGACACGCCCATAGGTGGGTTTTATTCCGGTCACACCACAAAAGCTGGCTGGCTGGCGGATACTTCCACCGGTATCTGAACCTAATGCATAAGGAACCTCCTCTGCTGCAACTGCCGCCGCTGAACCACCAGAAGAGCCACCGGGAACTCTGTTCAAATCCCATGGATTTTTCGTCTCTCCATAATAAGAGGTCTCTGTAGTAGAGCCCATTGCAAATTCATCCATATTCGTCTTACCAATTATAACGGCTCCCGCTGCCATGAGCTTTTCTACTGCCGTTGCCGTATATGTTGGCTTAAAATTTTCAAGAATCTTAGAAGAACAGGTCGTAAGCATTCCATCTATACACATATTATCCTTAATTCCAACCGGAACGCCTGCAAGTGGACCTTCTAGTTTCCCCTCATCTATCAGCTTCTGTACTTCTTCTGCTCTTTTTAAAGCACCCTCCCTGTCAACAGTGACAAATGCATTGATATCTTTTTCCTTTACCTCAAGACGATCCAGATATGCAGCAGTTGCCTCTACAACAGATATCTCTTTATTCTTAATCTTCTTGCCAAGCTCTACAGCAGTTAAACTCATATCCATTCTCTATCCCTCCTAATCAAAGGTCTTTGGAACCTTGTACGCTCCATCCTTTTCTTCTGGCGCATTTTTTAACATATTATCCCTGTCATCTTCATTTACTACCACATCCTCACGGAATACATTGTGTACAGAAAATGTATGACTCATCGGCTCTACACCCTCTGTATCCAGCTCATTTAATTTGCCCACATACTCCAACATATTAGACATATCCTTCTTTGCCTGCTCTTTTTCCTCATCGGAAAGCTCCAGCTTTGCAAGGATTCCAACATAGTCGATTGTCTCGTCTGTAATCTGCATTTTGTTCCCTCCTTGTATAATAATGAATCGCCCCCTCACCCCTGGTTCGGCGGCATGTCGTCGGAAGGCATTTTAAGAAATGCTCCGCATTTGCCTTCCTCCTGGTTCTATCTTTCTATTACCATTCAAAATCTTCTAAAATCTCATTGATTTTTTTGATATTGGGACTTTTCATAAACATTGTTTCCAAAATTGCCCAAAAACCCAATGTTTAGTTTAATAGATATTCTTTCCCATGTCAACCAATTCATCCATTTTCCTCTGCACAAGACTGATATCACCAATACCAAAAACCTTCTCAATTCTTTTTGTGCATATCTTCATACACCCTATCCTTTCCTTAATTGTAGCAATTAGGGAATTGCTAAACTCCTTATTTCCAAAACCTAATTGTGCAATATAGACAATATCATAAGCAAGGTACTTTGGAGCCGCCGGTGCTTGCACCCCGTACTTAGCGCTGATTCTATCGAGCTTAGCGTGCATAGTGTTACACTGCTTAGCACCGCTGCGAGCGACAAGCAGCGCAAGCGTACCAGCGTTGATTTGTCTATATTGCACAACAGCTATTAATGAAAACAGCGTTTCGCAATTACCTATTGCAGTAATCTATTCTCTACCGTCGAAATTCCTTGAAATACACTTCAAAATAGGATAAAATAAAACAAAAAGTGTATTTAGGGAGGTACATTATGAGATTAGTAACCCGTTCCGATTTTGATGGATTAGCATGTGGCACCTTATTACTAGAGGCTGGCATTATCGATTCTTGGACATTTGCACACCCAAAGGATTTACAGGATGGTTTGGTTCCAATTGATGAGAATGACTGTCTTGCCAATGTTCCTTATGTCGAAGGCTGTGGTCTTTGGTTTGACCATCACTCCAGCGAACATGAACGTCAGCAGCTAGAGGGTAAATACAAGGGCGAGAGCCGGATTACCCCATCCTGTGCCAGAATCATTTATGATTATTATGGGGGCCATGAACGTTTTGGCCATTTTGATGAGATGATGGAGGCTGTTGACAAAGTAGATTCCGGTAATCTTACAATTGATGAGGTTCAAAATCCTACTGGTTGGATTTTAGTCGGTTTCTTAATGGATCCAAGAACCGGTCTTGGAAGATGGCGTAACTTTACCATTCCAAACTACAAGTTAATGGAAGAACTGATGCAGGCCTGCCGCACAATGAACACAGAAGAGATTTTAAACCTTCCGGATGTAAAGGAACGTATTGACGTATACTTCGAACAGACAGAAAAGTTCAAAGAGATGGTTACGGCACATACTCGTGTGGAAGGCGATGTTATTATTTCCGACTTACGCGGGGTAGATCCAATTTACTCCGGCAACCGCTTCATGATTTACAGTATGTATCCTGAACAGAATATTTCTGCATGGATTGTAAATGGCAAAGGCGGTCATGGCTGTTCGGCGGCAGTTGGATATAGTATCTTAAACCGCACCGCAACCTTAGACGTTGGACATCTTATGTTAAAATATGGCGGCGGTGGTCACAAAGCCGTAGGAACCTGTCAGTTCACAGACGAAAATATGGATACTGATCTTCCGAAAATGTTAGAAGAATTAATCAAGGGCTAAGCAAAACCATAGCAGCTTAACCATACTGAAACGATGATTTTGCGCTACATATAAATGTACACCTGAGAGAACAAAGAGTTGCGCTGGCAACATAATACATATGCATTTGCGTGCGATCCACACGGAGTGTTTTTTATCGAATAGGAGGAATTTCCTATTCGATAAAAAACGGGATGCCAAGTAAAGATAAACAATCTTCCGGCATCCCGTTTTTATTGAATTTTTATGTCCGTCAGGAATGAAACTATTCATCCCATTCATCCTCCGAAGTATCCCCCCAGTCCTCTGATTGAAAGAATTGCTCCACCTCACTATCTATCCCGAAATCCTCTGTATCCATCTCTTCATACAGCTCCTCATCCGTTTCTGATACATTGCCATTCTCGGACTTTTCTGACTGTTCCATAAGCTCCCGCTTTCTTTCTTCCCGTTCAATCTGTTTTTCCCTAAACTGGTCATATGCTGACATGATAAGGCCTCCCACCGTCCATGTCCTCAAATTCCAAAGCCGGTATAACCATATGGCAAAGCAAATCAGTGGAAACAGTAATAACATACAGCGGATTATCAGTAAACGGATTTGCTTATCTACTATCACCCGTGCTATATTTTCCCAAAAAGGATATCCCACACTATTCGTCCTCATGCTTCTATATCTGCTTCCTGCAAGATTTTCTAATAATTTCATGCTTTCAAAGCGGTTGCTATTCTCAATCACCTCACAACTGTCAAAATTCAACGGATTCTTTTCTGCATCCTTAAGTGTTTCGGGATCCTCCATTTCCTCCTGACCACATGCGGATTTCAATGCATAAAAGGCATAATTACTAATTGGGTTCGGCATGACCGCCTCGTAACAGGTTACCTTTAATGCCTCCTGCTGTTCCTTTAGGGTTTCATATGTCACATACATACGGTTTCCCGTTCCATAAGCCGTCTTATATAAGGAATCCTCATCTACAGCCACTACACCTGCCACTACATAAATGCGATTTTCCACCCATAACTGCATTCCAACAATATCATTAGAGCCAAACAGCGCCCATGCGAGATTTTCATCTAAAATCACTCTGTCATGGTTTAAATCCTCCCCGGAAATATATCCTCCAGACAAAAGAGGAATCGGATGGAATAAAAAGAAATCATTCCCAACACCCACCGCAGTTACAGACAGTGTATTGCTGTCCTTCCGAACCTCTGCCTCACATTCTCCACTATATGCATCAATCAGCACTCTTCCGGAAGCATCCCTGTCATAGTAAGAATCCTCTGACAGCTTTTGCAAAAGAGAGTTCCGCATTCCCTTTACCTCATCAGACTGTACATTTCTGTCTGGTGAAAAAAAAGCACTAACCTGGGCATAGTTCTCTCCTTTACTGGTCCAGCGGCTGGCTGCCTGCTGGGAATAAAGGGGAGAAATTTCTTTATGTGCCACAATTGTCACCATCAAAAAAGCTACGAGAAAAATCCCATTTGCTCCTAGGAGAATACATTGCTTACGATTCAAATTCCATTTAAGCTTTTTCATAATAATCTCCTATCCCTTACTCTGCCAGCCTCACCTGCATACCATTCTCTAACGGCTTAGACGAAGTAGTCACTACGTTTTCATATTCATACACTCCACCTGTCACACCGGAGGAGGTATCGTCTGATGCCTGTACCTCTATATCCGCACGCTTTACCTTGTAACGGTTGCCAAGCGGTGTCCCCTTCACTGTTACAATCAATACAAATTTTCCTTTACTATCCTCCCGGATTGCATTATTTGGCACAACTGCATCATACCGATTACTTTTTGTACCCGCAGATAGGGCTAATGTCTCCCCCGGATTCACATTCCCCTTTACCTCAAAGGTTATCATCATATTCTGGTTCGGATTATCAGGGGATGCCTTGATACTTTTTACTGTTGCCTCAATATCGTCATCCCATATATTTTCAACTGTTGCCTCGTCTCCTGCCCGAACCAGCTTTGCCTGTGCCTTTGTAACGGTCACATTTACAATATATCCACTCTCAGCCAACTGTATCTTCGCAAGCGGTACATCTGCCGTAACACTGTCGCCTTCTTTGCAGTTCACTTCTGAAACCACACCATCTTCCTTCGCTTTGATTTCCTTTAAATCGCTACTCGCTTTGATTTTTTCAACCTTTGCCTTCTGCTTTTCAATTTTCTCCTTATCAGCCTGCATATTCATACTGTCCGTCTTCTCGTTTATTGCATCCTCCGACTTTCTTGATTTCAGTGCCAGCAGCATCTGTTCTAATGTTTTGCGCTTTTCCTTCACAGTTTTGGCAGCATCCTTTGCTGACGGCTTCGCACTCAATTCTTCCACCTTGGCATTTTTTTCAGCCAGTGTCTCCTGCATCGCTGTTAATGCTTTTGTTTCCTTTGTCAGGTTTTCTTTTAACTGTGACACTGTCGTGCTTGTCGATTTTAATGCACTGGCCGTTGCCTTTGCATTTGCCAGATCGGTTTCCTTATTACTAACCTCTATCTCTTTATAACTGATCTCCCGTTCCTTACTTGTAACAGTTGCTTCCGGTTCATTTTCTAATTCCTCGCCTCTCTTTAATGCCGCTAAATCTTCTCTCAGATAAGAAAGCTCCTTTTTCAAATTATCCAATTCCCGGCTCAACGTTGTTACATTGGCTTGCGCTTCATCATAACTGCCAACCTCACCATATGCATCTATTTTTTCCTGAATACTGTCTACCTTCTTCTGCTGTGCATCAACCTTTTTCTTTGCTTCAGAAGCTTCCTTTTTCGCTGTTTTCAGCTTCTTTTCATTGCTCGCTGCTTCCTTCTGGTCATTGATCGCCTCCTCTAAATCCTCCTTGGCAGAAGCGATATCCATATTGTCACTGGTATAATCCGGTGCATTTTTAAGCAGAGATTTTGCATATTCTAATTCCATCTGGTCTAAGGTTTCCTGCTCTGCTTCAAGCTCTGTATTTTCACCCTCTTCAAAGGTAAATAATACATCCCCGGCCTTCACTTCCTGTCCGGATTCAATCTTCACCTCTTTTACGACTCTCGCCCCGCTTACCATAACCTCATAATCCGAATTTGTCTCTACTGTTCCCTGTCCACGTACCTTATTCGAAACACTTCCAGAAGAAACCGGTTCCGTTGACACTTCCGGCAGCGAGTAATTCATAATCGTATTGGAAAAGAATGTAAGTATCATCAGTACCACCAAAAATATGACCGCTGCCTTCTTCACAATCTGCTTTCTCTTTGATTCCGTCTCTTTTTCCATTGTTAACCTCCTAGCCCTTTACACTTCCCGAGTAGGAAATACCATCTACTAAGTACTCCTCACCGTAAAGGAAAATCAATATTGTTGGTACCATATAAATAGTTGCAACAGCAAACGCAAGCCCTACCTCGCCACTGTTAATCTGCGAAAGGAATACCGACAGCGGATGCTTATCCGAATCCGACAGCATGATGAGCGGCTGTTCCACCATATTCCAGTAATCGATAAATACCAGTATCGCTACGGAAGCGATTGCACCCTTACAAAGCGGTATGCACACTCTTGTAAAAATCTGCCATTCATTTGCACCGTCAAGCTTTGCAGCCTCAATCAGTGAGCTTGGTATCCGCCTCATAAACTTGGTCAGCAGATACACACTAAACGGGGCAAAAATACCCGGTAAAATAATGGACCATCTTGTATCTAATGTGTTCATCCAATCCGCCACCAGATAATTTGGCACTAAAGTAACCTGATATGGCATCAACATCAATGCCACATACAGGAAAAAAACAATTTCCTTTAATCTTCCCCTAAACCGCATAAAGCTGTAGGAAGCACCAAGGGCGATCAAAATCTGGAAAATTACAATTGGTACCGTAAGAATCACCGAATTCCAGAATTTTAACAGATATTCCGGACTCTTGAGCAGCACTGTGATATACTGCGAAAAATCCACCATATCCGGAATAAACTTAAGGTTCACCCTCTCGGCAATGTAATCCGTATTGCGTTCCCCATACTCCGTCTCCTGATATTGACTAAAAATCACACCATAATTTGTACTGATTTCTGACGATGCCATAAAAGAATTTGCAATTGTTAAAACGGTTGGCAGCAAAAAGGATACTGCGAAAACAAACGCTACAACCGTTAGCAGGATTCTTTTGAAAATACCTTTTTTCTTCCGGTTCATCAACCTTCCACATCCTTTCCAAATTTATCCTCTGCTATAAACAAAAGTGCGATAACCGCTGCCATAACCAATGCCATAATAATTGCTGCTGCCGATAACTTCTGATAGTCTAACGAATCGAAGGTATTGTTCATAAAATGCTGAAGCATATACAGGGTATCATACGGATATCTTCCTGTTAGCAGATATACTTCACGGAATACCTTAAAGGAATTGATCAATGACAAAATTGCTACAAACAATATAGTAGATGACAAATATCGCAGCTTTATATACCAAAACTTCTGAAGCTCCGAAGCACTCTCTAATGTTGCCACCTCTAATACATCCTTTGGAATCGCATTTAATGCGGCCATAAAAAGAATCATATTGTATCCCAGATTCTTCCACAAAAACAAAATAACAATTACAAGCTGGCTGTAGGAAGATTTGAACCAGTCAATCGACTCTATACCCAAATGTCCGATAAACTCATTGATGGCTCCATGGTAATCAAACAACACCTGCCAGATTAATACAATAGATGCCACTGGAACCATCATCGGACTTAAGAAAAAGGTTCGAAACTGGCTACGCATCGGAATGTTTTGTTCCAGAAGTATTGCCATCACCAGAGAAAGGATTACTGCCAATGGCACTGCAACCAATGAAAAAGTCGCTGTATTCTTTGCTGCCTGTAAAAAAGCTGAGTTATGGAATAAACTAATAAAATTATCTACAAACACAAAATCATGGTTAATCGGATTATCCACAAATGAATAATAGATAATTACAAAAAACGGAACAATAAAAAATACCATAACGCCAAGCAGACTTGGTGACAGAAATAAAATCTCCTGCTTCCTTTCTTTTCTGCTTCTCTTCGGTTTTTTATAATGAATCTCTGTATTCTCTTTTTCTTCTTTTTTGCTGCCCGTTATACCATTTTCTGGTGTCCGCAGCCTCTTTTTTTTCTCCGGCACCCTTTTGCCTCCCATAACATCAAAGCAGGGTTGCCGCACAAAGTGCGGCCACCCTTAAAAATCATATAGTGACTAACGGTTTTCGTTCACGTAGGTCTTTGCCCGGTTCTGGATAATATCTGCCGTCTCATCTAAGCTCTTATCTCCGGAAAAATATGCCTTACTCTCTTCACTGATAATATCAAGGATTGCCTGGTTCCATCCACCAATCTTCTTCGTATTATTAATTAAGTCCATATACATATCTACATCCTCCTGGGATGATGGTCCAATCTTAACCTCCAGGTCATCCCATCCCCATCCGGAATCAACCGGTCCATGTTCCACGCCGTATTCATCCTTAAACTTCTCGGTCGTCATTGCAATCTTATTCTTGAGTTCAAGGGCATCCTTTCGGCTTGGCACATTCCACATCATACCATTGCTTACCTGCTTACACTGGTAGTCCTTTGTCATAAAGGTACGAATAAATTCCCATGCACCGTCCTTTACGTTGGACTTGGAATAGATTCCCATGTTACTGTTTAACGAGAAATAGGAACCTTCTTTTTCAGCACTCGGATATCCAATGAAGGTAATACTGCCATTATGCATCTTTTTATACATCTGGATAGATTCCAGATCAACACTGCCTTCGTTAAACAGTATCTTTCCTTCCTGGAACAGAGACGGTGCACTTGGACCATCCTCATCATATTCCGGTTCTTCATTGAGTCCAGTATTACAAATCTCTAAAATATCTTTGAAGTCCTGGCTGTCAAATCTGCATTCTCCGGTTCCCCAGTCTACAAAATCATTCGTTGCATTTCCGACAAAGCTGTATAACATCCATTCTTTACTCTCGGAGGAAAACGGTCTTACATCTTTCCCCTTTTCTTCTAACAGCTTCTTCAAATCCTCAAAGGTCCAGCCCATTTCTGTACCGACATCCGCTGTTGCTGCTGTTAAGGTTGACACAGAAAAAGACGGTACTACATAGTAGAACTTTCCATCTGTTTGGATTGTTTCCCTCAAAGAATCTACAATGTCATCCGGATTGATTTCATCATCCTTTTCGATATATGGTGTTAAATCCTCCAATAACCCTTTTGAAATATACTGCTCTACCGGCAAACTATTTAAATAGATAATATCTGCCACATTACCGGCAATAATGTCTGCATTCATCTTTGTCTCGGGATCCTCTTCATTGGAGTAATCCTTAATCTCAATCTGATATTCATCGCTGTTCTTGTTAAACTCCATTGCCGCCCTTTTTATGTCATCATCCACCCACATCATTGCTATACTGATTTTCTGCTTATCTTTAATGGAAGAAGGATCAACCTTGTTATATACCACCATTTTACTTCCGTTTTCATCCCATGTATTGCACAAAAATCTGCCATCTGTAAACGGAATCATATTATATGTCTCATCCGAACTGATATTAGATGCCATATAATCTAAAAGCTTAGTACTCTTCTTCTCTGCTAATGTGTAACCATAAACACCGGAATCATCTTTATAGTAAATATCATAGTCGTTCATTCCATTCATCAAAGAATCGCTGCTATTGAAGTATCGGATATCAATATCGTATTTCTCGCCCCATTTTTTACCTTCAATATCTACTACCTGTACACATGCGCCTTCTTCCTGGGTATAACCAATTACAATCTGTCCATCCTTTGTCCTTGCTGCACCCTCAAGCCATGCATTATTCTCAGCCTTCAATTCACAAAGCGGCTTGCCACTGCTATCCAGCACATTAATTGTATCATTCATCACAAAGACAAGATTCCCCTTTTCATCTATCAGCATCTTATTAATATAATTCTCATTGTTTAACTTCAGATTCTCTGTAATATCTGTCTTCTCAGATACCTTGCCGCTTTCATCTGCCTGTATAAGAGAGTAAAACGACTTGTCCTTTTTCTCATCATATAAACTATATAAATAAGTAAATGTTCCATCCTCTGCCGGGGACATACAATACATATATTCATTTTCTGCCTTCTCTGGCAAGGTAATCTCCTTTAAATCACTGCCATCTAAATTTGCACAGTACATACGCTCAATCGAAGTTCCCTCTGACTCCACATCGTATTCCTCGCTATCCGCATCAGCTTCCAAATCTTCACCGGCTTCCTCTGATGTGTCTTTCTCTGTATTTTCAGCTTCGTCTTCTGTATTCGCATCTTCACTCTCTGTTACAGCTTCGTCTCCGGTATCTGTGTCTTCACTCTCTGTCGCAGCTTCGTCTCCGGTATCTGCGCCTTCACTCTCTGTCGCAGTTTCGTTTTCCGCATCTGCATCTTCTGTTCCATCACCAGTGGTGCCTTCCGCTTCTATCCACTCATATGTGGTGATATACATTTTGTCCCTTTCAATCCAAATGGTACTAGGATCTCCTTCTATACCGTCCAATACAAAATCCTCTCCGGCATATACCATTTCTTTCGTATCTTCTTTTTTGCTGTCATCCTTTTTGCTGTCACCATCTTCTGATTTACCGCAGCCTGCCATAGAAATCATCATTGCTGCTGTAAGCATAAGCGCTGCTGCTTTTTTCACTATTCCTTTTCTCATACTTTAATCCTCTCTAACTCTTGCTATTTACGTTTCCGATTATCCAGTGCTAAATACACACTGCTACATATTGTTATGCATAACACATGTATACCCTATATTGTGTATAATCCCTTTTTCATGATTACATACATACTATATCACATGTCGTTTCTTCTCGCCATATCTAACACCACTTCTTAAGAAAATTATCAGAAACCGTATATTTTTCTGTAAGAAATAGGCAAAAAGGCTGTATTTTGGTTCATTCCAGTCAAAATACAGCCTTTTTCATCTCAATCATTACATAAATATACCTTTGTAAAATGGTTTACTGAATCTCTTTGATCCATCCCTCCAAAGCTTCAATCTGGCCCATCTGGATTCCTGTCAATGTATCGTATAACTTTTTGGTCACCGGACCCATCTCATCCATTCCACTCGGGAAACAGATCTCCTTGCCATGGTCATCAATCTTGCCAACTGGCGAAATAACAGCAGCAGTTCCACAAAGCCCACACTCTGCGAAGTCTTTTACCTCATCAAAGAATACCTCTCTGTGTTCAACCTCCATATTCAGATACTTTTCTGCTACAACCATCAAAGAACGGCGGGTTATGGAAGGTAAAATACTGTCTGATTTCGGTGTCACGAGCTTTCCATCCTTTGTGATGAAGATGAAGTTTGCACCACCTGTCTCCTCCACTTTTGTACGGGTTGCAGCATCTAAATACATGTTCTCTGCATAGCCCTGGTTATGCGCATCCACAATCGCATGCAGACTCATTGCATAATTAAGACCTGCCTTAATGTGACCGGTTCCATGAGGGGCTGCACGATCAAAATCACTGACACGAATTGTAATCGGCTTTGCACCGCCCTTGAAATAAGGACCTACAGGGGTTACAAAGATACGGAATTGGTACTCGTCAGCCGGTTTTACACCGATTACCGGATTACTTCCAAACATATATGGTCTGATATATAAGGTTGCGCCTGAACCATATGGCGGAACATATTCAATATTCGCCTTTACAACCTTTTCCACAGCCTCTACAAACTTGTCCTCTGGAAAGACTGGCATCTCCAACCGCTTACAGGTATCTGCCATCCTTTGTGCATTCAAGTCCGGCCGAAAGCATACAACACGCCCGTCCTCCGTCGTATATGCCTTAAGTCCTTCAAAACAGGTCTGCGCATACTGTAGCACACCGGCACACTCATTAATAGTAACCATAGGATCTGAGATTAATGCACCCTCATCCCATTTACCATCCTTATAATTTGCCACAAATCTCTGCTCTGTCTCCATATAGCCAAAACCAATATTGGCCCAATCGATGTTTTTACTCATCCAAAAAACTCCCTTTCTTCGGCCGTTTCACAACAAGCTTGTTGTCCCGCATCTGTTGCATTGCCTTTTCCATGCTTTTATCGCTTTTTTCAGTTTACCACTGTCCTATTGCGAATGCAAGAATAAATGTTGTATTTTGTTCAACACAAAGATGATTTTCTTTCATCCTGATATCTTCTGCATTTTCACTTCATAAATCAAAGAAGCGTTATAACGCCTTGATTCTCTTTACAGCCTCTAATGTATTCTCATAACTTCCAAACGCAGTCAGTCGGAAATATCCCTCGCCGCTTGGTCCAAATCCGGAACCTGGTGTTCCTACAATATTTGCATTCTCTAGCAAATAGTCAAAAAACTCCCATGAACTCATACCTTCTGTGGTCTTAAGCCAGATATATGGTGCATTTACACCACCTGACACAGTAAAGCCCGCCTCTGACAAACCTTCCTTGATAATCTTAGCATTATTCATATAATAAGCAATCTGCTCCGCAGTCTGCTTCCTGCCTTCCTCACTGTAAACCGCCTCACCTGCGCGCTGTATAATATATGGTGCGCCATTAAACTTAGTTCCATGCCGTCTTGCCCAAAGTGCATTCAGGGAGGTTCCGTCATTTGCCTTCAATTCTTTTGGAACGACAGCATATCCAAGACGTGTTCCCGTAAATCCGGCATTCTTGGAAAAACTTTTAAGCTCAATCGCACATGTTTTTGCGCCATCGCACTCATAGATTGTATGTGGCACATCTGCCTCACTAATATACGCTTCATAAGCCGCATCATAGATGATAACTGCACCCACCTTATTTGCATAATCAACCCATTCCTGAAGTTGCGCCTTCCGAATCGTTGCACCTGTTGGATTGTTTGGAAAACATAGATAAATAATATCCGGTGTTTCTT
Source organism: uncultured Clostridium sp. (assembly GCA_947178445.1). GTDB lineage: Bacteria > Bacillota > Clostridia > Lachnospirales > Lachnospiraceae > CAG-590. The sequence goes on from CAMWYJ010000017.1 coordinate 41,185, forward strand.
TGGGAATTTCCGGTGCAAAATTATTATCTGCCTTACATGGCATATAGATCACATCACTCCAAAGCTCTGTAGCAGGATCATATGTACCGGTTCTTCCTGCCATAACATTTGTATCCACATAAACCGGATAAACCGGATCACAGACAGCGATTTTATTATCAACAGCGAATATTTCCTGGATATTTCCTGAATCGCACTTCGCCCCATCACTTACAAAAATCTCATCAATGGCAATCTCCGCTCCCCGGGCTTTATAGTCATGTTTTGCAATCGCACTTCTCAAGAACTCATACCCCAGATCCGGTGCATATCCCTTAAAAGTCTCTTTTACCGCCATCTCATCTACTGCCTTATGAAGACTGTCAATAATTGCGGGTGCCAGTGGCTGTGTCACATCGCCAATCCCCAAAGAAATAACCTCCTTGTCCGGATTTGCTTCCTTATATGTACTTACTTTCCTGCCAATTGTAGAAAACAAATAGCTCCCAGGCAGTTTTAAATAATTGTCATTTACCTTAAACATAACATCCTCCTTTTCCTCCTATATCTATAGAAGGCTCTTTTTTACTTATACTGTTTTTTCTTAAACATAATGAAGCATCTGGAAATAAAAGCTTTTCCAAACCTTTAAAGCAGAATCTCTCCGTCAAAAACCACCTTTGCAGGTCCTGTCATATACACAAGATCTGCCTCTCTATCCCAGCGTACCCTCAAATCACCGCCAAGCAAATGCAGGGTGATTTCATCATCTGTCAACCCATTTAAGACGCACGCTACAGTTGAAGCACAAGCCCCTGTTCCACAAGCTAAAGTCTCCCCGGAGCCTCTCTCCCATACGCGCATACTCACTGTCTTTCTGTCTAAAACCTGAATAAATTCCGCATTTACACGGTTTGGAAATACTTCATGCTGTTCAAACTTTGGTCCGACCACTTCCAAAGGAAATGCTGCCACATCCTCTACAAAAACAATACAATGTGGGTTTCCCATAGAAACACAAGTCATCTCATAGGTCACTCCATCCACTTCAATCGGCTCTTTTACTAAAATATCTTTATTTGATTTTACCGGGATTTTTGCAGGTACAAGCTCTGGTGCACCCATATTGACTGTTACAAAAGACACCTTCCCATCTTCCACCTTTAAATCCAGATACTTGATTCCTGCAAGTGTTTCAACAGAAATACTGGTCTTATCTGTCAGTCCATAATCATACACATACTTTGCCACACAGCGGATTCCGTTCCCACACATCTCAGATCTGGAGCCATCCGCATTATACATTTCCATACAAAAGTCAGCAGCCGTTGATGGCTTGATCAAAATCAACCCATCCGAACCAATACCAAAATGCCGATCACTCACTTTAATCGCCGTTTCGGATGGATTTTCCACTGATTCTGTCAAACAATTTACATATACATAGTCATTTCCAAGACCTTCCATTTTGGTGAATTTCATGTTCTCTCTCCTTTCCAGCCAAAAACCCCGCCGCAGGTAGCGGGGCATCAAATTTGAAACATTTCTAATACCATCTGGGCTGTTTCTACCAGATTTGTTCCATTATCCATACTTTTCTTTTGCAGATATTTATGTGCTTCATCCTCTGTTATTCCCCTTCGATCCATTAATATCTGCTTTGCATTTATAATGAGCTGTTTCTCTGTCTCCGTGCGCACCGCAGGCTTTGATTTTTTCTTCTTCATCTGATAATACAGCTTATCATACATCTGATTCACTGTGTGAATCAGTTCTGCCGCCTTTATAGGCATTGAAAGACATACAAGATTTTCATCATTACATTCTGTCTCATATCGCTTGGATACTACCAAGAGCATATCAAATGTATCCGGCAAATATTCCAGCAATTCGCTATACATCATGTCCACCGTTTTATATCCACTCACCACAATCCCATAATCCAAATCATCTATCAGATTAATCACTTGTGCACCAGTAGAACATGCTGCAATTACATCTATGCCATTTCTCACCAACAGATTTTTGATACTTTTGGCCTCCTCAAGCTTAGGGAATACTACGATTACACTAATCATTTTCTTTCTCCTTGCTAGCCCATGAGTTATCTATCGCCAAAACATCAAATCTTATATAAATATTCTTCTATCTCCCATGCAGTAACCTGTTCTCGAAAACGGTTCCACTCTCCGCGCTTTGCCTCTAAATATTTTTTATGAACATGCTCTCCCAAAACATCCTTCATAAACGCATCATCCTCAAAATAATGACATGCCTTACTCAAATTCGATGGAATCGCCTCAACACCAGCAGCCTCTAGCTCTTCCTTGCTCATTTCATAGATATTTCCTTCAATCTCTTTTGGTATATCCAGGTTACGCTTAATGCCGTCCAAACCTGCTGCTAAACATACCGCAAACAATAAATATGGATTTGCCGCCGGATCCGGAGAACGAAACTCTATACGCATATTGGTCCCTCTGGCAGACGGAATACGAATTAATGGGCTTCTATTTTTTTCAGACCACGCAATATATACCGGAGCCTCAAAACCCGGCAATAATCTCTTATAGGAATTGACGATCGGATTTGCAACCAATGTCATTGCCTTTGCATGCTCCATAATTCCTGCAATAAACTGATACGCCTCCTTGCTGACACCATTTGGTGCACTGTGATCATTAAAGATGTTTTTACCATCTTTTTCCAGGGACATATTCATATGAAGCCCGGAACCACACACACCGTACACCGGCTTTGGCATAAAGCTCGCAAACAGACCATGTCTCTTCGCGATCGTCTTTACCACCAGCTTGAATGTCATCATATTATCTGCTGCCTTCAGTGCATTTGTGTACTTAAAATCAATCTCATGCTGTGCTGGAGCCACCTCATGATGGGATGCTTCTATCTCAAATCCCATTTGCTCCAGATTTAAAATAATATCACGGCGGGCATTTTCTCCCAAATCAAGCGGCGAAATATCAAAATATCCTGCTTTTTCATGACTTATCGTAGTTGGTCTTCCCTCATCATCCGTATGGAATAAGAAAAATTCACATTCAGGACCAACATTGAAGCGGTAACCCATGTCAGCAGCTTCCTTTAATACCTTCTTTAAAATATATCTTGGATCACCCTCAAATGGAGTCCCATCTGGGCGGTAGACATCACAGATCATTCTCGCCACCCTGCCGTGCTGTGGTCTCCACGGAAAAACTTCAAAAGTATTCAAATCAGGATACAAATACATATCTGACTCATCAATCCTAACAAATCCCTCAATCGCAGAACCGTCAAACATACATTTATTATCCAATGCCTTTTCTAACTGACTGGCCGTAATTGCAACATTTTTTAATGTACCAAACATATCTGTAAACTGAAGACGGATAAATTCAATGTCCTCCTCCTCCACAATCCGCATAATATCGTGTTTTGTGTATCTGCTCATAAACCTGATCTCCTTTTTTACAAAATATCCTCCATAACTACCATTGTATATTTACAACAATTTACATTATTTTCATGTTATCTCACTTCCAATATTTTGTCAATTTATTTCATAAGAATATTGGGGATATTTTTCCTGTTTTTCGCTTTATCTGCTCCTTACCCATTCCCTATATACGTTCTCGTCAATCTTATGTTCAAAAATTCCTTTTTTGTTCTTTTTTCTGCTCCCTAAAATCTCTCCATTTTTACCTCTCCATATTATATTTCCGGATTCCTTTTCATATATAGCTTCTGCAAGCTTATGCTTCATCATGTCCCCTGTAATCAACATATACTCTCTAAATTCAACCGATTTCAGCATCATTTTCTCCTCCCTTTTTGGTATCGCTGATCTATCCTAATTTAAAATGGGATCAATTCTATACCTTCTCGTTGTACTATTAGTATATTCAACGGATATTTTGTTGACTCTCACGGCAGTCGCCAAATGCGAGCAAGGTCACACTTGGCCCGTTGCTTCGCAGAATAAAAAGTTTTATATTATATTGCTTTAGTATGAAATTTGTCATATAATAATGCAATAAATAAAAGACTTGGAGGAAATGTCATGAAGAAAAGATTTTTAAACTTTCTTATTGTCGTAACAATGGTGTTATCGCTTTTGCCAGTACAAGCATTTGCAGATGATGTGTGTAATCACATATGGAGCGAGTGGGAAGTATACTATGAACCTACTTGTGTAAAATCTGGACAGAAGGAACGACACTGTTTAGATTGTTACACACAAGAATACGCTGATATACCTGCTACTGGTCAACATGAATGGGATGACTGGTATACAGTAAAAGCAGCAACAATCTCAAAAACCGGCTTAAAAGAACGGGAATGTATCGTTTGTGGCGAAACACAGACATCAATAATCCCAAAATCAAAGCCATATATTAAACTATCTAAAAAGACTGTAAAGCTGCAGACAACAAAGACCTATACATTAAAAGTAAAATACGCAAAAGGCGATTCTATAAAAAAGTGCAAATCAAGTAATACAAAAGTTGCTACCGTATCAAAAAAGGGTAAAATCAAAGCAAAAAGTAACGGTACTGCAAAAATCACAGTCACATTGAAGTCCGGCAAGAAAGCAACATGTAAAGTAAAAGTATCGGCTAAAAAAGAAGCTACTGTATATTGGGTACCAAATGGAGGGGTATATCATAAGACACCAAACTGTCCGACATTGAAGCGTTCCCGCACAATTTACAGTGGTTTAAAATCTAAATGTCCTAAGCCACGACCTTGTAAGGTTTGTTATTGATATGTCTACATATAATTTAATATATTTATACAAATTCATCTGATCACATAGAAATAAGGAACTGTCTCACTATAGGAACAGTCCCTTATTTGTGTGTAAATACGGATCGATATTTCTACATCATTTACTAATAATTGGCTTGCAAATGTATGTCGTAACGTCAGAATGGCTATTTTTACATGATTTGATAATATCTATCACTTTATCTGACAATGGAACCGTTCTAATGCTTTTAATAGATTTGTATAAAAAAAGAAACATCAAAACCCCTGTATTCCTTAGTTTTCAAGGGTTTTAACGTTTCTCTTTTTTAAAGCTCCCCATGGGACTCGAACCCACGACCTACGCATTACGAAACAGATATTATAAAATCTATAAGTCTATATATTTCAATAATTCTACGGACTTTTATTAGTTTTCTACCCTAATTTCTACCCTAATTTAGAAAAATATCCATCCCCTCATGTTTCTCCATCCACTTTACAAATTTGCTTTTGTTTATTCTATAAGTCGTACCAATTTTGATTGATGGAAAACCTTTTAGTGAACACAATTGATAAACTTTATTCCTTCCTATTTTGAATATATTCTGAATATCCTTAGGTGTCAAGTACTCGTCTATTTCTATCATCTTTAATATTTCCTCCTTATGCAAAAAGTGGCAGCACTAAGCCACCACTAAATCCGAGCGATTTTAAATTAGCAATTATATGATTTTTTAATATGTAACCATTTTCTAATTCCTGTTTTAAGATTACTCGCCTTGTTGATTGTCCCATAATATTATTTTTCTTTTCTGTAAGGATTCTTTTATGTTGATTACTCTCTGGTTAGCCGATCCACGCCAAGGCAGAGTAATATCCTGCAGCGAATCTATATATTGTCCATCTACCAACACATCACATTGCCGAATAATATCTGAACGTTTTTTAGCATCATTGATCTCTTTTACTAATTTATCTGAATCAAGAATTTTATCTGTAATTACATTTGGCTCTAATTCCCAGAATCCATCACTAATGCCTATTACTTTATATCCGGTATAAAGCCAGATAGATTTTTGTGGCAATGAAAGACGAGTTTCATTGACCAGATCTAAAACATCATTAATGTTTTCATCCGCTAAAGGTTCTCCTCCGAGTATTGAAATTCTTTTGATATACGGTCTATTCGCAAGCTCTAAGAATTTTTCTTTTATATCTTGTGTCCATTCTTTACCGCTATCAAAGTCCCATGTTTCAGGATTAAAGCAGCTTTTACAATGGAAGTGACAGCCTTGAACGAAAAGGGCAACACCTATGCCCTCTCCATTACTCACATCACATTCTCTAATTTGTGCATATCGAATATCAATCACACTCCTTACAAAGTATATCTGTCAAATGAACAAATCTTTCATTAATCTCCTGCGTCCTACCTTTTCCCCAAAAGTTAGTTCCAAGATAACCGCAGGTTCTTCTTGTTACATTCATCTTATCTTTATTTCTATTTCCACAATTAGGACACTCCCATATCAATTCATTGTTTTCATCAATAATCTTGATTTCACCATCATATCCACACACCTGACAATAATCACTTTTTGTGTTTAATTCAGCATAGATAATATTGTTATATATAAAGTTCATCACTTCTAAAATAGCATCAATATTATTAGTTAAATCACTTGTTTCTACATATGATATTGCACCACCAAGAGATAACGACTGGAATTCTGCCTCTTTTTGTAGCTTATCAAATGCGTTTATATGTTCTTTTACAAATGTATGATATGAATTTGTAATATAGTTTCTATCCGTTATTCCTGCTATAATACCAAAACGTTTCTGTAAACATCTTGCAAACTTATATGTAGTATTTTCAATCGGGCTTCCATACAATGAAAAACCTATATAATGCTCTTTATTCCATTGTTCACATTTTTTATTGAGGAATTTCATAACTTTAATTCCAAAATCGTGACCAGTTTTATTACCGATATGTGATTCATTAGTCATATATTTTACGCATTCATATAGTCCAGCATATCCAAGCGAAATACTTGAGTAACCACCATGAAGCAATTTATCAATTTGTTCACCTTTCCCCAATCTTGCAAATGCTCCATATTGCCACAGAATAGGCGCAACATCAGATAATGTACCTTCTAATCTGTAATGTCTGCATAATAAAGCCTTATGACATAATTCTGTTCTTTGCTCCATTAAATCCCAGAATTTATCCATATTTCCTTCAGAAGATAATGCAACATCAACCAAATTCAAAGTGACAACACCTTGATTTAGTCTGCCATAAAATTTATAATTGCCATTTTCATCTTTCCATGGTGCTAAGAAACTGCGGCAGCCCATATTAGGAAAGCAATTACCTTCTTTGTATTCCTTCATCTTCTTTTCTGATATGTAATCTGGAACCATTCTTTTAGCTGTACACTTAGCAGCCAACTCTGTTAAATACCAGTATTTACTATCTTTTTGAATATTATCTTCTTCTAATACATATAAAAGTTTAGGGAATGCTTGTGTCACATAAACAGACACTTCATTTTTTAAACCTAAGATTCTTTGGTTTAAGAATTCCTCAATAATCATAGCAAGCTCATCTTTATATTCTTCTGTTTCGCCAAGATACATAAATACACTCAGAAATGGACTTTGACCATTTGAATTTGACATAGAATTACATTGATAATTAAACGTTTGCACACCATCAGACACTTCTTTTCTTGTATCTAGTTCAGCAAAATGTTTCGCTTTATAATCATCAAAGCCCCATGACTTATATTTGGCATAGTATTTATTATAACTATCCCTTACAAAAGGCGCTAAATGTGTTAATGAAATAGTTGCTCCACCATATTGCATAGAAGTCACCGATAAAATAATCTGAGTAGCTATGGTGCAAGCTGTAATAAATCTGTGAGGTTTCTCAATCATGACCTTATTTATAACTGTTCCATTTTGTAACATATCTTCAAGATTAATCAACGAACAATTTGTCATTGCATTCATACCAAAATAATCAATATCATGAAAATGGATAATTCCTTCATCATGCGCTTGTACTACTTCTGGAGGAAGTAAAAATCTACGTGAAATATCTTTAGATACGATACCGGCCATATAATCTCTTTGTGTATTTAACACTCTTGAATTTTTATTAGAATTTTCTGTATTCCAATATTCACTATCACCATTTAATAATTCTTCAATTTCTTCATCTGTCGTATTAGTATTTTCTCTTTGGAATTCCCTAATACTTCTATATCCTTCATATGCCCTCGCAGTTAATCTTTGTTTCTTAGAAATCAGCTTGTCAAATACTAATTGCTCTATTTCAGATATATCTATCTCTTTTCTATCCTTATTTTCTTCATAAATCTCATCTGCTATATCTTCAGCAATTTTAGGTTTTACAATACCTGATCCATTTTTCATTGCTTTTAAAATTGCATTTGAAATCTTTTCTTTACAAAAATCTACTTCTGTACAATCTCTTTTGATAATTTTTACCAATAGAATTTCCTCCGATACTTATCTTTTATCAACTAATTCTTCTAGCACACCACCAATTTCAGCAACAATAATACCTACAGCTATGGGAATTACTGATTTTTTGACAAGTGCTACAATACCACCAATCACTCTAATTGATGATTTACCCAAGCTAATAATTAAATGTCCTTTACTATTCATTTTCTCTAATCTCCTTTGCAATCATATCAGCTATTTTTTCACAATCCTCTTCACTGGAAGTTGCAAAATCATAATCAATATTCATATCATTTAACGCAGTAACAATATGATTCCTTACCTCTAATGCCTCGTCCTCATTTTGGAATCTTCCTTCATTCTCGTATGTATGCTTTCTTATAAGTAAATAATTTTTATTATTATATGAATTAAATACATTCAAAACTGTCTTATTAAAATCTGCTCCAAGAACTTTATCATTGTTATACACGACACAAAGTATCAACGGAGAGTCTACTACAATAACCTGTACTTTATCTCTTACTCTTCCCATCTTGAATGATTGTTTCCCAAATAAATATTCCTGGTGTTTAAATACTTCTCCATTATTTTCGTATACTTTATCTTTTGCAAATTCTGAAACATACTCTGCATTAATACCCTTTCTCTTTAACCTTGAAGCAATATCCATGGCAGCCGTACTTTTACCTGCTGATGGTTCACCAAATAAATTGATTACAATTGTTTCCAATGTTTTTCACCTCTAATCTATATAACCTCTTTTATTACATACAAATACTTAATCCCAAAAAAAATCAAAGAAATCATAAAGATCTCTGCTATTTTTCTCTAATGTTTGTGAATCATAGGAATCCGATTTATCTTGAATTTCAATTTCATATCCTAGCGCCTTTTCTATTTCTTCCTTTGTCATCTTCTTTGGCTTCGGTTTCTCAACTTTTAATGACCAACAATTATCATGAAACAACCCATTAATTAATCTCTGATAAGAAAACAAAATATGTTTTGAACCTAAATCGGTTGAATATCTTATATATTTGGGATCAATCTTAAATCCGGTCTGTTTATTATATGTCCCATATATAGATTCATAAGTTCTACCATTTTGGTCAGCAACACCAACCATCTCATATGTCATCATACTCAAACACTCCTCTTAAGTTAAATAGAAATCTTCTATGTAGTCTAACATTTCATTAATATCACTAAAAATTCTGCTACACATTTCATTTTGCCATGGATGCAGACTCTGTTTGTCAACATCAAGACCAATGACTGGTATCCTTCTTTCATAGGCAATAGCTAACTCTGCCATTGAACCAAGCGAATACATATCATTAAAGTTGATTATTAATAAATCTGATGTCCTAACTTTGTGTAAATCAAACTCCATTACTTCTTTCTGTGAAGCATATTTAGGATTCTCATCCATGAAATTAAAATAATCATTTGGATTTATTATTTTGACTTTATAAATACATTCGCATTGGTGAACTACCAACAAGCTAAAGCTTGATGGGCTTCTTGTTTCATCGTCCTCGTAACCTACTAACTCCACAAGCGTAAATTCCGATAGTTCCTACCGTACTAATACATCTAAGTTACATTAAGTAACCGTAACCCTTCATTAAGAATATTGATAGCGGCGTTTATGTCACGATCATGAAAAGTTCCGCATTGAGGACATATCCATTCTCTTACTGCTAAATTCTTTGTTTCTGTATTGGTATATCCACAAACATTACAAAGCTGACTTGATTTTGTAAATCTACCAATCTTGATGTATTGACGGTCATTCCAATCAGACTTATATTGTAACTGCCTTGTTAATTTATACCAGCCACAATCAGATATTACTTTAGCAAGATAATGATTCTTAACCATATTATTTACAGCCAAATCCTCAGTTACTATCACTTGGTTTTCGCTCACTAACTGATGTGATATTTTATGTAAATAATCATTTCTGGTATTTGAAATCTTTTCATGTATTCTTGCTACTTTTATTCTCTGCTTGTTCCAATTTTTGCTACCTTTTACCTTATGGGATAATTTTCTTTGTTCTTTCGCCAATTTTTCCTCGTATTTCTTGATGAGCTTTTTATTATCATATTTCTTTCCTTCTGAAGTGATAATTAAATCTTTAATGCCTAAATCTATACCAATCGTGCCGGTTATAACCTTCATAGGAATATGTTCTGTTTCAACAAGTATTGATACAAAATATTTTTCACTGGGTATTTGTGAAATAGTAGCAGATTTAATAATACCTTCAAATTCTCTATGTACCTTTGCTTTTAGCCACTTGAGTTTTGGAAGTTTAATTTTATTTTTTTCAAAAGAAACCTCTATATTATTATTAGAAAAATTCGTTTTATAAGACTTTCTGTTATCATGTTTGCTTTTGAATTTAGGATATCCAGTATGTTCTTTAAAAAATTTATGATAGGCAGAATCTATATTATATATGGCATTAGTCAGTGAATATTTATCAACTTCTTTGAGCCATTCATATTTCTTTTTAAGAACTTGATTACAATAATTGTTACAATCTATTTTACTCAATGATATGTTTTCATTCTTATATTTATAAATTTTGTAAAATAAAATTTGATTGTATACAAATCTGCAACATCCAAATGTTTTCTGAATAAGTTCTTGTTGTTTCTTATTTGGGTATATTCGATATTTATATGCTTTTAGCATTTGTTTATCACCAACTTTTTATTTATATATTCTCTGTTTATTTTCGCTCTTTACCCATCAGCTAAAGCTAATGGGATAGCGAGCGTTTTATTGTTTTCTAATGTATCTTTACAAAACACTCTCCAGTTATTACTCTTTCCAAAGTCATCCTTACCGAACTTTTGCATCCCGCCGGCTAAATATATTTGTATATTCTTCATATTTCACTATCCTCAATTTTTAACAATTCCGAGTTGTTTAATATTATTAAGAAATTCATCAAAATCATCTGATGGTTCATCAATAACAAGTTCTAAATTATCAAGTAAAGATAAACTCATAATACCCATAATACTTTTGGCAGATACTGTATACCTGCCTTGTGATGCATAAATATCACAATCTAAACTTTCTGCATAATCGCAAAATTTCTTTACTTCATTAATTGTATTCAATTTTATTTTAATCTTCATTTATTATCCCCTTCTAACATATTTATAAAGCATAATACTTTGTTTTTTAGCTCATCCAAAGTACCATCATTTTGAATAACATAGTCATACTGATAATTAAACACACCAGCATCAGCTTCATTACTTGTTATATGCGGAACATTTTTATTAGTGATTAAAATAGTTTTTATATATGGATATTTCTGTCTTATCTTTTCAATTTCTTTTGGCTCTCTAATATGTATAAACATAATTTCAGAACTAGGTGTTGCTTCAAAATACATAATTTGTTGTCTTACATAATCATATGGAGCATCGTTATACCATGTACATAAATCTTTTAAATCTGATAAAAATTTTCTATCCTTTTCTGTTTTAGATACACCATCCCAGCCCATAAGCTGTGCTTTCTTTTTAATATCATCTACTGACGAAATAATATATGTATTATAACCACTATATTTTCTAATTAAATTGCAAAAACTATCTTTACCAACCCGACCAGAACCATTTATTATGAATATTTGTTTATTCGTCTGAAACACCTCCACTTTTACTATTTGCAGAAAATAATGCAAAAACGTCAATTATTATAAATATCACTATAACCAAACAAATAATCGTAACCATTTAACTCTCCTCTACTTCATCAATAAAAATTAATTCTTGTGCATATGGTAACGTTCTCGCCCATGAAATAAAATTAGGTTTTGAATTATCATCTTGCCCACTCCACTCATTTAATTTATGAAATCTTCTTTGTCCTTTACTGCACATTGCAAGCAGATTTTCATATGACATTGTTACTGTTCTTGTTTGCAGCCATGACTCAGGTAACCATCGAATAAGTTCTTTCCAGTATCTCTTATCCTTTGTATCAAGATATTTTGTTCTGAGCGATTCTAAAAACTGGATAAGATATTCTATTTCCTCTGGATTTGTAAAAATAGAATTGTCATAATCATCAATCTCAAAACATTCTATTGTAATAGGCGTAGTTGCTAACTTATGCATTGTACTTGTACTATTTGCAACAGTACCTACCTTATATGTATCAAATTCTTTATACCAATAAAGCGGTGCTGTAATATCAACTGATACAAATATCTGTCTCATAAATTTTCTATGCTCTGATCCTGCTATAATAAGTTGTTGTGCAAGTTTCATATCATTTTTGCCAATAACACATTGATCATATCCAAATACACTATCACTTTTATTCCATGAATTTTTAGGATTTCTCATACCTCTTAATGCATGCTTAAATCCATAAACTTCCGTATTTTTAAATTTCATTTGTCTCAAACCTCTATCTTATCTTTCTCTCTTCCATTCATCATAAACATTTTCATCCACTCTATTTTCATACAGTCCATCACGATTCTTCTTTCTTGTAGCTAAAATATTACCGATTCTATTCTTCCATGTAACATTACCAGAATCTTTATCATAATAACTTTCTGCGATTTTTCTTTTCATTAAATCTCCTGTTATCAAGATATATTCTCTAAAATCAACTGGTTTCAACACCCTAACTACCTCCTCTTGTGTATATACCTTCTCTATTTTCTTTCCAAAATTTAAAGCTTCTGAATGTGAATCAAAAAACATATCTATGTGATTGCCGGTCACACCACCACCAACGTCTTCTACAACATAAACTTGTCCATTAATAATAACTTTTGTTCTAAATGGTAATATATCTATATCTGCTGCAATTGTGTGATTTGATGTTGCTATTGCACCACTTGCTGTTTTGGGATTAGATGGATTACTATATTCACCACAACAAATACTACACGGACAATATGCTGTAATAATAAATTCACCAACAAAAATATCTTTAATTTCAGTAACATATTCATTTTTACATTTTAATGTCGTTGCTTCGCTGCATTCTATAAAATTTGTTTTATTGATCAATCTTATTTCTTTTGCATAAGCAGTATTATTTACACACATTACAATAAGAAGAAACACAATCAATTTTTTCATATAATTTTACTTCCTCACCTTCACTCTTATTTTCTTTTTCTGCATAAGATATACTTTTTTATATTTGATACCTTTGCGAAGAGCTTCTTTATGAGTATTGACAAATATATCTATTCTATTACCTTTAATTGCTCCGCCAGTGTCCTCAGCTATATATGTCTTTTTATCAATTTTGACTTTTGAACCTAATTTAATTTTTTTAGGATCTACAGAAATGGTTCGTCCCACTTTAGGTGTAGTACCACTTGCAGTTTTTGTATATTTACCACAACACCTAGAGCATGGGCAGTAATATGTAATTTTGTATTTTCCTAAATATTTTTTAGTTGTGACATATTTTGCTTTGTACACTACGGTACTTCTCTTTTTTGTCGCATAATTATTTACAGGAAATAGCAATATGAGTACAAAAAGAAGCATTATTGTAAAAACAGTCCTATTTTTTAAAATCGAACCACCTCTTTCTTATTTATTTTTTATTTTTTGGGGGGATTTTTAAGAAATAATTTCGATAGTATCACCTTTTTTGAAATTATAGTCACAGGCATACTTGTCTACTAAACACACCTTATTATTTACATTATCGATTTTATATACTTGAAATTGAAAATTATTGACAACAACGATATCACCAACTTTAATATCTTCTACCTTCTTTGTCGGATTTCTTGGTTCTTTATTATTTCGCTTTGCTAATCTTGCCATTTACACCTCTCTAAGTTTGATTTCTAATTTAGTTTTTCTCCTTCCTTTGGAACACACAATATTAAATTTACGATTCAATCAATATATTGCCTATAATCCTTATATACACCAATTTCAATATAATTAATATTTTCAATAGATGTACTCGTTTCTTTACCTTCTACATACGGATTTTTTACGATTAATGAATTAGACAATGTACCTTCTAAATACGATTGATAATCTTCTTCTGCAATATATCCATATAGAAAACTTCCAAATACGTTACCATCATTTAAATCAACTGTTGCAATAATATAGCCTTCTGGCTCTAAAAAATATGTAGGAACACCTTTTTCATAAGTTTCTTCTTGAATACATCCAGTTAAAGCAATAACTAATAATATTGACAATGTAATTATATTTTTCTTCATCCTCTCTCCTCCTTTGAAATTACGATTTATTGATCACACATCACTCTTTTCTCTATTATTTGCTCTAGCAGTATCAAAACCTTCTGGATATCGTGCTTTTAATTTATCAATATTTATTTGCATAATCTCATCCATATTCCAATCAAAAGAATGACACAGCATTGCAATATACCACAACACATCACCACATTCTTTCTTCAAATGCTCAATATCTAATTCTTTTTCATGAAATATCCATTTTTTAATCATGTCATTAAACTCACCAACTTCACCAGACAATCCAAGACATGCGTTAAAGATACCGCCAACATCATACTCAATATTATCAACTTGTGCTTGTCTAAGTCTGAAATTTGCATTACCGTCATTTGTTCTCATTGCCAAATTTTGATATTCTATACCATTCATTTTTTAATTTCCTCCCATAAAAGACTTGTTTCATTGATTACAATAAAAATGGTAGTGCGGCTAAATATTTTTCCTTGAGCTTGTCTGTTAATGTTTCTGTCTGAGTAAGATGATCTTTCATATCTGCTAATCTTGCCAAATAGACTTCCTGATACTCATCAGATTTCTCATTGCATAGATGTTAATATCTAATACAGTACCAATCCTATTGCAATCCACTTTTTTTAAACATGATTACTCATCTTTTCCTCCTACCGATCATAAATTATAAATTAAAGTAATTGTATTGTTGCATGACATTGCACACTATTCATTTTTATATATTTGTTTTTTATGATTACTTGTAAAATCAATATGCATTTATCATAAAATTGATTTACTATTTATATTAAAATTTTGTTATATTTTAACGAATTTTATCTAAAGGGTTGTTTTTTATCTTGTCTTAATTTACACTTATTTTAGAGACTAATCATCCTTATTCATTGATTTAAGCAATCAATAATTATTTTTAAGAAAGGATGATTATTATGTTAGTACTTATTTCTTTTTTTGTTTTTGTATTATTGGTTATTTCGTTAATACTTCTATTTTGTAATAAAAAGAAAAAACAAGATAGAAATAGTATTACTAATAATCAAAAAGTACATTTTAAATTTAGTATATCAAAAAATTTGTATACTGAATTTGATTATGAAGACAATAATGATAAACATGAT
>CAMWYJ010000018.1 GCA_947178445.1 uncultured Clostridium sp.
CCAGCGGCTCCAAAGCACCCTGCTTATGACATTGTCTATATTGCACAACTAAGTTTTGTTAATGGAGAGTTTTGCAATCACCTAAAAGCTTTTTCTATATTCGGACAGGCAGGCATGGCGGAGTGTAAAAAATACTTGCATTTATGATAATCCTGTGATAATATGTAGAAGTTGTTTAGGCGGGTTGGAATCTGCCAATATATTTAGAGAGGTGCAAAAAGATGAGAGAAGGAATTCATCCAAATTATTATCAGGCAAAAGTAGTATGTAACTGTGGTAACGAGTTCGTAACCGGTTCCACAAAGGAAGAGATTCATGTAGAGATTTGTTCGAAGTGCCATTCTTTCTATACCGGTCAGCAGAAGGCGGCACAGGCTCGCGGTCGTATTGATAAATTCAACCGTAAGTACGGAGTTAATCAGGCTAATTAGTAACGTTTTAAGGTTGGGATTATTTAATCTCAGCCTTTTTGCGTATATAGGGAAGATGTGTTATTATTACGGTGGATGAAGAAATGGATTTGAAAGTTTGAGGT
The DNA here is from genome assembly GCA_947178445.1 of uncultured Clostridium sp. GTDB lineage: Bacteria > Bacillota > Clostridia > Lachnospirales > Lachnospiraceae > CAG-590. The sequence continues at coordinate 536 of CAMWYJ010000018.1, forward strand.
TAATTGCTTATGGAGGAAAGATTACCAAAGGGAACGTTAGGCGGTCAGGCTGTAATTGAAGGTGTTATGATGAAAGGACCAAAGAGTTATTCCATTGCTATCAGACGGCCGGATCGCAAGATAGAGGTTAAGTTGGAAAATTATCAGCCGGCAAGTGAGAAGCATGCCATCTGCAGAGTACCATTTATTCGTGGTATTGTTAATTTTGCGGAGGCTCTGGTAGTTGGTATGAAGACACTTTCTTATTCATCATCTTTTTATGAGGAGGATGAAGTGGAGACAAAGGCAGACCAGGTAATTAAGAACGTGTTTAAGGAGAAGGCAGAGAGTGTGATTATTGGTCTTACACTGTTTGTATCTGTCATTTTGGCAGTGGCATTGTTTATGATGCTGCCAGCTGGAATTGCCGAATTTATTGGAAAATGGGTGAAAAACAGGATTGCATTGTCAATGATTGAAGGTGTTATCCGGCTGTTGATCTTTATTCTATATGTATTGTTGATTTCGCAAATGGAGGATATAAAAAGAGTATTTATGTACCATGGCGCAGAGCATAAGACGATCAACTGTTATGAAGCAGGAGAGGAGCTGACACCGGAGAATGTTGCAAAACACAGCCGTTATCATAAGCGTTGTGGAACAAGTTTTCTATTTATCGTTATGGTTGTCAGTATTTTTGTATTTATGTTCATTAATGCAGAGCAGATGTGGCTCCGTTTTTTGATCCGGCTTTTTTTGATTCCGGCTGTGGCAGGGATTTCTTATGAATTTATCCGCTTGGCGGGTCGTACTGATAACGCAGTGATGAATATTTTAAGTAAGCCGGGAATGTGGATTCAGCAGCTTACAACAAAAAATCCGAATGAAGAAATGATACAGGTGGCTATTATTTCTGTTGAGACAGTCCTGCAGGGCAAGATATATGCAGATGCGATAAATGAAGCCCAGGGGATTAAAAGGTAGGGAATCATATGGCAACGATTGAGGATTTGCTTATATTTGGAAGGGAACAATTGGAAGAGAGTGGGAATGAGTATGCAAAATATGAGCGCAAGGTACTTTTAGAGGAGGTTTTAGGCTGTAATTATATGTATATGCTGATGAACGGAAATGAAGAAGTGCCAAAGCAGAAGGAGATGAAGTATAAGGGGTGGATAAAACAGCGGTGCAGCCATTATCCGCTGCAATATATACTGGGTTATGCACATTTTATGGATTATACTTTTTTGGTGAATGAAAACGTATTAATTCCCAGAAGCGATACGGAGGTTTTGGTTGAGGCAGCAGATGAACTGTTGGGTAAATGGGAAACGGCAGATGCAGGTATGGAGGCTTTGGAAAGCAGGAATGAGAAAAAGAAGGTTCGGGTACTGGATCTTTGCTGTGGCTCCGGCTGTATTGGTATTTCACTAAAACTGTATCATGAAGAAATAGACCTTGTGCTGTCTGATTATTCGAAGAAAGCATTGGAGGTCACGAGGAAAAATCTTGAAAAATATAATGTAACAGCAGAGGTTTTACAGGGGGATTTATTTGAATCATTTACCGGCAGGGCGAAGCTTATTGTCAGTAATCCGCCATATATCGAGTCGGGAGAGATAAAAGCCCTTATGCCGGAGGTTCGGGAATATGAACCTGTGTCTGCTTTGGACGGAGGTACGGATGGTCTTGATTTTTATCGGCGGATTATAGAGCAGGCTTTTCAATATTTAGAGGAGAATGGATATTTGATGTTTGAGATTGGGTATAATCAGGGGGAGGCAGTTCGTAATCTAATGGAAAGAAACCATTTTCTTGATGTGCAGATAAAGAAGGATTATGCAGGGCTTGACCGTGTTGTTTATGGGCATTTGTAGCGTTAGTGTAACGTTATAACACCTAACAAAAAGTAAAGAAAGGATTATAGAGATGTTTGATAAGTTAGAGGATATATTGGCAAGATACGAATCGGTTCTGGAGATGTTGAGTGAGCCGGATATTATGAATGACCAGAAGCGGTATACAGAGCTTATGAAGGAACAAAGTGAGCTGGCTCCGATTGCTGCAAAGTATAAGGAGTATCTGGCTGCAAAACAGGCGATTGAGGACAGCCTTGCTATGTTAGAGGAAGAAAAGGATGAGGAAATGCGTGAGCTTGCCAAGGAGGAGTTAAATGATTCAAAGGAAGCGGTGGAGCGCATTGAGCAGGAATTAAAGATTTTACTGCTTCCCAAAGATCCAAATGATGAAAAGAACGTTGTAGTGGAGCTTCGGGCTGGTGCCGGTGGAGATGAGTCAGCACTGTTTGCCGCAGAGGTGTTTCGAATGTATCAGAAATATGCGGATAAGATGCGTTGGAAAACAGAGCTTATCAGTTTAAATGAGAATGGAATCGGTGGATTTAAGGAATGTTCCTTTATGATTAATGGAAAGGGGGCATTTTCACGCCTTAAGTATGAAAGTGGGGTTCACCGTGTACAGCGTGTGCCGGAGACGGAGTCCGGTGGGCGTATCCATACTTCCACGATGACAGTTGCCATTATGCCGGAGGCAGAAGAAGTGGATTTTGAATTGGATATGAATGATTGTAAATTCGATGTGTTCCGTGCATCCGGTAACGGAGGTCAATGTGTCAATACTACAGATTCCGCAGTACGTCTGACGCATATTCCAACCGGTATTGTCATTTCCTGCCAGGATGAGAAGTCACAGCTTAAGAACAAGGACAAGGCACTTAAGGTATTGCGTGCCAAGTTATATGATATGGAGCTTCAAAAGGCGCATGATGAAGAAGCAGAGCTTCGTAAAAGTCAGGTAGGAACCGGTGACCGTTCTGAGAAGATCCGTACCTATAATTTTCCTCAAGGGCGTGTGACAGACCATAGAATTAAGCTTACACTTCATAAGCTTGACCAGGTTATGAATGGAGATTTGGATGAGGTTATCGACAGCTTGATTGCTGCTGATCAGGCGGCAAAGCTGGCGAAGATGAATGAAAAGTAGATGTTTCAGAGTAAAACCTTCCTTGCAGGTTAAAGTACAGGGAAGGTTTTATTTATTCCTGCAATTGCTTTTATTATAAAAAAAAGTTATAATAACTATTCGATATATATATTTTAATTATATGGGTGCTTATGTTAATATAAACTAAGAAAAATAAAAATATAGATTTGTAAGAATTAGAAAAGGAGAGAGTGTTATGGGAATGACAATGACACAGAAAATCTTAGCTGCACATGCAGGACTTCCGTTGGTGGAAGCAGGACAGTTAATTGAGGCAGACTTGGATTTAGTTTTAGGAAATGATGTAACAACACCAGTTGCAATTCATGAGATGGAGAAGTTTAATACAGACAAAGTGTTTGACAAAGACAAGATTGCAATGGTTATGGATCATTTTACGCCAAATAAGGATATTAAGAGTGCAGAGCATTGTAAATGTGTAAGAGAATATGCATGTGCCCAGAATATCACAAATTTCTTTGATGTAGGTGAAATGGGTATCGAGCATGCGCTGCTTCCGGAAAAGGGTTTGATTGTAGCCGGTGAAGCTTGTATCGGTGCAGATTCCCATACCTGTACATATGGTGCGCTTGGTGCGTTTTCGACCGGTGTTGGTTCTACGGACATGGCGGCTGGTATGGCAACCGGAAAGGCATGGTTTAAGGTGCCTTCAGCCATTAAGTTTGTTTTAACCGGGAAGCCTGGTAAATGGGTAAGTGGTAAGGATGTAATCCTTCACATCATTGGTTTGATCGGTGTGGATGGAGCACTATATAAGTCCATGGAGTTTGTTGGAGACGGTATCGCACACTTATCTATGGATGACCGCTTTGCTATGGCAAACATGGCAATTGAGGCTGGTGCAAAAAATGGAATTTTCCCTGTGGATGAGAATACGATTGCATATATGAAAGAACACTCTGTTAAGGAATATAAGGTATATGAGGCAGACGAGGATGCCGTTTATGATGAGACTTATACGATTGATTTGAGCAAATTAGAGCCAACAGTAGCATTTCCTCATTTACCGGAGAATACAAAGCCAATCAGTGAGGTGCCGGAAATTAAGATTGATCAGGTAGTGATTGGGTCTTGTACGAACGGAAGAATTGAGGATTTGAGAGTTGCCGCAAAGATTTTAGAGGGTAAAAAAGTAGCGAAGGGACTGCGTGTCATTGTAATACCTGCAACGCAGGCAATTTATCTTCAGGCAATGGAGGAGGGTCTGCTTAAAATATTTATTGAGGCAGGTGCGGTTGTTTCTACTCCGACCTGTGGACCATGTTTAGGTGGACATATGGGAATCCTTGCAGCTGGCGAGAAAGCAGTAGCAACCACGAACCGTAACTTCGTAGGGCGTATGGGACATGTTGATTCTGAGATTTATCTGGCTTCCCCTGCAGTGGCAGCAGCTTCTGCGGTAACCGGAAAGATTTCCTGTCCGTGCCAGATTGGGCTGTAAAAGTATAGAGATTAGTGGATTCAAGCCTAAAAGGCGAGGAATGAACTTAGTATAATCGTTTAGTATGGAGGTTGAATAATATGAAAGCACATGGAACAGTACACAAGTATGGGGACAACGTGGATACAGACGTGATTATCCCTGCAAGATATTTGAATTCATCCGATCCGGCAGAGCTTGCAAAGAACTGCATGGAGGATATTGATCCTGATTTTGTAAATAGAGTACAGACAGGTGACATTATGGTGGCAAATAAGAATTTTGGATGTGGTTCTTCCAGAGAGCATGCACCAATTGCGATTAAGGCGAGTGGTATCAGCTGCGTGATTGCAGAGACATTTGCGAGAATTTTTTACCGCAATGCGATTAACATCGGACTTCCGATTATTGAATGTCCGGAGGCTGCCAAGGCAATCGAGGCAGGGGATGAGGTGGAAATTGATTTTGATTCCGGTATGATTTATGATAAGACAAAGGGAACGGAATATAAAGGTCAGGCGTTTCCGCCATTTATGCAGGAGATCATTAAGGCGGAAGGGTTAGTAAATTATATCAATAATAAGTCATAAGCAGATATGCCTGGCAGAAACTTAAGTTTTTGCACGACTAGGTTTTGAAAATTAGGAGTTTCGCAATTACCTAATTATTTATAGAGAGGAGAGAGGACGAAGAAATGAAAAGTAATAGTTTAAAAAAACTGCTGTACATGGTATGTATGGTAATAATGGGGTGTATAATGACAGGAAAGATTTCCATGGCAGAGAAGGCAGACGATTATATCTATGAGGTACTTCCGGACGGAACAGCAAAGCTGGTCGATTATCGTGGCAGCAATCCGGAAAAGATACCGGATACAATTGATGGGTATACGGTAACGGTAATCGGAGAGAGACTGTATTTTAACAAGCCCTTAAAAGATAACACAATTCCGGCCACGATAAGAGAGATAGAGAGTCATGCGTTCGGTTATGCGAAAGCTAAGAATATTGTTATGCCTGCTACAGTGACAAAGTGTGGAAGCTTTGTTTTTTATAATGCGAAAATAGAATCGGTTACTTTGGAAGAAGGATGGACAGAAATTCCAGAAAATATGTTTTCGGGATGTGAAGAGCTGACAACGGTGAAGCTTCCAGAATCCCTTCGCTATATCAGAGAGGGTGCATTTTCGCATGGCGGGACGATTAAGGAACTGGTGTTGCCGGCAGGATTGATAAAGATTGAAGAGGATGCATTTTATTCCACACATATTACAAAACTTGTGGCGGCTTGTTCGAACGTGGAACTGGATGAGGATGCTCTCTTGAGCTGCAGTGTAAGTGAATTGCATTGCTATTATAATTCGGCTATATATAAGGAATACAAAGACTCAGAGAAGACCAAAATCGTATTTATTGATAACCCTTTATTCTTTCAAAAATCAAATATTACTCTGGGAGTAGGGGCAGAAACGACACTGAAACTTACAGGGGGAGGTGGAAATGTTAAATGGAAATCTTCAAATAAAAAAATAGCAACGGTAAATAAAAAGGGTGTCGTAACGGCGAAGAAAACAGGTACAGCAACCATAACGGCTTCACGCAATGGAAAGAAAGCAGTTTGTAAGATAAAGGTAAAGAAAAATGAACGTAAATTGAAATCTTATCCGACAAAAGCTTCTGCTTATGTAAGTAACCAGACGATTTTGGGCTTTAAAAAAATAAAGAGAGACTCCAAGGGCAACTATGTGCTAAGCGGTCATTTTATCAATACATTTGCTTCTACTACTTCCTATGCAAAAAATTTAGTCATCAAGGTGTATCGGAATGACAAGTTAATTGCAAAACAGACTTTTAAAAGATGGAATATAAGGGTGCCTGGAGGCTCCTCAAAGACAGTTACACTGACCATTAACAAAAAGAATATTAGAAAAAAGAAAACGGATTTGAGAAGCGGCGATGTCCGTGTTGTTGTAGCAGGAGGCAGGGTTTACTAAAAGATTGCAGATAGAAGCGTGCAGGATGTAAAGTAATATGGATTTTATGATTTAGAAAAGAGGAAAAAGATGAACTATAATTTAGCAGTAATCAAGGGTGACGGTATCGGACCGGAGGTCGTTACCGAAGCGATGAAGGTATTAGACAGGATTGGTGAAAAGTTTGGTCATACGTTCCAGTATGAGCAGCTTTTGATGGGCGGATGCTCTATTGATGCACATGGAGTACCTCTTACCGATGAGGCAGTAGAGAAGGCAAAGAAGTCCGATGCGGTACTGCTTGGCTCAATCGGAGGGGATACCAGTACTTCCCCTTGGTATAAGTTAGAACCGTCTTTAAGACCGGAGGCGGGACTTTTAAAAATTCGTAAGGAGCTCGGTCTGTTTGCAAACTTAAGACCGGCACTGTTGTATCCAGAGCTGAAGGGTGCATGTCCGTTGAAGGAGGAGATTGCGGACAGAGGATTTGATATGATGATTATGCGGGAGCTTACCGGAGGACTTTACTTTGGTGAGCGTAAAACAGTGGAGGAAAACGGCAAAAAGAAAGCCATTGACACCCTGACCTATTCAGAAGATGAAATCAGAAGAATCACCATCCGTGGTTTTGACATCGCCATGAAGAGACGTAAGAAAGTAACCTCTGTAGATAAGGCGAATGTATTGGATTCATCCAGACTTTGGAGAGCCGTTGTAAATGAGGTGGCAAAGGATTATCCTGAGGTAGAGGTAGAGCATATGCTGGTGGATAACTGTGCGATGCAGCTTGTTAAGGACCCTGCACAGTTTGATGTTATTTTGACAGAGAATATGTTTGGCGATATTTTATCCGATGAGGCTTCCATGGTAACCGGTTCTATCGGAATGTTAGCATCTGCATCATTAAATGAGACAAAGTTTGGTATGTATGAGCCAAGCGGCGGTTCTGCACCGGATATCGCAGGACAGAATAAAGCAAATCCTATTGCAACGATTCTTTCGGCAGCAATGCTGCTGCGGTTTTCGTTAGATTTGGACAAAGAAGCAGATGCCGTGGAAGAGGCGGTAAAGAAGGTTTTGGAAGAGGGTTACCGCACCTGTGATATCGTATCCGAAGGTACAACCTTAGTCAGTACTACCGAGATGGGGGATTTGATTGTAGAGAGGATATAGACTGCATGGCAAATCGGGATTTGCTTAAGGAGCGAAGAAAGTATGAATGATATTGTTGAAAATGTCAAAGAAGCCATATTAAAAAGTAATTTACAATTTTCCTCGAAACCAATTTTGATTGGTGGACAAGCTATGGAATATTACGGTATACGAAAATCGGGGAAAGATATTGATTTCGTCGTAACAGATAAGGATTATCAGAGTCTGGTGGAAAAATATCCTGAGAAGCGAAAGGACTTATATGGTGATTTGGGTGTGACGATTGATGAATTTGAGATTTGGAGAAGTATTGCTCATCTTGATTATGATTTTTTTAGAAAAGAAGCCGTTGATGAAGAAGAAATTTTTGTAATATCAATTGACAGGCTTTTATGGACAAGAGTATGTGCTATGGATGTTGAAAAATATCTAAATGATTTAAAATTAATGAAAGAGTATTATTATAAAAAATATACAAATCAGCAATATCATCAAGAAGCTATGCTACATGAAAATTCATATAGAAAAATGAATGGTGTTGTATGGGGTGGAATGTATGAAGATGATTGATATGATGAAGGAATTATTAAATTAGGCAATTGCGAAACTTCCTATTCCAAAAACTTAGTTGTGCAATATAGACAATATCATAAGCAGGTGCTTTGGAGCCGCTGGTGCTTAGCGAGGTTTTTTTCGAGCTTAGCACCGCTGCGAGCGACAAGCAGCGCAAGCGTGCCTGCGTTGATTTGTCTGTATTGTACAACGGATGTTAGCGAAAACAGAGTTTCGTAATCACCTAAATTATTAAATAGTAAAAAGGAGACAAAAATGATGAAGAGTGATAATGTAAAAGTTGGTATGCAGCAGGCACCACACAGATCTTTATTTAATGCCCTTGGCATGACCGAGGAAGAATTGGAAAAACCATTAGTTGGTATTGTATGTTCCTATAACGAAATCGTTCCGGGACATATGAATCTGGATAAAATTGCACAGGCGGTGAAAATGGGAGTAGCTGCGGCAGGAGGAACTCCGATTATGTTTCCGGCAATCGCTGTCTGTGACGGAATTGCCATGGGACATATCGGAATGAAGTATTCTTTGGTGACAAGGGATTTGATTGCGGATTCTACAGAATGTATGGCAATTGCCCATCAGTTTGATGCATTGGTGATGATTCCCAACTGTGATAAGAATGTGCCGGGGCTTTTAATGGCGGCAGCAAGAGTGAATGTGCCTACGGTATTTGTATCCGGTGGACCAATGCTGGCAGGTCATGTAAAGGGACATAAGACCTCTCTTTCTTCCATGTTTGAGGCAGTGGGTTCCTATGCAGCAGGTTCTATGAGCGAAGAGGATGTCAATGAATTTGAGTGTAAGGCATGTCCGACCTGTGGCTCCTGCTCCGGTATGTATACTGCAAATTCCATGAATTGTTTAACGGAGGCACTGGGTATGGGGCTTCCAGGAAATGGAACCATTCCGGCTGTATATTCAGAGAGATTGAAGCTTGCAAAGCACGCTGGTATGGCTGTTATGGAAATGTACCGTAAAAATATCCGTCCAAGGGATATTATCACAAAGGATGCGATTATGAATGCACTGACTGTGGATATGGCACTTGGATGTTCCACAAACTCCATGCTGCATATTCCTGCAATTGCCCATGAAATCGGCTTTGATTTTGACATTTCACTGGCAAATGAAGTGAGTGCAAAGACGCCGAATCTGTGTCATCTTGCACCGGCAGGTCCGACCTATATGGAGGATTTGAATGAGGCAGGCGGTGTCTATGCGGTAATGAACCAGTTAAAGCAAAAGGGACTTTTAAATGAGGATTGTATGACCGTAACCGGTAAGACCATCGGTGAAGCGGTAGAAGGAGCAGTGAATAAGAATCCGGAGGTGATCCGTCCGCTTGATAATCCATACAGTGAAACGGGTGGTCTTGCAGTATTAAAGGGCAATCTTGCACCGGATGGTTCCGTGGTTAAGCGTTCTGCAGTGGTGCCTGAGATGATGAAGCATGAAGGACCGGCAAGAGTGTTTGATTGTGAAGAGGATGCAATTGCAGCCATCAAGGGCGGCAAGATTGTTGAAGGAGATGTGGTGGTAATCCGTTACGAGGGACCGAAGGGCGGACCGGGCATGAGAGAGATGTTAAATCCAACCTCTGCGATTGCAGGCATGGGTCTGGGCTCTTCCGTGGCACTGATTACAGACGGACGTTTTTCTGGAGCAAGCCGTGGGGCTTCCATCGGTCATGTTTCACCGGAGGCGGCAGTAGGCGGTCCGATTGCATTTGTAGAAGAGGGAGATATTATTAAGATTGATATTGATAACCACAGTCTGGAACTGGATATTTCCGAGGAAGAAATGGCAAAGAGAAAAGCAAACTGGACACCGAGGGAGCCGAAGGTGACAACCGGTTATCTTGCAAGATATGCAAAGATGGTAACCTCCGGAAACCGTGGTGCGGTATTAGAAATCTAAAAAATTCCTTTACAAATAGGATAGATTGGATTTATTATTGTAAGGATGGATTATGGAGAACAAAAGAATCTTTGGAATAGTTAAGGAGAAATGGAAAATGAAACAGTTAACAGGTTCAGAAATCATAATTGAGTGTTTAAAAGAACAAGGTGTTGATACTGTATTTGGTTATCCAGGTGGAACTATCTTGAATGTATATGATGCTCTTTACAAACATCAGGATGAGATTACGCATGTATTAACTTCCCATGAGCAGGGAGCATCCCATGCTGCAGATGGCTATGCAAGAGCAACAGGCAAGGTTGGTGTATGTATGGCAACCTCCGGTCCAGGGGCAACCAATTTGGTAACGGGTATTGCAACCGCATATATGGATTCTATTCCGCTTGTTGCAATTACTGCAAATGTTGGAGTCTCTTTGCTTGGTAAGGATTCCTTTCAGGAAATCGATATTGCCGGTGTGGTTATGCCGATTACAAAGCACAGTTTTATTGTCAAGAATATACATGAGTTGGCAAATACGATCCGCCGTGCATTTAAGATTGCGAAAAGTGGAAGACCAGGTCCTGTATTAGTTGATGTTACAAAGGATGTCACAGCAAATCTTGCAGATTATGAATATAAGGCACCGGAGGAGATTCTTCCGGTTACAGATACCATTAAGGATTGCGATTTAGAAGAAGTTGTAAAGATGATCAAAAAATCAAAAAAACCTTACATTATGGTAGGGGGCGGTGTTGTTGCTGCGAATGCATCGAAGGAGCTTAGAACGTTTGCAAAGCTTGTCGATGCACCGGTTTGTGATACCTTGATGGGTAAGGGAGTTATGGATGGCAATGATCCATACTACACTGGTATGATCGGTATGCATGGCACAAAAACATCCAATTTTGGAGTGACCGCTTCTGATTTGTTAATTGTGATTGGTGGACGTTTTTCAGACCGTGTGATTGGAAATGCAAAGAAGTTTGCAAATGATGCAAAGATTGTGCATATTGATATTGATGCGGCAGAGGTTAATAAAAATATCGTGGTAGATGCCAGTATTATTGGAGATGCAAAGGAAATCTTAAAGAGATTAAATACCATGGTTGAACAAAAGGATAATGCAGAATGGCTAGCGAGGATTAAGGAGCTTGAGCAAAAGTATCCATCCGGCTATGCTACGGACATTTTAACCGGTCCGACTGCAATCAGTAAAATATATGAGCTTACGAAGGGTGATGCCATTATCACAACAGATGTAGGACAGCACCAGATGTGGGCAGCACAGATGTACAAGTACAAAGAGCCACGCCAGCTTTTAACTTCAGGCGGTCTTGGAACAATGGGCTATGGTCTTGGAGCATCTATCGGTGCAAAAGTTGGAAGAAGAGACAAGACAGTCGTAAACATTGCGGGAGATGGATGCTTCCGTATGAATATGAATGAGCTTGCAACAGCAGTGCGTTATAATATTCCGATCATTCAGGTTATTATCAATAATCATGTACTTGGAATGGTTCGCCAGTGGCAGACTTTGTTCTATGACAAGCGGTACTCGAATACAATATTAGATGATGCAGTTGATTTCGTTAAGGTTTCAGAGGGCATGGGTGCTTTGGCATTTAAGGCAACTACTCTTGCTGAATTCGAGGAGGCATTTAAACAGGCAATGGAATCAGGCAGACCATGTGTGATAGATGCCCAGATAGCTGAGGACGATAAGGTTTGGCCGATGGTAGCAGCCGGTCAGCCAATCTCAACCTGTTTCTCGGAAGAAGATCTTGACAAGTAGATTTATAATTTTGGTATGCAGGAGAGTATTCCTGCATACTGCTAAGTGCGGCTTATAACCGTGTATATGAGGAAGACATAGATACATATCATGTAAAATATTTTAGGAGGATATAGAAATGGCAAGAGTTTATAACTTTTCAGCAGGACCATCTATCTTACCAGAGGTAGTATTAAAGCAGGCAGCAGAGGAAATGCTTGATTACAATGGAACTGGAATGAGCGTGATGGAGATGAGTCACCGTTCCAAGGCATTTGAAGAAATTATTCAGACAGCAGAGCAGGATTTAAGAGATTTAATGGATATTCCTGACAATTACAAGGTATTATTTTTACAGGGTGGTGCATCTCAGCAGTTTGCAGCAATTCCGATGAACCTTATGAAGAATGGTGTAGCGGATTACATCATCACTGGACAGTGGGCGAAGAAGGCTTATCAAGAGGCAAAAATGTACGGAAACGCAAAGGCTGTTGCATCCTCAGAAGATAAGACATTTTCTTATATTCCGGATTGCAGTGACTTAGATATCGATGATGATGCAGATTATGTATATATTTGCCATAATAATACAATTTATGGAACAACCTATAAGGAGCTTCCAAACACAAAGGGTAAGATTTTAGTGGCAGATATGTCTTCGGATATTCTTTCACAGCCAGTCAATGTAAAAGATTATGGTGTCATCTATTTTGGTGTGCAGAAGAATGTTGGACCTGCGGGTGTTGTTGTTGTGATTATCCGTGAGGACTTGATCCGTGATGACGTTATGGAGAAAACACCAACAATGCTTAAGTATAAGACACAGGCAGATGCAGATTCTTTATATAACACTCCTCCGTGCTATGGTATTTATATCTGTGGCAAGGTATTTAAGTGGGTAAAGGAAATGGGTGGTCTTTCAGCCATGAAGATCCACAATGAGAAAAAGGCTGCTATTCTTTATGATTTCCTGGATTCTTCTAAGTTATTTAAAGGAACGGTTGAGAAGAAGGATCGTTCTTTGATGAATGTGCCATTTGTAACAGGTGATGCAGACTTGGATGCAAAGTTCGTGAAGGAGGCAACAGAAGCGGGTTTTGTAAATCTTAAGGGGCACAGAACGGTTGGCGGTATGCGTGCATCCATCTATAATGCAATGCCAATCGAAGGTGTGGAGAAGCTTGTAGCGTTTATGAAGGAATTTGAAGCAAACAATGCAAAATAAGGAATGGAATTGTCAATGGGAAGGAGACATTATGACAAAGGTAAATTGTTTAAATCCAATCGCAGCTTGCGGTTTAGATTTATTTTCTGATAATTATGAAATTGTTGATGACTTAAACAGTGCAGAGGCTGCTTTGGTGCGTTCTGCATCTATGCACGATATGGATATGCCAGAGAATCTGGTAGCGATTGCAAGGGCTGGAGCCGGCGTTAATAATATACCGCTTGATAAATGTGCCAAGCAGGGTATCGTTGTATTTAACACTCCGGGTGCCAATGCCAATGGTGTAAAAGAAATTGTTGTAGCAGGTCTTTTGCTTGCATCCCGTGATTTGATCGGTGGCTATAACTGGGTAAAGGAAAATGCTTCGGAAGCAGATATTGCAAAGATGGTGGAGAAGCAGAAAAAGAACTATGCAGGTAACGAAATCCAGGGAAAGAAGTTAGGCGTGATTGGTCTTGGAGCAATCGGTGCAAAAGTTGCCAATATTGCGTTTCGTCTTGGCATGGAGGTTTATGGCTATGATCCATATGTGTCAGTTGATGCAGCGTGGTCTTTATCCAGACATATCAAGCATATTACAAATGTAGAAGAGATTTACAGGGAATGTGATTATATTACGATTCATGTACCGGCACTTGACAGCACGAAGGGTATGCTCAACAAAGAAGCATTTAATATCATGAAGGATGGTGTTAAGATTCTTAATTTTGCAAGAGATATTCTTGTAAATGATGAAGATATGAAAGAGGCTTTAGCGGATGGAAAAGTTGCAAAATATGTGACGGATTTTCCGAATCCTGCGATTGCCGGTGAAAAAAATGTAATTACCCTGCCGCATCTCGGTGCTTCTACGGAGGAGTCAGAGGATAACTGTGCGATTATGGCAGTTAAGCAGACAGCGGATTTCATTGAGAATGGAAATATTAAGAATTCTGTAAACTATCCGGCATGTGATGCAGGTGTTTGTGATACTGCTGCAAGAGTTTGTATCTGCCATAAAAATATTCCGGATATGCTTACGAAATTTACCGGTGTATTTTCAAAAGAAGGAATTAATATTGCAAATATGGTAAGCAAATCAAGAGGTGAATGGGCTTATACCATTTTAGATGTGGAGTCAGATGTAAATGAGGAAAGCAAGGCAGAGTTAGCTGCTGTAGATGGTGTAGTCCGGGTAAGAGTAATCTAATTATTTGTAAGGAAGAGAACTGCCAGAGAAAAGTAAGTCTGGCAGTTTTTTTATGCAATGGAAAATTTTTGCAGGAAAAGATACACATATTTTTCATAATAAAATGATAAAATTCTGCCAATTTTAATTATGAAAAGGTTTTTACTGTAAAAATAAGGAGTATAATAGAATGGAAATTAAGATTCTTCTGGCAGATGATGATGAGTTACTTAGAAATCTTGTAAAAGAGGTTTTAGAGGAAGAAAATTATATAGTGTATGCAGCAGAGGATGGACAGCAGGCCTTAGAATTATTTTATGAAAAGAAAGATTTTTCATTAGTCATTTTGGATGTTATGATGCCCCAAATAGATGGTATAGCAGTGTTGGATGATATACGCAGTATTTCTGATGTACCAATCTTGATGCTTACAGCTCTTGGTGACAGCAGCAGTGAGCTTACAGGACTGCGCCATGGGGCAAATGACTATGTGAGTAAACCATTCCATTATGAGGTTTTGTTAGAGCGGATTAAGAATCTTTTGAAAATGACAAAGGTGCAGGGACTGGATATTATCAAATTTGAACGTTTAGTGGTAGATTATGCCGCACATAAGGTTTTCGTGGATGGTGAAGAGGTCATTTTAAATAACAAGGAGTTTCAGTTGCTGGAGTATCTGGTTAGCAATCAGGGAATTGTTTTATCCAGGGAAAAGATATTGGACAGGGTATGGGGGTTTGATTACGAAGGAGATATCCGGACCATTGACACCCATATTAAAATGCTGCGGGCGACTTTGAAGGAAGCAGGCAATTATATCAAGACAGTGCGTGGAGTGGGATATTCCTTTGAAGGAAAAATGTAGAAAGCCGCAGACAGGGAATAAGCAGTGTTTGAATGGGAGAGGTTATGAAAAAATCGTTAAAGGTTAAACTTAGTGTTACAGGAGTATGCCTGATTGTGCTATTTGTAGGTTTAAATATTCTATTTACATATTTCTGGATGAGTCCATTTTCCATGCGGTTAATGGCAAACCAGATGGAAAAGCTGGCGGATTTGATAAAATCCCAGATGGATTTACCAGAGGAAGAATTTCAGAGTTATATCGAGCAGATTGACGAGGATTATAACACCACTGTTACCGTGTTTGATTCGAATAAGAAAATTATTGCGACAACTTCAGCGGCTCGGGCAAGGGCGAATAAAGTGGGAAAAATCACAGAATGGTTATATGACGAGAATATTAATTTGCTTGATAGTGGAAAGCCCGTCCGTTATTTTAAAGAAAAAAGTGAAGTGCAAAATAATAATGAAGCAACACAACAGACAGAGAAAACAGTATCGAAAAATGGGAAAAGCCGGATAAGTGACAGTGAACCAGTTCGTATTATCATGTTAAAAAAGATTTCAGATGACCAGTATGTAGTGTTGCACCGCACATTTAAAAGCTTTTATAATGCGACATTATCCGCTATTTTATTTGATACACTGGCCGGAAGCATTATCATTGTGCTGGGTATCCTTGTTGTCTGGAAACTGAGTGACTATGTTGTAAAACCAGTGAAAGAGATTACAGAGGTAGCAGAACATATTGCGAATCTGGAATTTGATATGAAGGTACCCCAAAATGGACAGGATGAAATTGGACAGCTTGGAAGTTCCATAAACCGGATGTCAGAGTATTTGGAGCATAGTCTTTTGCAGTTAAAGGAGGATATAGATAACCGCAAAAAGCTGGTCCGGAATCTTTCACATGAAATTAAATCGCCGGTGGCAGTTATAATGGGATATTCGGATCGTATGAAAGCAATTATAAAGAGGAATCCGGATAAGGCGATTGAGTATTGTGAAATTATTTCAAATGAAAGTAACCGTATTGATATATTGGTTAAGGAAATGCTTGATTTTTCCAAGTTAGAGCAACGGATGGATTCGCTTAATTTAGAGACAATTATAATAAAACAGATGTTAGAAAAAATAGCGGTGAGAGTTCGGGAAGAGAATGTGGACAGAGCATTTTCAATACAGGTGCAATGTGATGATGATATCATTGTGGCAGATTATGGATTATTGGAAAGGGCTGTCTATAATCTGGTTAATAATGCAGTGAATTATGGAGCGGTCACAAAGCTTGTAATCACAATGAAAGGGGAGCGCCAAAAAGACCAATTTATGATATGGATTCATAATACAGGCAGTCATATTTCAGAAGAGGAGCTGCCATATATCTGGAATGTATTTTATAAAGTGGATAAAGCCAGAGTACGAAATAAAAATGGTTGTGGAGTAGGTCTTTCCATTGTCAGAGAGATTGTGGAGGCGCATATGGGAAGCTATGAGGCGGGAAATGATGAAAGCGGAGTATATTTTTCCATAACGATTCCGTGTAATCAGGACTAGTGCATCATAAACTAAGTTTTTTGCAGTTAAGCTTGTCTAAATTTTTATCTGCTGTGTTAGATTTTCTAGCTGTAGCCACCGCTACACCGTCGAAAATCTGCCTTGCAGAGTAAAAATTTATCCTACGCTTTACTGTCAAGAACTTAATTTACGATGTACTGGTACATAAAAGCCTGTCAAGAAAAAGTAGGTTTAGGCTTGATAAAATTGCAAGATTAGAGTATGATTACGGAAGGTTGTGAAGAATTATAGTTTGTTTATACAATGAAAAATAATCATATCGTGTTTTTTTAGGGTATGCCATTTTCGATACGCAGATTCTTCACAAAGAGAAGATATCATAAGAGGAGTAATATTATGAATGAAAAGTTAAAGGTAGGTATCCTTGGTGGTACTGGTATGGTAGGTCAGAGATTTATTGCATTGTTAGAGAATCATCCTTGGTTTGAGGTAACCACGATTGCTGCAAGTCCAAGAAGTGCCGGTAAGACATATGAGGAGGCCGTTGGTGATCGTTGGAAAATGGATACTCCAATGCCAGAGGCTGTTAAGAAAATGGTTGTTCATAATGTCAATGAAGTGGAAAAAGTAGCTGCTACAGTTGATTTTGTATTTAGTGCAGTAGATATGTCGAAGGATGAGATCAAGGCAATTGAAGAGGCTTATGCAAAGACAGAGACTCCTGTTGTTTCAAATAATTCTGCCCATAGATGGACACCGGATGTTCCAATGGTAGTGCCTGAGATTAATCCGGAGCATATGGAGGTGATTGAATTTCAGAAAAAACGTCTTGGTACAACAAGAGGTTTTGTTGCAGTTAAACCAAACTGTTCAATTCAAAGTTATGCACCGGTATTAACCGCATGGAAAGAATTTGAGCCGTATGAAGTGGTTGCCACCACATATCAGGCGATTTCTGGTGCGGGAAAGACCTTTAAGGACTGGCCAGAAATGATTGGTAATATCATTCCATTTATCGGTGGTGAGGAAGAAAAGTCCGAGAAGGAGCCACTTAGGATTTGGGGATCTATTGATGAGGAAAAGGGAGAGATTGTACCGGCAACCAGTCCGATTATTACCTGTCAGTGTATCCGGGTACCGGTATTAAATGGCCACACTGCTGCAGTATTTGTGAAATTTAAAAAGAAGCCGACAAAAGAACAGTTGATCCAGAAATTAGTTGAGTTTAAAGGTGTTCCACAGGAGCTTGGACTTCCGAGTGCACCAGGGCAGTTTATCCAGTATTTAGAGGAGGATAACCGTCCACAGGTGACAGAGGATGTTGATTTTGAACATGGTATGGGTATTTCTGTTGGACGTATCCGTGAGGATAGTGTATATGATTGGAAATTTGTTGGACTTTCCCATAATACAGTCCGTGGTGCAGCAGGTGGAGCCGTACTTTGTGCAGAGTTATTAAAGGCGCAGGGATATATTACAAAGAAGTAATCCGAAACGAGTATTGAAGTTTACATGAAGAAGGTTGCTGTTGTGACTCCTCTTAGACGTTTGCTTTTCCTTGTCTGAGCGGAGTGTGCCGTAACAAAGAAAGAGGCTATCAGATGAAAGATACTGGTAGTCTTTTCTTTCGTGGTTAAAAGGTGTATAATAATCTGAAAGAGGGATGAGGTTTGTATTTTGACAGAATGTGTGAGTGATCATTCTTATAATTTTATGGAATGGAGGAAGAATTATGTCGGAAGATGTTCATGGCAGCGAGAACAATCATTCAAATGACAAAAGGGAAATGATTGTACGGAAAAATAAAGAGCTTGCGATTCCAAGGACAGGGTTATCAGTAAAAGGAGAATTGTCAGTGAAAGGGGAGCTGGCAGTAAAAGGAGAACTGGCAGCGATTGAAGAACTGGCAACAAGGGGAGAGATTGTGATACCCGGAGAACTTGAAAAAAATAATGAGTCAGACCGGATTATTATTGTAGAGAGCCTAGAAGCAGCGGTGGAATATCTGAGTGAGACGGAAGGTAATATTTTAGCGACCACAGGTGTATCTGAAATATATGAGTATACCAAGCTTGCCGATTACAGAAATCGGATTTATGCCAGGGTTTTACCACATGGAGATGTAATCCGTGCATGTATTGATATTGGAATAAAGGGCAGGCATTTGATTGGAATGAAAGGACCATTTTCACGAATGATGAACTACGCAATGTTAAAGGATTTTGAGATAAAATATCTCGTGACAAAGGATTTAGGAATATCCAGTGGATTTATTGAGAAAATGGAAGCTGCTTTTGAGTTAGGGGTTAAGATTATCGTTATAGCATCTGCTTATACGGAAGAGGAAGAACAGGAAGAGGAGATTATAAAGTATATACGTGACCGGGTGGAATAAAATTATGAAGAAAAAGATTGAAATTGGGGTTTTATATGGTGTGGCCGTAAGTATGCTGGTTTATTTTATTTTTTTGATAGTAAAGGTAGGAGCAAATATGACCTTTCACTATATATGGTTATGTGGAAGTCTGTTCTTTTTTGCGATTGCACTGACACTTACTTTTTCTAAGAAGGGATTTAGCTGGCTGCCCAAACCGGTGCTATATGGGATGGAGATTATTATTCTATGTGGCTGTATTTTGTTTGTGGCAGTGGAAGCTATGATCATCGGGTATAGCCGCAGGGAACCGGAAAAAGAGCCTGACTATCTGATTGTGTTAGGTGCGCAGGTGCGGAAAACGACACCTTCCCTGGTGCTTCAGTATAGAATTGATAAGGCTGCGGAGTATATGTTAAAGCATCCCGATGTGATTGCTATTGTCAGTGGTGGACAGGGAGCTGATGAGGGGATCTCTGAGGCTTTGGCTATGCAGGATGGACTGATTGCAAAAGGGATTGAAAAAGAGAGGATTTTGATGGAAGACCAATCTACTTCCACCAAGGAAAATCTGGAATTTTCAAAGCAATACATTGATGTGGAACAAAACCAGGTGCTGGTGGTGACTACAGATTTTCATGTGCTGCGTGCAGTGGGAATTGCAAAAAAGGCTGGATACCAGAAGGTGGAGGGATTGGCAGCCAAGTCTGTGTGGTACCTGATTCCGAGTAATTATGTACGGGAATTTATGGCAGTGGTGAAAGATAAGATTGTAGGAAATATGTAATGTGAGGTATGGTGAAATGGAAGAACAACCAAAAAAGGAAGAACTGGTGGAAGCAATTATAAAATTAGAGTGGAATGCTTTTGATAAAGTAGAAAATCTCGGTGGGAGGGCTGACTGCCAGGATGACTGGAATACATTTTCGGTGATGCGTAAAAGCCAGTATTCAGCCTGGCCGGTGGATTTATTGGCAAGCTTTTTTATGGATTTTACAGAGGCGAATGAGAGGGGATGGAATCTGATTACGGAAAAATATGGTAGGATGATGGAATCTACTGCACCAGAAGAATATGAGGCCATTAAGGAGCAGTTTCCACTATGCTCAGAGCAAAAAAAGGCAATTGTAAATCAGATTGTGGAAATCCAGGTGGGATGGATGGAAGAATTTGCAGTGAAATATCCCAATATGGCAGGGAATGCCAGAAGTATTCATGCAAGTGAAGATACACCATATAATACATCCTATGAAACATATTTAAAGGGAGAGTTGTTAACCTATTCAGACCGTACTCTTGGGATGTACGGACAGTGGATTGTAAAGCTTGACCAGGAAAAAAAGAATCTTGCAAAGATCATTATGACAAATACAGCGTTGTTATATGGTTATGAGTCATTAGAGGCGGCAGAAGAAGCTTTGGCGGCAACGAAATAAAGCAGAGATTATTGTAACCCTCATATGGGCTTAAGGTAAAAAATAGTTGAAATATATGGTACATTACGATATAATTGTGGCATATGAGTGCGTATAGGATACGTAGGATATGTATTTAAGGAGGATTTTTGAAATGGCTACTATTACAGCAGGTGATTTTCGAAATGGAGTAACAATCGAGTATGATGGTAAGATTTGTCAGGTTATTGAGTTTCAGCATGTAAAACCGGGTAAGGGAGCAGCTTTTGTCCGTACAAAGTTAAAAAACATTGTGAATGGTGGTGTAATCGAGAACAGTTTCCGTCCAACAGAGAAGTTTGAGACTGCACATATTGACCGTAAGAATATGCAGTATTTATATGCAGATGGAGATTTGCATTATTTTATGGACAATGAGACTTATGATCAGATTGCATTAGGCAGTGACATTGTTGGTGATTCTTTGAAATTTGTCAAGGAGAATGAGAATGTAAAGGTTGTTTCCCATGATGGTAATGTATTTGCGATTGAGCCAGAGATTAATGTGACATTAGAGGTAACAGAGTGTGAGCCAGGTGTAAAGGGTAACACTGCAACCGGCGCGACAAAACCATGTACAGTAGAGACTGGTGCAACACTTAATGTGCCATTGTTTGTAAATCAGGGAGATAAAATTGTCATTGATACCCGTACAGGGGAATATATGTCAAGAGCATAAAAGGCTCTCCATTTAAAAAAATATCGAAAGTAAAAGAAAACCGTGGAAGGATTGATTTTCCACGGTTTTCTTTTTTTCGGTAATAATCCTACATTCCCCGCATATATTAAATGTATGAGAGTAGAAATACTGTGTCGGTACAAAAGGACACAATATATTTGAGTGAAAAATCTCTACAAGGAGGCATAAATACCATGACAAAAAAGGAAGAAATTCTAAAGATAGTTTCTGCTAAGCTTCGGCGTATTTTAGAAAGTTCAGATATGGATTTTGAAAAACTGCAGGAGATGCGGATCCGTATGTTAGAGCCGCTTATTGTGATATATGATGGGGATGAGTTTTTTTTATCAGAAAAAGGTGAGCTGTCAAAGCAGTCGGTAGATGGTTATCAGATTACAGCAGCAGATATAAAAGAAACGATAGAATATATCAGCAGTTTTTCTTTATACGCTTATGAAGATGAAATACGGCAGGGGTTTATTACTGTACAGGGAGGACATCGAATTGGACTAGCTGGCAAGGTTGTTCTTGAAAATGACAGGGTAAAATCTGTCAAACATATTTCCTTTATCAATATCCGTATGTCCCATGAACGCAAAGGGTGTGGAGAATGTATTTTACCTTATATATATGAAGAAGGCAGGATATGCCATACGCTTATAATTTCACCGCCGGGATGTGGGAAAACAACTCTTTTAAGAGATATTGTACGGCTTATATCAAATGGAAATGATACTTGCCATGGAGTGAGTGTAGGTGTGGTGGATGAGAGATCAGAAATAGGTGCCTGTTATCGTGGGATTCCTCAAAACGATGTCGGCATAAGGACTGACGTTTTAGATTGCTGCCCGAAGGCGGAGGGGATGCTTATGATGATTCGAAGTATGTCTCCGGCGGTAATTGCGGTAGATGAGATTGGGAAAAGGGAGGATATTAATGCCCTTGCCTATGTGATGAACTGCGGCTGTCAGATACTAGCGACTGTACATGGGTCTTCTATTGACGATATCCGCAATAAGCCGGTACTGCGAAAGCTTGTGGAAGAACGGTTGTTTAAACGTTTTGTAATTTTGTCAGGGGGTCGTAAGCCGGGAAATGTAGAGGTTATTTTCGATGAGCGCGGAAGTGTACTGTATGACCAGAACCTGCAGTGCATATGAGGCAGTTTAACTTTAAGTGACGAAAGGACTGTCTGTTTTGTTGGAGAAAGGGAGAAAAGAGGTGTAAAAAATGGAACTTCTTTGCAAAATTATAGGCAGTGTATGCGTTATCACCGGTTCCGGATATTTAGCCATGTCGATGAATCATACAATGGAACAAAGGGCAATTGATCTGAGAAGGCTTTACAGTGTTTTATTACAGTTAAAGAGTGAAATGCAATATATGGGAAATACGCTTCCGGAATGTTTTATACGGCTAAAAGAAGGGTGCTGTGAGCCATTTTGCGCATGGCTTGATAAACTGGTGGTACGGTTAGAGGAGGAGGATGGAAATATCTTTCGTACAGTGTGGCTTGAGTCGCTAGACAGCCTATATCTTAACTCTGCTTTTGAAAAAAAAGATGTAGAGCCATTGCGAGAATTAGCGGACAAGCTTGGAAATGAAGACGTCAAAGCTCAGCTTAAAGCAATTGACTATGTACTTTTACATATTGAACAAAACCGCAAAGACTTAGAGGGTGAGATAAAGGAGAGAAAGAAGGTAGTTACATCATTGAGTATATTTGCAGGAATGCTTGTATTAATCTTGTTATTATAGGACAAGGGGAAAAATATGACGGTTGAGATAATTATAAAAATTGCAGCATTGGGAATTGTGGTTGCTTTGCTTAATCAGATTTTGAAACATGCAGGAAGGGATGACCAGGCATTTTTTGTGACAATGGCGGGGATTGTAGTGGTGCTGACATGGATTTTACCTTACATAGTGGATGTGTTTAATTCTATGCAGGACATGTTTGGACTATAGGAGGGCTTTATAAACATGAGCTTTTTTAAAATTATCTGCGCAGTGATAATAGGTGTTTTGCTGGCAATAAAGCTAAAGGGGATGGGAAATCCGCTATGGGTATATTTGTCGATTGCGCTTAGTCTGTTCGTATTGATTTATGCTGTGAACCGGTTATCCTTTGTATTTGACTTTTTAAATGAGGTAATGAAAGATATTGGATTAGAAAGTGGGTACTTTGAAATTCTGATAAAAATTATTGGTATTTCCTACCTTTGTGAATTTACAGCTAATATTTGCCGGGAGTCTGGTTTCGTATCTGTTGCAAGCCAGGTTGAATTAGGTGGAAAGTTAACAATGATGGTGTTATCTATGCCTATTTTACTGGCAATTGTGGAAATGATTACGGGGGTACTTTAGGTGAACAGATTATTATTTCAAAGAAAAGTTTGGTATTTTTTTTTGATATTGTGCTTCCCATTTATAATGGTTTGTATGTCTGCGGACTGCAGCAGTGTATATGCTGCAAAATATGATGACAGCCAGGATGTGGCAGATGAAAACCTGGATGATATAAAGCTGCAGGATAATATTGATGAAATCGAGGATGACTATTATAAGAGCTTTTATGATACTGTGGAAATGGACGAGCTGACAGAGGAAATTAAGGAAATCACAGGAAACTATGGAAAAGAGAATGATATTTCATTTGATATGTTTTATAAGATGATGCTTGAGGGAAAGGTAGATGAGGCGATTGAGCAGGCTGTTAATAATTTATGCAGCAGTATCGGAGATGAAATTATAAAGAACCGGCAGGTGATTTTAAAGATGGTAGCTTTGGTTGTGGTAGCAGCCATTTTTAATAGTTATTCCTCCGTTTTAAAATTCAGTTTTGTGGGAGAGCAGGGCTTTTTTATTACCTATCTTATGATTGCAGTGCTGCTGATGCAGTCTTTTATGATGATATATGATGTGGCAGAAGAGTCTGTATACTATATTAAGGATTTGACGACCTGTATGCTGCCGGCATTTTATATGTCACTTGCAATGTGTACGGGGCTTACCACATCACAAATGGTAAATACTATGTTTTTAACAATGCTTGCCGTAGTTGAAAAACTGTTGCTTCTTGTAATCTTACCGGGGACAAGAATTTATTTTTTGATTGTAATACTAAATCAGATAAATCAGAAAGATCGGTTTTCCAAGCTTGCAGGTTTGATTAAGCAGGGGCTGACATTTGGGTTAAAAGCAATTGTAACTGGAATTATTGGTCTTAATTTAATGAAAAGTATTTTGTTACCGGTTTATGACAATGCAAAATATAATGTATTGCAAAAGGGGCTGTCTGTTGTGCCGGGAGGAGCCTCTCTGTCCGGTCTTAGTACGATATTAGTGGGGGCAGGTGTATTGATCAAAAACAGTGTAGGATTAGCAGCAGTGGTAATTTTACTTGTGCTTGGCAGTATTCCACTGATTAAGATTTTTTGCTTCTTTGTTGTGTACAAAGTGATTCTTGCGTTGATCCAGCCAATCAGTGACAGCCGTATTCTAGCAGGAATCCAAGGAGCTGTAGATAGCACTGGTGTATTGCTGCGCGCTACAGCTACCTCTATTATTTTATCAATATTATCTATTGCGATTGTTTTACTCACAACAAATGTGAGACTATATGCGGGGTGATGTTTTTGCTGATTGGATGGGTGAAAAGCGGATTATTATTTGGGGTATTTGCCTCTGTTATTTTAATGCTTTGTCCAAACAAATCCTATATGAAACATATCAGCCTGATAGTAGGGTTACTGTTCATTCTTGTTATGCTGCATCCGATTATGGAGTTATGTTCAGTGGATGTATCTACTTATGCCGGTTATATCCGGAATTTTTTGATGTTGGAAACTGAGGATACAGAGTTTTCAAAGGAGAATAAACAGCTTTATGAGTTGTCGTTAGCAGCGCAGTTGGAAGCTGTATTTGTGGAAAAAGGATATCCGGTAACGGGTATCTATGTGGAAACGGATCAAAATGGAAATGTAGAGGAAATTCGTTTGAGCTTTGGAGAAGGGGAGTTTGATTTGCGCAATGTAGAAAATTATCTGCACAGATTATTAGGAGAGGATGTGAGGATAACTTATGAATAAGGAAATTTTTTCTTTCTTGCCCAAGATAAGTAAGGAAAAATGGGAAAAAGCAACAATTATTTTCCTGCTGGGTATATTTTTTCTGCTTGCAGCAACACCGGTCTCCGGGTTTTCCAACAAGAAGGAGAGAAAAACAGACAATACGAAGGAAACGGTATTGGGGAATACGGATGTAGTAAAATCTTCTCAAAATAATGCATATATTGACGGACTTGAGAATAAGCTAGAACAAACCATAGCAGGTATGGAGGGCGCAGGTGAGGTTTTGGTCATGATTACATGTAAGGATACTGGAGAAAAGATTTTAGACAAGAATCAGCCTTATGAAAGTGAAACAGAAAAGGTAAAAGAGGACGGAAAAGAATCAGAGCGTACCAGTATCCACAGTGATCAGGAAACTGTCTTAATTGAACAGGAAGGTGGCACAACGCCGATTGTGGTGCTTGAAAAGTATCCGGAAATAGAAGGGGTGGTGGTTGTATGTGAAGGCGGCGATAACTCTGCATTGGCCCTTCGGATAAAAGAGGCAGTTCAGGCATTATTTGACATTGATGCCCATAAAATAGTGGTATGTAAACTGAAAAAATGAAAGAGAGGATTTTATCAGAATGAAGAAGATTTTCAAGAAGAATCAGGTAATTATTACGGCATTGGCTATTATGATAGTGATCGCCGGGTATTTGAACTTTACCAGTGACAGTGAACTCTTAAATACATCTGTAGAAAATATGGAAAGTGAAGGGGCAAGCGGTAATTCGGACGATGATATTTTAAGTGCAACCGTAAACGATTCCATAGGTGGTGAAGAGTTTGCAGAAAATGATGTTGATGTGACCGGAGCAGATGTAGTTTCTGAAGATGCGGAGGACGGAACGGTACAGGAGGATACAGGTGATACGAAGGATACTGCATCAGCAAGCCTTGATGAAAATGGAGATCCGATTGATGCGGAATCGGTTGGTGAGGCAGTACTCACAAATGGTTCTGTCATACTTTCAGAAGCAAAAATCAACCGGGAACAGACAAGGGCAAAGGCAAAGGAAATGCTCTTAGAGATTATAAATAATGAAAACCTTTCAGAGGACTCTAAAAAAGATGCAATCAATAAAATGTTATCCATGACCGAGCGGATTGAAAAGGAAAGTGCTGCGGAAACACAGTTAGCTGCAAAGGGATTTTCAGATTCTGTTGTAAGTATTTCGGATGACAGCGTAGATGTTACGGTCAACAGTGAATCATTAACAGATAAACAGCGGACACAGATTGAAGACATCATCACCCGAAAAACAGGCTGTGAATTAAACCAGATTATTATTACCACCATGTCTGTACAGTGAGCTTTTAAGAAAAAAATGCAAAATGATTGCAAAACATAGGGGATATTTGGTATACTACATAGTATATGAGAAATTGCAGCCGTAATGGCGAAGGAGGAATCAGGATGGCAACAGAGATGCAGAGTGGGCAAAGGCAAAGGAAATGCTCTTAGAGATTATAAATAATGAAAACCTTTCAGAGGACTCTAAAAAAGATGCAATCAATAAAATGTTATCCATGACCGAGCGGATTGAAAAGGAAAGTGCTGCGGAAACACAGTTAGCTGCAAAGGGATTTTCAGATTCTGTTGTAAGTATTTCGGATGACAGCGTAGATGTTACGGTCAACAGTGAATCATTAACAGATAAACAGCGGACACAGATTGAAGACATCATCACCCGAAAAACAGGCTGTGAATTAAACCAGATTATTATTACCACCATGTCTGTACAGTGAGCTTTTAAGAAAAAAATGCAAAATGATTGCAAAACATAGGGGATATTTGGTATACTACATAGTATATGAGAAATTGCAGCCGTAATGGCGAAGGAGGAATCAGGATGGCAACAGAGATGCAGAGTGGTAACACATATAGCTTTAAGGAAGCTGGTGTACTTGGTGATATTCAGATTGCAGATGAGGTGATTGCGATCATTGCAGCGCTTGCAGCAACAGAGGTAGAGGGAGTTGCAAAGATGTATGGCAACATTACGAATGAGCTGGTAAGCAAGCTTGGAATGAAGAACTTGTCAAAAGGTGTTAAGGTTTTGGTAACTCCTAAGGATGTCAAAGTGGATTTATCTCTGGAACTTAAGTATGGTTATAGCGTTATGGAAGTATCTTCTAAGGTTCAGGAAAAGGTAAAACAGGCTATCGAGACAATGACGGGTTTGACAGTTTCTATGGTTCGCGTGAGAATTGCAGGTGTGGCAATTGCAAAGGAAGAAAAGGTAACAAAGGCGTGAGCATAAGCTGCTGCCTGACAGGTGTAAAGCATTGTCAGGTGGCAGCGTTTTTGTTCCTGCGGGCAGTGTCGCCTATATACTGATTGACAAAGAGAGGATATTTGGTATGTTAAGAAGCCAGATCAGAGAGGAAATATTTAAAATTTTATTCCGTTATCCCTTCACGGAGGAGGGAGAAATGCAGGAGCAGATTACATTTTGCATGGAGGAATTAGAGGGAAAAAGTGAGGAAAATCTTGCATATATCAAGAATAAAGTAAACCAAATTATCGAGCATAGGGTGGCAATTGATGAGAAGCTGCAGGATAATTGTGAGGGTTGGAATTTGAACCGGATTGGGAAGGCAGAGATTGCAATTATGAGAGTGGCAGTCTATGAGCTTTTATATGAGAAGGAGATTCCACAGAGCGTGTCTATCAATGAGGCGGTAGAGCTTACAAAGCGCTATTGCGATGAGGACGCAAAAGGATTTGTAAATGCTGTGCTTGGCAAAGTAGCAAAAAGTTTGGAGAAGTAAAAATGGCAGCTATTTATTCGGTGACACAGATAAATCAATATATCAAGATGACGTTTACAAATGACTATCTGCTGCGGGATGTACAGGTTGCCGGGGAAGTATCTAACGTGAAAAAGGATGGAAGAGGAAATATATATTTCACGATGAAGGATGCTGGTGCCGCACTTTCTGGTGTGATGTTTAGCAGGGATGCGTATTATGGCTTGGGATTTGATATGAGAGATGGACAAAGAGTCATTGTAAGCGGTTATATATCATTTTTTGAGAGAGATGGGAAATGCCAGATTTATGCAAGAAAGATTAACTTAGAGGGAAGAGGAAATCTGTACGAGGAGTATGAAAGACTGAAAGAAAGGCTGTATGAAGAGGGATTGTTTGATTTTGAACATAAAAAGCCAATCCCAAAGTTTCCCAAATCTGTGGGTATTGTGACTGCAAAGACTGGAGCAGCCATTCAGGATATCTGTAACATTGCAAGACGGAGAAATCCATATGTACAGCTTGTATTATATCCTTCCAAGGTCCAGGGTGAAGGAGCTGCGGCGACCATTGCAGAGGGAATCAAAGTGTTAGACCGGATGAATCTGGATACCATTATTGTAGGTCGTGGCGGTGGTTCTATTGAAGATTTATGGGCGTTTAATGAAGAGATTGTAGCAAGAGCTATTTACGAGGCGGTAACACCTGTTATTTCCGGAACCGGGCATGAGATTGACAATACGATTGCCGATTATGTGGCAGACCTGAGGGCGCCAACACCGAGTGCAGCCTGTGAGCTGGCGATACCGGATATGATGGCAGTACTCCGTCAGCTTCAGGCAGTAGAAGACACTATGAAGCATAATATGGATGTTCGTTTTCAAGGGCAGAACCAGCGGTTTAAAATGTTACAGATTGCATTAGACCGTGTATCACCGAAGGCGCAATATGAACACCAAAAAAGACAGGTAGAGAGTTTTTGCGAAAGTCTTTTAAAGGCAATGAAAGAAAAATATAACCAAAAAAGCCACCGGTATGATGTACTTGTCACAAAACTAAATGGACTCAGTCCAACGGCAAAGCTTACAGGCGGGTATGGATATATTGCAGACAGAGAAAATAACCCTGTAAAGTCTGTGGATGATTTAAGGGAGCAGGACACATTTTCTGTTACCATATGGGATGGTAAGGTGGAAGGTACTGTGAGAAAGATTTATAAGGATTTGGAGATAGGGCATGGCTAAGAAAAAGGAAGAATTTCAGTTAGAGGAAGCGTTTAAGCAGCTAGAGGAGATTGTAGGGCAATTAGAATCGGATGAGATTTCATTAAAGGATTCCATCGCATTATATAGCGATGGAGCAAAGCTTTTGGCACAGTGCAAAGAGGAACTTTCCGGTATTGAAAAGGATATGATTGTGATTGAAAAAAGCCTGGAGGACAAAGAGTAAAGGAGCAGTGTATGAAATTTAAACAGCAGATGAATGAAAAGGTGCAGAATGTGGAGCGTGTGCTCAGGGTGTATATGCCAACAGAAAGCAGCTTTCAGAAAACGGTAGTGGAGGCAATGAATTATACCATGTCTGCCGGCGGTAAGCGGATACGGCCGGTTTTTATGCAGTCTGTATATGAACTGTTTGGTGGATGTGAAGAATACATAGAGCCATTTATGGCTGCGATAGAAATGATACATACTTATTCTTTGATTCATGATGATCTGCCGGCTCTTGACAATGATGATTATAGGAGAGGCAGAAAAACCGCACATATTATGTATGGGGAAGCGATGGCAATCCTTGCAGGTGACAGCCTGTTAAATTATGCATTTGAGACGGCATCGAAAGCTTTTTTGATGGTGGCGGAACCAATATGTACGGAAGATAACCGAGTGCGGGATGAGGATAAAATAACACTTTTATCAGAGGAATTGAAGATAAGACGGAATTTAGAGCGTGCTATGGCTGTGCTGTCAAAAAAGCCGGGTATCTATGGGATGATAGGTGGACAGGTGGCAGATGTGGAACTTACAGGGAGTATACTTACGAAAGAGCAGCTGTACTATATTTATGAGAATAAGACTGGGGCATTGATTGAGGCATCCATGATGATTGGAGCTATTTTAGCAGATGCCAGTGGAGAGGATTTGGACAAGATTGAAAAAGCGGCATCCAATATTGGCATGGCATTTCAGATTCAGGATGATATATTGGATGAGACGGCAACCTTTGAAGAATTGGGAAAGCCAATTCGCAGTGATGAGAAAAATGAGAAGGTGACTTATGTAACGATTCATGGAATTGAAGAAGCGAAGACAGAAGTGGAACGACTTTCCAATGAAGCCTGTTCTTTGTTTGAAA
Source organism: uncultured Clostridium sp. (assembly GCA_947178445.1). GTDB lineage: Bacteria > Bacillota > Clostridia > Lachnospirales > Lachnospiraceae > CAG-590. The sequence continues at coordinate 30,820 of CAMWYJ010000018.1, forward strand.
CCATAGACGGTGACAGCACATTTTTAAAAGATTTGATTTTGTATCTGATTCACAGAAAGAATTAGTGATTAAGCGAAAGAGGGATTACGATGGCATTATTAGACAGGATAAAAGAGCCAAATGATATAAAACAGTTTGATGATGAAAAATGGCAGGCATTAGCTGCAGAAATACGGCAGTTTTTGATTCAAAATGTGTCAAAAACAGGAGGGCATCTGGCATCAAACTTAGGTTGTGTCGAGCTTACAATGGCGCTTCATCTGGTACTGGATTTGCCGAAAGATAAAATTATTTGGGATGTAGGACATCAAAGCTATACGCATAAGATTCTGACCGGAAGACAAGAAGGATTTTCCCATTTAAGGCAGCTTGGGGGAATGAGTGGATTTCCCAAAATGGTGGAAAGCGAAACGGATGTGTTTGAAACGGGACATAGCTCCACATCTATCTCAGCAGCAATTGGTATGGCAGAAGCATGTGAGCTAAAGGGAAAGAGCAGTACCATTGTTGCGGTGATTGGGGATGGTTCCTTTACCGGTGGTCTTGCTTATGAGGCGCTTAATAATTTAGGGCAGCTAAAGAGCAGTTGTTTGATTGTGTTAAATGACAATGAGATGTCCATTGATGAAAACGTTGGCGGAATGTCATCCTATTTGAATAAAATCCGTGTAGGACAGGCTTATAATGAGGCAAAATCCGGTATTGAAAAGGGGCTTATGAATATTCCGGGAATTGGAGAAGGTCTTGCAAAGGCGATTAAGCGTGGTAAGGATGGTATTAAGGAACTGCTGGTACCTGGCATGTTTTTTGAAGACTTAGGAATTACCTATATTGGTCCGATTGACGGGCATAATATAAGTGCCATGATAGATACTTTTGAAGCAGCCATTCGGCTTCGGAAACCGGTTGTTGTCCATGTGAAGACGGTAAAGGGAAAGGGTTATCGTTATGCGGAACGCCATCCAAAGTATTTTCACGGTGTGGAGCCGTTTGACGTGGATACCGGAAAAGCTCTTAGAAAACAGGAAAAAATGACGAATACCGGTGTATTTGCAAGGAAGATGCTGGCTTTAGGAGAGGAATATCAAAATCTTGTGGCAATCACAGCGGCGATGGCATCGGGAACTGGGCTTGAGCGATTTGCAAATGTGTATCCGAAGCGGTTTTTTGATGTGGGGATTGCAGAGCAGCATGCGGTGACCTTTGCTGCAGGGCTTGCCAAGGAGGGTATGATTCCGGTGGTCGCAGTGTATTCCTCTTTTTTGCAAAGAGCCTATGACCAGATTTTGCATGATGTATGCCTGCAGAAGCTTCATGTGATATTTGCGATTGACCGCTCCGGTCTTGTGGGACAGGACGGAAAGACGCATCAGGGTATATTTGATGATGCTTATCTTACAAATATTCCGAATATAACAGTGATGGCACCGAAAAACCGGTATGAGCTTACCAAGGCGATGGAATATGCAGTAAAATTTAATGGTCCAATTGCAATCAAATACAGCCGGGGAGCTGCATTTTATGGGCTAAAAGAGCAATTGGCGCCAATTGAGCAGGGAAAGAGTGAGATTATATATGAAGGAAAAGATGTGGCACTTCTTGCAGTAGGAAATATGGTAGAAGAGGCATGTAAAGTATATGATATATTGCAGCATGAGGGATACGGTATAACCTTGGTCAATGCCAGATTTGTAAAGCCGCTTGATGAGGAGATGTTAGACTGGTTAGCACAAGGGCATAAGGCGGTCGTCACGTTAGAGGAACAGATATATAATGGCAGTTACGGACAGGCAGTAGCTGCTTACTATATGAGAAGCGGCAAAAGTCTGACCGTGAAAAACATTGCCATCGAGAATATGTTTGTGGAGCATGGTGCAGTGGAGGATTTACGGAAGCTTTTGCATATGGATGCCAAAAGCGTTGCATCCGTAGTGAGAGATTTGTTATGACAGGAAGTTGAAAAGAGAAGGATATGAAAGAACGATTAGATGTAATGCTTGTGAATAGGGGATTGGCTGCATCAAGAGAGAAGGCAAAGGCGGTCATTATGTCCGGAATTGTATTTGTGGATGGGCAGCGTGAAGATAAAGCAGGAGCAGCCTTTGATGAGAAGGTAAATATTGAAGTCAGGGGAACTGCCCTTAAGTATGTGAGCCGTGGTGGTCTGAAGCTTGAAAAGGCAATGAAGCATTTCGATGTGACATTAGAGGGGAAGGTTTGTATGGATGTAGGTGCCTCTACAGGGGGATTTACAGATTGTATGCTGCAAAATGGAGCCATAAAGGTCTATGCGGTGGATGTTGGTCATGGGCAGCTTGACTGGAAGCTTCGAAAGGATGAACGTGTAGTGTGCATGGAGAAGACAAATATCCGTTATGTCACACCGGATCAGATAGAAGAACAGGTGGAATTTGCTTCTATTGATGTATCCTTTATTTCGCTGACAAAGGTATTAGGTCCGGTAAAGGAGCTGCTGACAGAAAAAGGTGAGATTGTATGTCTGATCAAACCGCAGTTTGAGGCGGGGAGGGAAAAGGTTGGAAAGAAAGGTGTTGTGAGAGACAAAAAGGTTCATGAAGAGGTAATCCATATGGTGATGGAATTTGCGGCATCGATTGGATTGGTACTTTGTAATCTGGAGTTTTCTCCTATTAAGGGACCAGAGGGAAATATCGAATATTTGCTACATTTATCAAAGGATGGAAAATGCCAGTCAAGTGAGATTGATGTGGAGGCAGTTGTTCAAAAATCCCATGGGACATTGGATAAGCAGGTGGTAGAATGAAGCATTTTTTAATTGCAGCAAATTCCATAAAGGATGAAAATTTACTGTTTACTTCTAAGATTGAGAAGTATATATCGGTTCACGGTGGAAGCAGCAGATGGATTACCGGAGACTTGGATGGTGCAGTAGCTTACAGGGTTGACGGCATGGAAGAATTTGATTGTGTGATTGCGTTAGGCGGTGACGGAACGATTCTAAATGTAAGCCGTGACCTGCGCAGGCAAAACCTTCCTATCGTTGGTGTGAATCTTGGTACGCTGGGCTTTTTAACAGAGGTAGAACCGGAACAGATTTTTTCAGTGCTTGACAGGCTTTTTATGGATGATTATACATTGGAAGAGCGGATGAACATTAAGGGAGCCGTGTATAAGGAAAATGAGGCAGAGCCGGTGGCAAGGGATGTAGCGCTTAACGATATTGTAGTGACAAGAGCGGGATTTTCCAGGGTGATTGGTCTTAAGGTTTATGTAAACGGCAAGATGATGGACATTTATGAGGCAGATGGAGTTATTGTAAGTACGCCGACGGGTTCTACCGGTTATAATCTGTCAGCGGGGGGACCACTTGTCTCACCAAAGACAAGCCTGATGATTATTACACCGATTTCACCTCATTCCCTGACATCAAAAAGCATTGTACTATCAAGCGAGGATGAGATTGTAATCGAAGTACTTGCAATGAGGAAGGCACAGAAGGAAGAGGCGATTGTCAATTTTGATGGACAGCCGGGAATACAGCTTTCGGCCGGAGACCGCATTGTGGTTCAAAAAGCAAATACGACAACAAAAATGGTGAAGTTGTTTGATGTAAGCTTTTATGAGGTGTTAAGAGAAAAAATTGCAAATCATCTGTAAATCTTTACATTTAGAAAAGATTTTACAAAATGGATAAAAATAATAGTTATTGTTTTAACTGGATATGAATGGAAGTATATATATGAAAGAAAAGAGACAGAATAAAATTAAAGAAATTATTGAAAATAATGAAATTGAGACACAGGATGAGCTCTTAGCGAGGCTTACAGAGGCTGGATTTACGACCACACAGGCTACTATTTCAAGGGATATACGGGAAATGCGGCTTACAAAGATTGCCTGTGGCGGCGGCAGGCAGAAGTATACGATGCTTCAGAACACAGATACAGATGTGATGAAAAAATACCATCAGGTATTAAGTGCAGGTGTTTTGAACATAGATTATGCAGAAAATATGATTGTGGTAAGAACAGTATCAGGAATGGCGATGGCGGTGGCAGCAGCCCTTGATAATATGAATCTACAAGGAGTGATGGGATGTATTGCCGGTGATGATACGATATTTTGTGCAGTGCGAAGCAAAGAGCTTTGCAAAGAGGTGATTGCTTGTATTAAAAAAGTGGCAGCGAACGATTAGCTGGAGGATAACATGTTATTAAATTTACATATTAAAAACATGGCGTTAATCGATGAAATGGATATTGATTTCGCCGAAAATCTAAATATATTGACTGGTGAGACCGGTGCCGGCAAATCGATTGTGATTGATTCAATTATGCTGGCATTAGGCGGAAAGACACCGAAAGATTTTGTACGGAAAGATGCAGAATATGGATTGGTGGAACTTGTCTTTTTGGTAGATAATAAGGAGACAAGAAAACGTCTTGCACAGCTTGAAATCAGTGAAGCCGAGCAAGGAGAGATTATTTTGTCACGTAAGATTATTGGCAGCCGTAGTGTCAGTAAGATTAATGGTGAAACAGTTACTATGGCAAAAGTGAAGGAAGTATCTGCATTATTGCTTGATCTGCATGCCCAGCATGAGCATCAGTCACTGTTGGTGCCAGGTAACCATATTAAGCTCTTAGACCGTTATGGGCAGGAGAAACTTGCCGGTCTAAAAGAAGCTGTGGCTGTTCTTTACAAGGAATATAAGTCTTTGAAGGAAGAGCTTGCAGCAAATACGATAGATGAAGAGGAAAAGAAACGAAAGCTTAGCTTACTTTTATTTGAAAAAAAAGAGATTGAGGAAGCTGCGTTAAAGTGTGGAGAAGATAAGGAATTAGAAGAACAATATCGGATTGCGGCAAATAGTAAGCATATTGCGGAAGGGCTTGTGAATGCCTGCCACTATACAGAGGAAGGAGCGAGTGATGCAGTTGACCGGGCTGTCAGGGAATTAAATGTTATATCCGGATATGACAGGGAATTAGATTCTATGGCAGAATCTTTGGCTGCCGCATCGGATTTGCTTTCTGATTTTGCAAGAAGTGCGAGGGAATATTTAGAAAATAGTACCTATTCCGAAGAAGATTTCAGATTGATGGAGGACAGGCTTAACCTGGTGAACCATTTAAAAGCAAAGTATGGTAAAACAATAGAAGATGTGCTTGCCTATGCAGAGAGTCTGGAAGAAAAGTATGATAAGCTGATGAATCATGATATGTATGTAAAAGCACTTGAGGAACAGTTAAGAGAGGCAGAGAACAAGCTTTGTGATGCATGTAGGTGTTTAAGTGAAGAGCGCAGAACAGTTGCTGCTGCTTTAACTCAAAATATAACAGAGGCATTAGTGGATTTGAATTTTTTGGATGTCCGTTTTGATATGGTGTTTGAAAAAAATACGGAATATTCGGTAAATGGATATGATAATGTGTATTTTATCATTTCTACAAATGTGGGAGAAGAAATGAAACCGTTATGGCAGGTTGCTTCTGGCGGTGAGCTTTCCCGTATTATGCTGGCAATGAAATCCTGTCTTGCAGATGCTGATCAGATTGAAACGCTGATTTTTGACGAAATCGATGTGGGAATCAGTGGAAGGACTGCGCAGATGGTGGCAGAGAAAATTCACGGAATAGGAAGAAACCATCAGGTAATCTGTATTACCCATCTTCCGCAGATTGCAGCAATGGCAAATCATCATTATTTAATTGAAAAAAAGGTAGAGGGTGACAAAACAGTTACCAATATTAACCGGTTAAATTCAGAAGAAGAAATTATGGAATTGGCAAGACTGATTGGCGGAGTAAAGATAACAGATACTGTTATTCAGAGTGCAAAGGAAATGAAAGAATTGGCAGGCAAGGCAAAGGTTAACTGAGTGAAAAGCAAATGTGCTCCTCATAATAAATGTAAAGGCATTTATTATGGGGAGTTTTTTTGCGATGGGAAATATGGAGATGGCAAAATCCTATTTTTGATAAGCATTACATTGAAAAAGGGAGCTTTGCTTGTACTGGAAATATAAAAAAAGGAGGAGCTGTCATGCGGGTTTATAAGAAATTTTTGAAGGGATTGCTGGCATGTAATATAGCATTTGTTATTATTGTAGCCGGAATGGGATACCAGAGGGAGAGGGGTACTAAGGATATAGCAGAGGCTTTGAATAATTTGAATTCGGCAAATGAGATAACAAACAAAGAGGTAGCCAGGAGAGATGTAAAAAAGGTAATTCCGGTAGGAAAGACGGTTGGAATCTATGTAAATACGAATGGTATTTTAGTGATTGATACCGGTGAGGTCACAGATATGAATGGGCAGACATGTACTCCTGCGAGGAATAAGCTGATGCCGGGTGATTATATTATAAAGCTCAACGGTGAAAAAGTGAAGTCAAAAAAACAATTGGTTAAAAATATTACGGAATGTGATGGTGATCCCCTTGTTTTTTCGGTGGAGCGAAATGGGCAGCAGACGGATGTGAGTGTGGAGCCTGTGGAGACAGATATGAATATTTATAAGGTTGGAATATGGGTAAGGGATGATTTACAGGGGCTTGGAACGATTACTTATGTGGATGGAACTAAATTTGGTGCATTGGGACATAGTATTAATGATGCAGATACCGGGGAAATGTTAGATGTATCCGGTGGGCAGCTTTATGAGGCTGATATTTTTGGTGTCGAAAGAGGAAAGGCCGGTAATCCGGGTGTTATAGAGGGAATTATTTCCTATGATACGGAAAATGTTGTTGGAAATGTCAATAAAAATAGTCTTTACGGTATTTTTGGACAAATAACAGATGATTTTGCTGAGAGTATCTCGAATGAGGAGGCCATGGAAATCGCAGATCCGGATGAAGTGAAGAAAGGAACTGCTTATATTCAGTCTTATGTTAGTGGGGAAAAAGAAACATATGAAATTGAAATTGTAAATATTCATCACAATGAATATGGTGATGCAGAGATGGAAATTTGTGTGACGGATGAAAACTTAATAAAACAGACAGGCGGCATTATACAGGGAATGAGTGGAAGCCCTATTATACAAAATAGAAAGATTGTGGGTGCTGTAACACATGTTTTTGTAGAGAATCCTACAAGAGGATATGGTATTTTTGTGCAGGAAATGATGGAAAAATAATATTTATAGTTGAAAAATTTGTGTCGTTAATATTAAAAAAATGTAATAAATTTCTAAATTTTGTCGTATTCTATAGATATAGGAGAAAGAAAAAAATAATTCTATAAAAAGTGGAAAGATAAAAAAAGTCAAGAAAACACAAGGAATTCTTAGAAATGATTTATGAAATTGTGTGATACAACACAATTTCAGTTGGAAGATATAATCGAATGTTTGTTATATGTCAACTTATATTGATAGTTCTATTCTGATATAGTCTCAATTGGTCGAAGCCACAGTAATTATGAAGAAAGAAAATAATTTTGTGGCGAAAAAATAAAGAAAGGAAGGAATGGTATGATAAAGGTAATGATAGGACATCATGATGAGACGATGCGAAAGAAAATGGAAAACATCATACGTAAGTTGCCACAATGCCATTTGATTGGTGCTTACAAGAGAGGAGATCATTTACTGTTACATATCAAAGAAGAACTTCCGGATGTGGTCGTGTTAAACCCTGTTATGCCTATTCTTGACGGAATTGGTGTGATTGAGAAGGCACGTACAGAAATACAGCTTGATAAAATTCGTTTTATTTTCGTTGCAAGTCCTGAGCAGATTCGAGTATTAAATGTTCTGCGGGATAGGAAAAATGTGAAATTTCTTCCATGGGAAGAGAATGAAAATACTTTAGAAAAATGTATATTAGAATCACCTAATACTACACATAATGCGGATTTACAGTTAGAGGATATGATTGTACAAAAGGGAAGCCGTAATAAGGATTTAAATGTGCTTGTTACACAGATGATTCATGAGATTGGCGTGCCGGCGCATATTAAAGGATATCTGTATCTGCGAACCGCTATTTTGATGGCTGTGGAGAATATGGATGTGTTAAATGCAGTTACAAAGCAGCTGTATCCTGATATTGCAGAGCAGTATAACACAACAGATACGAGGGTAGAACGTGCAATCCGTCATGCAATTGAGGTGGCATGGGAACGCGGGAACATTGATATGCTTCATGAATTATTTGGTTATACCATACAGGCGGATAAAGGAAAACCAACAAATTCAGAATTTATTGCTTTGGTCGCAGATAAAATACGTTTAGAGAAGATGAGTGAGGCATCATAATATAATAGAGGAGAATTAGATTAAATGAGAGAAAGTATGAAAATTTTTATCGCGACAGAGAGACGTCAGGAGATTTATGACGAAATATTGGGCTGTATGAAGCAGTTCGAATATATTTTACAGGAATCTACGGAGGATTATGAAGATATATGCTCCCAGATAAAAGAAATAAAGCCAGATATCGTAATTTCAGATATTTGTTTAAATGGAGGAGATGGAATATCTTTACTTCAGATGTGTAAGTCAGAGAAGTCGATTGCAGATATGAAATTTGTATTTATTACCAATGTAAAAGCCCAGCGCATTATTGATTTAGCCTATGAGACTGGAGCAGATTACTATTTTATGATTGGACAAGAACCACGATTTATGGGCAGGATTTTAGAACGGATTTTGGAGCTTCACTATGATGAGAAGAAACAGCAAAAGCAGCAACAGAATCTAACAGATGAACAAAAGCAGTTTCTATTTGAGTCCACGTTAGAGAATGACGTGACAAAGATGATAAGAGAAATTGGAATTCCGGCGCATATAAAAGGGTATCAGTATATTCGGGAAGGAATCATGATGGCTGTAAAGGATCCGGATATTCTAAATTATATTACAAAATATCTATACCCAACCATTGCAAAAAAATATCATACAACGACAAGCAGTGTGGAGCGGGCAATCCGTCATGCAATCGAAGTGGCATGGAACCGTGGAAAGATGGATTCGTTAGAAGATATCTTTGGATATAATGTAAGCTGCGGAAAGGGAAAGCCAACAAATTCTGAATTTATTGCACTGATTGCAGATAAATTCCGTCTGGAATATCGTGTAAAAGGTTATATGTCAAATCAATTTACCGCATAGCTGCAATGATTGCGAATATGCAAATTTAATGCAACAGTATCTTTCTTAAATTTATGCTTTGTGCTATAATAGACAAAAGTCTATTTTAAAGAGAGGTATTAGCATTATGAAGAAAATTGTATATGTTGCTTCAGAGTGTGTTCCGTTTATTAAAACCGGGGGATTAGCGGATGTAGTGGGAACACTTCCAAAGATATTTGACAAGAAAAAATATGATGTACGTATTATCATCCCAAATTATATGTGTATTCCTTCAAAATACAAAGAAAAAATGCGTTTTATTTCTAATTTTCAAATGGATATCGGAAACCGTTCGGAATATGTAGGGATTATGTATATGGAATATGAGGGTGTTCCGGTCTATTTCATTGATAATGAATATTACTTTTCCGGATGTACACCTTATACGGAGGACCGGTGGGATATTGAGCGGTTTTCATATTTTTCAAAGGCAGCGCTTTCCATTTTGCCGGTAATTGGTTTTAAACCGGATATTGTACATTGCCATGACTGGCAGGCGGGTATGGTTCCTGTTTATCTTAAGACCTTATTTGCAGGAAATCCATTCTTTTGTGGAATGCATTCTATTATGACGATTCATAATCTTCGATTTAAGGGAAGATGGGATGTGGAGCATTTAAAGTATTGTACAGGACTGCCGGATTATCTGTTTACGCCGGATAAGTTGGAATTTCATAAGGATGCCTCCATGCTGAAAGGAGGGCTTGTATATGCGGATACCATTACAACGGTAAGTAACACCTATGCATATGAGATTCAGACACCATATTATGGTGAAGAATTAGATGGTCTGTTACAGGCAAGGAACCAGTCATTAGTCGGAATTGTAAATGGTATTGATTATGATGAGTATAATCCGGAAACAGACAAGAATCTTGCTAAGCCATATAATATAAAGAACTTCAAGAAAAATAAAGCGATGAATAAAACTGCGCTTCAAAAGGAGCTTGGATTGCCAGTCGATAAAAACCAGTTTGTGCTTGGAATCATTTCCCGCTTGACAGATCAGAAGGGACTTGATCTTGTGGATGCTGTTATGAATGATATCTGTCAGGACGGTGTACAGTTTGTGATTTTGGGAACTGGTGATCCTAGATATGAGGACATGTTCCGTTATTATCAGGGAATACATCCGGCTAAAGTCAGTGCCAATATTTATTTTTCAGATGCTTTGTCTCACAAAATGTATGGCGGCTGCGATGCTATTTTGGTTCCGTCAAGATTTGAACCATGCGGACTCACCCAGCTTATGGCACTTAGATACGGCTCACTGCCAATCGTCAGGGAAACAGGGGGACTGAAAGATACAGTAATTCCATATAATGAATACGAACAGACTGGTACGGGATTCTCGTTTGCGAATTATAATGCACAGGAACTGCTTCAAACGATTAATTATGCAAAAGAAGTATTTTATAACCAGAAGAAGAATTGGGAGGCAATGCAGGAAAGGGCCATGAACCAGAATTATTCATGGGCAGATTCCGCAAAGAAGTATGAAGAGCTATATCAATAACAAAAGTGATATTGCCAGTATTATTTAAGAAAAAAGCCAGCTATTGATGCCTGCAGGTATTGATTGCTGGCTTTTCTCTTTGATAATATTACAGCATAACATTCACAATTTATCAGATAAAAATCTTGTAATTGCAGAATAATTCCATTATGATAGGAGGAAGAAGGAGAGAAGAAAATGGCATTTGATGGAATTGTAATAGCGAACATTGTAAAGGATATGAAAGACTGTCTTTTAGGAGGACGTATCTATAAAATATATCAGCCAGAGTCGGATGAGCTAAATATGGTCATTAAGAACAATGGGGCGACATACCGGCTCATGTTAAATGTGAGTGCAACCCTGCCTTTAGCTTATTTTTTAAACGAGAACAAGGCAAATCCGCAGACAGCACCGAATTTCTGTATGCTTTTAAGAAAACATATAGGGAATGGGCGGATTATAGCAGTTAATCAGCCGGCATTTGAGCGAATCATCGAGATCGAGATTGAACATTTAGATGAAATGGGAGATGTTTGCCGAAAAAGGCTTATTACAGAGCTTATGGGCAAGCATAGCAATATTATTTTTGTGGATGACAATAATCGGATCATTGATTCCATAAAAAGAATTGGTGCACAGGTGAGTTCGGTAAGAGAGGTGCTTCCGGGACGTGATTACGAGATGCCGCCAAATGATAAACAAAGTCCGTTTGATGTCACCAGAGATATTTTTATGTCGGATATTTTAGGAAAGTCTATGAGCATTGAAAAAGCAATTTATAGCTCTATTACAGGTTTTTCCAGGCAGACGGCAGGAGAACTTTGTTTTGAAGCAGGCATAGATGGCAGTTTTAGTACCGAAAGCCTGGCAGATGTGAACAAAGAAGCCTTGTATCAGGTATTTTTAAAACTGGTAAGCCGGTTGAGGAATGGAGTGTTTTGTCCGGTTATTGTTTATGACCATGATGAGCCGGTGGCATTTAGTGCAGTTCCTTTGCATATGTATGGGGATTTAAGGACTGAGGAGTTTGATGATATTTCTGCGCTGCTGCAGGCATTTTATGCCAGGAAGGACACATTTTCCAGAATGAGGCAGAAATCCACAGATTTGAGAAGGGTATTAAACTCTGCAATTGAGAGAACTTCAAAAAAATATGACATCCAGCGGAAACAGTTAAAGGATACAGAAAAGCGGGATAAATACAAACTGTATGGAGAATTGCTGCAAACCTACGGATACACAGCAAAGCCCGGAGATACGAGCATCACGGTGATGAATTATTATACGAATGAGGAGCTTACGATTCCTCTTGATAAAACGCTTACCGCTTTAGAGAATTCCAATAAATACTTTAACAAATATAATAAACTAAAGCGCACTTATGAAGCGTCTCTTAAGCTTGTTAAGGAGAGCAAGGCATCACTCGACCAACTGCTTTCCTTGCAGAACAGTTTTGAAATTGCAGCAACAGAAGGGGATTTGGCAGAGATTAAAGAAGAAATGATCTTAGCGGGTCTTTTAAAGGCAAAGCCTGCAAGGAAAGGTGCCGGGAAACCGGAAAAGAGTAAACCGCTCCATTATGTATCCTCAGATGGTTTCCATATGTATGTAGGAAAGAATAACTTGCAAAATGACAGGCTGACCTTTAAGACGGCAGGTCCTAAGGATCTCTGGTTTCATGCAAAGGAAATGCCGGGTTCTCATGTAATCGTGAAATTAGAGGGCGCAGAGGATGTGCCGGATGTGACCTATGAAGAGGCGGCAAGGCTTGCTGCATTTTATTCTTCCGGCAAAACAAGTCCGAAGGTGGAAATTGATTATACAAGAAGGGGGAACCTCAAAAAACCACGGGAGAGCAATCCAGGCTATGTCATTTATCATACGAATTATTCTATGGTGGCATTGCCGGATATCAAGGGAATTGAGGAGGCAGAAGATTAAAAATAGTGGTTTACAAGTGGAATGAATTGTGTTAATATACGTGAGTACGTCAACCGTCACTCTGATTAAGGACACTCCGACCTTGCTCTGGGTGGCTGGCATTTATAATTATAATAAGGAGGATACGATTATGGTATCAGCACAGCAGAAGAAAGAGATTATTGAAAAGTATGGCCGTGGCGCAAACGACACTGGTTCTCCAGAGGTCCAGATTGCATTACTTACAGCAAGAATCAATGATTTGCAGGGTCATTTCAAAGATCATCCAAAGGATCATCACTCAAAACGTGGACTTCTTAAGTTAGTCGGACAAAGAAGAAATATGTTAGCTTACTTAAAGAAAGTTGATATTGAGCGTTACAGGGCTTTGATTGAAAGCTTAGGCTTGAGAAAATAATTTTCAAAAAAACCCACCAGATATTGGATTGAATATCTGGTGGGTTTTGTCTTTAAAGTACTTGCATTCCAATAGAAAAAAGTATATAATAAAAAATATTATGTAAAGTAGATAAAATGGGTAAAGTGAAATTAGTTACAGATACATAGATGACGGGAAAATTTTTTATTGGAGGTATTGAAAATGGGGAATTTCGGAAAAAACAAATGGATGGCAATTGGCTTAATTGTTGTAATGCTTTTTACTTTGATGCCGGTAAACTACAATATTGGAATGGGAAACTTTGGAGTTGAGGACAATAAGACAACAGAACAGACAGAGACTTCAGAAGAAAATAATATAGGGGAACAGATAGAATCGGAAGACAAGGAGGAACAGGTTTCCTCTGTGGAGCAAGAAGAATCTGGTCTTGTAAGTACTGAAACTTTGACTGGCAGTACCGAGGCAGCATCTACGGAAATATCAGAGGGAACTGTAACAGAAGATGTTACAACAGAAAGCAATAATAAAACGCTTACAGATAGTGGAATTTCTGAGGAAGACGGTGCTTTGAAAGAGCCTGAAAGTACGGAAAAAGCAACCGTACTGGTTGAAGAGGAGGAAATGGATACCAAATTGGCAAACGGAACAGAAAATCTGTTTGTTGGAACCACTATTGATTTGTATAATCTTGTTTTAGAGGCATCTTACAAAGATGAGAATGGTAAAACAGTTGTAAAGAATATGACGACAACGGATCAGTTAGAGCTTCCAAAGGATGCGAAGATTGATATGACCTTCCAGTTTGTCATCGGGGATGGCGCCAAGGTGGATTGTAACAAGGAGTATATCTATCAGATTCCTCCTGAAGTTCGTGTTGATGTAAACGCCACACATGAGTTAAAGGATACTTCTGGAAAGTCTATCGGTAATGTTAAGATTTCCAGTGATGGAACAATGGCATTTATATTTTATGAAGATGTGATTAAAGACCAGGTATCTGTTCCATTTTATGTACAGTTTGCAGGTGGTTTTTCTTCTTCAGTACAGAATGATTTAGGGGACCAGGCTCTTCGTTTTCCGACGGCTTCCGGTGAATTTACATATAAGGTTGACGTGACGGATACAGGGGAGAATACGGAGCTGGAAGAACCTGGTGAAGTGAGAACATACAAAAATGGAAATAAAGTATATAAAGACGGAAAGCCTTATATTGAATGGGTTGTGGAAATTGATAAAAATGGACGGGATAAGCTGACGGCTGAGGTTGTAGACAATCTGCCTGCCGGACTTACCTTTGTGGAAGGTCAGACGATTACCCTGCAGGACGAGAGGTATGGATCAAGTGGGTCAGTTAAAGTATCAAGTGTTTCCGGTCAGAAGGTGACCTTTGAGATAAAAGATTCTGATCCAAATTACCGGACAAAATTCAGTTTTTTAACCTCCTATGATGATTCGATTTTTTCATCATTAGGTTCCATCCAAAACTGGAGTGCTGCCACCGTTGATAATACAGTAGCAGTCAATCCGGAAGGAGAGCCAACCGGTTCAGAGGGAAAGGGTTCTGCATATGTCACACCGAAGGTATTGGAAAAGAGTGTGGTAAGTAGTGAAAGAACGGACGCAGACGGCAATAAGCTGATTGAATGGAAGGTTGTCATTAACCGGGATGGCATGGATATTGAAAATTCAACGTATACAGATTTATTAAGTGATGGCTTATCATTGGTAGGTGGAATAGGTGGTGTGAAGGTAGATCCTTCCGGTGCAGGTAGTGTATCAGCAACAGGAGATGGTTTTACATTTCAGCCATCTGCATCCGCCAATCATAAGACAATTACGCTTACATATACTACTTCAGTTGCAGACTCCACGGTTGACAGTGTGAACCGGGGAAACTTAACAGGCGGTGATAACCATTATAATATATCTGTGAGCAGTACGGTACCTGGTGAAGTTTTGCTGAGTAAACGGGCTGTTTCCTATAATTCCGTTACTAATCTTTTTACATGGGAGATTGTGGTAAATGAAAACGGACTTGAATTAAAGAATGCAGTGTTAGAAGAAATTTTTTCTGAAAATGCCGGGGATTATACTGCGGGAATGGAGCTTGTCAGTGTATCTGTCCGGGATGAAGGAAATAATGCAGGGGAAGATGTAACGAACAAACTGAATGGCAATCGGCTTACGTTAGGTGATATTGAAACAAAAAAAATCGTAACAGTTGTAACCAAATTAAAAAATGATCAAAATACTCCATATGTTGATGGACGTTGGTATGGGGCGACTAATACTGCGAAATTGACATATGGTGATGGCAAGGAAGTTTCAAAGAGTGCTTCATATAATTTTCAATATTCAAAACCAAATCTAATGGATAAGGATGGCAGGACAACCGAAAAAGGAACCATCCAATGGTATTTGATTATCTATCAGCCTCAGTTACGACAGGAAAAGATTGAGATTTCGGATGTATTGCCTGCTGGTACAGAATTGGTGGATGGAAGTGTGAAACTATTAGACCGTTGGAATGATTATACGATTCAGGAGTTTTCCGGTTCTAATTATCAGTATGACAAAACAGCTAATACACTGAGCCTCACTTTGACAGAGGGCTTAATTGGTAATTACATGCAGAAGGAATTTCGGATTGCATATGAAACCAGACCTACGGATTATCGTAATTTAAGTGCAAATAATTCCTACACCAATCATGCAGAAATAACTACAACTTATGAAGGTAATGTGCAGGTTACGGATAAAGAGGAGAAAACGGTGACCGGTGATGTAGGTGGAACACTTGGAAAGGAATATGCATATCAGAGCGGAAAAAATTATGTGGACTGGTCTGTGAAGATCAATGAGGGCCATTATGATATGTCAGATATTGAAAATCCGGTTATCCGGGATAAGCTCGAGGATTATTTTGACTTTGTGTCGGATGACACATACCAGTGCCGATTGTACCGAACCACAAAGAATGGAGTAAGAAGTGAAGTTCCGGCTAGTCAGTACACAGTAGTTGTAATCAATGGAAATATTACAGTGAAACTGCCGAACATTGGAACAGATACACTGGAATTTGCATTCCGCACAAAATTTAACATTTCTGCCGAAAGAATCGAAAGTGAAGGAATCAAGGTTAAGAATACGGTTGATTTTGACGGGGATGGATTTTCTAAATCTGATACCTCTGACGAGGTGGGGGGAGTTTCCTTTTCGTCCTCATCTGCAGGCTCTGTATTAGAGAAGGAACTTCGGATTAAGAAAGTGGATGCAGTAACAGGAGAAGCGTTAAAAGGAGCTGTCTTTGAATTATTTTTTGATGGAGTATCTGCAGGTGTTGAAACCACTGATGAGGATGGATTTGCTGTTTTTAAGGGAATCTCTTCTTCGACAAGCGGAATTTCATATACACTACAGGAGACTCAGGCACCAGATGGATATGTAAAACCGGAAAGTGACGAAACAATTACTATACATGATGCAGACTTGCAGACCGACACTGCTACACAGATCCGGTATATTGAGCATGTAGTGAAAAATTCACCGATTGAGCAAAAAACAGAGCTTTTTGTATATAAGACGGATGATAATGCAGGGAAGACGACTTCCTTAAAGGGTGCTGTCTTTACGTTATATAAGAGTCGGTCGGATGCCGAAAAAGGTGTGAATGCATTGGCAAGCCAGACCACTTTAGCAGATGGTATTGTAAAATTTACGGTAGACTATAGTGACGAGACAGCGACAACGTATTATATACGTGAGACAACTGCGCCGGACGGATATGCGGGAACAAATACGATTTATGGGGTTACTGTCAATACAGATGGAACAGTAAACTATTTATCAGCTGCAACAACTGACGTTACAGTGGAAGGAGGAAGCAAAAAGGCACTGCATGTTACCAATCGAAAAGTGCAGGTTTCCTTGAAACTTACAAAGGTGAAGTCCGGTGAAGAAACCACAAAGGTAAAAGATGCGGAATTTTCGCTGTACAGTGACGCCAACTGCACGGATTTTATTGAAAAAAAGACTACAGGTGTAAATGGTGAACTTACCTTTTCAAATTTGGTGTTAGGGAAAACCTATTACTACAGAGAGACAAAAGCACCGAATGGGTATGTTATAAATAATACGATTTATTCTTTCCAGGCGGGAACAGGAAAAGAACATGAGGATATAACAGTAGAAGAAACTGTCACAGATGATGAGGCATTAGGTTTGATCCGAATCAAGAAAATGGATGATTCTACACCTTCAAAAGCATTACAGGGTATTACCTTTACCTTATGGCAGGGTGATGTTCAGGTTATGCGGCCGGGAACAAGCACTCCTTATGAGGTAAAAACGGATACAAATGGTGTCGCAGTGTTTGAACAGCTTCCATTTGGAACTTATATAGTCAAAGAGGGTGAAAATGTCGGTTATGTTAAAGCTGCGGACCAGACAGTTGTTGTTGATTCTACAAATGGTTATGACTTAGAGATTGTGAATGAGAAAATCAAATTTGATGTTCTTATAATCAAAACGGATGACTCAGTTCCAGCAAAACCGCTAGAAGGTGTAACCTTTGGTTTGTATACCAGTTCGGGAAGCCTTTATAAAATTGGCAGTACAGATGCAAATGGCAAATTAAACTTTACAGATATTCCATATGGTAATTACACGCTAAGGGAGACAGCGGGAATTAAAGGATATATTATGTCAACGGATGTGACATCCATCACAACGGATGACATTGATGCGGATGCGGATAAAAAACTTTCATATACGTATGTAAATCAAAAGGAGAATGCCAGCATTCGGTTCCAAAAACGTGTGGAAGATACAACAGAAAACTGGCTTGCCGGGGCAGAATTTACATTATATGACAGTAATGGTTTAAAAGTTGCAACAGCAGTTTCAAAAGCAGATGGTACGGTTTCATTCGAGAATCTGATTTATGATACTTATACCATCAGGGAAACAAAGGCACCAACCAATTATAAGCTGGATAATACTGAGTGGCGGGTTGAGGTTACGGAGAATAGGACATATGATACATTGTATAATCTGGTAACCGCAAACAGTCAGAAAATTGTTGATAATACGGAACTGCCAGTAGGATTTAGGTATGTATCGTTTTTTGTGATGAAAAATGAGATGGATAATACTCCTTTGGCGTCAGCGAAATTTGAATTTTTGAGATATGTTCAGAAAGATAATAAATGGGAATGGGAAAGTGTTGCAACAGCTTATTCTCAGGAAGACGGTAAGGTGGAGTTTCTGAATATAGGCATTTCAGAGCATCCGGAGGAAGAGCCGCAGTATCAGATTAGGGAAGTAGAAGCACCTCCTGGTTACAAGTTAAATCCGGACAATGTAAAAACATATACTTATCAAGAACTTACATCAGGAATACAGATATCGGGAAAAGACTTGGTTGGACATCAGGATAAAAAAGTTGATTTTACAAATGTTCCAGTTATTGAAACCTTTCAAAATGAACAGATTTTAGGAAGTATCCGTGTCCTGAAAACCGGTATTACCAGCTTGAACAAGTTAAAAGGTGCCGTTTTCGGATTGTATAATCAGGATGGTACTAAATATCAGAAGAATGGCAAGCATTATACAGCAACTACTGATGCGGAAGGTATTGCGATGTTTGAAGACCTTCCGATTGGATACTATATTGTAAAAGAGTTAGAAGCACCACAGGGTTATACTTTGAATACAGTTGTCACACCGACTGTTAATATTTTAGGTGAAACCACAGTGGGTGTTACCTTTACAGATACACCACTTTCTGTTACGGTTAATAAATATGCGGTAGGTGGAGTTACGGAGTTAGAGGGTGCAGAGCTTGCAGTATATGACAAAGAAGGAAAACAGATTGACAAGTGGACAACTGAAGGTGCTGGAACACAGCATTCCCTGCCATCTTCAAAACTGAAGATTGGAGAGCGGTATACTCTAAAGGAAATAAAGGCACCGAATGGATATCGGATGGCGGAAGATGTCATATTTGAAATTATGGAGGACGGTACCTTGCACTATATAAGCGGGGACGGTTCTGCCAACAATAAAAATGTCATTATGCGGGATAAGAGGCTATCCCTTAAAGTCCGCAAAGTGGATGCAGATGCAACGGATACGGATTTAACCGGTGCATTATTAGAGGTGATTGAGGATGAGACAGGAGAAACCGTTTATTCCTTTACCAGTACGGGCAGTGAGAGAGATATTCCTTATAATAAACTGAAGGCACCAGTTAAAGAAGGTGAGTATACAAGATATACGATTCATGAAAAAAGTGCACCGCCACCAACAGATTCTGCGGTAAATGGGTATCAGTTAGCGGAGGATATTCAGATTGCGATTGGTTATGATGGCACAATATATAGAGTGACAGATTCTGGAATGACACCACTTGCAAATGGTACAGTGGTCATGGAGGATAAAGCCCAAATAGCTGTGTATTTTAATAAGCTCGATGCAGGAACCGGAAACAGAATAGCCGGTGCCAAGCTTGGTATCTATTCAGTAAATGATGCAACTAATAAAATTGAATGGACTAGTACGACAGCACCGAAGGAAATTGAATTAGCACCAGGAGATTACTTCTTCAGGGAGATTACGGCACCAGACGGATATAAAAAAGCTGCAGATATTGCTTTTACACTGGATGAGGATGGGAAGATGACAGTGACTTCCGGAGATAGCAGTGGTTTGAGTTATGACAAATTGACACTTTCTATGAAGGATGAACCTCTTAGTATCCGTATGCGGAAACTGACAGCGGAATATGCAGTATTACCGGGAGCAAAATTCGAATTACATGAATCAAATGCGAATGGTACAGAAGGCAAGCTGTTACAGAGCTTTACAACAACGGTAAATTCTACTTTGTTGGATTATACGAAGCTTAAGGAAGGTGGATATTATCTGTTGAAAGAAACGGAGGCACCAAAAGGATATAAGCTTGCATTACCGGTATTGTTCTATATCAAGGAAGGAAATGCAGTAAATGCTGTAACGAATGAAGCTTACAATGGGAATCTGATCCAAATTATGGATGATAATAAGGTTTTCTATATTAATAAGTTGGATGCAGACACGAACCAGCCAATGTCCGGTGTAACATTACGGATTTCCTCCGCTGATGATGCGGATTTTATACCGGTCGAATGGTTAACGGATGGGAATGTAAAAGAGTTCCAGTACCTGCAGTTCAAGCCTGATACTACATACACCCTGTCAGAGGTTGCAACAATTGAAGGTTATACTTATGCAGAAGATATTGATTTTTCAATCCATAGTGCGGACGACGTGCTTTATATTGGGAACAATGCTACAGAAAATAACCAAATTGTCATGAAGAACCGGCCTTTTAAAATCCAGGTGGATAAGCGGATTACAGGCTCTGATAAACCACTTGCTGGTGCAACCTTAGCGATTAAGAACGCCAACGGCGAAGTCTTAGAGCAGTGGATAACGGATGGCAAGGTGCATGAGTTAGATGTATCAAAAATCATGGTATCGTTGCAGGATGAGAATATCTATACGCTCTGTGAGCTTGAAGCACCGGAATTATATGCCGTTTCACAGCCTATTGACTTTGTTGTGACAAAAGAGGGGGTTGTAAAACGGATAGATGGAGAAAAGGTTGCCAATAACACTTTAGTCATGTATGATGAATATTGCGGAATTGTTTTCAGCAAGAAGGATGCAGGCGGTAAAGAAATACCGGGAGCGGTTTTGACGATTACATCTGTGAATGACACGGAGTTTACACCGATTTCATGGACCAGTACTACAACACCATATAATCTGGATGCTAAGCTGTTTAAACCAAATGTGGATTATATTTTGACGGAAACTGCGGCACCGGATGGATATGCGTATACAGAGAGTATAACTTTCAGGGTTGATGAAAACGGAACGGTCTATGTGAATGGTAAGGCTGTAGATGACAAAACGGTTACCATGGTGGATGATGTGTTGAAACTTTTCATTGCAAAGGCAGATGCAGGTCAAAAAGATAAGCTTTTAGCCGGTGCAAAGTTTTCCATTCTGTTAGAAGAAACGGATACAGTCATATATTCGTGGACTTCGAAGGGAAAGGCAAAGGAAATTCCTCAAAAGTACCTGCTTGCAAGTACGGATGAAGAACGGATTATTTATGTGCTGCGGGAAAATAAGGCACCGGAAGGATATGAACTGGCAGAAGATATACTGTTTTATATTACAGCAGACGGAGAGATTTATATCTTAGATGGTGATAAGGAGACTCTTGCGGAGAATCATTTGATCACTCTGTATGATAAGAAAAAAGAGGTTTCCTCCGAAAACAAAACGAAAAAGAAAACTACAAGTAAAAAAACAGGAGATATGACACCAGTTCGTTTTATGATTACATTATTACTCCTTGCTATAGCAGGACTATATTGGTTGTTGTTCTTCAAAAAGAGGAATAACCGCAGAGGATAAGGAATCCAATCGAAATAAAAAAGAAGTTTTGGAAGTGTTATAAAGGAATAAAAACCTTTGCAACACTTCCTTTTCTGTGTTATACTTACTTTGGTTGTGGTAAGGCATATACCGAGACTTCTGACGTGGGAACAGATTAATAGTTTGTTATCAGGTCAGTTGTTTCGGTGGTTTACCAGGATTAATTTTATTTTAAGGAGATAAGTTATGTATAAGAAGTTTGAAATGGAGCTAGCCGGCAGAACGCTCCGTGTGGATGTTGGACGGGTTGCGGCACAGGCAAATGGTGCAGCGTTTATGCATTATGGTGATACTGTTGTATTATCTACAGCAACTGCATCGGATAAACCAAGAGAGGGAATTGATTTCTTTCCACTTTCGGTAGAGTATGAAGAAAAGCTTTATTCCGTAGGGAAGATACCAGGTGGGTTTAATAAGAGAGAGGGAAAGGCAAGTGAGAACGCAATTCTTACCTCCCGTGTAATTGACCGTCCAATGCGTCCTTTATTTCCAAAGGATTATCGGAATGATGTAACGCTTAACAATCTGGTTATGTCTGTTGATCCAGAGTGTTCACCAGAGCTTACAGCCATGCTTGGTTCTGCCATTGCGACAGCAATCTCTGACATTCCATTTGATGGTCCATGTGCAACGACACAGGTAGGTTTGATAGACGGTGAGTTCGTATTTAACCCAAATGAGGCGCAGAATGCAGTGTCGGATTTAAAACTTACGGTTGCTTCCACGGAGAAGAAGGTTATTATGATTGAGGCCGGTGCCAATGAGATTCCAGAGGATAGAATGATAGAAGCTATTTATGCAGCTCACGAGATTAACCAGCAGGTAATTGCGTTTATTAATAAGATTGTTGCAGAATGTGGGAAACCAAAGCATTCTTATACAAGCTGTGCAGTGCCTGAGGAGTTGTTTGCAGCAATCAAGGAGATCGTTCCTCCTGAGGAGATGGAGAAGGCTGTCTTTACCGATGAGAAGCAGGTAAGGGAGGAGAATATCCGTCAGATTACAGAAAAGCTTGAGGAGGCATTTGCTGACAACGAGGAATGGCTTGCTGTGCTTGGTGAGGCAATTTACCAGTATCAGAAGAAAACAGTTCGTAAGATGATTTTAGTTGACCATAAGAGACCGGACGGTCGTGAGATTACCCAGATTCGTCCGCTGGCTTCTGAGGTGGATATTATTCCTAGAGTACATGGTTCAGCAATGTTTACCCGTGGACAGACTCAGATTTGTAATGTTACCACGTTAGCACCTTTATCTGAAGCACAGAGAATTGATGGTTTGAATCTTCTTGAGACAAATAAGAGATATATGCACCAGTATAATTTCCCGTCTTATTCAGTAGGCGAGACAAAGCCATCGAGAGGTCCGGGACGTCGTGAGATTGGACATGGTGCTTTGGCAGAGCGTGCATTAATTCCGGTACTTCCGTCAGAAGAGGAGTTTCCGTATGCAATCCGCACGGTATCAGAGACCTTTGAGTCTAATGGCTCCACATCAATGGCATCTACCTGTGCTTCCTGTATGTCACTTATGGCAGCTGGTGTGCCAATCAAGAAGATGGTTGCTGGTATTTCCTGTGGTCTGGTAACTGGTGATACGGATGATGATTATATTGTATTAACAGATATTCAGGGTCTTGAGGACTTCTTTGGAGATATGGATTTCAAGGTGACCGGTACCCATGATGGTATTACAGCAATCCAGATGGATATTAAGATTCACGGTCTTACACGTCCAATCGTTGAAGAGGCAATCCGGAGAACAAGAGAGGCAAGAGTTTACATTATGGATGAGGTTATGTCAAAGGCAATTGATAAGCCGCGTGAGATGGTTGGTGCCTTGGCTCCTAAGATTTGTACCCTCAAGGTTGATCCGGAAAAAATTGGTGAGATTATTGGGCAGCGTGGCAAGACAATCAATGCAATTATTGAGGAAACAGGTGTTAAGATTGATATTGATGACGAGGGTATTGTTTCGGTTTGTGGTGTTGACCAGGCCGGTATTGATCAGGCACTTAAGATTATTCACTCTATCGTGGATCCAATTGAGGTTGGAAAAATATATGAAGGCAAGGTTGTCCGTATTATGAATTTTGGTGCATTTGTAGAGCTTTCACCAAACAAAGACGGATTAATTCACATTTCAAAGCTTTCACAAGAGAGAGTGGCAAAGGTTGAGGATGTTGTAAACATTGGTGATACTGTTAAGGTTAAGGTGCTTGAGATAGATCGTATGGGGAAAATCAGCTTAAGCCTTAAGGATGCAGTAGAAGAATAAAAAGTAAATGAAAAAGGACTGTCGCATTAAGTTCATATTTTCTATGATATTGTATGCTTTTAGCAAAGAACGCTTTGATGTGTTGCATACCTTTTGGTGTAGCTTTGTTAAAAAACATACGGCAAAAGGGATATTTATTTTATGTGGCAGTCCTTTTTAAATAGAAAGGAAAGAAAAGGAGAATAGTATGAATTACGGTTATTTTGACGAGGCAGCAAAGGAATATGTGATTACCCGGCCGGATACACCGGCACCATGGGCAAACTACTTAGGTTCGCCGGCATATGGAGCGATCATTTCCAACAATGCAGGCGGCTACAGTTTTGAAAAGAGCGGAGCAAACGGGAGGATCATCCGTTATGTCTTTAACCAGTTTGACCAGCCGGGACGTTACATTTATTTAAGAGATGATGATACAAAGGATTACTGGTCGGCATCCTGGCAGCCGGTTGGCAAGGATCTTTCTGTATATAAGAATGAGTGCCATCATGGTACCGGATATACAGATATGGTAGCAGAGTATGCAGATATCAAGTCAGAAGCACTTTATTATGTGCCGCTTGATAAGACCTATGAGGTATGGAGACTGAAGGTGACAAATACATCGGACCGGAAAAGAAATATTTCTGCGTTTGGCTACTGTGAGTTTACCAATGACAGCAATTATGAGCAGGACCAGGTAAATCTCCAGTATACGTTATTCATTACGAAAACATATTTTCAGGGGAATAAGATCTTCCAGACGA
>CAMWYJ010000019.1 GCA_947178445.1 uncultured Clostridium sp.
ATTATGACTGGTATATACCAGACATTGAAGAAATGAAAGGATATACATATGATTATTAACGGACTCAATTCAACAAAAGATAACACATATTACAATAATATATCTTCAAGTGCAGACCATGGTGATTTTGATTCTGTCTTTGATGCTGCAACTGTCATTTATGCAAAACCATTTTCCAGTGAGGGACAAGCTTCCTCTAACAGCATCAAAAGTCCGGCCAGCATGGATGCGATTTTTAAAGAGGCGGCAGACACCTATGGCATCTCAGAAAATCTATTAAAGGCAGTGGCAAAAGCGGAATCCGGTTTTGATCCCAACAGCACCTCTGGTGCAGGGGCTATGGGAATTATGCAGCTCATGCCTTCCACAGCCAAAGAACTTGGTGTCACGGATGCATATGATATAAAACAAAACATAATGGGCGGTGCCAAACTGCTCAGCAGTCTTCTTGACAAATATAATGGAAATACATCCCTTGCCTTAGCGGCATACAATGCCGGTTCTGGCAACGTGGACAAATACGGTGGCATCCCACCATTTAAAGAAACCCAGAACTATGTCAGTAAGATTATGGGATACCTTGGCAATGGAGATGGCTCTATCCCAGATACCATCTATGCAACGGCAAATCCCTCCAGCTCTGGCGGCCAGGCAAATAAAAATGCAGACCCCTCTTTGGATATTACCACGATTTATGCACAGGCAGCTTTTAGCACAAACACCCAGAAAGAAAGGATACATATATGATTCAAACTACAAATATCACCAAAACCTACAATGGTACTGTCCGTGCGGTGGATAACCTGAATCTTACCGTAAACAATGGAGAAATCGTTGGCTTTATTGGGCCAAATGGTGCCGGCAAAACTACGACACTCAAAATGATGACCGGTATTCTCAAACCGGATTCCGGCACGATTCTCATTAATGACTTTGATATGCAAAAGGAGCCTCTTAAGGCAAAGCAGGTCATTGGGTATATCGCAGACAGTCCGGACATGTTCCTCCGTCTTAAGGGAATTGAATTTATGAACCTGATTTCTGACATTTACAATGTTCCTGCTGCCACACGCCAGGAACGGATCAAAACCTTTGCAAACCGTTTTGAACTGTCAGAAGTGCTAGACAAGCCAATGCAGAGTTATTCTCATGGTATGCGACAAAAAATGATGGTAGCAGCAGCCTTAGTTCACGATCCTGCTGTATGGATTCTTGATGAACCATTAACCGGTCTTGATCCCAAATCCGCATATGAACTCAAAAAAATGATGCGTGAGCATGCAGATGCTGGCAATTCTGTTCTCTTCTCCACTCATGTGCTAGAAGTTGCAGAGAAGCTTTGTGATAAGGTTATTATTATCAATCATGGTAAATCACTGTTTTATGGAACCTTAGATGAGCTGACTGCCCGCTATCCAGATATGGATCTTGAAAAAATCTTTTTGGAGATGACTGCCCATGAATAGTTATATTACCTTAACCAAAACATTTATCGCTTCCATCAGCATGAGTCCTCCACAGGATAAACGCCGCAAGGTTATGATTATAATCCTGTCCTTATTTGGACTCTTTGGTGTACTGCTTCCGGTCGCTATCGCTGTAGGTGTACTTGTGAATCTAATGACTAAGACATTGCTGCCTATCAATTGTGAAGCACTTGGAATACAGCTTATGTTCCATGTTATCTGTCTCTTCACTGTTGTGTTCGGAATCAATGTCATATTTAATGAATTTTATTTTTCCAACGATATCGAGTTTCTACTGCCCTGGCCGCTTCGGGCTTACCAGATTGTAGCATCTAAATTTACTGCTGCATATTACAATGAAAATATGATGCAGTTTGTACTGGTACTTGCCTGCATTATAGGCTTTGGGACTGGCTCCGGCATGGGGATCGGTCACTGGATCTTATCCATTATCGGTGTGATTACATTGCCAATCCTTCCACTTTGCTACTGTGGAATTCTTGCCATGCTGATCATGGGCTTTACCCGCTTTATCAAGAGCAAGGACATGATACAGAAAGTTTCCGTTACATTGCTTTTTATTATGGTAATTGCACTTGTATGCTCTATTGGCTTTTTACAAAACATGGATATTGATACATATGTAGAAACTTTAGCATCTGGCAACCAAAGATTTTTCAATGTCATGAACATCGTTTTTCCGAATGTTCCCTTATTTGTAAAGACCTTTCATGAGGGGAGCATTCCTGCTCTGTTTGTTTATATTGTAGTCAATGCTTTTGCTGTTGCAATTATGCTTTTGTTATCAGAGTTCCTGTATTTCCGTGGCGTAATTGGGCTGACTGCTTCCGACAACCGAAAAAGCGAGACGAATATCGACAAATTAATATCAAATTGCAAACCGCATAGTTCCTTCTTTTCTTATTTTATGAAAGAAGTAAAAATACTGGTGCGGACCCCTGTCTTTTTTACAAACTGTATCGCCATTAATTTTTTGTGGCCTATCTTTGTGTACGCAATGATCAAAATTCAAAGCTACAAAATATCGATAGCAACGCTTAGACACTTATATGCACACCGGGATTTGAGAATCCAGTTATTCTTTCTGCTTGGAATTGTTGGAATCTCTATCATTGTTGCTGCAATCAACAGTTTAAGCTCCAATGCCATTTCAAGAGAGGGTAAACATTTTGCATTTATGAAATACATTCCGGTTCCATACTTCACCCAATGGAATGCAAAAGCATTTGTTGGCATTATCTTTCCACTGGCAGGCGTAAATCTATACTTTATTCCGGTATGTATCCTATTAAACATACCAATCACACATACCCTGTTTTATATTTTTCTAAGTGTGCTGTCGGTTTGTTTTATTTCCTATATGGGAATTTACATTGATTCCATTCAGCCAAAGCTGATATGGGATGATGAAATGAGCGCATTAAGGGAGAATTATAACACATTTTTTGCCATGGCTATTGCCATCGGTTTTACTGCTCTTGTATGTATTGGAGGATTTTTCCTTTTTTGCAATACTAAAATCAGTATTGGGTTTGTCTGGATTTTACTTATTTTAATATTGTCTGCAGCGAATATTATCGTGCTGCTATTGACACTTCATTCCGGAGTTCGAAATTTGGAAGAACAGGAAGAAGCATAAAATCGAAAACAGCCAAAAAGGTATCAAACCCCTTTTTGGCTGTTCCTGTTTTTCTATTCTTGTACTGTTACCGTACCCTTTTCCAACAAAATCTCCGGATAGTAGGATAACTTTGCTTTCCGAAGCCCCGGCAGCCCAAGATCCTCCTCCCGATTCACATACATATATTCTGTAAGCTCTTGCCGCACAAATTCTCTGTTAATCATTGGATAGGCACCCTGTATATCTGAAAATGCCTTTTCAAAATGTACCACGAATGTATCATCGGTAAGTCTCTCCCCTAAAGTGATTGCAACCACTTTCCCAGAAACCCGCAGCGCTCCACCTGTCATACCAAGTTCTTTCCGATGCCTTATTGCATATACCACAAGTTTGGACTCATCTATTTTATCAAACTCTATTTCATCCTCCCCTGACATACAATTATTCATGCACCACTGCATTGCCATTCTCGCACATTCTTCCTCATTTTCCTCCGTTATTGTCTCATATCTCCAATCAGGATTTGCCTCTTCAAAGCGGTGAATATGATTCCTTTTGCCATGAAGCTTCTTGCCTGACAAAACCGCTAACTTTTCTCTTAAATAGATATAATCTGCATTATCCCTGCTATATTCAATCTGGTATTGATCCGGATACCAGCTATTTAGCATTTCCCATTCCTTTTCCGTCACACAATGCATCCGAAACGGCTGCCCTTGCTCTTTTGCCAGATGTACCACTTTCTGAAACAAACTCTTTGCATCCTTTGCATCCAGCAAATCAATACAATAGGAATACATTCCATTCTCTCCCATAGAGCGAAAAATAATATCCTCTCCATAAAATGCAATTTCCGTATGATAATGTCTTGCCCAAAGGATTGTATTTGCTATTGACATTTCGCATCCACATTTTGTATTCTTTTTCATGGCACTTCTAATTCTGTCTATATCCAAAATAGTTGGTGTTTGAAATTCCATATCTTAACCTCTGATTTTCTATAAAATTTCTATCGCATAAAGAAAGAACACACAAACATTTCCCCATGACTGAGCTATTACATATTCTATGCTGATTTCGATACATTCTATACAAGAAATTCTACAAACTATCAGGGCTTTCTATCAATATGTCTATATCATTATATCCATAATTCATTAACGCCTTCCGAATCTTATGCTTTGTATCTTCATTGGCATTAATATTCACCATTTCATACAACTCAAATACATAACTCACCCATTTTTCATAAATCTTGTTCCGAATTTCAGCAGTAGCAGTACGCTCCCGAACCTTTCTTGATTCCTCCACAGACTTTTCTTTTTTTATGAGAATCGGTTCCTCTACAGCTTCTCTTTCCTTCTTTTCTGCATCAGCTGCAGCAATAATGTTCTCAACTCCCTCCGACAAGGTTCCATGAATATCCTTAATTCCCGGATCATTTTTATCTAATTTCTTGGCAGCCATCATCAAACTCGAATCTCCGCCAAAGAACCCATCCATAATGCCATCTACCTGAATAATTTCATCATCTAATACATCTTTTTCTTCTTCCTTGGAGTCTTCGCTCTCATCAGGTACTTCCTGCTCCTGCTGCTCTTCCTGCTCTTCCTCTTCTTCTTCATCCTGCATCATTTCCCGTTCCAGCTCCTCTAAAAAGGATAAATCGACATTACGGAAATGATTCTTTCCGTATGCAATCTCTTCTAACTCATCTGTACGGACAATGCCGCAGTCATACATCTCTAACAGCAGCTCCTTCACACCCTGGTCTACACCTATAAAATAATGGTAATACTTCTCAAAATCCTCGCCATCCTTACAATCTTCCACTTCCCGAAGATTATACCAGTAGTCCTTCGTACAATCAATCGTTCTCTTCTTGATTTCATTTCCTTTGGCACGAAGTTCCTGGATACGCTTTACCTTTTGTTGGCGCTTGTTATATTGATATAACCGAATTGACCATACTACCATATATATTAAAAATACAATTAACAGACCATATACGATATATTCTTTCATGTTCCTCTCATCCTTACTCTAATCTGCCTGTGCTTTAAAAATAGCTCCCGTGTAAGTTCATCTATATAAACCCTCACATAAAATGATAACACATACATATCCATTATACATACTTTTCACTTGTTTTTCAATAAGTAAACAGGATTTGTTCATACTCCATAAGAAAGAGCATTACCTTCCCGAAAGAATGTAATGCTCCATAATCTGTTATATCTACCGATATTACATACCAGACATGCCAGAAAGAACCGTTGCAAATGCTGCACCGAATATAACATTCAAGATGATACTTAAAACAACCAGTACTGCTGCTACGATCAACTGAGCCTGTGCCCATCTCTTCTTGTTAACATTCTCTGCACTTGCTGCCCAAATAATCAACATAATAATATTCACGCATGGAATACATGTAAGAACAATCGTTCCAATCCATTGACCTAATGTCATTTCATCATTCATTTTAAAATCCTCCTTCTTTCGTACTCATGAAAGCCCCTCTTTCACTTTCCCTATCTTATCATTTTAAATACATTCTGTAAACAAAAATTTGGAACAGTTTCCAAAACTTTCTATTGTTCTGCATAGGATATAAGCATCCGAAATAAATTCTTTTCTCTGTAAATCATTGGTGTTTTTGGATAGTTTCCTTCCAATACATATTCCGGAAAGCAATTTATCATACGATAAATATAGACCGAAAGCAGGATGATCAAAATTGTCCAAAGCATCCATTTAAAACCGGCAGGAAATTTCCCCAAAATATAACGGCATACCAGAAAGTAGAGCAGGAACGCACCGATTACATAGATAACCGGATTCATTACCCAGGCTTCTTGAAACTGAAAGGTTAAAACATATACTCCGGCCCGTGTCAACCCACACGCAGGGCAAGGAAGTCCTGTCAACAGCACTCCCGGGCACATATCACCAAATAGCACATTTGCACCCACAATATAAACTGCTACCAGCAAAACTCCCTTATAATAGGTTTTTATATCCTTTTTTAGATTCAAAAAACCAACCTGATTCATCCCAGCTATCCTTCTCTCTTTCCCCTCTCCTGTTTTATTATAAATAGGCAATTGCGAAACTCCTTGTTTCAAAAGCTTAGTTGTGCAATATAGACAATATCGCAAGCAGGGTACTTTGGAGCCGTTGGTACTTGCATTTCGTACTTGGCGAGGTATCTTCGAGCCTAGTACGAAAGTACACTTGCACACTTAGCGATGCCTGAATACTTAGCGAAGCTTTGCTGAGCTTAGTAGAAAGGTATGCTTTAGCTGATTCTATCGAGCTTAGTGTGCATAGTGTTACATTGCTTAGTACCATTACGAGCGACAAGTAGTGCAAACGTACCCGGCTGTGATTTGTCTATATTGTGAGGCGGATGTTAGCGAAAACAGAGTTTCACAATTGCCTAATTTCATTATAAAAAACCTTTTTACCCGCCCCGATTTCATAAAACTGCGATTCCTTACAGATTCGAATATCCCATCAAAGCAGTATCTACTTCTCTTGCCACCTCTCGTCCTTCCCTGATTGCCCATACGACTAGTGACTGTCCTCTATGCATATCTCCTGCTGTAAATACCTTTGATACATTCGTCGCATATTTGCCATTGTCTGTCTTTACATTGGTACGTTCATTTAATTCTACACCAAATGCCTTCGATACATACTCCTGTGAGCCTAAGAATCCTGCTGCGATCAACACAATATCACATGGAACTTCATATTCACTGCCTTCTATCTCCGACATGTTCATACGTCCGGTCTTTGCATCCTTCTTCCACTCGAGCTTCACACATTTTGCTTTCGTTACATTGCCATCTTTATCCTTTAAAAACTCCTTAACCGTTGTCTCATAAATCCGGGGATCATTACCAAACACGGCAATTGCCTCCTCCTGTCCATAGTCCGTCTTAAGAATCTTCGGCCATTCCGGCCATGGATTCGATTCTGCCCGACAAACCGGTGGCTTTGGCATCATTTCAAGCTGAACAATACTTTTGCAGCCCTGGCGGATGGATGTTCCCACACAGTCATTCCCAGTATCTCCACCACCAATGACAAGCACATTCTTACCCTTTGCACTGACAAACCTTTTATCCTTTAACTCCGAATTGAGCAGACTTTTTGTAGTTGTCTTCAAAAAATCCACCGCAAAATAAATACCCTTTGCATCTCTTCCCTTTGCTTTAATATTTCTTGGATTGGAAGCGCCACAGGCAAGAATAATGCTGTCATACTCTTTTAAAAGCGTATCAGCCTTGACAGCCTTTTCATCTTCATCAGTAAGATATCCACCCATGACATCACCCTTTGCAACCATCGGTGCCATAGCCGCCTTTGTTGCACCAACATTTGCATTCGTCACGAAAGTAACTCCCTCTGCCTTCATCACTTCTACCTTGCGGTCGATGATGTGCTTTTCCAACTTCATATTCGGAATCCCATACATCAAAAGTCCACCAATCCGGTCACTTTTTTCATATACTGTCACAGAATGCCCGCGCTTATTTAACTGATCTGCCGCAGCAAGTCCGGAAGGTCCGGAACCAATCACAGCTATCTTCTTTCCAGTACGCACACTTGGTGCTTTAGGAGCTGCAAGCCCCGTTGCATAAGCCGACTCGATAATACTTCTCTCATTTTCCTTATTCGAAACTGGCTCTCCGTTCAAATTGCAGGTACAGGCTGCCTCACAAGGTGAAGGGCATACCCTGGAAGTAAACTCCGGAAAGTTATTTGTCTTTTTCAGACGCTCAAATGCTTCCTCCCAATTTCCATTGTATACACAATCGTTCCACTCTGGAATCAGGTTGTTAAGAGGACACCCGGAGGCCATGCCGCCAATCATCATACCGGACTGACAAAACGGAACCCCACACTCCATACAGCGTGCCGCCTGTGTACGCTGCTTTTCTCTGGAAAGTGGTACATGGAACTCATTAAAATTCTTAATCCTTTCCTTCGGGCTGATTTCTAAACTTGTTTCTCTATCATACTCTAAAAATCCTGTTTTCTTACCCAACGTTCTATCTCCTTTCGTAACATAACTTTATAGGCGTTTGCGAAACTCCTTATTTTCAAAACCTAGTTGTACAATATAGACAACATCGCAAGCGGGGCATTGAGGAGCCGTCGGTACTTGGGTGCCGTATTTTGGCACCTTAGTACCGTTACGAGCGACACATAGCGAAAGCGTGCCCGGCAGTGATTTGTCTATATTGTACAACGAACAGTAGGGAACACAGAGTTTCGCAATCACTTACATAACTTTTTATTCGTTGTACTAATGCTTCATAGCATAGAACGCCTCAATCTGTGCCTGTTCAGAGCTCAGACCTTTCTCTTCCATCTGTACAATCATATTCATCATCTTTTTGTAATCATGTGGGATAATCTTCTTAAACTTAGGAAGATACTCACCAAAGTTATCAAGAATCAATTTGCCAATCTCTGAATTGGTATAATTTACATGGTCATTGATCATGGTCTTAAGCTCTAAGACATCATATTTGTCAACCACCTGCTCAATGGATACCAGTTCTTTATTAAGCTTCATATAAAGGTCGCTATCCATATCTAATACATAAGCAATACCACCGCTCATTCCGGCTGCAAAATTCTTACCGGTCTCGCCAAGAATTACCACACGTCCACCGGTCATATATTCACATCCATGGTCACCCACACCCTCGCAGACTGCTGTTGCCCCGGAATTCCGGACAGCAAAACGCTCCCCTGCAATACCATTGATATAAGCAGAACCCGAGGTTGCGCCATATAATGCCACATTTCCGATCAAAATGTTTTCCTCATGCTTAAACTGTACTGTTCTTGGAGGATACACAATCAGTTTACCTCCGGAAAGCCCTTTTCCGAAATAATCATTGCTGTCACCAACCAGCTCTAATGTAAGCCCCTTTGGAATAAAAGCACCAAAGCTCTGTCCCCCGGAACCCTTACATTTAACGGTATAAGTATCATCCTCTAACGTATTATAGTATTTTTTTGTAATCTCCGACCCAAAAATCGTACCAACCGAACGGTCTGTATTCTTTACATCAATCTCTACACTCTTCTTTGCCTTCTTTGCCAAGGCATCTTTGAAGGTATTCAAAAGAATTTTCTCATCAACCGTGTTTGGCAGTTCAAAATCATACGCATTCTTCTTGTTATAAGCAATCTTGTTCTGTGGACTGTCCACAAATGGATTATTTAAAATTGCAGTAAGATCCACTTTCTTTTCTTCCGCTTGTTTTCCAGCTTTTAGCAAATCTGTACGCCCAACTAATTCGTCAACACTTCTCACTCCTAATTTTGCCATATACTCACGAAGCTCTTCTGCAATAAACACCATGAAATTTACAACATACTCCGGTTTTCCTTTGAACCGCTTACGAAGCTCTGGATTCTGTGTTGCCACACCAACCGGGCAGGTGTCCAAATTACATACCCGCATCATAACACATCCCATTGTTACTAATGGAGCGGTTGCAAAACCGAATTCCTCCGCACCGAGCATTGCAGCAATTGCCACATCCCTTCCGGTCATCAGTTTTCCGTCTGTTTCCAGTATGACCTTGTTCCGCAGGTCATTCATAATAAGTGTCTGATGTGTCTCTGCCAGCCCCAATTCCCACGGAAGTCCTGCATTATAAATGGAGTTGCCAGGAGCGGCACCCGTACCTCCGTCATAACCGGATACAAGGATAACCTGTGCACCGGCTTTTGCAACACCGGCTGCAACCGTACCAATACCAGCCTCAGAAACAAGCTTTACTGATATTCTGGCATCTCTATTTGCATTTTTACAATCATAAATCAACTGCGCCAAGTCCTCAATCGAATAAATATCATGATGAGGCGGTGGTGAGATAAGTCCCACACCAGGTGTTGAATGACGTGTTTTAGCAATCCACGGATACACCTTACCTCCCGGTAAATGTCCACCCTCACCAGGCTTTGCTCCCTGTGCCATCTTGATCTGAATCTCTTTCGCACTGGTCAGATATTTTGAAGTAACACCAAAACGCCCGGAAGCCACCTGCTTGATTGCAGAACAACGATTCTTACCATCTGCACCAACCGTCAGGCGTTCAAGATCCTCACCGCCTTCACCAGAATTCGACTTACCGCCAAGCATATTCATGGCAATCGCTAATGTCTCATGCGCTTCCTTTGAAATCGAACCATATGACATCGCACCTGTTTTGAATCGCTTCACAATGGAGTCTGCCGATTCCACCTCCTCAATCGGTATACCGTGTTCCGGATAGTTAAATTCCATAAGGCCTCTAAGGCTTACTGGATCCATTTCCTCATTTATCAATCTGGTATACTGCTTAAACATATTGTAATCACCCACACGGGTAGCCTGCTGTAGCAAATGAATTGTCTGCGGGTTATATAAATGTTCCTCTTTACCACTTCTGAATTTATGACTGCCGCTGCTTTCTAAGCTTAAATTCATATCTAACCCAAGCGGATCAAAGGCTGCTGTATGAAGTTCATCTACCTGTTTTTCAATATCTGTTAAATCGATACCCTCTACACGGCTTACTGTATTAGTAAAGTAACGATCTACAACCGCTTTATTGATGCCAATTGCCTCAAAAATCTGGGAACCCTGATAAGACTGAATTGTGCTGATACCCATCTTAGATGCAATCTTTACAATACCGTGGATGATCGCTGAATTATAATCATTCACTGCTGCATAGTAATCCTTATCCAAACGATTCGTATCAATTAGCTCTTTGATAGACCCCTGTGCAAGATATGGATTAATTGCCGATGCACCATATCCCAATAATGTTGCAAAATGATGCACTGCACGCGGCTCCGCACTCTCCAAAATCAAGGCAACCGATGTTTTCTTTCTCGTTCTTACCAAATGCTGTGACATCGCAGATACTGCTAAGAGAGAAGGAATTGCCACATGATTCTCATCCACTCCACGGTCTGTCAGGATTAAAATATTTACCCCATCTCTGTAAAGACGGTCTGCCTCTACAAACAGGCGGTCAATCGCTTTTTCCAATGAGGTGTTTTTATAGTAGGTAATCGAAACCTCTCCTACTTTAATTCCTTCTACATTCATATTCCGAATCTTCATCAAATCAATATTGGTAAGGATTGGATCAAAAATCTTAAGTACACGGCAGTTTTCCGGTTTTTCCTCTAAAATATTGCCATCTGTTCCAAGATATACAGAGGTAGAGGTTACAACTTCTTCACGAATTGCATCAATCGGTGGATTGGTCACCTGAGCAAATAACTGCTTAAAATAATTAAACAACGGCTGCTTTTTATCGGAAAGTACCGCAAGCGGCGAATCCGTTCCCATCGCCTGAATTGCCTCTGTACCATTTTGTGCCATCGGTAAAATGGTATTCAGATCTTCGTATGTATACCCAAATGCCCGCTGCAGCTTTGCTCTTTCCTCTTTTGTATGCTCTGGCACCTTCTTATTTGGAATTTTTAAATCCTTAAGATACACAAGATTAGAATCTAACCATTCACCATATGGCTGGGCACTTGCATACATTTCTTTTACTTCCTCATCGGAAACCAGTTTGCCCTTTACCGTATCTACTAACAGCATTTTACCCGGATGTAAGCGTTCTTTCATAATAATATGGCTTGGATCAATATCCAGCACGCCTACCTCCGATGAAAGGATCAAATTATCATCATCCGTAATCATATAGCGGGAAGGACGCAATCCATTACGGTCTAACACTGCACCCATAATATCTCCATCTGTGAATAAAATGGATGCCGGACCATCCCATGGCTCCATCATGGTCGCATAATACTGATAAAAATCCTTTTTTTTCTGAGTCATATAACGGTTATTCTCCCAAGGCTCCGGAATGGTAATCATAACTGCCAGTGGAAGAGGCATACCGCTCATCACCAAAAATTCCAGTGTGTTGTCAAGCCTTGCAGAATCGGAACCATTCGGATCCACAACCGGAGTCAGTTTATGCATCTCTCCCTTAAAATAGTCAGATTCCATAGATTCTTCTCTAGCATGCATTTTATCTGCATTACCACGAATCGTATTAATCTCACCATTATGTACCAGATATCGGTATGGATGTGCTCTTAGCCAGCTCGGTGTTGTATTGGTTGAAAATCTTGAATGAACCAATGCAATAGCAGACTCATAATCTGTATTGTGTAAATCCTCAAAGAAAAGACGAAGCTCATCTACTAAGAACATTCCTTTATATACAATCGTCCTGGAGGATAAAGAAACAACATAGTTATCGTCACTTGACTGTTCAAACACTCTCCTTACAATATAAAGCTTCCGGTCAAAATCAAGTCCCTTTGCAACATCATCCGGACGCTTAATAAATGCCTGCATGATACATGGCATAACATCCACTGCTTTCTTTCCAAGAATTTCCGGCTGAGTCGGCACTTTTCTCCAGCAAAGAAACTCCATACCCTCCTTTTCAACAATAACCTCAAACATTTTTTTTGCCTGATTTCGCTTCAATTCATCCTGTGTAAAGAAAAACATACCAATTCCGTAATCTCTCTCTCCACCTAAATCTACGCCGAGTTCTGCAACAGCTTTATGGAAAAACTTATGGCAGATCTGCAAAAGAATACCAACTCCATCGCCCGTCTTTCCTTCTGCATCCTTACCTGCCCTGTGTTCTAGCTTCTCAACAATCTGCAAAGCGTTATCAACCGTTGCATGACTTTTCTTTCCTTTGATATTTACAACTGCACCTATACCACAATTGTCATGTTCAAAAGAGGAATTGTACAAACCAACTTCACGAGGCACTGCCTCATCCACCATATAGCCTGATTCAACGGCTTTCTCACACTGCAAATGACCTTTCATCTCACTTTTGTGAGGATATACTTCCTTCATATGCTCTGTCATGATTCTCTTTCCTTTCTTAAATGTGCATTCATCCATCCTTTATAAGATGAACCGTTCTTAAATATAATACTGATATTATGAAATAATTATCATTTTATAAATCAATTGATATAATACAACGAACATTCTTTTTTGTAAATAGTATAATAGCGACATATTGTCGAATAATCAGATTTTTTAGTTTTTTAATTATTATAAACTGACTTTTCATTTAATTTTATCACAAATTCTACTCTATACACACAATAAAAGAGGAACCTTAAAATTCCTCATCCGCAATACAAATGTTATTTTTAAGATTCCTCACACATTTCTGCTATTTATTTTTCAATTACTTTAAACATATCCATTTTTACTTAGCCAGTTAACAAACCTGCCACCCTATTTGAATGCCGGATCCGTAGGATCCCATGTATGACCAGAGGACAATTTTTTTGCTTTTGGTTTATCAAATGGTCCTTTATTTTTCTTATTGTTATAAATCGTAACAACCGTTCCGACTCCACAATTATCAAAGATCCACTTTGCATCGCCAGCCGTCAACCGTATGCAGCCATGAGATGCCATGGTTCCAAGCTTGTTATATGCCGAAACATCTAATGACTTATTATTGTTTTTAGCATTATAAAATACGGAATGAAATAAAATGTCGTCCGTTAGATGTTCACACCACTGTCCCCAAGAAGGTCCCATCAGTTCATGCCAGCGCAGCTTGTCCCGGATTGAAAAAGTGCCAACCGGTGTCGCATTACCGGCAGAGCATACAAAC
Source organism: uncultured Clostridium sp. (assembly GCA_947178445.1). Lineage (GTDB taxonomy): Bacteria > Bacillota > Clostridia > Lachnospirales > Lachnospiraceae > CAG-590. Next base: position 13,821 of record CAMWYJ010000019.1, read on the forward strand.
GATACAACTGGTATCACATAGCTTGCTTTCTTACTCTTATACTGTTTGTCATAATCTCTCGCATAGACGGTTACACAGCTTGCTGTACGGTTTACTTTAATCATATATGTATCACTTTTATTTTTTTTGGTCTGTTTTTTAGAAAGTACTTTTGATTTACGTAAGTCCTGCAACAACTGTCCCTTTTTGTTAAAGTAGTATTTATATTCACCAATATACGTCCAGCCAACAGCACCCTGATACGTTTTCTTATCAAAGTAGTACCGTTTATTTTGGCTTCTGGCCCACCCTGACTTTAATTCATATTTGCTGCCAAACCGATAATATTTGCCATCAACCTTTTGAATTCCCTTTTGTTCATAGCGGGCACCATCCTTTTTGTTAAAATAGTATCGCTTGCCCTTCACCTTTACCACACCTGTTTTCATTGTATGGTTTTTGTTAAAATAATACTTCTTTCCTTCAATTGTCCGGTAACCGGTCTTCTTATACAGCTTACCATCCTTTTCAAAGTAATATAGATTACCATTAATCTTCTGTACTCCGGTAACTGCCACACCACTTTTATAGTATTTTTCTTTTGTTTTATTCCATCCATGAATAATGTTTTCCTCTGTAGATTCTGTAGTATTGACAGTTGGGTTCTCCGGCTGTGCATCAATTACCGTTGCCTGTGCTACACTGCCAATCCCTAACATCATACTTACTGCAAGCATCCACAAACAATGCCTGCCAATACATTCCCATCTTTTTTTCATAACATTTCTCCATTCATTATGTAGACCTTTTTGTTTTTGTTTCTCCACCATTATAATGTCATATATTTATTTTAGCAAGCATTTCGACAAAACTAGTGCATTTTTCATCTTTTCTTTATGATTGTTACAACTATGATACAACCGCTATTTTTTGATCTTCACTTTTTTAGCAGTACAATATGATCCCTTTACCGTACTTCCATTTGCTGTTTTATATGCCCTGACGCGTACATAGTAGGTTTTCCCTTTTTTTCTCTTCTTCACCGTATAACTTGTCTTTTTTGTTTTAACAGTCTTTGTCTTGTTCTTTGCAAAATTTTTGCTGGTACTGTAGGAAATCTCATATCCAGTCGCTCCTGACACCTTCTTATAAGAGATTTTTAGATTTCTGCCCTTTTGGTTCTTTACCGTAAGACCACTCACTTTTTTCGGTTTGGATGCTGTTTTCTTAATGCCGGCTGCCTTTTGGTATCTGGCAAATACCCACTTACCTGCCTTTGATAAATCGGAAGTTTTCCATCCGCTCTTTTTTCCCGTATTTGCTTTCAAAAGAGAAGCTGACTCTGGCTTATTACTCAGGCTCCATGCAAAGTAACTCATTTCATTTTTATCCAGCATATCCAGCCATTTACCAGCTTCCTTTGTGTCAATCGTTCCATTACCGCTTGCTTCTGATACCCCAAATTCCGTAACCAGAACCGGCAGATTTTTATCAAGTGCAGTCTGAAGCTTATTTCTCATGTCACTTTTATGTGTCGCAGAATAAAAATGCATCGTATACATAACATTTTCATAAGAAAGCGGCGAAGCTGCTGCTACATCCACATCCTGAGACCAGTTTGGAGTACCCACAATAATAACTGCATCCGGGTCATTTGCACGAATAACCGGAATTACTTCCTTTGCATACTTTTTAATCTCACTCCATGTAGTGCCACCATTTGGCTCATTACAAATTTCATATAAAACATTATCATATGCCGCATACTTCTTAGACATTTCCTTGAAAAAAGTTTTTGACTGTTTTTTAAATTTGTTCGGATCCTTATCCTGTAACACATGCCAGTCGATAATCACATACATACCAAGATCCGTTGCTGCCTGAACGCCCTTATCAATCCGCTCTTTTAATTTTTTCTGGACCTCGTTTTGTGATGCACTTCCCGCTCCCGTGCAATATCCATCATAATCCTGTGTATACATTGCAAGGCGGATTGCATTTACCCCATAGCTGTCCCTTAATGTCTTAAATGCATTCTTTGATATATAAGGATATCCCACATCCCAATTGATTCCATGGGTGCTGACACCACGAAGCTTTACCGTCTTCCCTGTTTTCTGGCTTACCAGCTTAGTTCCAGACACCTTCAACGCTCCGTTTTGCTCCACTGTTGTTGCCGCTGATACATTTACACCTGCTCCAAACAGTAAGACTAGTCCCAATACAAATACATAAAATAATCTCTTCATGTTATCCAACCTCCCCGTTTCAAATCTCATTTCACCATGTAAAAAATTCTGTTTTCAATTTTTCGCTATACAATTGTTTGTATGATTCCAAAAAGTATCACAGTGACTGACCGATCAGCTTACAAGATGCCCATCTTTTGCAAAATAGTAAGAAATCCCTTTCACCTTGCAAAGTCCTGTTTGCATTACACCCTTACTGTCAAAATAGTACCGTTTCCCTTTGATGGTCTTAAAACCTTTTTGCATTACACCCTTGCTGTTAAAATAGTACTTTTTCTTCTTAATCGTTTTAAAGCCCTTTTGCATCACGCCTTTGCTGTTAAAATAATACTTTTTCTTCTTAATCGTCTTCCACCCTGTCTGCATTGTTCCGTTGTTGTTAAAATAATATTTTTTGTTCTTAATCGTTTTCCATTTGGTTGACATAACACCATTTGAAGAAAAATAATATTTCTTACTGTCAAGCTTCTGCCATCCGGTTAACATAACACCTTCTTTGTTGAAATAGTATTTCTTTTTCTCTATCGTTTTCCAGCCGGTCTGCATCACTCCATTTCCTGCAAAGTAATACTTCTTCTTTGAAATCGTCTGCCATCCGGTTAACATAACACCTTCTTTATTGAAATAGTATCGTCTGCCACCTACCGTCTGCCAGCCGGTCTGCATAATTCCATTTTCTGAAAACATATATTGCTTTTTGTCAACTGTCTGCAGTCCAGTTAACATAACACCATTTTCACCAAAATAGTATCTTTTTCCGTTTATTGTCAGCCAGCCCCTTACGATATGCCCATCCTTATCCAGATAATACTGCTTATTACCTGCTTTATAAAAGCAATTCTCTAAACGTTTTCCATCTTCGAAATATGCCATATTGCCATCTTTTTCAACAATCACACCATTATACACAACCTTCACTGTATGACTGCCTGTCACGAGACCATCATAAGATACCGCTGTTATCACTGCTGTTCCCGGTCCCACCGCTTTCACTGTACCGTTGATATCTACCGTTGCAATAGAAGGATTACTGCTCGTCCATTGTCCAATCCGCTTATCGGTTGCATTTTGCGGCAAAATGCTGACAGAAAGCTTTGTCTTTTCTCCCTGCAGCGTTCCTCCCTCCATTGTAAGCCTGATCTGACTATCTCCATTGATTGTTATCGACTCAACCGATATATCAAAAAGCTGCTGTGGAAGTGATGCATCTACACATTTTTGCTGTGTATTTGAATATGTGGTGCTTCCTGCACTTTCTGCCTGCTGCCTGGTCGCATAAGAAAATGTTCCATCCTGATAAAGAATCCCATATATGAACACATCCTGTTCCAAATTCGGAGCAAGTGCCGTTCCCTGTTCACCGGTTTTTATGTTATAATAATAAATTTTCTGTCTGTCATGATACAAAATATTAGACTTTACCAGTGCGGTTTTTCCTGCATTATCATAATTCCAGACCTCCGATGTCTGTGCTTGTGCATTGAATACTGTGGTCTTTTCTGCAAAAATATCTGCCTGTGTTCTCAATTTCGTGCGGTATAATATTCCATTTTTTCCCATGTAATAATAATATCCACGATAGTACCAAAATGCAGAATCTACATCCTCCCAAAATGCAGAATCATATGCTTTGCCATTACATACTCTGTCGGTCTCTAAAACCGTATGATGAAAAGCACTCTCGCTTTTTAGGAAATTATTATGTTTGACATTTCCAAGCGTATCCCAGTTTGGATCATCCCATGTGCAGTCTACATAATAGCTGTTTCCTGCAAATGTAACTGTATTCCAAATATGATCTGTATTCGATGCAAAACCTATATTATCAATTCCGGCAGCCTCTAACAGATATTTGTATGTAAGGGAATATCCCTGGCAGACTGCTATTCCATTCATCAGCGTACCATATATATCAAAATCTCCATCAGCAAAGTATTTCGATTTGCTGCCAGACGGACTGCCAGCTTCTGTATACTTTAAATATGCCTCATTATCGTACTTGGTGTTTAATATAATATAGTCATGTATCGCAAGCGCCTTCTCCACAGCACTCATATCATTGACAATCACATTTGACAGAATTTCCCTTTTCTTTGCATCTACCTGATTTTTTAATACACGAATTTTGTCCCGATCCGGATTGCCAAGAGTATCTTTATTCTCATAAAAATTGCAACAGTACTGTACGATTTGTGTACCGCTGTCTCCCGACAGATAAAACTTACCGGCACTATATCCATTCCGAATATAAAACAGTTCAGGATTGCTGTTCACCACATCCGAAATGACTTCCCGAAATTCCTCGGAGCTAAGGGCAAACTGCACCACATCTATCTGGCTTTCTAATGCCATCATTCCATCAAACAGCACTTTGGCACAATCCTCTTTTCTCTGTTTTAATGTCTCTGCGTTATTCGCACGGATCAATTGGGCATTTTGCTGCATCTTTTCTACTTCCGAAGCCTGCTCCCCCTCATCCGAAAAATAAGTAACCATTGATGTTTCATCTGACTGTTCAAAGGAATAGTTCTCATTCGGCACGACCACGGCACCATTTTGTATAAGTTCCATATGTTCATAATCTTCTGTCACAGTTCCCGCTGCACAGACCAGACGCTTTCCTCCACACATCATAGCCAGTCCAATTCCAATACATGCGATTCCCTTATAAATTGTTCTGCGTAATTTCATAATTCTCATACTGTTTCCTCCATTTTACAAAAGGAACTGTATCAATTATATCCTACAATTGATACAGTTCCCATCTTTCGGGTACTTTTTCAAATATCTCAATTACCTGTTGTTTCTGTTGAATTCGTAGCGGTCGGTTCCTCTGTCGTAGAATCATCTGTAAACTGATCATATACACCCGTCTCATTCGTAATTAACGCACTAATCCGCTCTAACTCTGATGACGGTTTATATTCCGTATCATTTGGATATAAAAACTCATGCAGATATTTTACATTGGAAAGCAAATCAGCCGGAACAACCACACTACCCTTGTTCCCCAAATCCGGAGTTGTATGTGCAAGCGGAAATCCCGTATTATCTGCCAGCTCATAGTCAAACACATCCGCAGCCAACGATATCAGTTGTTTATTACTCATATTTGTGGCAATCTGAGGGAACACCTCGTCAATCACCTTATTAATTGTTGACAAATCAGAATGCTTTGCCTTATCAATCATTGCAGATATAACCGCACGCTGTCTCTGTGTTCTTTCAAAATCATTATTACCTACCTTACGGATTCTTGCATATGCAACTGCCTGCGTTCCGTTCAACACCTGTTCTCCTGCAGACCACACACCCTCCGAATAAATTCCGGTTACTTCTACCTGTTCCTCAAGATTATGATTCAGGTTATTGATCTCCTTTGATTTAACATTAATCGTTACGCCTCCTAGTGCATCGATTGCATTCGCCAGCGCTTTAAAGTCTACCGTTACATAATCCTTAATATTCAAATCCAGATTCTTATTCAGAGTCTCAACCGCACCGTTTGGCCCGCCATAAAAATATGCCTCTGTGACCTTTCTCGTTGTGGAATCTGGTGCTGCTGTCTCTAACAGGCAGTCTCTGTATACAGAAACAAGCTGTACTTCTTTTGTCTTATTATTAATACATGCGATAATGATCGCATCACTTCTTGCCGCATTTTTCTTAGTCATATCTACACTGTCTCTGGTGTCCACACCAAACAAAGCAATTGTCTGGTATTCCTCCTCCATGACCTCTGTCGCTGCATCACTGACATCAATCTCTGTTGTCGGATCTTCTGACCGCTCAATCTTATCAAGCTTACTATTCATATACCAGACTGCATATCCGACAATCAATAGTATCAATACAAGAACTTCAATCAACAATATAATCCCTAGCTTTTTGTTCTTTTTGCTCTTTCGCTTCTTGCCCATGAAAAATATTCCTCCTAATTGTTCCAGTCTATCATCCAAACTATTATTCTACCGTTACTGACTTTGCAAGATTTCTTGGTTTATCTACATCTAATCCCTTTGCCACCGATACATAATATCCAAATAGCTGCAATGGAACCACTGCTAAGGATGGTGCAAAGCAAGGATGTGTCTTTGGAATATAAACTGTAAAATCTGAACAATCCTCCATTACGCAATTTCCTTTATTGGTAAGTGTGAAAATATATCCACCTCTCGTTCTTACCTCCACAATATTACTGATCATCTTCTCATACAGGTCTGGCTGTGTTACAACTGCCACCGTCAAAATTCCATCTTCAATCAGTGATATGGTCCCATGCTTTAATTCTCCGGCAGCATAAGCCTCTGAATGAATGTATGAAATCTCCTTTAGTTTTAGCGAGCCTTCTAAAGCGGTTGCATAGTCCGAGCCACGCCCTAAGAAAAATACGTCCTTTGCATTTGCGTACTTACTGGCAAACCACTGGATTCTCTCTTTGTCTCCCAAAATCTCGGAAATTTTATCAGGAAGGCACTTCAATTCCTTCAGCATCTCATCATATTCCTGTGGCGAGATTGTTCCCCGGATATCTCCTAACTGCATCGCTAACAGATATAACGCTGCTAACTGTGTACTGTATGCTTTTGTTGTAGCAACTGAAATCTCAGGTCCTGCCCAAGTGTATAATACATTATCTGCTTCCCTTGCAATGGTAGAACCCACTACATTTACAACGCCTAATACCTTTACACCTAATTCCTGTGCCATACGGAGTGCTGCCAGTGAATCTGCCGTCTCTCCGGACTGACTGATAATAATCACCATGGAATCCTTCTCTAAAATCGGATTCCGGTAACGAAACTCTGATGCCAAGTCAACCTCAACCGGAATTCTGGTTATCTTCTCAATCACATACTTTCCGGTAACACCGACATGATAAGCGGAACCACATCCAATAATATAAATACGTTTCAGATTCTTAAGCTCATCCTCTGTCATATTAAGCTCATCCATTACAATCCGGTCATCTTTAATCCGGGGGCTTATCGTATCAAGAACGGCTTTTGGCTGCTCATAAATCTCCTTTAGCATAAAATGTTCGTATCCACCTTTTTCAGCGGCCTCAATATCCCATTCAATCGTCTTTGTTTCCTTGACAATCGGCTCTAAGTCCTCATTGTAAAATGCAACACCATTCTCGGTAAGCTCACAAATCTCCCGATTTTCAATAAAATATACCTCTCTTGTATACTTTAATATTGCCGGTACATCAGATGCGATAAAATTTCCCTTTTCTGACTGTCCAACAATCAACGGGGAATCCTTCCTTACAGCAAATATCTTATCCGGATAATCCTTAAAAATAATACCAAATGCATAAGAACCCTGCACACGGTGCATTACCTTTGCAATTGCCTGCAATGGGTTCCCATCATAATAATAATCCAACAGATGTGCAACAACCTCTGTATCCGTTTCTGAGAGGAAAGTATATCCCTTTGAAACCATTTTATCCTTAAGGATCTGGTAGTTCTCAATAATACCATTATGCACAACTGCGATGCTTTTATCCCCGTTATAGTGAGGATGTGCATTTGAAACTGTCGGCTCCCCATGGGTTGCCCAACGTGTATGCCCAACTCCGACACACCCTTTCAATCCACCCCCATCACTTGTCAAATCCCGTAATGCCTGCAGCCTTCCCTTCGCTTTCACGATTTCAATATCGTTACCGTCATACACTGCAAGACCTGCCGAATCATATCCTCTGTACTCAAGCTTTGCCAGACCATCTAACAAAATAGGCGCAGCCTGTTCCCGGCCAATATATCCAACTATACCGCACATACATATTCCTCCTGTTAATTATCTTCTATTATATGAATTCTCCTATTTGCAAATTACAAAACCAACAAAATTATATCACTTTAAAGGAGAATTGACAACAGAAAGCTATTTAATATCCATTCGGATTGTTCGACTGCCATCTCCATGTATCTTCGCACATTTTATCAATACCATACTGAGCCTTCCAGCCAAGCTCTCTTTGCGCCTTTCCCGGATCGGAATAACAAACCGGAACATCTCCTGGACGGCGTGGCACAATCTCATATGGAATCTCTTTTCCACACGCCTTTTCAAAATTCTTGATAATATCCAGCACAGAATACCCTATACCAGTGCCTAAATTATAAATCAAAAGCCCCGGATGCTCCAATAATTTTTTCAAAGCACATACATGCCCTTTTGCCAAGTCTACAACATGGATATAATCCCTGACTCCTGTTCCATCCGGTGTTTCATAATCATCACCGAATACATTTACCTTTGGAAGTATACCTGCCGCAACCTTTGCCACATATGGCAGCAGATTGTTCGGGATACCATTCGGTGCCTCACCAATCATCCCACTCTCATGTGCCCCGATTGGGTTAAAATAACGAAGAATCGCTATATCAAAGGAAGGATCTGCCTTATAAATATCAGAAAGAATCTCCTCAATCATAAGTTTTGTTCTCCCATATGGATTGGTCACACCTCCAACCTTAGAATCCTCCGTAATCGGCACAGTCTCAGGCTCTCCATATACCGTTGCAGACGAAGAAAATACAATCTTTTTCACATTATACTGCTTCATCATCTTGATGATATTCAAGGTTCCTGCTATATTATTATCATAATATTCATACGGTTTTTCGCATGACTCTCCCACCGCCTTAAGACCGGCAAAATGAATGATCACATCAATGCGGTTTTCTTTGAAAATAGCATTCATGCCATCAATGTCTCTCATATCCGTTTCATAGAATTTTATCTGTTTTCCTGTAATCTTCTCTACTCTTGTAATTGATTCTTTGCTGGAATTGCAAAGATTATCCATTACAATTACATCATATCCTTCCTTCAATAGCTCAACATTCGTATGACTGGCAATATATCCTGCCCCTCCAGTCACTAAAATCGTCATATCACCGTTCCTCCTATTATTCAAGAATATCATCTAATTATTGCCTTAATAGTAAAAACTGATTCTGCAAATCCTTCTCCGTCTCAAACCTTCCCTGAAAAGTTGTAGTTATCGTCTTTGCGCCCGGTTTCTTAATCCCCCTTGCCGTCATGCAGCTGTGGCTTCCTTCAATATACACCGCAACATCCATAGAACCTGTTGCTTTGCCCACAATTTCCGCAATATCGGTTCCAATCCGTTCCTGAAGCTGGAGACGTTTTGCTGCCATATCTGCGATTCTTGCAATTTTACTAAGACCAATCACTTTATTCTTCGGTATATAAGCAACCGTCACCTTCATATCATACATCAATGCTAAATGGTGTTCACAATAGGAAAAAACATCAATATCTTTCACAATTACCATATCACCTTGACGGGCAGCCGGTAACTCAAAGCTTTTTGAAAACAAATCTGCAATCTCATCATTGGAATAATTCATCCCCTCAAAGACTTCTTCATACATTTTGGCCACTCTTTCGGGTGTATCCCGAAGGCCTTCTCTGTCCGGATCATCACCTAAGGCAACCAATATTCCCCTGATATGTTCCTTTATTGCATTTTGATCGATTGCCATGCTACTTCCTTCTTTCTGTATTGTGTCAGCATATATCTCACAGTCCTAAAATCTGACGAACCGTTTTCTCCATCTCGCTCTTGTCACATACGATATCATGTAGGATTTTTGCGCTTCTGATATCCTCAATAGCCTGTGGAACCTTTACACCGGATATTTTATTGAGTTCATCTACAAGTTCAAAATCCGACTGTCCTGCATACTTTTTATCAATTGATTCCATTACACTTCTTGTAAACTTATATGGGCTTGCCGTAGATGCGATCACAGTTGGTTTCTTATCACCGGTAGCGGCAACATATTTTTCATAGACTGTGGCTGCCACAGCGGTATGGGTATCCATAATATAATGATCCGATGCATAGATCTTCTTAATCGTTTCTGCAGTCTCTTCTTCGCTTGCGTAATTACCATAAAATTCTGAAAGATTTTTCTTCATATCCTCTGTGATCTCGTATTTACCAGAAGTGGTAAGCGCATTCATAAGCTCTGCATTCTTATCTGAATCATCACCTGCAATCCGGTAAATGAGACGCTCTAAGTTACTTGAAATCAAAATATCCATAGACGGTGAGGTCGTTAAAATGAACTCCCTGTTTTTGTCATATACACCTGTCTCGAAAAAATCATATAATACCTTGTTATCGTTCGATGCACAGATAAACTTTGCAATTGGAAGCCCCATCTCCTTTGCATAATAAGCAGCCAGAATATTCCCGAAATTACCGGTTGGCACAACTACATTTATCTCGTCACCGGCCTTAATACTTCCATCTGCAACCAAACGTGTATAAGCATACACATAATAAACCATCTGTGGAACTAAACGTCCGATATTGATAGAGTTTGCAGAAGAAAACTGAAATCCCTTATCATCCATTTCTTTTGCAAGCTCCTTATCATTAAACATATTTTTGACACCAGTCTGGGCATCATCAAAATTGCCGATAATACCTACAACAGAAGTATTGTCACCTTTCTGTGTTACCATCTGCTTTTCCTGAATCGGGCTGACACCGTTCTTTGGATAAAATACGATAATTTTTGTTCCCGGAACATCAGCAAATCCAGCCAATGCTGCTTTGCCAGTATCACCGGAAGTAGCAGTAAGAATTACAATATCATTCTTGATTTGATTCTTCTTCGCAGAAGTAACCAAAAGATACGGTAAAATTGAAAGCGCCATATCCTTAAATGCAATCGTAGAACCATGGAATAATTCCAGATAATTCGCTCCAGCTTTCTTTACAAGCGGCGCAATTTCATCCGTATCAAATTTTTTATCGTAGGCACTATTGATACAATGCTTTAATTCCTCTTCCGTAAAATCAGTTAACATACGGCTCATTACCTCGTATGCCACCTCCTGATAACTCATCTTAGAAAGCTCATTCAAGTCTACATTTAATGCCGGAATGCAATCCGGTACAAATAATCCTCCATTTTCTGCTAATCCTTTTAAAATCGCCTGAGAGGCGGTTACTGTCTCATTGCTGTTTCGCGTACTCTTGTAAGTTACTGCCATATTTTTATCCTCTTTTCATTAATATTATAAGCAGGAAACAAACCTGCCTGATCATCTGTTCATACTATCCAAAACATTTCAGCTATATATCTGCCTTCTACATTTAACAATGAATGTCTTCCAGCCACACTGCGCCTATATTATTATCACATATACTGAAAAACTTCAAGCTATTCCGCAAGAAAAACCTCCATCGTCCGCCTGCCCCATCTAAGCGCCTCTTTATGGGTATAAAAGAACATATCAATTCTCTTTCCCTTAATCGCTCCACCACGGTCCTCTGCCACATAAACCTGTCCGTTAATGACAAGCCTCGTTCCAAATGGAATCTCATTTGTATCAACCGCCAGCGTCCGGTTCGTTGTCGGAACCGTACCACTTGCAGTCCGGTTTCCTCCGGAATAAACCCCACAACAGATTTTGCAAGTACAATAGGCCGTAATCACAAACTTACCAAGGCTTTTTCCGTGAGTGTCTGCATATACAGGTTTACCCTTCTTTCCACCTTTACTGGCGGTATCACCGGAACCAGTATCACTGCTGTCACCTGTATCTATGTTCGTTGTTCCTTCTCCATCCTCTTCTCCCCGTAACTCTGCCATAAGCTGCTTGACCCGTATTTCTCTTGCCCGTTCCGCTGCATCTGCTGCCAGCCTGGCCTGCCGTTCTGCTTCCTCCTGCTCTTTTTTCGCCTTCTCATAGGCAAGCTTATCAGCAGTTTTTTCGCTCATGGCAGTCAGGTTATTCACCGCACGTACCTCTTCCATTCGCTCATTGTCATAGCAATCATCCAGCATGTCCATCTTCGCAAGAAGCAAATCTTCCATATACCCATATTTCATTGTTTCATAAGAAACCTTTTGTACTGACTCCATCGTATATCCATAATAATTCAAATTATACGCAGCTACAGAGACACTGGAAAGCCTTCCGGGTAACTCATACGAAGTTACTGCAACACGGTAGCCTAGCACACAAATAGCCACAGTACAAACCATTAATAAAATGATTTCTATTACCGTTTTTTTCTGAATTCTTTTTTTCATGTTTCATCGCCTTTTCTTCATTAGACATACATAATTAAATTATATGTGCATCACCAAAAAAGGTCAAGTATTTTGTTATTTGTAACCATATGATACTATGATATCATATTCATTTAAAGCAACACGCAAAACGGAGGAATATATGAAACATTCACAGGGAGTAACAAAAACAGCAAAAGCAAATGGAACCATTTATTACCGTTCCTCCATTACCATCAAGTCCAAGCATATCAGCCTTGGCAGCTATCATACGGAAAAAGATGCTGCAAATGCATACAGGGAAGCCTGTCTGATTCTCCGCAAAGGAGCCTATGAATTGGAAGATTACAATGATTCCATCACCTTGGATTTTTCAAAATTTGTAATTTTATTAAACTACCGTAACAGCGGCATATATTTTAAAACACCTATTTATCTCCACTCCAGATATTTTTACTATTATCTTTCACCAAATAAACGGCTCATCTTTGACCGCGAGGATTTATTTTTTTACGCCAATCATAAAATTCAGACCCGGGGAGGATATTATTTTATCTGTGATCATGGAAGCCAATACAGCATTCTTTACCGCTACGGAATCAAAAGCTATGCAAAAAAGGGAATTGACTATATCTTTGTCAATCAGAACGAATACGATTACCGATATGAGAATATTAAAATAATCAATGAATATATGGGAGTGACCGAAATAATAAAGGACACTCAGACCTATTACGAATGCCGCATTCACATCAATGGAAATACCCTGGTTGGCCGATATCCTGACAAAATCACTGCGGCCATCGCTTATAATAAAGCAGTGGACACTCTCGCATCTCTTGGTCTGCACAAACAATACATTAAAAATTACATCATCTCATATAGTACAGAGCAATATCTTAAAACATATTTTGCGATAGAGATTTCCCCAAAAATAACAAACTATACGTTTTAAGCAATCTTGTCAAAAAAAAATTATTATGATAGAATGAACCCGACTCAGACAAATGATCGCAGCTGCAAAGCCGAAAGGCTGCAGGTGAGGAAAGTCCGGGCTTCATAGGGCAGGGTGCCGGATAACGTCCGGTGGAGGCGACTCCCAGGCTAGTGCAACAGAAATATACCGCTTCCTTTGGAAGTAAGGGTGGAAAGGCGAGGTAAGAGCTCACCGCTGTCCTGGTAACAGGGCAGGCTCTGTAAACCCCACTCGAAGCAAGACCGAATAGAGAGCTATGTGGCTGCCCGTCACGTTCTCGGGTAGGTCGCTTGAACCTGTTGGCAACAGCAGGTCTAGATAGATGATCATTCAACGACATAACCCGGCTTATCGTCTGAGTCAGATTTAAAAAAGGGGATATCCAAAAAGCGTTTTGCTTAATAGGATATCCCCTTTTTTATTATATATATCCTGCCTCCCGCTGCAAGAGATGCTTCCCTTCCTGCCAGTAGTAGCAGTAATCAATCAGACTAATGGAAGTATGCGTATGCTTTGCTAATAGCTCCTCCCTTGTATATACCTGAGATGCTACCTCTGCCATTATGGTTCGGATTTCCCAAATCATTTCCTGTCTTGATGCGGCATCCAAAAGCGAGAATATGTAACGGCTTTTATATGGTAAATGTTCATAAATATCATTCACCATAGTATCTACCGACACATTCTGATTCCGGTAATCATCAATCAGCTCAAACACCTGATATTTCTCGTCATCCGGAATTCCGGCATGCCTTGCAAGCAGCATCATACAAAGCTCGTCTGTATTTCCCTCACGATAGCCAAACCGTTCAATTCCATAATTTTCAAAAGTATCTAAAAGCATCTGTAGATGATATCTCAGCTGGTACTGCGGTAAATCCGCACAAAAATCCGTCAACTCATCATGGATTCCTGTCTCTTCTTTCCAGTAAATCAAGGCATATACCCAATACACTAAGTAACACACCATAAGCTCCTCAATTCCATCCTTGCGGTCTGTAAAAGAAAAAGCTGATTTAAGCTTTGTACCTAAGCTTTTGAAGTCAGATTCGCTTAATGTCATATCACTTAGTACTCTGATCACTGGTATCTGGTTTTCAAAATACTCTTTCATCTGTGGTAAATTGAATTTTTTTCCTGAAACACCCATAAAACAGCCCTCCTTATAGATTGATGTTACTTGTATGTCTCTACTCCGCTATGAACCATACTGCGGTAAAGAGCTTTGTGGGCAAAACTCTTTGTTCTGATTCAGGTAGCATTTTATGGGTATATTATATCATAGTTCTGTGCATTTGTCACTATATTGCATAAATTATCATTAATTTTTTATAAATTTTTCACAAATAGTGTTTTTTTACACAATAATCGACTAAAAGCAATTTTTTTACACTATTTTAATTATACCGGGAAACAGCTTCCACCCACAAATTCACGCAGGATGCTGTTATTTGGAATATTCTCTGATCCTACACCCAGGAAATAATCCAAAAACTTAAGCAATCTCTTTGCCTCCTGATACTCTTTTGAATCCGGTGAAATGGCAAACAGCAATGGTTCCACATAAGGTTTAATAACACAAAGCTCATAAATCAGAGCCGAATTAAACATGGCATCTGCCTCTTCCTGATAAGGAAAAATATTCTCTTCCTCCCCCCGTCTCACAGAATCCCACATGCCAATCGTATCCTTTGCAGAGTTACCGCGGGTTCTGGCATCCCTCACAATTCTTCGAATCAAACGTCCATCGGTTGTAGCAATACGGTTATGTTCATCCACATTTAGCTGTGTCAATGCACTGATATAGATTTTAAATTTACTCTCATCCGGCAGTCGCTCCGACATTTTAGGGTTCAGTCCGTGAATCCCTTCAATGACCAGTACATCATTTTCATGCATTTTCATCGTATTTCCTTTATATTCCCGCTTTCCTAACAGAAAATTAAAGGTTGGCACAGCAATCTCTTCACCATTTAACAGCTTTACCATATCCTCATTAAATTGTTTTGTATCTACCGCCTCAATACACTCAAAGTCGTAATTCCCATTTTCGTCCCTCGGCGTATGTTCACGGTTTACAAAATAATTATCCAACGCAATCGGATGAGGTTTCATTCCCATTGCCCGAAGCTGTATGCTTAGACGATGAGAAAATGACGTTTTACCGGAGGAACTTGGTCCTGCAATGAGCACTACCTTTTTTTCTTCCTTTTTTATTTGTTCTGCAATCTGTGCAATTTTTTTCTCCTGAAGCGCTTCCTGAACCAGCATCAAATCATTGATTCCCCCATCAGCGATGATATCATTCAATCCTCCAACCGTATCCACACCAAGCATGACTGCCCATTCATCAGACTGCTTCATCACCTGATAAAGTTTTCTCTGTGGCTTAAATACCGGAACGACATCCGGTTCACTCTTTGCGGGCATTTGAAGCACATATCCGCTCTCATAAGCAAATAAATCAAAATACTTAAGATATCCGGTAGATGGAACCATAAACCCGTAATAGTAATCTTCAAACTCATCTAAACGATAAGCATTGGCATTGGATGCGCGGCGGTATTTAAACAACTGCACCTTATCCTCTCTTCCCTGTTTCTCAAATCTCTCCATCAGTTCTCTGGAATTGTAGGTATATTTTTCAATTGGTATATTTTTCTCTGCAAGCTCTGTCATTTTATCCCTTACAGCCTGTAACAGTCCGTCACTGATACACTCCTTTGCAGAATCCAGTTCGCAATAAAAACCCCTGCCCAGAGAAAACAGCACACGAATCTTTCCTGTTGTACCACGTTCCTTTAATACCTCACGAAAGGCTTTCATCATCATTAAAATCATACTCCGCTTATAGGTATCTAAACCAATCTTTTCCGCTGTGGTTACAAAGGAAATTACAGCGTCCCCATCTACCGTTTTATGAAGTTCACACAGATGACCATTTTTATAAGCAAGCACAATCTGTCCCTTTTGACAGTTCCCATATTTTTTTGCAATCTCCTCTAATGTATATCCCTCTTCTATCTGGTACTCCTTTTCATCTATCTTTACTGTAATCATATATATTCCCCTTTCTGTGCATCTGGGTAACCTTCTTTTTACCCTTTTTCATTATATGTGCCATTTATTGTGTTATGCTATAGAACTCTTGCAGGACAGCCCATATCTGCCTCCACAATTTCTATCTTACATCCATCAAGTTTTTCCCTGAGATATTTTGCTATGTAGGCAACGAAAATGTGCTCTAACCCATAATGCGTTGCATCAATAACCGTTAAGCCCAGATCCATGGCATCCAGCCCTTCATGATGCCCATAATCACCGGTCAGATAAAGCTCATACCCATTTGCCACGACCTGCTTCATGACACTCTTGCCGGAACCCGGCATAACAGCAATTTTATCAAAGACCTTTCCTGTTTCTGCCTCGCTTTGATATAGAATAACAAAGGAAATACCAAATCTTTCCTTCACATACTCTGCCACTTCCTCTGCAGTCATCGGTTTCGGAAGCCTGCCATACCGGCCCATTCCCTCTCCCTCTATTGCACCAGCTTCGTTTGCAATATCAATCGGACTTACATCTGACAGGTTCAGATACTGTTTCCCCGCTGCTAAATCTGCCATTCCTCCAACTGTATCAAAATTGGTATGCATTGCATAATAGCAAATCCCATTCTCCGCTAAGGTCAATACCTTCTCACTCGTAAATTGCTCTTCGTTTACCCGTTTGATAGCAGAAAATATCATCGGATGGTGCGTTATAAGCAAATCCACCTGCTCCCCGGCAGCCCGTTTTACAATTTCTTTCGAGGCATCTAACGCTACCATGATCTTATGTACTTCCTTATTCTGCCTTCCCACCAGTAAACCTACATTATCCCAGTCGCAGGCATATTTCCCGGGAGATAAATCATCTAACATTTCCACTACTTCTCTACATTTCATATCAACACCCACCTTCAAAAACTTACATGTATATTATTCGCAGAACAATTTCCTATCGCATAAAATATCCTGCTGCCTTTCCATTTTGCTCCCTTTCCTTTTTTACAGATTCCAACCGCTCAATTGTCTTTTCTGGCACTTCACGACCTTCTTTATGTGCTTTTTCGACCGTCTTCTCTAATTTTTGGTAAATATTCTCTAATACCACTGCTTCTTTTTGCAGAAAATCATAAAGTACCATATCCCTATTCCGTAGGCCATATCTTCCATACAGAAGCTCAACTTCATTGTAAGGCTTTCTGGCTTTTACGCTCTCTTTTTCTTTCCTGTCAAGCAATTCTTCTGGTACGGCCCGGATAACCGTATAATATTTCCCTTCGTCAACCAGCATTTTCTCCTGTTCCATGCAATACCCATATTCCAGCAAGAAAATCCGAACCTTAAAAAGATCAGACTGTGGCTGCAAAATAAGCACTGGCCGCTGTTTTCCATCTGCCATCATCTGCTGTTCTTTGTGGAAAAGCCCATCACCAAACAACCGATTCAATCCCTGCTTCAATATACTGCACATGAGCAATCCGCCCATCCCTGCAATAATAATCGTATCTGCTTCCCCTAAGGCAAGTTTTTCCATACCATCACTTAAACGTAATTCAATCGCATCCTGTGCCCCATATTCTGCAATATTTTTTGCTGCAATCTTAAGTGGACCTTCCCGTACATCCATGGCAATCACCTTATCTGCAATCTTGCGTTCAACCAGTGCAATAGACACATAGGCATGGTCGCAGCCAATATCTGCCACATGTATTTTCTTTGGAACGACAAGGGACTGCAGTGAAACCATATTCACCACAGCCTCCATTCTTTTTGATAAAACAATGTCTTTTTTCACGTATCCTACTCCAAATAATCCCTTAACTTTCTGCTGCGGCTTGGATGACGAAGCTTTCTTAATGCCTTGGCCTCAATCTGGCGAATACGCTCACGTGTCACATTAAACTCCTTGCCGACCTCCTCCAGTGTTCTGGCACGGCCATCATCCAAACCAAACCGCAGCCTCAACACCTTCTGTTCTCTCTCAGTAAGGGTAGAAAGCACCTCCACTAACTGCTCCTTCAACAGCGTAAATGCCGCTGCATCTGCCGGCACCGGTACATTCTCATCCTGGATAAAGTCTCCTAAATGACTGTCCTCTTCTTCGCCAATTGGTGTCTCTAACGACACCGGTTCCTGTGAAATCTTCAGGATTTCCCGGACACGATCCACCGAAATCTCCATTTGTTCAGCAATTTCCTCCGGAGAAGGCTCACGTCCAAGCTCCTGCAAAAGCTGTCTTGACACACGGATCAGCTTATTGATTGTCTCTACCATATGAACCGGAATACGAATCGTTCTTGCCTGGTCGGCAATCGCTCTTGTAATCGCCTGGCGAATCCACCATGTAGCATAGGTTGAAAACTTATATCCCTTACGGTAATCAAACTTTTCAACTGCTTTGATAAGACCAAGATTTCCCTCCTGAATCAGATCAAGGAACAGCATTCCACGCCCTACATACCGCTTTGCAATGCTTACCACAAGACGTAAATTTGCTTCTGCTAACTTCTTCTTTGCATAATCTCCCTGATTTACCAATTCCTGTAATTCTTCTTTTTGTTCCGCATCTAAGCTGTCCGCATCTTCCTCAAGCTGCGTTTTTGCCAGATCACCGGTTTCCATCTTCTTCGCAAGCGCAATCTCCTCATCTGCACTAAGAAGCGGCACCTTTCCAATCTCCTTTAAATACATTCTTACCGGATCTTCAATATTGGTTCCCTCCGGAACAGACAAATCAATCTTTTCAATCGAAATATCCTCTTCATTTTCAACATCCAAAAGTGCATCCTCATCCGGTTCGTCTTCTGCCTCCGAAATGGTAAGGACGTCTACTTTATTCTGCTCAAGGAAATCAAAAATCTCTACCATACGCTCTGTGGTAAGTTCTACATCCTTGCAGGCTGCAAAACATGCAATAATCTCATTATCCTCGATTACATTCTTCTTTTTCTTTGCAATTGCAAGCAATTCCTGTAATTTCTTCTGGAATATTTCATCTTCCACTACATTTACCACCTCTGCACTCTTCTTTTCTGTTGCTTTAGCCTTCTTCTCTGCCATCGTTCCATCCTTCCTCAATTGCTATCTTAAGCTTTTATCTTTCTCTTTTAATCAATGTTTATTTTAATTTTATCAATCTTTGCTTTTTCCACCATTAGCTGCCCGGCCTTTTCTAAGTTGCCCTTCGCCTCTGCAATCTGATGTTCCAAACTCTTTCGCTTGATTCCTCTCACCAAATCGGTAACCGTCTTGGACTTCTCACCCTTTGCAATCTCCATATCAAACCTCTGCTGCATAATAGCCGATACCTTTTCATGCTCTTCTCTGCTTTGATAATGGTCCATAATCGCTGCCGGTGTCACCTTTCCCTCCTGTTCATATTGTGTGTACAATTCTGAGACAATATCATGATACACCGGTTCAAAAAAATCCTCAGGACAAATAATTCCCCTTAACGTATCAAATAAAGAATTTTCATTTATCATCCACGTAATCAGAAGCCTCTCTGCCTTCATCTGTCTGCCTGCCTTCTCTTCTTCTGGTGATTTTCTCTCCCGCCGCTTTTGAAACACAGCAAGATCCACCGTGTTCTTGCCTGCAATTCCATACTGTGTCACCGCCTCTTTAAGGCTTCCTTCATCTATGTTATATTTTTTCGCAACGCTTTCCGTATAGTTTCCCCGTTCTAGTGGATCTAAAATAACTGACAGCCGTTTAGCTGCCTCTTTTTGAAACTGGGTACGTTCCTGGGGATCATCCTGGTTATAATTATTTGCCAAAATCTGGATTTCAAACATGGTTCCGCTTACAGCATTCTCAATCCGCCGTTCAAA
This sequence comes from uncultured Clostridium sp., assembly GCA_947178445.1. GTDB lineage: Bacteria > Bacillota > Clostridia > Lachnospirales > Lachnospiraceae > CAG-590. Next base: position 33,981 of record CAMWYJ010000019.1, read on the forward strand.
TTCCTCCGGCCCCTTATCCTGGATCAGCTCATCTGGATCTTTATACGGCTTTAACGAAATCACTCTTGCCGGCATTTCAAACTCACGCATTATCTCTAATGCCCGTAGAGCAGCCTTTGTTCCTGCACCATCACTATCATAAGCAAGATATACGTGATCGGTATATCGCTTGATCAGGTTGACCTGTCCAACTGTCAAGGCGGTGCCAAGGGAGGCAACCGCATTATCAAATCCTGCCTGGTGCATGGATATCACATCCATATAGCCCTCACAAAAAATAATCCCACTCCGTTTGCTCTTTTTCGCCAGATTCAGTCCATACAGATTCCTGCTCTTATCAAACACGGGGGTTTCCTGCGTGTTTAAGTACTTTGGTTCCCCATCACCCATAACACGGCCACCAAATCCAATAACACGGTTATTCACATCTATGATCGGAAACATTGCCCGGTTCCAGAATTTATCAGAACCTCCATATTTCTCATCAAACCGTACCAGACCGGAATCCTTTAAGTCGGAATCTGAATAGCCCTTACTCTTCATATATTTATACAGATCATCCCGGTATATGTCGGAATATCCCAATCCAAACTTTACAATCGTCTCATCATAAAGTCCACGTTTTTTCAGATATGCCATTGCTTTTGTGCCGCGTTCGCTCTTCAACAGATAGTGAAAATATCCCGCTGCAAGCTTATTCATATCCTTGATCCTGTTCCTCGCATCTGTCTGCTTCTTTGCCTCCGGCGACATACTCTGTTCCGGAAGCTTAATACCTGCCCGCTCGGCTAATGATTCCACTGCCTCTGGAAAGCTGAAATTCTCATGTTCCATCATAAACGTATACACATTACCACCGACACCGCATCCAAAACAGTGGTACATTTGTTTCTCCCTGCTCACATGGAAAGATGGCGTCTTCTCATGATGGAACGGGCAGCATGCAGAATAGGTATTCCCCTTTTTTTTAAGGTTTACATAAGTTCCTATCACATCCACAATATCATTTCGTGAGCGAACCTCTTCAATTACTTCATCTGCATAATACACCTACTCACCTCTTCCATCCACTTGGCTCAAAAGCCTCCTGAAATTTTAAAACAGCATAATTATCTGTCATACCTGCAATATAATCGCATACTACAACTTCCCGTTCTTCACCGGCATCTATCATTGCCATAAATTCTTCCGGCATCATCTCCGGATGACTGTTATAATATCCAAAAAGCTCCTGCAGCATACGTTTTGCCTTGCCCTCCTCACCTTTTGCAACGGGATTGGTATATACCGTTTCAAACAAAAAACTTCGAAGTCCCGTCATAGCCTGACGGATTTCTGCAGAACAAACAATATCACCTTTGCCTTCACTGCTGGCAATCACATCATGGATGATGGTATTCAAACGGTCTCTTGTCCGGGTTCCAAGCTTTTTTGTACAATCGATGGGCAAATCACTTTCTAATAAAATGCCTCCTCTGATCGCATCATCAATATCGTGGTTAATATATGCTATCTTATCTGCTATCTGGACAATTTTTCCCTCTAACGTAGACGGACTGCCTGTTGTCTTATGATTCAAAATACCATCACGAACTTCCACTGTCAAATTCAGACCTTCGCCCTTTTTCTCTAGTTTTTCTACCACGCGGATACTCTGCTCATTGTGCTTAAACCCTCTCGAACATACTTCATTCAGTGCTCTTTCCCCGGCATGTCCAAACGGGGTATGACCAAGGTCATGACCGAGTGCAATTGCCTCTGTCAGCTCCTCATTCAGCCGTAAGGCCCGCGCTATCGTTCTCGCAGTCTGGGAAACCTCTAACGTATGTGTCAGCCGGGTCCGGTAGTGATCCCCTTCCGGTGATAGAAAAACCTGTGTCTTCTGCTTCAATCTCCGAAAAGACTTGCTGTGCAGGATGCGGTCACGGTCTCTTTGATATATCGTTCTCACGTCACACATTGTTTCTTCTACATCCCTGCCCTTTGACTGGTCTGAAAATGCGGCATACTCACATAAATAATCGTGTTCCCACGCCTCTAGCTTTTCCCGAATATTCATCATTTATCCCTTCTATTATATCTTTTCTCACATAAAATCAATTTTTTGCTGTCCATTCTTTACTATACGACATCAAATGTAAAATTCCTTTTTTTATTTTTAATATACTCTGTTTTTTTCCAAAGCAGAGAAAGCGGAACTAAAAAGCTATATTTAAAAAAGCTGATTTAGTCCCACTTAATATACTAAACTTTGCGATTCAATTGCAGTACATATTGTCAGTTCTTTTCTCCGAGCCAGGTTTTCAGACACTTCATAAGCTGTTCCACATCAATTGGTTTCATAAGGTGTTCATTCATGCCAGCAATCCTACTCTGCTGTATATCCTCCGCAAAAGCATTCGCAGTCATGGCAATAATTGGAATTGTGGCAGCATCCCGGCGTGGAAGCTTCCGAATCGCAGTGGTGGCTTCGTATCCGTTCATAAAAGGCATCTGGACATCCATAAGAATCATATCATAATAGTTCTCGCCCATTTTCTCAAACCGCTCCAATGCCTCTCTTCCATTCTCAACGCTTTCCAGCTTCACACCGGTCTGGCTGATGATTTCTTCGGCTATTTCCCGATTCAACTCATTATCTTCTGCCAGCAGTATCCTCTTCCCCTTTAGTTCTGTTTCGTCAAAGAAATCTGTTTCCGGCTGCTCCTGCTCTTTGTCACTTTCCATAATTTGATTAAGTAGATATATCAAACGGGACTTAAACAGCGGTTTTGATATGAACCCATTTACACCTATTTTGTGTGCTTCTTCCTCCACATCGCTCCAATCATAGGCTGAAAGAATAATAATTGGAATATCCTTGCTAACCTTTTCCCTGATCATCCGGGCTGTATCAATTCCATCCATTTTCGACATTTTCCAGGCCAAAATCACGGCAAAGTAGTCCTGATCAGCCTGATGCTGTTCCCATATGCGTTCTACAGCTTGGCTGCCGCTTGTAACATATTCGCCCTTCATTCCAATATTTTCCAAAACCAGACATGTCATCTCGCCATCAGCTTCATCGTTATCCACTACCAGCACAGGCAGACCTGCAAACTTTTCTGTATCCGGTTCCGATGTTTCCACTAATTTCAACGTCAGCATCACAACAAACTGTGTTCCCTTGCCAAGCTCGCTCTCTACCGTAATATCTCCATTCATCCTGCGGGCAATATTTCTTGCAATTGTCATTCCCAGACCAGTTCCCTCAATTTTGCTGACTCGTGAATCCTCTGCACGGCTGAACGGTTCAAACATCTTTTCCAGAAACTCCCTGCTCATACCGATTCCGTTATCCCGAAAAGCAAATTCGTAACAACCATAGCCATACATACCAGAAGGTTTCTCGTTAATCTCCATTTCAATATTACCACCCTCCGGTGTATACTTTACCGCATTCCCCATTATATTCATAAAAATCTGCTGCAGCCTCATGGAGTCACCAATTACATGCTCATGCTCCACATTCGTAATGCACATATTGAAATCCTGTTTCTTTCCCTGTATAGACGGACGGATCATGGTTACCAGATTCTCAATCAGATCGGATAAATTGATTTCCTCCTCTGTTAACTCTATCTTCCCGGATTCTATCTTACTCATATCGAGAACTTCATTGATAAGGGAAAGCAAATGACGGCTGGAAACCGTAATTTTGCTCAGACAGTCTGCCACACGCTCCTGATCATCCAAATACCTGCCTGCAATTGTTGTCATTCCAATAATCGCATTCATCGGTGTTCTGATGTCGTGGCTCATCCTTGACATGAATTCACTCTTTGCCTCATTGGCATGATTTGCAGCTTCACATGCTTCCTTCAATACCTTCTGTTCCTGTTCCTCCCTAAGCTTGCTCTCTGTCACATCCTGTGCCACATACAGTGCACGTTTTGGTCTGCCATCGCGTGTCGTTTCAGCCAATACCACAGTGGCACGAATCCAGGACCTCTTATTATTTTCATCCGGTACCGTGCGGTATTCAAACGCAATCAGGGAATGTCCATCACTTAAGGTATTGAGCAAACTTTGATGGTCAACACACTTCAAATATTCTTCCCTGTCATCCTCATGGACAAAGTCTTTTGCATATATATGAATTGCCTTCGTATAGTTTCTCTCAGCACCTATGACATTGCCAACCTCCGCCTTCTGGATTACAGGTCTAAAAGAATCATGTTCTAAATCTATATAATAGGTTGCAAAAAACATACTGCTTAAGCTGTTGATAATCGATACTTTTTCAAGTGCTTCTTTTCTGGCATATTCCTCCACCAGTTTTTCATCTGTAACATCACGTCCTAATATATTTACAACGATTTTGTTGCCCTGCTTTATATAAAAAACATGCTCTTCCACCCACACGGCAGGTGTTCTTATAATCTGATACTGGCATATCTCTTCCTTGAAATCCTTTACCTTTTTCGCCTTTTTTCGAAGATTTTCAAGCAAAAACATATTCTTGAAGTTTTCTTTATCTGCCTCTGCGACAGACTCGTCCAATGCTCTTTGAATATAATAACTGTAATCGCCCTCTAACCGTCTGCCCTGACTTCCTTCTCTTAAAAAAACCCTCTCACATGTTCCGGTTTCCAAATCCACTGTATTCATGATACTATAACTGGATTTAATAATGGCAGCCATCCTCCGGTCATTTTTGGTACGCTCCATCTCTCTTTTTGTTCGTTCATCCACATCCTGGAAGGAGAGAATCGCATATCCACCCTGTTGTGAGTTGTTTTTAAAAAAGGCAGAAACACATATGTAATGCCACTCACCATGCAAAAATGCCTGACACACCATCATCCTTTTTTCTTCACCGTTTTTCCACGCTTGCCACATTGCATTCAGGCAAAACTTATTCGCAAATTCCTTTTGATCCTCCAGTGCTATGTAATTGAGTCCCTGACCACTAAAGATATCATCCCATAAAAAAATTTCTTTTTTCATTTTCTGTTTGACCAGCTCAGTCGTCTGCACTATATTTACACCACCGCTTTGAAGATCCACCACATATATAGCGAAATTCAGCTCTCCCAAGCAATTGATAATTTCCTGATTCCGGATATTTATTTCTTCTCTCTCTAAACCATCTCTGAAAATATCATGGACATCCTTCACATAAATCATGACCTTCTGGTTATCATCCGCATATTCGAAATCCGGAACAATTTCCAAGGTATGCCATCTAAATCCATCTCCCACCCTTCGGCGATAGATGCAATTCAACATCTTTGCACCATTTTTCAGTTCTTGCCCGAGTCTTGCTATCTGCACAAATTTCCGATACCGCTCTATATCCTCATCATAAATATAACCATTTAATACGACACCCTCAAACCAACCAGAAAGAGAATCCATATGTTCCTGCATATCCTGAACTTCTTTTTCTTCTGCCTTGATGATTGTGAAACTATCTGTGCTTAAATTTGCCCGAAGCACCTTATGATATACATAATTTGCCACTTCCTCATAAGGTGCAGTCACAATCATAAAAGCAGGAACCGCATCCTCCCATAGAATCCGTGTAGCTGTAATTTTTATCGCTTTTCCCAAAAAATCATCATAATGAACAGAATGTGATTCTTTACCGTCTCCGATATTCAGCAATGGACAATTTGAGCATCTACTGCTCCACACTTCATGACAAACCATTCCTTCTTCAATATCCGGTGTAATTTCTTTTACCCGCTTATTATAATATAGTATCTCATGATTATCTTCCCTGATCACATAAACTCCAGCCATCTGGAGTGAATCTAATATCCGTTCATATTTTATAGTACTCACCTTTATTCCTCCACACCAATCGAATTTTTCCGGGAAATTACCACTGCCACAATTCCCAGAAAAACAGCTACACCATTTTTAAAATAAGACTCCTGGTCTGCTGCATGTATAATTGAATGAGACTCTCCAATACTGGTTTAGGCCAGGTCAAGTTTTTTCAGAGCCTGTTCAAATTTTTCTTTATCAATAGGTTTTCCAGAATAAATACTACACCCCAATTCAAATGCCATCTTCACATTCTGCTCATCATTGAGCGCAGTCGTCATGATCACTTTTACTGCCTTATCTTCGGGAACGTTACGTTCCTTTTCCAGATTTCTGATCCCCATCAATGCCTGATAGCCATCCATAACCGGCATCATGATGTCTAAGCACACCAAATCATAAGGCTCCTCATCCTCCATTGCCATCATGTAAGCATCTACTGCTTCCATACCATCTACGACAACATCACATTCACCATATTTCGACAAAAAGTTGATCATAAATTTTCTTGTAGTAAAATCGTCTTCTGCCAATAAAATCCTCATGTTTCATCTCCTCCTCTTCTATGTCTCATTTAACATTGTATATATTTTTTTCAAATTATATCATAACATTCCACAAAAAAACAGTAGTCATTAAAAAGAAGTTTGGACGACAAATCCTATTAACATATCCGAAAATCCCCGTATGATGCAGATAAGGACGGAAAGCCAAAAATGCGGCATCCGCCCTTAAGTAACTATTCGTATATCTTACTGATTGAAGCATCACATTTGCAGACTTTTCGTCATAAGCTCCACTGTCCTATATCCCCTAGTCTGCAAAATCAAACATCTTAATAACTTCTACGATGTTAAAGAAATCTTCTTTTGCAAGCTGGAAACATTCCAGTACATCTGGTGAGAACTGTCCGCACTCCCCACCTAAAATCATCTTATATGCCTCAGAATTACTGTAAACACTCTTATAAACTCTCTCACTTATCAACGCATCATATACATCTGCAATTGACACAATCTGTGCACTGATTGGTATCTCGTCTCCCTCCAGATGATCAGGATAACCGTTTCCATCCCATCTCTCATGATGCCAGCGGCAGATTTCATAGCAATATTTATAGAACTCATCCGTCTGTCTTTCACGGAAACGTTCTAAGATGTCACAACCAATCGTTGTGTGTGTCTTCATCACTTCAAATTCTTCAGTTGTCAGCCGTGCCGGCTTAAGCAAAATCGCATCCGGTATACCTATCTTACCGATGTCATGCAAAGCGGAAGCCCTGGCAATCTCATCTACCTGCACTTTTGTAAGACCATACTCTGGAAAATACTTATTCAGATACTTTAATAAAATTCTCGTAAAATATTTAATACGGCGGATATGTTCGCCTGTTTCCGAGCTTCTGAACTCTACAACTGAACTGAGAGCATCAATCATAAACTCATTATTTTCCTGAATCTTCTTATGCTGTGCATGAAGCTGTTCTTCCTGCTCCTTTAACCGGATTTCCATTTGGTGTCTGCTTTGATACAACTCAATAATATTGCCCGCTCTGCGCTTCACAATATCAGGATAAAACGGCTTGTGGATTACATCGGCCACACCATAAGAATATGCCTTATCCTCGCTATCCCTGATTGTCTCACTCGTAATTAAGATTACAGGAACATGTGCATTCAACTCCTCGGACTTCATGTATTCCAATACACCAAATCCATCCATCACTGGCATAATAACATCCAGCAATATTAATACAATATCATCGTTTTTCTCAATCTGCTCGATTGCTTCTTTTCCGTTACATGCCTGAATAATGTCATATTCCTCTTGAAACATAACTTCTAACAGCGTTCTGTTTACCTCTTCATCATCTACAATCAAAATCTTTTGTCCTTGCATTTTGCCTCCTATTTGATACTAAATTATGTAATATCAATTACAAACATCAACAAGCTACCATTTTTTACATGACAATATTATCATTTCCCCATGAAATAGTCAAGATTCTTCCATCAGTCTCATTAAACCCTGATATGCTTCTTCTAACGCGCCTCTCTGCACTGCCACCTGCTCCAAATCTACCTCTGATGCCTCCTTTCCCCTTAAAAGCTCTGTCAACGCAGAAACCGGCTGGGTTATTGGTGTTAATCCTAAATTGGCACTCACTCCCTTTAACGTATGCGCTGCCCGAAACGCTGCCTCAAAATCTTCATTATCCAGACTTGTTTTCAAGTTCTCATAATTCGGATCACTTTTGAATTTTGTAAGAAATTTCATAAATAACGCTTCATTGCCCATAAAACGGTGTAAAGTTCCTTCCACATCAACTCCGCTTTCGACCAGCTTTTGTTTTAACAGCTCTTCCATTGCCTTTTACTCCCTTTCATACTTTAAAATCTTTCTTAATTATAACGAAATTTCTTCCGTATTACAAGACCACGCCTTAAATTCGGAAGCAGCAAATATTTGAATACCATCTCTGCCATAGCATCCAGTATTCCAGCACCTCATTAATCCCTAAATATTTTTATTTACTCTTTTTATAGATACAAATCTTTGTATGCTTTGTCGTATTCTTTACTATTTTTTTCATATTTTTTTCTGAAACGGCAATACATCCCATTGTGTAATTCCTTCCTTTTTTCGTACAATGCAGAAAAATTCCGGAACCCTTTAAATATACACATTTTTTGTTGTAATCCAACGCAAGTGCATAATTATACCACGGGTTATAATCAATTAAATGCTCACCTTGCATGTACCTGCGTCCAAGTTTTCTAACATCAATAAATCGGTTATATGTAGCCTTTTCTGCAGACCAGTAATGATATTTATTCAGCTTTTTGTAGGATATTCCCGATGTTCCAGGTGATTTTTTCCGACCAAATGCCATCGTTATATTGTAAATTCCAACCGGTGTTTTACAATCCCCCTGCCTTTTCTTATTCAGTCCGTTTTTTCCAACATAGGCATTGCAGCTAACAATCTTTTTCCACTCTTTTTTCACTGTATAATCTGCCTTCTTCGACTGAACTGTAACTTTATCTGTGGTAACCTCATCTGTGTCTACATTCCCGGAAGGTATTTTCACATTTTTAGACACCTTTTCCCACATTTCTACGACGGCTTTACTCCCGCTCTTATATTTAACAAAAATCAAGCGATCCGTTTTTGTATTCAGATAGTCCTTCTTGATCTCCTGCCATCTTGTCTTATTGTATTGCTTCTTGCTATAGTCTTTTGCCTCGGCAACGGGAGCATGAAATAAAATCACACCACATATTATTGCGAGAATACATATTTTAATAGAGTTTTTCATAAACATCTTCCTTTCCGTTTCCTGTCCGCTATGGTACATTTTCTTATAACATTATTATATATAAACCATACAATTTAATCAACATGATTCGTTCATCTTATCATACGCAAATCCAACACCTGAAAACACAAAGGGCTGTCGCAAAAGAGACAAATCTCCCTCGTACGACAACCCTTTTATCTTATGTTTTATAAATTCTCTATTTCATAAATTTATGTTTTATTACTGCTATCAATATTTACCAAAATCATCTCCAAGTGAAATCACCTGTTCATTCGCATTTGATATAGCGGATGAAGAATAAGATGAACTACCAAAGGAAGATGAGGAAGCTGTATGTCCTGATCCTAAGTTGTAGATAGCAAGCATTTCTTTCATTCTTGATGCCTGGTTAGACAATTCCTCGCTGGCTGCCGCACACTGCTCACTGGTAGCAGAGTTTGTCTGTACAACCTGTGATACCTGTGTAATTGCCTGCTCGATTTGTGCTACTGCAGTTGCCTGATAGTTAGAAGACTCTGCAATACCATTAATGATTACTTCACTTTCCTGTACAACCTTTGAAATCTCTTCCATTGCTTTTGCTGTCTCATCTGCAATCTTGGAACCGGCACTTACTCTCTCAATAGATTCCTCAATTAATTCAGCAGTTTCACCAGATGCTGCTGCACTCTTAGCTGCCAAGCTTCTAACTTCTTCTGCTACAACTGCAAATCCTTTTCCTGCCTCACCTGCTCTTGCAGCCTCAACTGCTGCGTTTAACGCAAGAATATTAGTCTGGAATGCAATATCGTCAATTGTCTTAATGATCTTTGAAATACTTTCAGATGACTTATTGATATCCTGCATTGCAACCATCATATCCTGCATCTGCTTGTTACCCTGCTCTACGTCTGCGATTGCACGAGCTACAAGGCTTGCAGCAGAATTTGCTTCTTCTGCATTCTCCTTTGTCTTGTCTGCAATTTCATCAATAGATGCTGTAATCTGCTCTATTGCACTTGCCTGCTCTGTAGAACCCTGAGCCAATGCCTGGCTGGCACTTGCCACCTGTGAAGAACTGACAGTAACCTGTGAACCTGCATCACTGATATTCGATAATGTATGAAGATTATCCTCTACCAGTTTCTTTAATGCCATACCAAGCACGTCATTCTCAGACTTCGGAACAACCTGCACAGTCAGATTACCATGTGAGACCTCTTCTGCAATCTTAGCCTGGGTTTTGACATTGTCAATCACTTTAATATAATCGTCTACCAATTCGCCAAACTCATCATTGCTATATTTTACCAGTTCAATATCCGTACGACCCATTGCGATATCCTTTGCTGCACCCGATAACTGTGCCATAGATCTGCTAATTGTCTTTATCAGCGACATTGCAATTAATACCGTAATAACAACTGCTACAATTAACAATGCAAATGAAACTGTATTCGCAGTTTTTACATATGATGCTTCCTGTGCACCATCTACCTCTACAATTTTCTTTAATGCCATATCACCATACACTACGTTAACTACCATCAGCAAGATGAGAATAGCAAATCCTAAAATCATTCTTGTTTTAACTTTAATGTCCTTCATAATCATACCTCTCCTTCTTCATTATTATTCATATCATTCGCCTGCTCTACCACTGATAAATCTTCATCATTTAATAATTTATCAGGATCCAGCAATAATTTAACAGCATTTCCTACCTTACCGATACCATAGACATATTTGTTCTGTGCCTTTTCTGCATGTCCAATTTTAGGCGGCGGCAATATATTATCTTCGTTAATTTCAACCACTTCAGCAATCTTCTCCACAATCAATCCTACCACTGTGGATTTTACATTGATCACAATAATACAGGTTCTGTCATTGTATTCCAGCGGCTCCTGTTTAAATCGCAACCGGACATCAATAACAGGAACAACTTTTCCTCTCAAATTGATAAGGCCCTTAATATAATCCTCTGTTTCCGGAATCGCCGTGATTTCCTGCATCTGGATAATTTCATTCACATATTGAATTGCCAGCCCGAAATACTCATTTCCGGATTTGAAGGTCATGTATTTGCCTTTTTCGTTGCTCTCATCATTGGAAACACCCATTGCCTGTTTCTTCAATTCGCTTGTTTCATCCATATGATTACCGTTCCTTTCTATAATTTTATTCCATTAATCCGGCGGCATCTAATATCAGTGCAATGCTTCCATCACCAAGCTGCGTACAACCGGATAATCCTTTAACCTTCTTAATATAAGAAGGAATTGGCTTCACCACAATTTCCTGTTCGCCAATCAGTTTATCTACTAACAGACAAACTCTTTGTTGCTCTACTTCAAGGATTAACATTACACCATCCTCGACAGATTCACGATACTCCTCTAAACCATACCATCTTCCCAGTCGGAGTACCGGATAAGCCTCACCACGTATCATAATATATTCATCCCCATTCGGTTCATAAATCATCATGTCTTCTTTCACGCGGACAAACTCCTTAATTACACCGGTTTCTAACACAAAGGAAGATTTTCCTGTCTCTAATACAATACCATCAATAATGGCAAGCGTCAAAGGAATCTTCAGGCTCATAATACTGCCAAATCCCGGAGTACTTTCAATATCCAAAGTACCACCGATTGACTGGATATTCTGAACGACAACATCCATACCTACGCCTCGACCGGAATATTCCGTAACCTCTTCATTTGTAGAAAATCCCGGAAGGGTGATAAACTGATATACTTCTTTGTCAGCATATGCTTCATCTGGTTTATTATCATCCAATAATCCCTGTTTTCTTGCTTTCTTCAGTATCTTTTCTCTATCAAGACCTGCTCCGTCATCCTCAACACTAATCCAAACTTTACCGGCCTCTGTCTTTGCAGAAAGAGTTACTTTGCCTTTTGGAGACTTACCACTCTCTATGCGTTCTTCTTTCCCTTCAATTCCGTGGTCTACCGAATTTCTTACAATATGCATTAACGGATCAGAGATTTTCTCAATAATATTCTTATCTACCTCTGTCTGCTCGCCTATCATCTCAAATTCAATGTCTTTCCCCAATTTTCTGGATACATCAAATACAATTCGATTCATCTTCTGGAATGTATTTGAAAGGGAAACCATTCGCATAGACATAATCACATCCTGCAAATCCGTAGAAATCTTTGACAACTGTGCCGCAGCCTTATTGAATCGGTCAAGGTTAAGTCCCGGCACCTTTAAATCAGGGTTTTGCAATACCACAGACTCTGAAATAACCAATTCTCCAATCAAATCCATCAATTGATCCATCTTCTTTACATTAACACTGATAAAGGTAGCTTTCTCACCTTTATTCCTATCCTTTGCCAGCTTCTTCGCTTTACCTGGTTCTTTTGATTTGATAACGAAATCACCCGGCGCCATCTTCGGCTTAGCAGGTGTCTTAGGTTTTTCACTAGCCGCTTCTTCTGTCTTTGTGTCCGTCTTTGTGTCTTTCTCAGCCTTACTTTCAATTTCTTCTACACTGGAATCTAAATCAATGACCGCTATCGGTTCATCCTGCTCTCCGAAATCAAACCCTAAAAGAAATTCCTCTGCTTTGCACTCATAGATATCTACTTTTTCGATGTCATATCCCACACCGATTATCTTTCGTATCTCTTCCTCACTACACTGTGCCTGTAAAAGAATCTTAAACCCATCTTCTAAAATAATCTGGGCACTGGCTTCATCTGAAATAATATCTTCCGGGGAATAGAGTAAATCTTCTGCAATTTCTTTTAACGCATATACCGTTTTATAGGCATGAACATTTGCCATCTCCGTCTCCTGGAAAAATGTTATATAAATCCTGTAGAAACGGCTTGCACTGGTGGCTACCGGTGCAATATAAAACTGCTTTGGTTCTTCATGTACATTTTCCGGTGGTGGTTCGATTCCCTCCTCCGCACCGCCGTTTTTGATCATTTCTAGAAATTTGTCAAGACCCGCTATAATCTCACTGGAATCACCGTCTACCGGATCACCATTTCGAATCTTTTCCATTTCATTTGAAATAAAGTCCTCTACCTCTAATACATGTTCCACAAGTTCCAAATGCGGTACATGTTCAGGATGTGACTCTCGTAAATAATAGAAGACATCCTCCAGCTTATGGGAAACAGCCGTTATATCATCAAACATCATGATACCGGAAGAACCCTTGATGGTATGCATGGTTCTGAATATCTCGTTTATGCTGTCCTCATCAAAGCAGTCTGCATCTTTCTGTTCAAGAACCGTCTCTTGAAGCTGCTCAAGTAGTTGTCCATTCTCAAACAGATACATGTCCAGCATGCCGTCTGTACTAAATTCTTCAGCCATATACTTCTCCTTTCCTTCATATTCTAGTATATTATCAAATCAGGTTCAGTTTTTTCAACGCTTGCTCAAACCGTTCCTGATCAATGGGCTTTCCAGAATATATAGTACAGCCCAATTCAAATGCCATCTTGACATTCGATTCATCATTTAACGCAGTAGTCATAATAACTTTTACTGCTTTATCTTCTGGAATATTTCTTTCTTTTTCCAGATTACGGATACCCACAAGTGCCTGATATCCATCCATAACCGGCATCATGATATCAAGACATGCCAGGTCATAGGGTTCTCCATCCTCCAAAGCCATCATAAATGCATCCACTGCTTCCATTCCATCTACAGTAACATCACATTCACCATACTTTGACAGAAAATTTGTCATAAATTTTCTTGTTGCAAAATCGTCTTCTGACAATAGAATCTTCATCCTCTCTCTCCTTTACATTTTATTTAAAAGTGAATATGTCCTTCCTGAAATATCAGATAATTTCTCCTGATATTCCACTGCTCCCAGATCATAAGCAACTTTTGGCATTCCGTAAACTACGCAGGATGCTTCGTCCTGTCCGATGGTTCTTGCTCCTGCGTTCCTCATCGCCAACAGTCCCTTCGCACCATCACCACCCATTCCGGTTAAAATAATTCCCACTGCGTCAGCTCCTGCAAGCTTTGCAACAGAATCAAACAATACATCTACAGACGGACAATGACCGTTTACCCTTGGACCAGCTTTACACTCTACCTGATAAACGCCATTTACCTTCACAAGTCGCATGTGCCGGTCACCGCCTGGAGCAATCAGCATATGTCCTGGAAGTACCCTGTCTCCTGTTTCTGCTTCTTTTACCTGAATCCGGCACTGATCATTCAGTCTCTTCGCATACATCTTTGTAAATCCCGGCGGCATATGCTGTACTACAACCACGCCTGGAATATCTGTGCCAAAACCCTTTACCACATCAAAAATTGCCTCTGTACCACCTGTAGAAGCACCAATTGCCACAATGAGATTACTTTTCTTTGCAGAAAGCTGCTGCTGCTGCCCGCCATTCATCATCACTGTCTTCTTTATATTGCTGATTTTAGCTGTTGAAGCAATTTTAATTTTTACCAAAAGTTCATTTTTAATAAAATCTTCTAACTGTGACCGATTTGAAACAGCCGGCTTTGCTACAAAATCAACTGCTCCTGCCTGCATTGCATCAAACACTTTATCACTTAAAGAACTAATTACCACAACAGGAAGCGGATATTGCGGTATCAACTTTCGTAAAAACTCTATACCATTCATCCTCGGAAGTTCCACATCTAATGTCATAACATCTGGTTTCAGTTTTAAAATAGCATCTCTTGCCTCAAACGGATCTTTCGCAGTTCCCACTACCTGAATTGCCGGATCTTTATTTAAATTCTGAACCAATAACTCTCTAAATACCAGAGAATCTTCTACTATCAAAACCTTGATTGGCTGCATATCTTAATCACTACCCTTCTCTTTTTCTAAATATTGACGGCTGTATAATCTGAAATGGTGTACTTCCCCTGTCAAGTGTCTCTGTTGTTCCTATAAACAAATATCCTCCCGGTTCTAATGCATCATATATTTTCTGAACCAATTCTTTTTTTGTCTTATCATCAAAATATATCATAACATTTCTCATAAATATAGTATGCATTTTCTTTCGAAACGGAAATGGATCCATTAGATTAAATTTACGGAAAATAACCTGTCTCTTTAATTCATCTGTCACTTTGTACTGACTGCCGCCATTTATGGCTTTAAAAAAATGTCTTTTCCAAGCTTCCGGCAGATTCTTAAGCTGTTCCGCATTATAAACACCATTCATTGCCTGTTGCAATATTCCTGTCGACAAATCCGTTGCAAGAAGCTGTGTATCCCACTGTGCTCTGTCTAATCCAAAAAAGTCGTACAAAACCATAGCAATCATATAGGGCTCTTCTCCCGAGGAAGCTGCGCCGCACCAGACACGTACATCCTTCCTGCCTGCTTCCTTTTTTTTAATCCATGGGAGCACCACATTTTTAAAATAGTCAAAATGTTCGAATTCTCTCATAAAATATGTATGATTCGTTGTCAACAAATCTACCAGCATTTTTTCCAGAGTACCGGATTCATCATTTTCCACCGAGTCCATGAAATCATTATAATTTTTCCAGCCACCCGCCTTCAGACGGTTTTCCAATCGTCCATTTACAATTACCTTTTTCTGACTCAGGTCAATACCATAACGCTGCTTCACATAAACTGAAATTCTCAAAAATTCTTCATCTGTTATCATTTCTTGACTCCTCCCGTCAAAATAATTAAATCACTTGTTTAGTATAATTGACGTGATATTTTGCAATATATTTTAAAAATATCAGGATTAATCTTCACATTCGCGTCATCTGCCATAATGGTAAGAGCATCTTCTTTACTGAGATTTTTTTTCTCTACTAATACACAATACTGTTCCACAATCGAAACAATTTGTGCTGCAAGCGGAATCTCATCTCCCTTCAGACCGTCAGGATAACCGCTGCCATCCCAATTTTCATGATGATAATGCGCAATATCAATCGCCATACTAATAAAATCATTATAATCATTATTAACCCAAAGGTCACTTAATAATTTTGCCCCTATATTTGTATGATTCTGGATTGTTTTTATTTCTTCATCTGTCAGATTTTCCTTTTGTAACAACTCCATAGAAATTCCAATCATACCTATATCGCAAAGAGGCGCTGCCAATTCTATTGTATCAATATCTGTATCTGATATCTTATCCTCAAATAAAGGAGACAGCTGCATTCCCTGCGCCAGAATCCTGCAATTTTTCTTTACTCTTTTCATATGCTCATTATTATAATGCGAATTCTGTGCTGCGATATTTGCCATAGCATATAAAATATTTTTTTTCTCTAATTCCATCTGTTTTAATTGTTCACCAACAGAAATCTGAAGCCGTCTGTTCATCTCCATCAGTTCCTGCTTGGCCTCATGCAAACGAAGTTGAACTCCTACACGTGCCTGTACAACTTCCGGAATAAAGGGTTTCGTAATATAATCTTCCCCACCAAGAAAAAAACCTTCTACAATATCTTTGGGGTCATCAAATGCTGAGATGAATACAATCGGAATATTCTTTGTCTTTTCCTTTCCCTTCAAAATCTTACATAATTCATATCCATCCATTCCCGGCATAGAAATATCTGTTAAAATCAATTGGGGAATGCTTTCTTTCACCATCTCTAAAGCCATTTCTCCATTCTCTGCCAAAACAGGTGCATATCCCATATCCTTAATGATTTCCTCCAATATAATTCTATTGGTCTCTACATCATCTACAATTAGAATTTTTTCTCTAGCCTCATCTTTATAGAGCATCTATACGCACCCTCCTTCCAGCTACAAAAATCCATCCAATTCTTCGAACCCGGCAATTACTTTGTCGTAATTTTCCTTTTGTATTGCCATCTTCAATCTTAGAACCACTCGTTTTATTTCAGGTGGCGCATTCTCTGTCAGCTGCTTAATTGTATTCATGAACATCTCTGCTTTTTCCCAATTTTCCATTTCCACACAGAGAATCAACTTTGATAGATTTTTCTTAAGGTTTTCCCGATTTTCTACTGTTCCATATCTTTTGATGTTTTCTGTATCTTCATCTTCTATAGAAGTATTTTGTGCAGGCATTGCCATGGACTGAACTGCGTTTGAGCCACCTGGCTGTAAAAGAATATTTTCATCTTCCTCACAGATACCAACCCATATAGAAAAAGAAAATGTGCTTCCCTTATCCTTTTCACTCTCTACTTCAATTCTTCCTCCCATCAGTTCCGCTAACTGTTTACAAATATTCAACCCCAGACCAGTACCACCATACTTTCTGGAAATTGACGCATCCACCTGGGAAAAACTCTGGAATAATTTATCCTTGTCTGTCTTATCAATCCCAATACCGGAATCCTTCACGATAAAAAACAATTCCATTTTTCCATTTACCTGAGCTGTCTTCACTACCTCGACCGTAATCTTACCCACAGTTGTAAATTTTTGTGCATTAGACAATAAATTGTTAAGAATCTGCACAATTCGCAGCTCATCACCTATGATATATTCCGGTATCTGTGGCGATACTGTCATGAAAAAACCTAAACCCTTTTCAGTAATCTTATTAATATGATTCGCCTTAACATAATCCAGCATATTTCTAAAATGAAACCGCCGTGGTTCTAAGGTAAACTTTCCAGCCTCCAGCTTTGAAAAATCGAGAATATTATTTATAATTTTATTCATATCATCACAGCATCGTTCTATCAACCGCAACGTTTTCTCTATCTGCTTTTCCTGATTCTCACTCAATAATTCCCTGACATGACCCAATATACCATTTACAGGTGTGCGCAATTCATGTGTCACATTTGCGACAAACTCTGATTTTACCTTCATTGCCTGCCTTGCTTCCTGCCTCACCTGCTCGATTTCTCTGCTAAGGAATTTCTTTTCCAGGATATCGTTCGCCATACAAATATACATTTCAGGAGAATCATTGCTAATCACAATTCTCGCCTCTACCGGAAAACAAGTAAGATTTTTACGATATGCAATAAGATTCTGTACTTCATTTCCAAACAAAAAATCTGATTCAAAACCATTCTCTGAAAATTTGAATGTATTAGGAAAAATTTCACTAATATGTCTGCCAAGCAAATCACTTTCGTATTCTAGTTTTTTCTTTGCCACATCATTCCCATAAGAGATTCTTCCCGTCCTGTCAAACATAAGAATCATCTCTAATGCAACTTCGATCGGAAAAATACGGACTTCACTTTGATCCATAAAACCCCTCCTAGACAACGTAAAAAGGCAGTAAAATATATTACAATATTTTTGCTGCCTGCTATTCATTTAAATATCTATGTATCAAGAAAAATCAAACATCTTCATCACATCAACATGTTAAGAAATCTACTTTAGCAAGTTCAAAACATTCAAGCATATCTGGTGAAAATTGTCCGCATTCACATTCATAATTATATCATATATTATATTATTTGCAAATACACTTTTTGTACCTTTGAATGAACTTACTAATGCATCATAGACATCTGCAATAGCAACTGCGCACTGATTGGAATCTTCATCACCTGTCAGATGGTCGGGATAGCCATTCCCATCCAATCACTGTATTTGTCTTCACTATTTCAAATTCCTCAGGCATCAAATGCTCCATTGAGTACCACATGGTTATCGACACTCGATATTTGCGGCTTATCCATGGCATCTCCTTATCATTCTTTCATATTTTCTTTCAAGAATTAAAATATCACTTTTCACTATGAATGTCAATTCCTTTCACCCTTATTCAGCCTTGAAAGGTATTTTCTATCTCTCGCACATTTCTCATTATTTTCTATAAATCCACTGATTACGCTTACAATCCGACTCATTTCCAATATATTCCAATATGTCACAGTAATAATTTACCATTTCTTTTTCCGTCCTTTTGCTGTCATTTTCTTCCTGCAATCCCTTTATAAAATGCAATGCAGGTGAAAAATTCAAGATCCTCAGAAAAACACAAAATAAAAGAACTTCGCCTCAAAAGCGCTGAAGTTCTTGATTTTACTACAATAATGCGGATGACAGGAATCGAACCTGCACGGTCTCCCACTAGATCCTAAGTCTAGCGCGTCTGCCAGTTCCGCCACATCCGCATATCTATAACAACAGGATTGCTCCTGTCTGTTACCATATAAACATTCAGTCATCCTGTCTGTTATTTCTATATAAATAAGTAAAGAAGCATTTCTGCTTCTTAAAGTGAAGCACGGGGGATTCGAACCCCCGACAACCTGATTAAAAGTCAGGTGCTCTACCGACTGAGCTAGTG
>CAMWYJ010000020.1 GCA_947178445.1 uncultured Clostridium sp.
CAACGGTGACCTTAACATCAGACAATGGAAAATAGGCGGAGATGAAAGTAACGTTAACGGCAGCGTCAAATAAAAAGATTGATGTTAAGAAGGTACTGGTTTCGACAGACAAGATGACCGTAGGCGTTGGCGAGAAGGTTCAACTGGAGGCAGCGGTTTATCCGAAAAACGCCTCTGACAAGAAGCTTACTTATAAGCCATCCAACAACAAAGTCACGGTGAGTAAGAACGGCAAAATAACTGCCCAGAAGACCGGAACCTGTAAGATTACCATAACATCTTCCAATAAGAAGAAGGCCGTGGTGAAGGTAACAGTGAAAAAGAAACCAGGCAAGATTAGCCTGAATTCTAAAAAGAAGACACTGAAAGTTGGAAAGAAATTCCAGATTAAACCCAAACTGCCTAATGGTACGGCGAGCTATAAGATTACGTATACTTCCAGCAAGAAGTCCGTAGCCACTGTTGCCCAGAACGGAACGGTAACAGCCAAGAAGAAAGGAGATGCTGTTATCACAGTTAAGACCTATAATGGTAAAAAGGCAAACCTTAAAATTCATGTAAAATAATATGGAAATGATATTGTTTAAAGAGGTTTAGGATTACCGTACGGAAAGCCCCCATGGAACATTATTTGAGTGTTCCATGGGGGTTATTTATCTTATAGGAAATATCTGCACCATATACGCACCACGCCATATCCAACAAGCAGCACAATACTGGCATACAGGATTACATTCTGCCAACGCTTCATCTGTCCTGAGCCTTCCCTGATATAGGTTATTGCACTTCCCGCACAGACTGCACCGAGTGGAACAAGCAGCAGAAAAAGCACCGGATGGCACAGGAATGCTTCCTTAAAATCCAGCTGTATCAGTGCAATGCACATACCTGTGATGCCGCATCCCGGGCATTTCAGCCATGTTAGCTTGTGAAATGGGCATGGAATGGCGAGCCCTGTATATTGGAAAAAGATGCCATATACAAAACCCGCCATCAGGATACAAAGTGCATATGTAATAATCCGTATCAAACGCTTTGGTCTCATAATTATGCCAGCTTATTTAAATCATTCTGCATGAGTGCGTATGCAACAATTGAGAATCCAAACAGGCAAAGCAGAAGGTATGCAAGGCTGCTGTTGTTGGAGGGCATACCGTGGTCAATCTTTGCTTCGTCAATCTTTTCGCCCTGCTTGTATGCCCAATACAGACCGTAAATACTACATGTTATAAGGGAGAGAAGAAATGCAACGACACCGGAAGTCTCGTCTGTTCTTCTTGAAACTATATTGGTATCATCTGTAAGACATATAAACCAATAGATGCCATAGATGCCGCATGTCACAATGGATAAGATAATGCACTGATTTTGGAAAATCATTCTTTTCTGTCTGCTGTCGAGAAACTTTGTAGTTGTAACGATAACATCTCAACTACTTGGGCAAGTCGTTTATAGCCCTCCAGATTTTGTTTTTCATTCTCGGAGGACTGTTGTATCATGTCTGTTAGAGTAAGTTTGATATTAGCTACTTGATTTTCAAGATTTTCTATACGTTGTAATATTTCCTGCATATGTTTACTCCTTATAGCAAGTATATATTAATATATTCAAATTCCTGTATTTTATTATAGATGGCGAAAAGTTATTATAAATTTTCGTCATCTATATTTTTGAATTAATAGCATTTCAAACAGTTCGACTACATAATTTGTTATATTATTTTACTGTATTTGTTCCCCTCATTTTTGCCCTTATTAGGACTTGTACTTGTAAGGAAAATCTAATAAACTGATATAAAAGGTAAAGGTGAAAAAACTGTCATAAATTTAGTGTTTATGCGGTATAACCGAGCCTTTGATAACAAAATATAACAGTTATTAAATATCTTGAAAAATCAGAAAGTCAAATTTCTGTTTAACGGGGTATTGAGGTTGCGGATTTCCTGGCAATTTAGGTTTTCGGTTTGCCAGGAAATCTGCAACCATTTACGTTTTCGTACCAAATAAAACATATGAATATTTTATGTTATGGTATCTTACTTACACTTTTTAAACCAGAGGAAATTTGTTTGCCTCTGGCGTAAGTCCAAAATTCCAATGAAAATTGCATAGGGTGTGGCGAAAACGCTGGGTGAAGGGGGATGAACAGATAAAATTCACGAAGTAACGTAGATTCGAGTGAGACCTTAAAAGCTTATAATAAGTGCGACTTTTATGCAATGGAGAGGAGACTCAGTGAGAATGGGCACCTCGTTTTGTGCTCATTCTCATATGATTTGAGGCTCGTCGGAATGGTCTGCATAACAGAGCACGTTTATAAGCTTTTAAGGTCTTACTCCTCACCACTTCCTTTCGTGAATTTTATCGTCCGTTTTCCACCATCAGCGTTTGGGAAAGATGCACAAACCGGAATTTAAATGTAAAAGTGTATTGACACAGGTGGTACAGTGTGTTATAACTGTACTATAGGAAGTGATACAGTTAAAACAGTATGTTTGAAAGGAAGGAGGAAAAACATGATATTGCTGGACTTAAAGAGTAATACACCAATTTATGAACAGATTGTGGAGCAAATGAAGTTTAATGTTATGAAAGGTTATCTAAAGCCTGGGGACACGATTCCATCCGTCAGGAAGCTTGCATTGGAACTAAAGATTACTCCAGGCACGGTGGCGAAAGCATATCAGGAGCTGGAGCGACAGGAGATTATTGAGACAATCCGGGGAAAAGGAACCTTTATTGCGGGGGAAATTAAGCTGGAAGAGGACGAAAAACGTCTGTTGAATGTTAAGAAGCTGTTAAACAGTGCAATCATGGAGCTTAAGATGATGGGGTATGATAAAAAAATGGTTGTGGATTTAGTAAAGGGAATATATGAGGAGATGAGCGTATGTTAGAGGTTAAAAATCTTTATAAGGGATATGGAAAAATACCGGTTTTAAAGGATATAAGCCTTACTGTAACGCCAGGGGAGATTCATGGATTGATTGGAGAGAACAGTGCAGGTAAGACGACTTTGATTAAATGTGTAGCTGGTATTTATAAGGCGGATCAGGGAGCCATTACTTATGATGGGAAAGCCATATATGACAATCCGGAAGTGAAAGAACATGTAGGGTATGTGGCAGATTACAATGAGTATATTGCAGGATATAGCGTGACAAGAATCGTACATATGTATGAGTGTTTTTATGAGAAGTTTAATAAACCGAAATTTAATGAATATAATAAAATATTTAAGCTTCCGGTTGACAGGAAAATTTCTTCGCTGTCCAAAGGGCAGAAAATGCGGCTGTCTTTTATGCTCGAGATTTCTAAGGAGCCGGATTATCTAATCTTAGATGAGCCAACCTCCGGTCTGGACCCGGTGGCGAAAGCAAAGTTTTTTGAATTGCTGATTAGTGAGGTGGAGGAGCGAAATATTGGTGTACTGATAAGCTCACACAACTTAGACGGGTTAGAGCGAATATGCGATTCCGTTACCATGATGCATAAGGGCAAGGTGGAGCGTCAGCTTTCCATGGAAGACATGAAAGGGGAGCTTACCCGGTTAAATGCTGTCTTTGAGGGCGGGGCATCGAAGAAAGTGTATGAACTGCCACAGATTTTAAAAATCAGTAATGTAGGAAGTATTTATACACTGATTGTTAAGGATTATGATGAGAAGTTTGCGGGAGAGCTTCGCAAAAATGGAGCAAGCTTTGTGGAGGAAATGGAAATTTCCTTAGAGGAGCTGTTTGTAGTACTAGAAGAGAGCCGGGAAAAAAACAGTCCGAATACAATGCAGCCAAACAGCAGTAAAGAATAACAAGGGGGGACAGATATGAAGGATTTTGTAAAACTCACAAAAGAGACGTGGCAGTTCTATCTGACCAGCCTTTGTATTGCCTTGCTTCCGGTGGTCAGTAACAACATATATGTATTAAAGGAGCTAAAACCAGATGGTGAATCAAAACAAATATTGTATTCTATGGCGGATATATTTTTTGATAAGGCGGATGGATATGATCTGGTGAATTTCTGGGTTGCCCTGTTTGGTATGATACTGCTTTTGTTTGTAAGGCATTTTTCATTTATGGATAGGCGGGCGATGGAATTTGAGATGTTTTTGCCGGTAAAGAAAAGAATAGTTGTGATACATGATTATATATTCAGTTTAGGAGTGATTGTGATTCCATGGCTTGTTACGATGTGCACCTTTGCCATCGCACAGAGCAAAAATAATAACGCTGTTATCGCAGTAAATGGGGTGCTAAAGGGAGAAACAGTAAATGCCGACAGTGAGTTTTTAAAGACCGGGTTATACTATCTTCTTTATCTTGTCTGTGCATTTACGTTTTTCTATCTTGGTATTGTGATATGCAAAAATGGTATTGTGGGAATGGCAATTATGGCGGCAGTCTGGGGAACAGTATATTTTATGGTGGAAATTCCTGATACCAGAGCGATGTTTGGAAATCTTTTGACTCCGGAATTCTTTTTGGATTATATTTACCATACGCCATATGAGAAGAAAGGACTTTTGAACTTAGTAGGTATTACTGTTTTAATGATTCTTTTTATTATAATTGCTGCAGAAAAACGGGAGCTTTCAAGGGGGAAATGGTTTTATTTCCCATTGCTTGACTATTTACTGCCTATTTTATGTGGTATTTTTGCCGCAAACATATGCTATGCTATTTTCTGGGTTGCAGAGCTGGTATCCGTAATAGTGGGAGCAGCAATATGTGGATTATTATTGCTTATGATGAAATGGGATAAGCATGGAAAATCCGATCGATTGGAGGTGAAATGATATGAAAAAGCTGTTAAAACACGAGTGGAAATGTTATGGGAGCGCTATTTTACTGGTTGTTCTTGTTATGATTGGCTATCATCTCGGAACCGGATACTACTTTTTTTATCCGGATTGTAATATTACTACTTTTCTTAGTTATGAGCTTCCCTATGATTTAAGAAGTGCCTGCTATGTGGATATAGACAATATAATTATAACAGTAGTTGCGTATTGTATATTCAAATTATATCGATACCAGGCGGAGAGAAACAGCTATGGAAGAGAATTCCTTGCTACACTTCCACTGAAGAAAAGAACGGTTGAAATATTTTATTTGTGCGCTGATTGTGTGTTTGTACTTCTGCCAAATATTGTGTATTGGATTGGCAGTTTTATATATACAAAATGGTTATTTGCCCAATTTCATATAGAGATACCGTGGCTTTTTACGGCCATGCTTCCGGTGATTATTGTAACGGCGGCTTATCTGCTGATGCTGCTTGCAGCATCCCATTTTGTGGAATCGTTAATCGTGAACGGAATCTGGAAGATATTTGGTGCGGCCGCAATGCTTATCATGTTGTCTGGAATACTGATTATGGTGGGAGAAACTGTGACGGAACAAAATGTGGAGGATATCAGTGGTTATATCTGGGCTCTTTTAATGATAGACGAAAGAGCATCAATATACGGCTATGATTATGAGGCACCTGCACCTGCGGGATATGAAGAAAAATGGGATGATGTTTGGAAAGTTTATGAAGATATCAAAGACTCGCAGGATGCAGATATTAGGTTGGAGGATTTGTATAATGGCGAATATGGAATGGATGTAAAGATTTATTACGATGGGGGACCGGTTGATGAAGCATTTTATAAGATGGCAGAAGGACAGTTACCATATCCGGCTATGAGGGACGATTCTTCGACTGGTCGGCGTGTATGTGATGTAGCGTTAGACTGGTTACATTTTGATTATCAAATGAGAAGCTTTGAACATTATGGAAGGATACCAGAACCCGAAGTTGTATGGGGGAATTTTTTGTTGGCAGTTATGCTGTTAGCTTTTGCAATCCTGCTTGCTGATAAAAAAGAAGCAGCCAGCCAGATTTTTTATTTTCCCTTTGTAAAATATGTGTATGCGGTGTTAATTGGCATTACAATTTGCTGGATGGGAATGATGGCGGCGGAAAGTTTGTGGCATGCAGTACTGATTATCATAAGCAGTGTATTTGCAGCGGTATTGTGTGTACATTGGATGACACCAGAGCATAAAAACCTATTTGGCAGGAAGGAAAAAAAGAAAGCATAGCTGAAAAAGAAGGTTAAGTGTATTAAAAAAGGATTGCTGCAGCTTGTAGCAATCCTTTTCTAACAGAAAGAAGGATAATTGTAATAGTATTAGATTTAAAGAGCAGCAATAGCGGTATTTGTGATCTGTGTAAACTGGCTAATACCGCAGGAGGAACGTTGGCTTGGAAAGGAGTGGAGCAAATGAAAAAATGGATTTTGATTATGCTGTCAGTAATGTTAATGCTGCAAATTCCTGGCTGTGGGAAGAAGCAGAAGGAAAAGGAAGAGGATACCACAGGAATGGTATACGAGGGGAATACGCTTGCAACGGATGGCTTAGAGGGAGAACCGGAGCTTTACTGTGTAAAAAACGGAACACTCTATCTTTTAAGTGCAAAACGAACAGACAATGAAGCATTGTCCGGTGAGGAGCAAAATGTCGAGGACGAGGAGGTCCCAAAAGAGATGGAAGCGGAGTTTCATTTTTACAGGACCGGAATAGACGGGGGCAGTCTGGAGGAAATTTCGTTGGAATTGTCAGAACATGAGAACATAAAGGCATTTTATGTGGAGGATGACGGCAGTATGGTTTACATGCTTTCTGGTGAAGATGGAATAGAGCTGCGAAAGCGGGATGAAGCTGGACAGGAATTGCTGCGGGAAAATATTACAAAATCTGTTGGGATTACAGAGGATAATCTTGTGAGCCGTGTTGTGGCAGACAGCAAAGGAAACATATTTGTGGCATCCAGTCAGAAAATTTATATTCTGAATGAAAGCTTTCAGCCGGCAGGGGAAGTGGAGCTTAAGGAAGAACAGTATCTCCATGATATGGCAAGGACAAAGGATGGTCAGATTGTTTATGCAAGAACGGAGAATCGGGGCACTGGAGAGATGGCTGCCGAGGTCTGTATTCTTGATACCGAGAAAAGGAATGCGGGGGATGCCCTGAAGGGGATTTCGGAGTGTTTTTCAAAGGGAAGCTGTCTTATGGATGGCGCAGAATATGACTTTTATTATAAAAGCGGTTCTGGAATTTACGGCTATAATATTACGGACAAAACGGGAACGAAGCTGTTAGATGCAGAAAGCTCTTACCTGACCTCGGAGGATGTCAGAGGCATGGTTTTTGCGGGAGATAACCAGTTTGTCGGAGTGCTGTATGATGATGCAAATGAAAAAGAAGTTTTCAGTGTGGAGCTTTATACATGGGTAGAGCCATCAGTTGTTGAGGCCAAGCAGACCATTACCTATGGTGCGTATGGTGTTTCTGATTCACTCATCAAGGCGGCAAGGGAATTTAACAAAGAAAACAAGGATTATAAGATTGAGTTTAAGATTTATGAGGGGGGAGAGGATGGAGAATACAGGGAGATGCTTATGGATATTATAGCCGGTAATGTTCCGGATATTATTTGCATAGATGACCTGCCTATTTCGGCACAGCAGTGTGTTTCAAAGGGGCTGCTGGCAGATTTAACACCCTATTATGAGAAGGATGACGAGGTTAATAAGGATGCATTTATTCCTTCCGTGTTAGAGGGGATGAAGATTGACGGAAAGTTGTATT
The DNA here is from genome assembly GCA_947178445.1 of uncultured Clostridium sp. GTDB lineage: Bacteria > Bacillota > Clostridia > Lachnospirales > Lachnospiraceae > CAG-590. The sequence goes on from CAMWYJ010000020.1 coordinate 7,640, forward strand.
ATATTGCCCCTTATTGCACGATAAATACGGTAGCGGGAAGAACCAGCGATGTTGGAAAGGGAAGCGGGTGGACGTTCGATGAGCTGATGGCGGCGTTAGAGAAAAAGGGGAGTGATGTGATACCATTTTTTGAAGAAGAAAAGAGCCGTATGCTTGAAGATTTTCTGATGAGCGGACTTTTGGATTTTGTGGACTGGCAGACAGGGAAATGCAGCTTTGACAGTGAAGAGTTTAAGGATATTTTAATGCTTTGCAATCGGGGTGTGGGTGATATGGAGTATGATGAGAACCAATACATGGAATATCTGGATGATATGAGCTTTATGTTTACGGATGGGAAAATTTTACTTGAGGCAGAGCAGGGTGTTTCCCTTACAGACGTGCAAAATATCCGGGAGCGATTTGGTGAAGAGGTCACTTTTATCGGTTATCCAAACAGGGAACGAGAAGGCTCTTATTTTTTCTTTTGGGATAAGACTGGCATTTATTCCCAATCGAAGGTGAAGGATAAAGCATGGGAGTTTATCCGCCTGCTTGGAAAAAGGGAATATCAATATGAGTTTTTTAGAAAGTACTCTCGGAATTTTTCCATACCGACAAGACAGGACTGTCTGAATATGAGAATTCAGGCGGCGATGGCGGAGGAAAGCTATATTGATGAATTTGGAAATGAGGTTGAGCCGCTTGAAAAGGGTTCCTTTACATGGGGTGGCAATGAAGTAAAATACGGACCAGTATCACAGGAGGATGTGGATACTTATTTGGATTTGATTAACCGGACAAAGAAGAGTGTTGCCCTTGATGAAGATATGATGCTGATTGTATTAGAGGAGGCTGGCAGTTATTTCGCAGGGGATAAGGATCTGGACAAAACAGTGAAGATTATCCAGAAACGTATAGAAACCTATGTAAATGAGAGCAGGTGATGAATTGAAAAGCTGTGTATGAAAAAATTATTTTACTACGTTTTGCATTCTGCCTGACTCAGTTTGTTTGGAAGCGAAAAAGAACAAACAGAAAGCGATTGTCATATATGGTCCTATATGGAAAAAAGTAAAAGTGGAAAAATAGCACCGGATATTGTATAATGAATCCGAGCATAATGTATTTTGCGGGTTGTATAAAAAAGCAATGAGAGAAGGAGAAAAAAGGTGCGAGGATTAGAGACGAATGTAAGACGGCTTCGGAAACAGGTGTTTACAGAGGTTGCAAATTTAGCTTATCAGTCGGATAATATTATTGATGATATCGAGGCGATTCCGTATAAGATTACACCGGGGGATACTCCGCAGTATTGCGAGAGCATTTACAGGGAGCGTGCGATTACAAGGGAACGGATTCGTCTGGCGATGGGTATGTCTTTGCGGCCGGAGGATAAGCCCGTGCATCTGACACAGGGCATAGAGGAGAGCAATATTGACGAGAAATATTATGAGCCGCCTCTTATGCAGGTGATTCCGGCTGCCTGTAATGCCTGTGAACATAATGTATACGAGGTGAGCAATCAGTGTAAGGGCTGTGTGGCGCATCCGTGTAAGGAGGTCTGCCCGGTGGGGGCGATTCATATCGAAAATGGAAAGTCCGTAATTGATAAGAATGCCTGCATCAAGTGTGGAAAATGTAAGGCGAATTGTCCATATGATGCAATTTCTCATAAGCGCCGCCCATGTGCGGATGCCTGTGGGGCGAATGCAATTGTGAGTGATGAACTTGGACGGGCGAAAATTGATGAGAAAAAATGCGTATCCTGTGGAATGTGCATGGTAAACTGCCCATTTGGCGCCATTGCGGACAAATCCCAGATTTTCCAGTTAATCCGGGCACTGCGTTCCGGAAGGAAGATTTATGCTGCATTAGCACCTGCATTTGTAGGGCAATTTGGAGAATATGCAACACCGGATAAAATAAAGGCGGCACTTTTAAAGCTTGGCTTTGCCGGAGTATATGAGGTGGCTGCCGGAGCCGATATGGGGGCAATGACAGAGGCGGAGCATTATGTGAAGGAAGTGGCGACAGGCGAGGTGCCATTTTTGCTGACCTCCTGCTGTCCGTCATGGGCGATGCTCTCCAAAAAGCATTTTCCGGAGACCATTGATAAGATTTCCAATGCCCTGACACCGATGGTGGCCACAGCCCGTATGATAAAAAAGGAGCATGCGGATGCCTCTGTAGTTTTTATTGGACCATGTGCAGCAAAAAAGCTGGAGGCCATGCGCAGAACTGTGCGCAGTGACGTGGATTTTGTTATTACGTTCGAGGAATTGGATGCGATGTTTATATCGAGGGATATTGAGTTTGATGATTTCCGTGTCGGGGAACCGATGAATGATGCGACCGGAGCTGGACGTGGGTATGCGGTGGCTGGTGGTGTGGCCAAGGCTGTTGAGGACTGCATCAATGAATATTATTCGGGAACGGAGGTACACATCGAGCACGCAGAAGGTCTGGACGAATGTCGGAAAATGCTGATGCTTGCCAAAGCCGGGAGAAAAGATGGCTGTCTCATTGAGGGTATGGCATGTCCAGGTGGCTGTGTAGCGGGAGCAGGAACGAATATTCCAATTAATCAGGCGGCTGCAGAGGTCGGAAAGTTTGTCAGAGAGACAAAACAGACGATTCCAGACAGGGATGTAGTGAAGAACTATTATCCGGAGGATTGACAGGAGATTTTGTACTAGGTATTGGAAATAGGAAGTTTCGTAATTGCTTAAAGAGTATCAATAGAAAAGAGGAGAAAATGTTAAATTATTTAGTGGGAATGGTAGAAACCGGAGATGCCTCAAAGCCATGGCTGATTGCCATCTGCATGATCGTGTCCATCATAGTAGTTGTGGCATTGTTTATCATGGGTAATAAAAATGGGGATGATACAGCCTCTAAGGAGGATGAAATGGACGGTCTTCTATAATATAAAGCGTGTAGCAGGGTGTGGACTGGCTGGTCCGCACCCTGTATTGTGTGAAAGGGAAGAAAGAAATGTTAGAAAATTTTATGTACAGCATCAATGCTACCATGCCGATTTTTCTTGTAATGATTCTCGGCTGGTGGTTAAAACGGATTGGATTTTTGACAGACGAGTTTGTGTCAGTGGCGGACAAGCTGGTATTTAAGGTGGCATTGCCGGTTCTGGTTTTTAAGGATATTGCAGGAGCAGATCTATCAAACGATTTTGACCTTAAGTTTGTGTTATTCTGCTTCTTGGGAACCTGTGTATTTTTTGGTGTGACATGGCTTTTTGCCGAAATCTTTCTAAAGGATAAGAGTATGATTGGAAGCTTTGTTCAAGGGGCTTTCCGGGGAAGTGCAGCAATTCTTGGAATTGCCTTTGCACAGAATATTTATGGAGACAGCGGGCTGGTGCCGATGATGATTGTAGCATCCATTCCGTTGTTTAATATTTTTTCTGTGCTTGTGTTGGTACGAAGTGCCAATGCCAATGAGAATGATAGAAAAGCGGTTATGAAGAAAACCCTGAAAGGGATTGTTACCAACCCAATTATCATTGGCATTGTACTTGGAATTCCATTTGCTTTATTGAAATTTGAGTTTCCGGTGATTTTACAAAAGAGTATCAATAGTGTGGCAAGTCTTTCGACACCGCTGGCATTACTTGCGATTGGGGGTGCTTTTTCCACCGGTGAAGCAATGAAGCGTATAAGACTTACCATGATAGCATCTGTTATTAAATTAGTGGTTATTCCGGGTGTTTTTCTGCCGTTAGCTATATGGATGGGATTTCGGGGAGAGGCCTTGGTTGCAATGTTAATCCTTACGGGAGCACCAACTACGGTAAGTTCCTATATCATGGCAAAAAATATGGGGAATGATGATGCACTGGCATCCGGTATTGTGGTGATGACTACGCTGCTTTCCTCTGTCACTCTGACAACAATTATTTTTCTGTTGAAAAATGGTGGATATATTTAATTATTTTAAGAAAAGAGAGGTATTTCTTTTCTTAAAACTGTTATTTTCATATAGAAAATGAATTATGAAAGGTAAAATAGAGAAAAATGTATTTTTATCCATAGAATTGTTTGCCATATGTCTATTTTTCTGTTAAAGTATAGAAAGTGTGTAAGGAAACACTATGCCCACTAAGCTCGGGAGAACCTCGCAAAGTGGTCAAGTGTATTTTCGCACTAAATTCGCAACAAAGTTGCTTATTAAGTGCCAAATGTAAGGAAACACTATGCCCACTAAGCTCGAGAGGGACCTCGCAAAGTGGTCAAGTGTATTTTCGCACTAAATTCGCAACAAAGTTGCTTATTAAGTGCTCAATATAAGGAGGATACATAGAATGGATAAGATTAAAATGACAACACCATTGGTAGAGATGGACGGAGATGAGATGACCAGAATTCTCTGGAAGATGATTAAGGATGAACTTTTGCTTCCATTTATTGATTTAAAGACAGAGTACTATGATCTTGGGCTTGAATACAGAAATGAGACCAATGACCAGGTAACCATTGATTCGGCAGAGGCAACGAAGAAGTATGGTGTAGCGGTGAAATGTGCAACGATCACACCGAATGCTGCCCGTATGACCGAGTATAATTTAAAGGAAATGTGGAAGTCACCAAACGGAACGATTCGTGCGGCTTTAGACGGAACAGTATTCCGTGCACCGATTGTTGTAAAAGGGATTGAGCCATGTGTGAAAAACTGGGTAAAACCAATTACACTTGCAAGACATGCCTATGGCGATGTATATAAGAATTCTGAAATGCGTATACCGGGTGCTGGTAAAGCAGAGCTGGTATTTACAAGTGAGGATGGAAGCGAAATCCGGGAGACCATTCATGAGTTTAAAGGTCCGGGTGTGATTCAGGGTATGCATAATCTTGACAATTCTATTGAAAGCTTTGCGAGGGCATGCTTTAATTATGCATTGGATACGAAGCAGTCTGTATGGTTTGCCACAAAAGATACCATTTCCAAGAAATATGACCATAGATTCAAAGATATTTTTCAGGAAATCTATACGGCAGAGTATGATGAGAAGTTTAAGGCTGCAGGCATTGAGTATTTCTATACGCTGATTGATGATGCGGTAGCCCGTGTTATGAAGGCAGAAGGTGGGTTTATCTGGGCATGTAAGAACTATGATGGTGATGTGATGTCTGATATGGTTTCGTCTGCATTTGGTTCCCTGGCAATGATGACGTCTGTGCTTGTTTCCCCGTCCGGAGTATATGAATACGAGGCGGCGCATGGAACGGTTCAGAGACATTACTATAAGCATTTAAAGGGCGAGGAGACTTCTACGAATTCTGTGGCAACAATCTTTGCATGGACGGGAGCCTTGAGAAAACGTGGGGAGCTTGACGATATCCCTGAGCTTTGTACATTTGCAGATAAATTGGAGGCAGCAACCCTTGAAACGATTGAGTCTGGAAGAATGACAAAGGATTTGGCACTGATTACAACGATTGAGAATCCAACAGTACTAAATTCTGAGAATTTCATTAAGGAAATCCGTAAAACCTTAGAGGAGAGCCTGGCATAGAAAATATAGAAACTGTATCCAAGATACAGGAAATCGAAAAATAGATTTTTGACAGGTATTTGAAAGATAATGGGACACCTGTAACAGAGAGAAAGAATCAGGCAGTAGATATTTCTCTGTTACAGGTGTTTTTTGGGTGAAAAAATGATATAATGGATTGCGCTGATGAGGGGGCAGGTCATCAATTTGTGCAAATAACGAGCCAAGCGTAGATACTTGTATATACATTTGGCGACTATTGCAACAAACGAAGTTTTTTCGAAAATTGGTGACATAAGATACAATGATACAAAAATGATGCAATTTCCGGATATGCTGTTATAATCCTGATAAGTATCCGGCATGACTGTTTGCACAAAGCGGTAGTCTGGAAAAGGAATGCCTAAGCGATTGCAGGATTACGGAGTGCGGACAGGTATGTCGTATTACGGGATATGATATAAGGGAAGATGGAGTTAAGGAAATGATAAAAATTTTAATTGTAGAGGATGAAGAAGCAATTTCTGATTTGATTCGTATGAATCTGATCAAGGCGGGGTATACCTGCTATACTGCGTTTGATGGAGTGACAGCAGCGGATATGATGGATAAAGAGCATTTTGACCTGGCGCTGCTTGACATTATGCTGCCTGGTATCAATGGTTATGAGCTTTTGGACTACACAAAGGCTTTGGAAATTCCGGTTATCTTTATTACTGCAATGAGTGAATTAGACGATAAGGTAAAAGGTTTAAAATCCGGAGCGGATGATTACATTACAAAGCCATTTGAGATTGTGGAGCTGCTAGCGAGAGTGGAGACGGTGCTTCGCAGATATCATAAGGCCGCAGATAAGATTGAGATATTAGATGTTTCTATCGATATTCCATCCAGGGTTGTGATACAAAATGGGGAGCAGGTAATGCTTACAATGAAGGAGTTTGAGCTGCTGCTTTTATTTGTGCGTAATAAAAATATTGCCCTTTACAGGGAAACCATATATGAGAATGTATGGGAAAGTAATTATCTAGGTGATAGCCGTACAGTGGATCTGCATGTGCAGCGGCTTAGAAAGAAGCTTAATTGGGAAGATCAGATTAAGGCTGTCTATAAAGTCGGATATCGGTTAGAGGTCTGATTGGATTTGTTGTACTTAAAAACATGCAGGGTTTGGTAAAGAATGGCGGATATTATAGAAGTGGGGTAGGCATGAGACTGTTTTGGAAGGTTTTTCTTAGTATTTTTATATTGATTTCCGTGTCGTTTAGTGTTTGTGGTACGTGGATGATTCAGGCGGCGTTTCATTCATTATACGAGCGGGAAATCGAGATGTGTAATACCGAAAATGAAATGTATGGTATTGCGTTTAAGAATACAGTGGAGGCTCTGCCGATCTCTTATCTGGAAAAACATCCGGCTGTGATCAAGGAAGTGGCGCAGTCATTGGGTGAAAAAATGGTTGGCAAGGAGCTGCGGATATGGGACAAAGAGGGGAATCTGGTTTATCCGGAACAAGATGAGACGGCACCTGGCCTGCTTGGACAGATAGATGAGACCGTCAGTGGATATGAAATCTATAAAGAAAAGGATCGCTATATGCTTCGGGTTGCAAGTATTGCAGTTATTCAGTTTGTGGATGCAAACTATTATATTGAGACGATATCGGATATCAATGGCATTTACGAGCAAAGGGATTCGATGATAACTGCATACCAGATTATCATTGTGATTCTGCTGTTTGGAACCAGTATGGTGTCTTTGATGCTGTCATATTTGCTGACATTTAGGCTGCATAACCTGTCAAAGATTACAAGAAGCTTTGCAAAGGGGGACTATGAGGCCCGTGCAAATGAAACCGGGACGGATGAGATTGGAATGCTGGCAAAAGATTTTAATTTTATGGCAGATAGTCTGGATGAAAAAATGAAAGAACTTACAGATCACGCAAAAAATCAGGAAGCATTTACATCGGCATTTGCACATGAGCTGAAAACACCGCTCACCGCTATTATTGGTTATGCGGATATGATCCGTTCCATGGACTTGTCCACAGAGGAAAAGATAAAGGCAGCGGGATACGTGTATTCTCAGGGAAAGCGCTTAGAAGCACTGTCCTTCAAATTGATGGAGCTTTTCGTACTGCAAAAGAACAAATTTGAGTTCCATTCGATTGATGCAGAGTATTTGTTAGAGAATGTATTTGATTTGGCAGAGGTAGCTGTACTTGAAAAGGATATGGTTTTAAAGCGGGAGGTGGAGAGCGGTAAAATATATGGGGAAAAGGATTTGTTGATTTCTTTATTTGCAAATCTTACCGATAACGCAAGGAAGGCATCGACGGCAGGGAATACCATATGGATAAAGGGAAAAAAGGTAGAAGGCGGTTACCAGGTTGTCATTGCGGATGAAGGAAAGGGTATGCCAAAAGAGGAGCTTGCTCATATAACGCAGGCATTTTATATGATTGATAAATCGCGTTCACGCAAGGAAGGCGGTGCGGGTCTTGGAATGACACTTTGCAGTGAAATCGTTGTGCTGCATCATGCAGATTGGCAGATTGATAGTGAGGAAGGAAAAGGAACTACGGTAACTGTTACATTGCCGCTTCCAAAAGGAATTACAGAAGAGAAGGATGAAGAACGGGATGAAGAATAAGATAAAGCATAAGATGAAAAAGAGGATGAGTCTTCTGTTGATTGTAGCGGCGTTTCTCATGTTTGCAGAATACATGCCAAAGGTGGTAGTTGCTGTTTTTGAGAAAAAGAACTTAAACCGTTATCAGATAATAGAGCACAACAGCGCTGAGGATGGCATCCATTATACCTTGTCCGTGGCAGAAAAAATGAGAGTGCTCTCTGCAGAAGATATAAGAATGTCTGAGATTTTTGTAATTGGGGATGCAAGGGAGCTTAGCTCACAGGCACCGGATCTGCTTCGCAATGCTAAGCTCGGAGTTAATCTCTGGAAAGAAAAGGGAATTCTGCCGATGGAGAGTATATTGAGGATGGAAGAGGATACCTTTGAACGTGCCACTTATTATACGGTCTGTAACAGTCAGAACAGTAATCTGACTGTGAATGTCTGGCTACTGTATTTTGTAACGGCTGGCAGGGATATCCGTCTGTTTATGGATGCAGAGACTTATCATATATATGCCCTGTCAATACCGAATACCGGTGTTGGAGATTATGTAAGTACATTTTATCAAAAGATGCAGGATGGGATGGATGAAAAGGGGCAGGAGAAACAATGGCAGGGAGAGGGAACAGATATAACTGTTTTCGACAAAACGACAAAAGACCAATTGTTAGAATACTGGGCAAATTCCTTTGCTGATGAGCTGCGAATTTATTATTCTGCTTATTATGTCAGCAGCAGTTATGTGCTGCCGGAGCTTTGTATTGTTGATTTTATGATACATTTTCAGATAGATGATGGGCAGGAGGAAATATCAGTTCCTTATTATGTTACCTTCCAAACGGATGTAGAAGATCCATATGAAAATGGAAAGGATATATATATAGGGTTAATAACGCTTAGGGAACCTCTTGAACAGAAGTAGGAAGTTTAGTCAAGGAAGACTTAAATCCTTGACTAAACGGTATCCTCTGACAATGCTTCCCACTGCTCGTAGAGTGTGTCCAGTTCTTCACTGGCGGCAGCCTGATGGTTTGCGAGTTCCGTAAGTTTTGCTGCATTGGTGGCATTTTCTGGTTTTGCCATTTGTTCATCAAGCCGGGAGATGAGTTGCTCCAATTCCTCAATCCGGCTTTCTACTCGTTTTAAATCGTTTTGACGCTTGCGCTCCTTTGCCTGCTCTTCTTTGGAGCGTTTCCAGTCCTTTTTGATTTCCGTCTCTTCTTTTGCAGGGACTGTTTTTTCTTCTGTGCGGGCAGTCGATACAAGCTGTTTTTCAAGGTAGTAATCATAGTTGCCGGTGTATGAGGCAAGTCCATCCGGACTTAAATCCAGAATTCTGGTTGCAGTCTGATTGATAAAATAGCGGTCATGGGACACGTAAAGCAGTGTTCCGGTATAATTTTTTAGGGCATTTTCCAGAATTTCTTTTGAGGTAATATCCAAATGGTTTGTAGGCTCGTCCAAAATTAGAAAATTAGCATCAGAGAGCATGAGCTTTGCAAGGCTTACCCGTCCACGTTCGCCACCGCTTAAGTCTTTGATTTCTTTAAATACATCCTCTCCGGTAAATAGAAAAGCAGCTAATACATTGCGGATTTTAGTATTGGTAAGATTTGGATAGGTGTCATGCAGCTCATCAAAAATAGTTTTGTCCGGATGCAATATCTGGTGTTCCTGGTCATAATACCCAATATGTACCTGGGCACCGAATGTGATTTTTCCGGAATCTTTTGGAATAAGTTGGTTAATAATCTTTAAAATGGTGGTTTTTCCTGTACCATTGTTGCCAATCAGGGCAACACGCTCACCGCGTTTGATGTCGATTGTAAGATCCGTAAACAAAGTACGGGTGCCATAAGATTTTGTAAGGTCTTCCACGAGAAGTACATCATTACCACTTTCGATAGCAGGAGTCAGGGCAAGTCGCATCTCATCATGTACATCCTGAGGTTTTTCGAGACGTTCCATACGGTCTAACATTTTCTCGCGGCTTTCCGCACGTCGAATGGATTTTTCACGGTTAAACTGCTTAAGCTTTGTAATAACCGCCTCCTGGTGTTTGATTTCTGCCTGTTGGTTCATGTAGGCACGGTATTTGGATAGGCGGACTTCCTCCCGCTTTTTGGCATAGTAGCTGTAATTGCCATGATAAATGGTGCTTTTACTGTTCTCAATCTCTACTACCTTTGTCACAATCCGGTCTAAGAAGTAGCGGTCATGGGACACGATGACAACGGCTCCGGCATAACTGGAAAGAAAACCTTCTAGCCAGCGGATACTGTTGAGGTCTAAGTGGTTTGTAGGCTCATCCAGCAAGAGGACATCCGGGCGGGAAAGCAATAAGCGGCCAAGGGAAACCCTGGTTTTTTGTCCACCGGAAAGCTCGCTGACGGGACGGTTGAATTCGTTTTTGTCAAATCCAAGACCTTTTAAAATCCCGGTAATCTGGCTTTCAAAGGCATAGCCGTCTAGCTGCTCAAAGGTATGGTTCATACGGGTATAGCGTTCTAATGCATCACTAAGCTCGGCTCCTTCTAAATTTTTCATGTTCTGTTCTAATTCCCGCATTTGTTTTTGTAACGTGATGACATCCTGCTTGACACTCAAAAGTTCCTCATAAATGGTTTTGTCATAATAGGAATCCTGGTGCTGGGCAAGATAACCGACAGAAATATCCTTTCCAATGACAATCTGTCCCTCATCGGGCTCCTCCTCATTCATGATGATTTTTAATAGTGTAGATTTGCCGGCACCGTTGATGCCGGCGATTGCAAGCTTTTCCTTTGCTTCAATATGAAAGTTGATGTTATGCAGTATCTCTGTTATACCATAGGATTTAGAGATATTTTGACATGCTAATACCATGGTTCTTCGTTCCTTTGTCTATATTTCGTAGATGTATTCTGTTGCTGAAAGATCAGAATGCGTATTTATTGTATCATTTTTTATTGAAAGATCGGGTGGTGTGACGGAAACACGGGTACATTCCGGAATAGAGCTTGTAATAAAGGCACCACCACCAATCACGCAGTCTCTTCCAATAACGGTTTCACCGCCGAGAATGGTTGCGTTGGAATATATTGTAACCCGGTCCTTAATAGTGGGATGACGCTTTACTCCTGAAAGATGCTGTCCTCCCCGGGTACTTAGGGCACCTAAGGTAACGCCCTGATAAAGTTTCACATATTCACCAATTATGGTGGTTTCCCCAATTACAATACCGGTACCGTGGTCCATAAAAAAGTGCTTTCCAATGACGGCACCTGCATTGATATCAATGCCTGTTTTACTGTGAGCATGTTCCGTCATGACTCTTGGTATAAATGGGACATTAAGCTTATAAAGCTCGTGTGCGAGCCGGTATACAAAAATAGCATAAAAACCGGGGTAAGAGAAAATAATCTGTTCCATGCTGTTTGCTGCGGGATCCCCGTCATAGCCGGCTTTTACGTCTAATAGAAGGTATTCCTGAATAATCGGTATTGTTTGAAAAAATGCACAGCATATGTGTTCTGCCTCTGCCTGAATCTCCGGGGAATTAGCCGTTATGGAGGTATCTTTTCCGTAGGCTAAGGCCATAGCGACCTGTTTTTTCATCTTCTGGTGAAGGTTAGAAAGTTTTTGTCCGGTGTAAAATGCTGCAATATCATTGTCAATATGTTCATCATTAAAATAACCTGGAAAAAGTAAATCCTTGAAGCCGTTCAATATGTTAATCAGTTCTGCCCGGACTGGGAGCTGTTTATCATTTTTTCCAAGAAGTAAATCGGAAGCTTTGTATTTCGCCGTAATTGCATCCACTAATTCCGGCAGCATTTCCTGAAATGTCTGTTCCATGATATCCTCCGTTTGTGTTGTTTTGCTTATTCTATACTATGTTGCTATGTTTACATTGTCCCTATCATACCACAGGTTGCGAAAAGAAAAAAGGCAAATAATGTGAAAACAGGGTTGTTAAAAAATATTTTAGATGATATTCTAAAAAAACATAAAAAATGTTAAAAATTTTTTTTTTTGTTTGCTAAGTGCATAATATTCATGTATAATAAAAAACAACAATGTAATAAGCACAAAAGCTGGAAAGAGGAAAGTATGAAAAAGGCATTAGATGTAAACAATATAAATCCGTTCTTACAATCTACAATTAGCGTTTTTGATAGTGTTACCCAGTTAAAGCTTGCAATTGGAAAGCCATCTTTGGCAGAGTTTAAGTTTGACAGTCCTGTTTATACGATTACGGTAGGTGTAGTTGGTCAGATGAAAGGGCAGGCGGTAATTTCGATGAGCACGGATAGTGCAAAGGATATTGCCAGCAAGATGATGTATGGAATGCCAGTGGCAGAACTTGATGAGATGGCGTGTTCGGCGCTTAATGAGCTTAGTAATATGATCATGGGTAATACAGCAACTATTTTTTCAACCCAAGGAAAAATTATTGATATTACGCCACCGATTGCGATGGCAGGTGCTGGTCTTAAGATGCAGTCGGATATTTCACCAATTGCTGTGCCGCTTTTGTTAGATGGTGCGGAATATATCAAATTGTACATATGCGTATATGAGGAAGACTGACAAATGAAAGGGTAGGAGAGACATGAATAAAATTATTGGGAAAGGTATTACCTTTGACGATGTGTTGTTGGTACCGGCATATTCTGAGGTTATACCGAATGATGTTGATTTGAGAACACAGCTAACAAAGAAGATTCAATTACAGATTCCGCTTATGAGTTCCGGTATGGATACCGTGACTGAGCACAGAATGGCAATTGCAATGGCAAGACAGGGTGGCATAGGCGTCATTCATAAAAATATGTCGATTGAGGAGCAGGCGGAGGAAGTCGATAAGGTGAAGCGTTCTGAAAATGGAGTTATTACAGATCCATTTTCCCTGACTCCAGATAATACATTAGATGATGCAGATAAGCTGATGGCGAAATTCCGCATTTCCGGTGTGCCGATTTGTGAAGGAACGAAACTGGTTGGTATTATTACAAACCGGGATCTTAAGTTTGAGACAGATTACAGCAAAAAAATCAAGGAATCTATGACCTCTGAAGGACTGATTACAGCAAAAGAGGGAATTACTTTGGAGGAAGCAAAGAAGATACTTGCGGCAGCCCGTAAGGAAAAGCTTCCAATTGTAGATGATGATTTTAACTTAAAAGGTTTGATTACAATCAAAGATATTGAAAAGACAATTAAGTATCCGAATTCTGCAAAAGATTCACAGGGGAGACTTCTGTGTGCGGCAGCAGTTGGTGTTACTCCGGACATTACAGACCGTGTAGATGAGTTGGTTGCATCTAAGGTTGATGCGATTGTTATTGATACTGCTCACGGTCATTCAGCGAATGTATTAAAGACCTTCAAACTTATTCGTGACAAATATCCGGATCTCCAGGTTATTGCCGGTAATGTTGCAACCAGAAGTGGAGCAGAGGCAATGATTAAAATGGGAGTGGATGCAGTTAAGATTGGTATTGGACCGGGTTCTATCTGTACAACCCGTGTAGTTGCAGGTATTGGTGTTCCTCAAATCACAGCGATCATGGAGGCCTATGATGTGGCGAAAGAGTATGGAATTCCGGTTATTGCAGATGGAGGCATTAAATATTCCGGAGATATTACAAAAGCGCTCGCAGCAGGTGCGAATGTTTGTATGATGGGCAGTCTTTTTGCAGGTACGGATGAATCACCAGGAGAGTTTGAGTTATATCAGGGACGTAAATACAAAGTATATCGGGGTATGGGATCGATTGCTGCAATGGAGAATGGCAGTAAAGACCGCTATTTCCAGGCAAATGCCAAGAAGTTAGTTCCAGAAGGTGTAGAAGGTCGTGTAGCTTACAAAGGTACGGTTGAAGATACTGTATTTCAGTTGATTGGAGGACTTCGTTCCGGTATGGGATATTGTGGTGCAAAGACAATAGAAGATTTGCATAGAAATGCACAGTTTGTTGAGATTTCAGCAGCGTCTCTCAAGGAAAGCCATCCACATGATATTCAGATTACCAAGGAAGCACCAAATTATTCTGTAGAGTAGTTATAGCAGGCGTTTGCATCTGTGGTTTTAAGCCATGGATGCGAACGCTTTTGTTTTTATGGTATAAGAATTTCTTTCGATTTCCGTTATAATGAATTGCGCTGATGCGCAAGCAGGTCATCAATTTTCTCGGAAAATTGGTGACATACGATACCATAAAAAGCCCTCGGGGCAGGCTGTACATTTGTATGAAAAAAAGATGGCAGGAGTAGTTTTCGAAAAATTCTGTTAGGAGTATAGGTGGGAAAAGATAGAATGAAGAAAAGGATATTATTTGTCATTATGCTTTTTTTAGGATGTGCAGGTTTTATAAAACCGGTACAGGCACAGAATCGTTCCGCAGAGATAGATGAAAATAGCATAATTGTTTCAAGTACGGAAGAATTTTATAAGGCACTTAGCCTTCAGATTAGAAATCATAAAGATGTTGTGTCTTATTATACATATCAGGGTGTATTGGGGACAGATTATCAGAAAATACTGGATGAATATTATTATTTTCATGATGTAGATAATTTACCGGATAGCGGAAGCTATCTGTGCCATTATTTAAAAGATATAGAAATGGTGTTTTATAAAGGAAAATATACTGAGGATTGTAACTTGCAAATAGAGGTCAAGGTTACCTACAAATATGATAAGCAGGAAATGGATGAGTATTTTCAATATATGAAGGAACTGGCATCCAAGTTGAAAAAGAAATCAGATTATGAAAGTGTGAAAGCGGTCCACGATTATCTGATTAAGAATTATGACTATGATTATCGCTATCAGAATCATCTGGACTATGAAGGATATTTAGATGGGAAAATGGTCTGTCAGGGATATTGTATGGCAGCGTTTCTTTTATTGGCAGAGATGGATATACCAGTAAGGATTGTTGTCGGTGCCTCTGAGGATTATGAGGCGGATTCTGACCATGCATGGAATGTAGTAAAGGTGGATGGATATTGGTATAACATGGATGTCACATGGGATGATAAAGGTGGAAATGCATCACCGGACTATAGATTTTTTTTGAAAAGTGATTTGGACTTTTACAAGCATACCAGAGAGGGATGGTATGATTATGACAGGGAAATGGCATTGGTCTCTTACTCAATGCCGAAAAGCATAGAGGCAGGTCCTTTGGTAACTGTGGTAGTGGCAGTTGTCTTTACTATGGTATTTCTGCGAAAAAGAGCAAAAAAGAGAGAGGAAAGCGAAGAAATTTAGTGCACAACATGTCTATATCAGTATAGACTTTGAGGCTTTTCGTTCATATCATAAAATACAAACAGGTATTTTACAGACAGTATGAAAAAAGCTTTCGTTATTTGCGCGGGCGGAAATTACTCGGACCGGAATGACTGCAGCCTGCCTTGATGCCGCCCGCAAACATGGAATATGTTTTTTAATAGAAAATCTATTGATTATCCTGTGTGAATTCGGACATTTCTTTATCTGTGTATGGAGCTAATTCCAAACGGATAAAAAATCCCTGTTCCTCGCCACAGGATGGACATTCCTTTGGTGCTTCTTTTGCCAATGTAGTAAACCCGCAGTTTAAACACATCCACTGGGTAGTCACATCTGATATAAAAAGCTTATTTTCTTCCATCCATTTGGCAAACTTTGAGAAGCGGTCGGCATGCATCTCTTCCACACGTCCAATCATAAAGAATACTCTTGCAATGTCATCAAAGCCTTCCTGCCGTGCAGTTTCTTCAAATTCTTTATATACATGTTCATGCTCTTCCCGTTCGTTGTGTTCAGCCATACGCAAAAGTTCGGCATAGGATTCACTGATATCCACTGGATAAGTTCCGTCAATCTCAATATTTTCTCCAGATAAATCTTTTAGAAGATCGTAAAAGATTTTTCCGTGTGCCCGTTCCTGGTCTGCGGTGAAACGGAATACATATTCAAGAACATATAGATGTTCCTCGTGCGCCTGCTCACTGGCATAGGTATAACGGTTCCGTGCCTGTGACTCACCAGCAAAGGCACGCATAAGATTCTCTTTTGTTTTGCTGTTTTTAAAATCAACTGCCATAGAAAACTCCTTTCAAATGATAAATTTGTCGTTAAGAGTCTTGCCATTTTCTTCGCAAATAAACATTTATTTTAAATTCCTGTTTGACGGGGTGTTGAGGTTGCGAATTTCTCTGTTGTTAGAAATTGTAAAATCCAGATTCCATGTTCTGAGTTTCTTTTGGGCACGCTTACGCTCCGTCGCCTGCGTAGTGGTACTAGGCTCGAAAACACCTCGCAGCCAAGGCACACTTTCACACTAAGTTCGTGCGAACTACCAACGGAGGCAAAGGTCCCTATCAGAAATCTCAGACACATGGAATCTGGATGATTTACTTTTTGAATAGAGAAATCCGCAACCATTTACGTTTTCATACCAAATAAAACATATGAATATTTTATCGTCCGTTCTCTATCCGCCAACGTTTGGGGGAGTTGCATAAACAGGAATTGTTCGTAAAGTTACAGCAAAGCTACTGCGCAATGACCTTGTTTTGGGTTTTAAATCATGGCGAAATGTGGTATACTGTTACTGTTAAACAGATTTAAGTGAACGTTGATATTATACGAAAGTAATGCACATATATAGTGAGGAATAGAATTTATGGGCAAAAAGAAAAAAATCGGGATGAATTTTGCACTGCAGGCGACTATACTGGCAGTTGCGAGCATTATATCAAAGTTAATTGGAATGATATATAACATTCCCTTTGCAAATATATTAAAGGAAGAGGGGAATGGCTACTATGGAAGGGCACAGACGATTTATGCACTTATTTTATTGATTGCCACATTTAGTATCCCAGTAGCTATTTCTAAAATTATGGCAGAGCGGATTGAAAAAGGAGAATACCGGAATGTAAGAAGAATATTTCGCGGCTCCATGGTATATGTACTGATTGTGGGAGGTATTGCTGCAATTATTACTTATGTCTTTGCACCATATATGGTAAAAGAGGTACGGAATGCTGTATTATCACTCCGGATGCTTGCCCCTACTGTTTTTCTTTCGGGATTTCTTAGTGTTTACCGGGGATATTATCAGGCATATGGAAATATGGTGCCAACCTCAATCTCACAGATTGTAGAGCAGGTTTTTAATGCAGTTGTAAGTATTGTGGCAGCTTTAGCATTGATAAAATGGGCAACAGTGCGTGGTATGACGGACAGTGAAATTGCCAGATATGGAGCTGCAGGTGGAACGATAGGAACCGGAGTAGCAGTGCTTGCCGGACTTGTTTATATGATGCTCTTGTTCCACAGTGAACGAAAAGAACTGGATGCAAAAATCAAAGCAGATACGACAAGTGAGCTTTTGTCTTACAGACAAGTGATCAAACTGCTTTTAATGATCGCAACTCCGATTATTTTCAGTTCTTTTATTTACAATGTAAATGTTACTCTGGATATGAAGATTTTTGACTGGCTTTTTGCAAAAACAGGTGCTGATGAGGCAGTGATATCTGCACAGTATGCTCTCTATAACCGCTATTACATGGTATTGGCAAATGTACCGATTGCCATGGCGGCAGCGGTTGCTTCTGCGATTATTCCGAGAGTATCAAGTTCTTATTCAGATGGTAATGTAAAAGAGTGCAACCGGCGGGTACAGCAGTCTTTGGAGCTTGCAATGACTTTGACGATGCCGTGCGCAGTGGGCTTTGCAGTACTGGCAAAGCCGATTGTCCGACTGATTTATTATAATTTATCCAAAGACAGTACCGATACAGTGGCAATATTATTGATTTTAGGTGGTCTGTCTATTGTATTATATGGTATCTCTAGTGTGCTAAATAGTGTCTTACAGGGAATTGGAAAGGTAAATATACCGGTTATCAGTGCAGCATCTGCATTGGTTTTGCATGTTTTTTTACTGATACCGCTTTTGCTGTTTACGGATATAGGTGTATATTCGTTGATTTTTGCAACGTTGCTTTATGTAGTGATTATTATAGCGATAAATATGAGCGCAATCCGGAAGACACTGGGATTTAAGATGCAGTGGAAATCAGCAGTATGGGTTCCGTTAAGTTCCTCTGTGGTTATGGGAATTGTTGCGGTTATCGTGTATATGGGGTGTCATGCGTTATGTATCTATGTGAGCGGAGAACGCATGGCAAATGCAGTGGCAGTAATCTTTGCCATTATGATTGCAGCAGTATCATATTTTATAGCCATCGTAAAATTAGGAGGTTACACAAGGGAGATGTTAGAGGCGTTTCCGAAAGGAGCAGTGCTTGCGAGGATTGCCGGAAAGCTTCATCTATTAAAAGAATAGCATTATGTAAAGATTTTATGTAAATAAATTATGTAAACAGATAATACACAAAGCCAATGAAAGAAAAGAATTTATTACATGGGTAAAAATATTTGTCTGTCGTACATTGGGATGAAAGTACGACAGATGGAATACAATTTAAGAAGAATAGTCAGGGGAAACTGACAAGAAGAATGGGGGTATTCATTATGAAACTAACATTTATTGGGGCAGATCATGAGGTAACCGGAAGCTGTCATTGCCTGCAGGCATGTGGAAAAAATATTTTAGTGGACTGTGGAATGGAGCAGGGTACAGATGTGTATGAAAATCAAGAGCTTCCGATAAGTCCAGCGGAGGTGGATTACATATTGCTAACACATGCACATATTGATCATTCTGGTTTGCTGCCGTTGATGTACGCAAAGGGATTTCGTGGGAGCGTATATACCACAAAGGCGACAACAGACCTCTGTCAGATCATGCTGCGTGACAGTGCACATATTCAGGAATTTGAGGCAGAATGGAGAAACCGTAAGGCGAAAAGAGCCGGTGAAGAGGAATATGTTCCACTATATAGCATGAATGATGCCATTGGGGTGTTAGAGTATTTTGTACCGTGCCAGTATGATGAGATGATAGAGCTCGATGAGGGAATCCGGGTACGTTTTTCGGATGTGGGCCATCTGTTAGGTTCGGCCAGCATTGAGGTTTGGATGACGGAGGAGGATATTTCAAAGAAGATTGTATTTTCCGGGGATATCGGTAATATCAACCAGCCAATCATTAAGGATCCTCAGTATTTAAAAGAAGCGGATTATGTGGTGATGGAGTCTACCTATGGCGACCGGAACCATGGAGGGACACCGGATTATGTGGCAGAGCTTAGCCGGATTATCAAGGAAACGTTTGATAAGGGAGGAAATGTTGTTATTCCATCCTTTGCGGTCGGAAGAACACAGGAACTTTTATACTTTATCCGAAAGATAAAGTATGATAATTTGTTACCGGAATATGAAGGTTTTGAGGTGTATGTGGACAGTCCGCTGGCAATAGAGGCTACCAATATTTTTCAAAGGAATGTGGAAAGCTGTTTTGATGAGGAGGCAATGGAGCTGGTCAGACAGGGAATTAATCCAATTTCGTTTCCGGGACTTAAGACTTCTGTTACCAGTGATGATTCCAAAGCAATTAATTTTGATTTAAAGTCAAAGGTGATTATCTCGGCATCCGGTATGTGTGAGGCAGGACGGATCCGGCATCATTTAAAGCATAATCTCTGGAGAAAAGAAAGTACAATATTATTTGTTGGATATCAGGCGCATGGCACACTGGGAAGAAGCATTTTAGAAGGGGCGCCAAGTGTAAAGCTGTTTGGTGAACAGATTGAGGTGCAGGCAAGAATTGAAAAATTAGATGGTATTAGCGGACATGCGGACCAGGAAGGCTTATTAAAGTGGCTTCATTCTTTTGAACCGAAGCCGAAGGTATTTGTGGTACACGGTGAAGATTTAGTATGTGAGCATTTTAAGAAAATGATTCAGGAAGAAGGGTATGAGGCAATTGCTCCGTTTTCCGGTGCAGAGTTTGATTTGGGAACGAATGAACTGATTTCCAAGGGTGTAGTAACCAAGAAAGTGAAGGTGAGTCAGAAGGCATTTAGGGCACAGGCAATCTTCGACCGTCTTGTGGCAGCCGGCAACCGTCTGCTTACGGTAATTGCACATAATAAGGGTGGAGCAAATAAGGATTTGGTAAGGTTTACAGACCAGATCAACAGTCTGTGTGATAAGTGGGACAGGTAACATAGATATCCGTAAAAAGGATTGTTTTTGTTGAGGTGTAAAGAATGAAAATAAACTGGAAAAATGTAATGATTCTTTTCTTTTTGGTATTTGCGGCGTGTCTGTTGCCTTTTAACAGCGTAAAGGCTGTAGAACAGGATCAGGAAAAAGAAAAGACACCAATTGTGTCTGATCAGGATGCTACATCTGACGAAGAAAAGGTAGAACTGCCGAAAGTAACATTGAAGATTAGTAAGGCAAAGGCAAAAAGTGTCACACTAAAATGGAACAAAATAAAAAATGTACAAAAATATTATGTGTTGCGCTCTACAAAGAAAAAAAGCGGATACAAAAAAATTGCAACTGTAAAAAATACTGCTAACAAATATACCAATGCCAAGCTAAAGGAAAATAAGACCTATTACTATAAGGTTCAGGCAGTTTTAACAGATGGGAAAAAAATTACAAGTAATATCAAAACGAAGGTAAAGGTAAAAGGAAGTTATAAGCCGGGATCGGTTTATGGACCATCCCTTTCCCAAAAACAGCTGAATCTTGTAAAGGATTATGTTGCTAATTTTGTCAATGTATACACAGATCCGGGAATGGATGATTTTTATAAGGTATTATTTGCACATGATTATTTATGTAATCATTGTTCCTATCAGACAAAGGGCTGGCATGTGAATTATGCAAATACAGCTTTGGGTGCATTGAAATATAAAAAAGCCCAGTGTTCCGGTTATGCAAGGGCATTTAAGGCATTGTGTGATGGAATGGGGGTTGGCTGTCGTTATATACATGCGAATAAGAAAGCGATGAATCCGTCTCATCAATGGAATCTGGTAAAGGTAGACAAGAAATGGTATTTAATTGATGTGCAGCTAAATGATTCTTCTGGCGGATATTTCTGCTTTTTGATTGGAAGGAATACAAGTAAGAATTTTTTTGGGGATACATACAAGTATGATACCAAGGGGACACCATCTCTCAGTAAAAAAGATTATGATTTTCAAAAATATTTTCAATGAAAGGCTGTTGAGTACCATTTCTTGACAAAAGGGGATTGTGTGGTACAATGAATAAGTTAAGGAAACAATAGAAAATCTTTATATATAGAAGGTTTGAGGAAGGGAACGAAAACAGTATCCCTTTACGATACAATTTAGGAGGATATGAGAATGGCAACAGCGTATAATCATAAACTGATTGAAGGCAAATGGCGTGAAAACTGGAAAAAGAATCCAATCAATGTAGAGGATGGTAAAAAACCAAAATATTACTGTTTAGATATGTTTCCATATCCGTCTGGTAATGGCTTACATGTAGGTCACTGGAGAGGATATGTAATCAGTGATGTATGGAGCCGCTATAAGATGATGCAGGGATATTACCTGATTCATCCAATGGGATGGGATGCATTTGGTCTTCCGGCAGAGAACTATGCGATTCAGAATGGTGTTCATCCGGCAATTTCTACCGCAGAGAATGTAGCCAATATTAAAAGACAGATTAATGAGATTGCAGCAATCTATGACTGGGATAGGGAAGTAAATACCACAGATCCGAATTATTATAAGTGGACACAGTGGATTTTTGTAAAGATGTTTAAGGAAGGGCTTGCTTATGAGAAGCAGATGCCAATTAACTGGTGTCCGTCCTGTAAAACCGGTCTTGCAAACGAAGAGGTTGTAGATGGTAAATGTGAGCGCTGTCACAGTGAGGTGACCAAGAAAAATCTTCGTCAGTGGATGTTAAAGATTACAGCCTATGCAGACCGACTGCTGGCAGATCTTGATAAATTAGACTGGCCGGAAAAAGTTAAGAAAATGCAGTCAGACTGGATTGGCAAATCTTATGGTGCGGAGGTTGACTTTAAAGTAGACGGTATGGAGGAGAATATTACTGTGTATACTACTCGTCCGGATACCTTATGGGGAGCAACTTTTATGGTATTGGCACCGGAACATGAATTGGCTTCAAAGCTTGCGACAGATGAGACGAGAGAGGCTGTTGAGAAGTATATTTATGATGCATCGATGAAGTCAAATGTTGACCGCATGCAGGATAAGGAAAAGACGGGTGTGTTTACCGGCTCTTATGCAATCAATCCTTTAAATGGGAAGAAAACACCAATCTGGTTATCGGACTATGTATTGGCGGACTATGGTACAGGAGCAATCATGTGTGTGCCGGCTCACGATGACCGCGATTTTGCGTTTGCTAAGAAATTTGATTTGCCAATTATTCAGGTTATTGCTAAGGATGGAAAAGAAATAGAGAATATGGAAGAGGCTTATACAGAGGCAAATGGTACGATGATTAATTCTGGTGACTGGAATGGTTTAGAGTCCGCTGTATTAAAGAAAGAAGCTCCCGAAATGATTGAGAAGATGGGATATGGTAAAAAGACGATCAATTATAAGCTGCGTGACTGGGTATTTTCCCGCCAGCGTTACTGGGGTGAGCCGATTCCGATTGTGCATTGTCCGGATTGTGGACCGGTTGCCGTACCGGAGGAGCAGCTTCCTGTATTGCTTCCGGATGTTGAGAAATATGAACCGACCGGAACAGGTGAGTCACCACTTGCAGCGATTGATTCATGGGTGAACACCACATGTCCGTGTTGCCAAAAGCCGGCAAAACGTGAGACGAACACCATGCCGCAGTGGGCAGGTTCTTCCTGGTATTTCCTGCGTTATGTGGACAACAAAAATGATAAAGAATTGGTGAACAGGGAAAAAGCAGATAAATATCTGCCGGTTGATATGTATATCGGTGGTGTAGAGCATGCGGTACTGCATTTGTTATATGCCCGCTTTTATACTAAGTTCCTGCATGATATTGGTGTGGTTGATTTTGATGAACCATTTAAGAAGTTGTTTAACCAGGGCATGATTTGTGGACGTGACAGAGAGACAGGCGCAGCAACGAAGATGAGTAAATCACTCGGAAACATTGTATCCCCGGATGATATGGTGAATGACTACGGTTGTGATGCACTTCGTATGTACGAGCTGTTTATCGGACCACCGGAGTTAGATTCAATCTGGGATGACAGAGGAATTGACGGAGTATACCGTTTCCTTTCCCGTTTCTACAATATGGCGGTTAAGAATATTGAAAATCCAGGCAAAGAGACACCAGAGCTTATTAAGCTGCGTAACAAGATGGTCTATGATATCACTACACGTTTAGAGAGCTTTAGTTTGAATACGGTTGTGTCCGGATTTATGGAGTACAACAATAAGCTTGTTGAGCTGACAAAGAAGGATGGTGTAGATTTGGAGACATTGAGGACGGTTACCCGCTTGATTGCTCCATTTGCACCACATATCGGAGAAGAACTTTGGGAAAAGCTTGGCGGAGAAACTACGGTATTTTATTCCGGATGGCCGGCTTATGATGAGTCAGCTATGAAAGAAGATACCATTACAGTTCCTGTTCAGATTAATGGTAAAACCCGTGCAACCATCGATATCGCAGCAGATGCAGATAAGGATTTAGTGATTGTAGCAGGTAAAGAAGCGGTTGCAGAAAAGCTTACAGGTCTTAATATCATCAAAGAAATTTATGTTCCAGGTAAAATTGTGAACATTGTAGCAAAATAGAGATAGTTTTGACATACAAAGAAAAGTGCCGTACCTGTGATATGACTGTACGGCATTCTTCATAGGAACTATGGTTGTAAACAATTTTTCTCTGAAAATGTGAGGTAAAAGAATGAAAGTATTCCAAAGTATGAAAAGTGTTGTTATTTTCGTTATATTGGTTATAGCATTCGCAGTATGCATGATTCACAGTGAAACTGCCTTCGCAAAAAAGTATTATTCCCTGCAGGAAATTGGATTATCCGGATGCACAAATGATAATGTGGATTATGGAATTTTGTCTGTGAAGGGAAAAACGGTGAAGTATGTAAAATACAGATTATCAAAGCAGACAAATCGCTGGGTAAAAGTTGGAGAAACAAAAACAGCGAAAATAACCTCAAAGACAAAGTATTATATGGGAAATGCCAGTAAAGTTTCTTCTGCTGTTAAGAGTGGAAATGGTAGTTCTAAAAAGCAGACAGCAAAGAAAACGATGAGAAGAAATCACAACATTAATACTGAAAAATGGATAACAAGAACAAATAAAAGTAAAATCAAAAAAAGCCTATGTTCCAGAAATAATGAAATCTGTATTTCAAAAGGAAAAATTACTAAAATATTAATAAATATTGCTTACTAAATAAGGGAGTATATCATGGCAGATTTGAGAAAGGAAATCGAAAAGAGACGAACATTTGCAATTATTTCACATCCGGATGCGGGTAAGACAACTTTGACAGAAAAATTCCTTCTTTTTGGTGGTGCAATTAATACAGCAGGTTCCGTAAAGGGAAAAGCAAACTCAAAGTATGCGGTTTCTGACTGGATGGATATTGAGAAGGAGAGAGGGATTTCGGTTACCTCCTCTGTACTGCAGTTTGAATATGACGGCTACTGCATTAATATTTTGGATACACCGGGACATCAGGATTTTTCAGAGGATACCTATCGTACACTTATGGCTGCTGATTCTGCGGTGATGGTGATTGATGCATCAAAAGGTGTTGAAGCCCAGACAATTAAGCTTTTTAAGGTATGTGTAATGCGTCATATTCCCATTTTTACGTTTATTAATAAAATGGACCGGGATGCAAAGGATACCTTTGAATTATTAGATGATATTGAAAATGTATTAGGGATACAGACCTGTGCAGTGAACTGGCCAATAGGCTCTGGCAAGGAATTTAAAGGTGTATATGACAGAGAAACGAAAGTAGTCTCCAGGTTTCAGGCAATATCGACCGGAGGGGCAAAGAAGGCCGCAGAGACAGATTATTCGATTAATGATACAGATTTACAGGCAGATATAGGTGAAATTTTATATAACCAATTGATGGAGGAAGTGGAGCTTTTAGATGGTGCCAGCGAGCCTTTAGATATAGAGAAGGTAAGCAGGGGTGAGCTTACTCCCGTATTTTTTGGTTCTGCCTTAAATACCTTTGGTATCGAGACATTTTTGAACCACTTTTTGAAAATGACAACTTCGCCACTTCCGCGTATGTCAAATGAGGGACTGATTGATCCAATGAACGAAGATTTTTCGGCATTTGTCTTTAAAATTCAGGCGAATATGAATAAAGCACATCGCGACCGTATTGCATTTATAAGAATTTGTTCCGGTAAGTTTGATGCCAGCAAGGATATATATCATGTACAGAGCAAACGCAAAATGAAGCTTTCCCAGCCACAGCAGCTTATGGCACAGGATCGGAAGATTGTGGAGGAAGCTTATGCCGGAGATGTAATCGGGGTGTTTGATCCAGGTATTTTTTCAATTGGAGATACGTTATGTAAACCTGGGAAAAAATATGAATACGAAGGAATTCCGACCTTTGCACCGGAGCATTTCTCAAGAGTCGTGCAGCTTAATACAATGAAGAGGAAACAGTTTGTTCAGGGTGTTACCCAGTTAGCACAGGAAGGTGCGATTCAGATTTTTCAGGAGTATACCGCAGGGATGTCAGAGATTATTGTAGGTGTCGTTGGTGTACTGCAATTTGAAGTGTTAAAGTACCGTTTGGAAAATGAATATGGCTGCGAGATTAAGCTTGAATCGCTGCCATATAACTTTATAAGATGGATTAAGGATCCGGCTACCGATGTGAGTTCCCTGAAACGTGTGAACGAGGTTAAGAAGGTAAAGGATATGAAGGGTAATCCGCTGTTATTATTTACAAATCAATGGACAATCAATACCGTTCTTGAACACAATGAGGGCTTGGAACTTTTAGAATTTAGAAAGAATTAGTTATGATGATCCAGACAGGCAGCCAGTTATCCGTGTATTAAAAAAGGCACGGCTAGCTGGCTGTTTGTTATTTTTTTAATGTGAAAGAAATCCCATGAGCATATCTACTTTTTGACGTTCTGCCGGTGTCATATTCTCCTTTAGGATATTAATGAGCAGACGGCTTTCATCCTTGGTAAAACCCAGATTCCGTCTGCCCAATTCTTTGTTAATATTCATAACCTTTGGCAGCATCATCTCAAGTGGTGTATTATGGGAACTTTGCACCATCTCCTGAATGATTTGTTGTTTTAAGGGATGCAAATTTTGAAATTCTTTGGTAGAAGCAAAATCATTAAAATCCATTTATATTCTCCTTTAAATTTGATTATCATATTCTGAAAATAGCTGGTTGATACGGTCATCAAAGCCAGTGATATCAGGTGGTGGAAATGGGGATTCGTCTGCTGAGGAAGATGCTGATTCAGAGGAAGGTGAGGAATGAAAGGACTGTGTCTGGTCTGGAGACGGAGAAAAGCCCCCCATTCCAAAGGCCTGAAAGGGGTTTTGGGTTCCAAATGAAAAGTCTGGGTTCATACCTGAAAAACCATTTTCTGTCATACTCATCAGCATTTGAAGCATATCTGGTGATATTCCGGTAAAGGATGCCAGCATATCGACGGGACTGCTATTGGCATTATGTAAACTGAATTGTTCGATCATGTCTATATTTCGCAGTGCATTTATAATGATACGGATTTCGTTAAATTTGATGAATAGTGCGAGAGGAAGCTTGAATGGATAGTCTACATAGGGAATCAGCATTTCTAACATGGAAAGACTGCTGCTTCCGGTAATTTGGGAAAGCGGGTGCTGCTTGGTATAATCCATTATAAGCCTCCAATTAAATATACTTCTCTTTAGTATATGCAAAAAGTTGACGGTTATGAAAAAATAACGTATAATAATGGCATATTTTTGGGGTTTGTATTATCGGATATGGGGGTGACATTTTGGATTTTACAAGAGACGAATCGGTAAGGAATTCGATACTATTTGTTTTTATTTCAGTATTGATTATAAGTTTGAGCTTTTCATTGCTAAAAACCCATATTCCAGGAATTTTAGTATGTACATTAATTATTGGTATTGTAGAGCTTGGTCGTTTGCGGAGCAGCCAGCAGATGTATAAGATTGCATTTGTGGATGAACTTACACAGTTACCTAATTTAGAGCAGATGTGCAAAATGATTGATAACAAAATCCGGAATAGGGAAGCTTTCATTTTGGCGGTCTTTGATGTGAAAAATTTTAAACTGATTAATGATTTGTGGGGCTACGAAATGGGAGATACATATCTTTGTTTCGTGGGAGATAAGTTGAAGGAATTTGCAGGAACATTTGAATTTGCATGCCGTTGTGAGAATGATGTATTTGCCGTCATTCTTAAAAATAGTTCCATTGCAGTTTGTGAGGAAATAATGGAAACCTTATTTCAAGAAATAAGGTATTTGCCGGGAAATGAAAATTATCATGTACAGCATTCATGCGGTTTAGTTCAGCAGGAAGGCAATTATAGCAGTTCATATGCTATGTTTGACTGTGCAAAGATTGCCAAGGCAAACGCAAAGAAGAGCCAGGGTAAGAATATTTTGGTTTATGATGAATATGCGAAGGAGGAGATGATCCGTAGGCAGCAGCTTAAGGATGATTTGCAGGAGGCGTTGGATAATGAAGAATTCGTTGTATATCTTCAGCCAAAGTATAATTTAAAGGATGATACATTAGCTGGTGCGGAAGCATTGATTCGGTGGAATTACAAGCATAAGGAGTTTCTTCCACCAAATAAGTTTGTGCCTGTTTTTGAAGAGGATGGCTCTATTGGCATGATTGACCAGTTCGTATTAAAGAAGGTCAGTGAGAAGTTTAAAGAGTGGATGGAAGAAGGTTATGAGCTTTTACCGATTTCTGTGAATGTATCTCGTGTACAGCTCACAAATCGGAATCTGGTGAAGGATATTGCCGATACAGTCAGGGAACAGGAAGTACCTTTCCAATATATTGACTTAGAGCTTACAGAAAGTGCTGCCTTTGATAATATGAAGTACCTGTTAGATACAATGGGAGAAATTGAGCAGGTTGGATTTCGGCTTTCCATGGATGATTTCGGTACAGGTTATTCCTCGCTTGGTTTGTTGAGGAAAATGCCGCTTAATATTTTGAAGCTGGATAAAAGCTTTTTGGATGGTTATGTGAATGAAGAATGTGAAAAGGAACGGCTGATGATCTGCGATATTATTAATATGGCGCACCACCTGGGAATTACCGTAATAGCAGAAGGTGTGGAGACAAAGCTCCAGCGGGATATGCTGCGAGATGCGGGCTGTGAAATTGTTCAGGGCTTTTATTACAGTAAGCCGATTCCGATTGAGGAGTATGAGAAACTGCTTGGCAGAGTGAATGCGGAAGCTGCGGCATGTGAAGAAGCAATGGCATAAGGTTATCGATGGATATGGGTTACATAATAAAAGGGGCGGCTACACTGGATAAAAGCAATGTAGCTGCTTTTTTTCTTATTTCGGATTCGTGGGAGAAATAGGCCGTTTTGACGCTTGATAAGGATCGTCAATTGCGAAACGCTCTAATTTTACATAACGGAAGAAGGGAACAATGCGTTTCATAATCGTCCATTGAAAAGGATTTTGTGAGGTATATATATGGATTTGGAACAATTTTACAACGGAAATGAATGGTATGCGTACAATTACTTTGGTGCACATATAATACCAGAGGGGGTAGTGTTTCGGGTATATGCGCCAAGAGCAAGGAAGGTAATGTTAATTGGTTCTTTTCATGAATGGCATGAAAGGGAAATGCATGGAAATGGTCGGGGAGGTATATTTACGCTTACAGTACCGGAGGCCTGCGAGGGAGATTTGTACAAATTCCGTATTTATCACCATGATGGAACATGGACAGATAAGGCAGATCCATATGGCTTTTCCATGGAGTTAAGACCTTGTTCAGCCTCTATTGTGGTGGATATGCAAAATAATATTTTTGATGATGAAGAGTGGATGGCAAAACGCTCTAAGTGTTATGATGAACCGATGCATATCTACGAGATACACTTTGGGTCATGGAGAGCAAAAGGGGAACGCTGGTACCGATATGAGGAGCTTGCTTATGAATTGGTACCCTATTTGAAAGAAATGGGCTATACGCATGTTGAAATCATGCCGTTAAATGAACACCCGACGGATGAGTCGTGGGGATATCAAAGTACAGGTTTTTTTGCACCTACTTCAAGATATGGAACACCTATGGAACTTAAAAAGTTTGTAAATTTCTGCCACAAAGCCGGGATTGGGGTTATTCTGGATTTTGTTATGGTGCATTTTGCAGTGGATGAGTATGGACTTTCGTGTTTTGATGGAATGGCTCTTTATGAAATTCCTTTTAAAGATGTGGAGCGTAGTGAATGGGGCTCTTATAATTTTGCCCATGGAAAAGGTGAAGTGGCAAGCTTTTTAAAATCCTGTGCCAATTATTGGATTTCGGAATATCATTTTGATGGACTTCGAATGGACGCAGTTTCCAATATCATACACTGGCAGGGAAGCGAGAGCCGTGGCGTAAATGAAGAGGCACTTCGTTTTATCCAAAGCCTGAATCATGGTTTACATAATCTTCATCCATCTGTGATACTGGTTGCAGAGGATTCTACGAATTATTTAAAGGTAACAGCACCTGTAGAATATGGGGGTATGGGATTTGATTATAAGTGGGATTTAGGTTTTATGCATGATACCCTGCGTTTTTTTGGTTATCCTATGGAGGAGAGAAAAAAACATTATGGCGATCTCTGGTTTTCCATGCATTATTTCAGTAACGAGCTTTATCTGCTTCCGTTTTCCCACGATGAGGTGGTTCATGGGAAAAAGACGATTTTAGACAAGATGTATGGGGATTACGAAGATAAATTTCATCAATGCCGTGCAATGTTTGCATATATGCTGTGCCATCCTGGGAAAAAACTTAATTTTATGGGAAATGAAATCGGGCAGTTTCGGGAGTGGGCGTATTATCGTCCCCAGGATTTTGAAGAGCTTGCCGGTTTTCCGATGCATCAGGCATTTACAAGATTTTTTTGTGATATGAATAAAATATATCTGGCACATCGGGCATTGCATGTGGAAGAGTATAATAAAAGCTGTTTTTCTTATGTGGAAGCCAATGCAGGAGAGGCGCTTGTGTATGCATTTATGCGAAATGCAGGTGGAGAGAGGATATTGGCAGTATTTAATTTTAGTGACACGCGCTATGATGCATATATGCTCCGGATAGAGGGAAACCATATACTGCATGAGCTTTTGAATACCAACTGGGAAATCTATGGTGGAATGGAGCAGCTGCAAAAAGAACGGATTCCGGTGATGAACGGAATCTGCCACATAAGGCTTTTGCCATTTTGCGGAAGGGTGTTTGTTGTAGAAGGAGAATATTATGTTAACTAATTGGATTACCAAGATTGATTTTATAATATTAAACTGGATAGGGGATAATTTGAGCTGTGAGCCGCTTGACAAGATTTTGCTTGCAGTGACATTTCTCGGTGAAAAAGGATGGTTTTTTATCGTAATTGCGGTGGTTTTGCTCTGTATGCCAAAAACCCGCAGATGGGGTGCATCGCTGGCAGTAAGCCTAAGCCTTGGACTGGTTTTTTGTAATATGCTGATCAAGAATATGGTTGCGAGGGTCAGACCCTATGACCAGGTGGAACATATACTTTTAGTGGACAAATTGAGTGATTATTCCTTCCCGTCCGGACATACGACTGCAGCCTTTGAATGTTTTGCGGTTATATTAATGATGCCGGTAAAGAAAATTTATAAGGTGATGGCAGGGATTTTAGCCTTTTTGATTGCTTTTTCACGTTTATATTTGTATGTACATTTTCCTTCGGATGTATTGGCAGGAATGCTGATTGGATTTCTTTTTGGGGTGATGGGTGTCCGAATTGTGGAGATGATTTTGGAAGAGAAAAATGTTCAGGCATAGAAAAGTGGTTTGGTATTTTTCACTATACAATTTGTGAAATTATGGAAAAAAGTTCGTTAATTGTCATAAAAAAAATTAAAAAAAGGGTTGCCTTGCTGTACAAAATATGATAGTATTGTCCTTAATAAAAATCGTGTGAGTATCAGGTGTTACTGGTAATGCAGGCAAGACTGGTCATGTTTAAAAGGGATAATGATAGGTTATACTTTTTTAGATATGAGCCATTTTTTTATTTATAGAGTATACAGTTGCTTTTAGATGAATCAATGGATTATGAGACGCCAACCTTGCTCATACGAATGTTGTTATGGAAAATAGTACTGACAGTCTGAAGAATCGAATCATTTTATTCGATTTTACAAATAAATATAATTTAAAAGGAGGACTTTTATTATGACATTTAATTATGTGATCACAGATGAGGTAGGTATCCATGCGAGACCGGCAGGTCTATTGGTAAAGGCAGCAAAAGAAATTGGTTCGAAGGTTACTGTTGCATGTAACGGAAAGAGTGCAGATGCAACCAAGCTTATGATGCTTATGAGCTTAGGCGTTAAGCAGGGTATGGAGGTTACTGTCACTGTCGAGGGTGACAACGAGGCAGCAGATGGTGAGACCATCAAGAAGTTCTTCGAGGAGAATCTGTAGAATAAATAAGTAATTGTGAGACTTAATATTAAGACAAAGAGTTTCGTAAACATCTATGTAGAATAAAAATGGAGGGATAGCAAGTGTGAATATACACTTGCTATCTTTGAAATAAGCAGCAGATTGGAGGGTATAAGGGATGGAACAGTATAATGGTAAATCTATATTTAATGGCGTTGCCATTGGTAAAATTTTGTTTTATTCTAAAAATCAGCAGCAGGTAAAACGAGAGAAGGCTGCAGATGTTGAAGCGGAGGTTGCCAGATATGAGGCTGCCAAGGCGACTGCCATTGAGCAATTAGGGGCTTTATATGATAAAGCGGTTGCAGAAGTTGGCGAGGTCAATGCACAGATTTTTGAGGTGCATCAGATGATGCTTGAGGATGATGATTATAACGATTCTGTCTACAACATGATTCGCCAGCAGGAAGTCAATGCAGAGTATGCGGTAGCAATGACAGGGGATAATTTTTCGGAAATGTTTGCCAATATGGATGATGAGTATTTCAAAGCGCGTTCTATTGATATAAAAGATATTTCTGAAAGAGTGGTAGCAGTGCTTCAGGGCGGCAATGCCGGTGGTGAGATTGGCGATGAGCCAGTGATTATTGTGGCAGAGGATCTGGCACCGAGTGAGACGGTACAGATGGATAAGTCAAAGCTCCTTTCTTTTGTAACAAGGCTGGGATCTTCCAATTCCCATACAGCTATTTTAGCACGCACGATGAATATTCCGGCATTGATTGGCGTGGAAATCAGTGAGATGTGGAATGGAAAGATGGCAATTGTAGATGGCTACAAAGGAATTCTCTATATTGAGCCAACACAGGAAATTTTAGATGAGATGAAGCATAAGCAGGAAGAGGACATGAAGCAGAGAGAGCTTTTGCAGACATTGAAGGGCAAGGAGAATGTAACAAAGAGTGGCCAGCATATTAAATTGTATGCCAACATTGGAAACGTATCTGATTTGGCTTCCGTACTGCAGAATGATGCGGCAGGTATCGGTTTATTTAGAAGCGAATTTCTATACTTAGAGTCTTCGGACTATCCGACAGAGGAGGAGCAGTTCCTTGCATATAAACAGGTGGCGGAGACCATGGCAGGAAAGAAGGTTATCATCAGGACTTTGGATATTGGTGCAGATAAGCAGGTGGATTATTTCAATATGGCGCATGAGGATAATCCGGCTATGGGCTATCGTGCAATTCGGATCTGCCTGATGGAGCAGGAGATTTTTAAGACGCAGCTTCGTGCTCTGTTTAGAGCCAGTGCATTTGGAAATATTGCAATCATGTATCCAATGATTATCTCAGTAGATGAGGTAAAGCAGATTAAGCAGATTGCAGATGAGGTGAAGAAGGAGCTAGATGATGCTGGCATCCGGTATGGTGATGTAGAGCAGGGTATTATGATAGAGACACCCGCAGCGGTTATGATTAGTGATTTGCTGGCAAAAGAGGTTGATTTCTTCAGTATTGGTACCAATGATCTGACGCAGTATACACTGGCAATTGACCGTCAGAATGCAAAGCTGGACCCATTCTATGATTCCCACCATGAGGCAGTGCTGAGAATGATTAAGATGGTAGTGGACAATGCACATGCAGCAGGCATATGGGCTGGCATTTGTGGAGAATTAGGTGCGGATACGACACTGACCGATACTTTCTTAGATATGGGTGTAGATGAACTTTCTGTATCGCCAAGCTTTGTGCTTCCAGTGAGAAAGGTGATCAGGGATCACGAGTAAGTGGACAAAGAGGAAATTCCTGTTTGTGCAACTTCCCCAAACGCTGGTAGAGGAGAACTGACGATAAAATTCACCAAAGGAAGTGGTGAGGAGTGAGACCTTGAAAGCTTATAAACGTGCTCCGTTATGCAGACCATTCCGATGAGCCTCAAACCATATGAGAATGCGCACAAAATGAGGTGCCCATTCTCGCTGAGTCTCCTCTCCATTGCATAAAAGTCGCACTTATTATAAGCTTTTAAGGTCTCACTCGAATCTACGTTACTTCGTGAATTTTATCCGTTCGTTCCTTCCTACCAGCGTTTTCGCCACACCCGATGCCATTTGCAGCGGAATTTTGGACTTACGCCAGAGGCAAACAAATTCCGTTCGGTTAAAAAAGTATAAGTAATATACAATGACATAAAATATTCATATGCCTGATTTGGTATGAAAACATAGATGGCTGCGGATTTCCTGGCAAACCGAAAAGTAGTATCAGGCTTGGGTACCTATGAGATTTCTGCAGGGACCTTTGCCTCCGTTGGTAGTTGGCGAGGTGCTTTCGAGCCTACTACCATTACGCAGGCAATGGAGCGCAAGCGAGCCCAGAAGAAAACTCATAGGTATCTAAGCCTGATTTATCATACCTGAATTGCCAGGAAATCCTCAACTTCAACATTTCGTTAAACAGGAATTCACCCTTCTGTATCTAAATGGTCAACCGGAAGATATACCGGAAGTCCGTTTTTATACTGTATCGTTGGCTCACCGGAAATAAGCGGTGCCAGATATTTAAAGAGTGCGGGAGTGATATCATTTCCAGCTTCATTAATCCATTCTCTTGGAACAGATTTTGCTTCATTCGCAATATTGTCGATGTCGGCATATTCAATCTCACACTTGTAAGGGGAATCGGAAATACGCTTTAGTGTCATCATGCATTTTGTATTGCCCTTAGAAGCTTCTATGACAGCCTGTTTGCCAAGTGCTGCTGCTTCGTTTAGATCAGTCAGGGAAGAGCAGTGACCAGCGGCACGCTGTAATACGTTAATCTCAATAGAACGACATTTCACGTTGATTTCTTCCTTTATTATATATTCAAGGCATTTGCCGGTTCCGCTAAGCTGGGAATGACCAAACTGGTCATTTTTTGCAGTGGAAGCGCTGACATAGCGTCCTTTTTCATCACGGATTCCCTCGGAAACAGCGATAATGACATTGTTACGCCTGGCAAGCTGTGCCTTTACATCTGCCACGAATCGGTCTTTGTTAAATACTGCTTCTGGGAGATAGATGAGGTGTGGTGCAGTGTTGTATTCGTTGCGGGCGAGGGCAGAGGCAGCGGTTAGCCATCCTGCATCACGTCCCATGATCTCTAAAATGGTTACGCTTGGCACACTGTATATATAGGTGTCATGAGCAACCTCAAGAACGGATGTAGCTACATATTTTGCTGCCGAACCAAAACCTGGTGTATGGTCGGTTACACACAAATCGTTATCAATGGTTTTGGGAATACCGATAATGCGGATATTACTGCCAATCTGTTCTCCATAGTGGGAAAGTTTCAGCACTGTATCCATGGAATCGTTTCCTCCAATATAGAAAAAAGCACCTATGTTATATTTTTTAAACTGGCTAAAGATGAATGTGTAGGTTGCATCATCATCCTCATAGTCTGGGAGTTTGTATCGGCAGGAGCCAAGATACATGGCCGGTGAAACCTTAAGATTGTCCAAAAAATGGTCATTCTCAAGAAATCTTTCATTCAGATTCATCAGATTATTCTGTAAAATTCCCAAGATGCCATAGATAGAGCCATATACCGTATCATATTCATCACTGTTTAAGACACCTTCGATCACACCTGCCAGTGAGGCATTAATAGCAACTGTAGGACCGCCGGATTGAGCGATGAGCACATTCTTTTTTGACATTGGTAATCTCCTTTGTAACATTAATTTTATACAAACTATAATATCATTATGATACTTGAAATATACGGAAAACTCAAGAAGAAATTATATTAGTGATTATGATAGAAATGGATAAGAGAATATCTAATATTATGTAAATTAGCTATTGTATTTTTTCCTGATATGATGTATAATTTATTTAGATTTAAGGTATGTTAAGAATGTAGAACTTCTGGGGTGTTCGGCAACTCTTGTAATTTTGAACCTACATTTATTTTTATGGGATACCGATATTTACTTGAAGATGTCAGGCCGGCATGAATCGGAAGACAGAGGCATGTGTGAGGTTGCCCACCTAGCTTGGCTAGGAGTCAAAATACAGGAATCGGCATCGCCGGTTGTTCTACTCTTATAGACAAACATTTTCTAAAAGCAGGAGAGTTTTTAGGGGATGAAACAACGAATGAAAAAAGAACAGGCTACATACGATAAATTTATTATATACATAGGAACATGAATATACGAATGAGTTACATAATTACAAAAGAGAAGAGAGCAGCATTTAGACAGTAAGAGCATTTGCCCGGTCTGATTGCTGCTTTGTTCATGTTTGGCATTGGTATTTGCTTTTGCTTGATAGAATTCTTGTCGGATTATCATTTATGTAGTAAACTAATACAACGGATATAAAACAAACTGTTCTAAGAAGGAGAGAACAATGCGAGGAAAGAATAGAGAGATGAGAGTTAAAAAAAAGAAAAAAATATGGCCGCTTATTCTTGGGATTTTTGTGGTGATCGGTTTGGCTGGCGGCGTTTTCATAAAGACACTGGTAACGGATGAGAAGACAAATGGTATGACGATAACAAATTCGGAGGCAATCCGATTGATCAGCTATCTTGGAGTGGGGGGATATGATTATCCGGATAAGCTTGGTTCAGCCTTTACCGTGAAGGAGGCAAGAAAACTGTTTGAGGCAGCAGGTGCGGATATGGCAAAGGCAGAGATTTCTATTGAACATACCCCGGGCTTTGTACCGCTTACTCGTACACAGTTTGAAAGCCTTTATGAAACACTGATTGAAGAACTCCAATTAGACAGACTGTTTAGCACAAATTTGTACATATATGATATAGACAGTTCCAACGACAAAGAAATTGATGGAACTGTTTATGAAATTGTGAACACGAATGGTGGTGATTACTATATGGAAAAGGACTATGGTATGAACCGTGATTATATTGGAAAAGTGGTTAAGCTGTATGTTTCAAATAATGAAATCATTCTTTGCCTTGGGGAGAGCAAAGAAGATGTTGTTATAAAGAATACATATGTATCCGGCATCAGTGATGGTGAAGATGGAAAAGAGCTGCTTTGTTATGTAAATGGCACGATGCAGCGTCTGCCATTTGCATCAAAAGATGCAGTGCCGGTAGAAGATACAGAGAATTATTTAGCAGATATTAACATAAGTAATAGGGGAGTCACCGGTGTGACAAATCATTTAAAGGAGTTGGTTCCAGCAAAGGTTACTGCTTATCAGGGTGGCTGTGTCAGTGTGGAGGGATATGAAGAACCGTTATATCTTTCGGACAGTTTTCATGTGTATAAGACAAATGGAACATTTAAAGCCATGAAGTCTGCCGGAACCCTGATTGGTTACAGCCAGGTCTCTTTATATATTGTGGATAGCATAGTGGAGGCTGCATTAATAACGGAGGATATTTATGCAAAGAATATACGGGTACTGATTAATAATACGGATTATACAAGCCTTTATCATAATGGAGTCAATATTACATCCGACACTGCATTTACAGTATCTTACGGTGACACTGTTGAAGAGTATGAGGCTGGAGAGCGGATTGAATACCGGAACGGAAGTAAAGAGTTTGCAGGAGGTAATATTAGAATCTGTTCAAAGGAGGAAGAGGGCAGGATTACCATTTCCTCTGTTAAGCGACAGTATGGGGAACCTTCCTATCGGGGAACGATAGAGCTGGCAAAGGATGATAAAGGAGTGTTGGTGATTAATGAGCTTTCTGTTGAACAGTATTTATATGGTGTGGTTCCAAGTGAAATGCCGGTTTCTTATGAGATGGAGGCATTGAAAGCGCAGGCAATCTGTGCGAGAGCCTATGCGTATCGGCAGATGGAGGGAGAAACATATGCAGAATATGGAGCACATTTAGATGATAGCATATCCAGCCAGGTATATAATAATGTGGAGGAGGATGAAAGGGCAGTTTTTGCTGTGGATGACACATATGGTGTTGTTCCTTGCTATAATGATTCTGTTATTGAAGCATTTTTCTTTTCCACCTCATGTGGAACGACCAGTAATAATAGTGTCGTATGGGGTGGCAATCCGGAGGCCTATCTGTTAGATACGATGGAAACAGAACTGAATGATTTGGCAAATTTGGAAAACGAAGAAAGCTTCCGGTCATTTATAAATGGAGAGCTGGGGACAGGATTTATTGAGGAGGATGAACCGTTTTTTAGATGGGAAGTATCCTTTACGAAGGATAAAATGACAAAAGCAGTGAATGACCATTTATATGATCGGATTCAGGTGATGCCAGAAAAGATTCTTGCGAAGAATGCAAATGGTGATTATGAAAAAAAGTCCATAAAATCCATCGGAGATGTGGTAAGTGTTGAGGTGACAAAGCGGGGAAGCAGCGGAATCATAGAAGAAATGATTATTACAGGAACTGCGGAGACGATTTTGGTTATGGGGCAGGCGAATGCGAGAGCGCTGTTATGTCCGGAAGGTATCATAATCCGAAAACAGGATGGTTCAACAGTGACTGGCTGGTCCTCACTTCCGAGTGCATATTTTTACGTGGAAGAGAGCAATGGGTTTACGCTCCATGGAGGTGGATTTGGTCATGGTGTGGGCTTAAGCCAGAATGGTGCAAATGACATGGCAAAGCTTGGATATACCGCAAGTGATATTATCGCACATTACTATACTGCAGTGGAGCTTAAGGATATGTATAAAATGATGGGAAAATAGTCTATAGGGAGGGAGTATGGAAAAGCTTGGTGATGAAAAGCCAAACAAAAAAATCAAGATATTGTTACGATATGTATATAAATTTGGCTGTATGATTAGCGATAATTATACAGCAGCATGTGCCGCACAGGCAGCGTTTTTTATATTGCTTTCGATTGTACCGCTTATTTCTATGGTATTAGCGGTGGCAACGTATCTGCCATTTAACCAGCAGGACGTATTGGATTTATTGATAAAAGTGATTCCAAATGACGTTATGCCGTATGTACAGGATATTATCAGTGATCTTTATGGAAGGGCGAGCAAGACAGTAATTTCTATTTCTGTGATAGCGCTGCTTTGGTCTGCATCCAGAGGAATTGTATCCCTGATGGATGGTTTTAACAGTATGTATCAGATACGAAGTGAGAGAAATATGGTGGAAAACAGGGTCATTGCAATCGCCTACACCGTCATTTTTATCATCGTTTTTGCCCTGATGATGACGTTTTATGTATGGGTGAGCCATTACTATAAGGGATATATCAAGGATGTATTTGAAATTGGAACAGTACTTCGCGAGGTATTTTTGCTGATACGGTATTTGCTGGGATGGCTTTTGTTTTATTTTTTTATTCTGATGTTGTTTGTGATACTGCCCGGTGGTTTTGGAATACCGATGGGAAAAGAGGAACATCTGAAGCTGAAGGAGCGTGTAAAAAGTCAGGCACCAGGAGCAGCATTTGCATCTGTGGCATGGTTAGTGGTTACCCAGGGAGTGAAACTATACCTTAAATACTTTTCAAGCTATTCGGTTATGTACGGTTCGCTTGCAGGAATCGTGATTGCCATGCTGTGGCTGTATTTTTGTATGTATGCATTGTTTATCGGAGCTGTGATTAATTACCTATTGTCGAAAGGCTACTTGACACGGGTAAAAAAAATGTTACAATAGAGAGTAGTTTATGTGTAATCATGAATGTGTAAGTATATCAGACATGGTTTTTTATATAGCAGATGAAGAAAATAAGAATTGGCAGGAATGGTGCAAAAGAATAGTATGTTCTACCAGAGAGGGATTGCCATCGGCTGGAAGCAATCTTTAGTCCGCATATTATTTTAATTTCACACCGGAGCTTTTAAACTGAAGAGTTGGCAATTGATAAAAGATTGTGGATTTGGTAGGTTTAGACGGGTCATGAACGTTATAACATGACAAAGTGTCAGGATGGATATTCTGGAAACTGGGTGGTACCGCGGCTATAAGCTCGTCCCAATATATGGGGCGGGCTTTTTTCTATAAAACCGTAACCCGGATGAAGCAAAGCGGAACCGAGGCAGCATGGCAAAAGAGGAAGAGAATATGTAAAATGTATAGTTTGGAAGACATTCAACTTCCATTAATATAGAAAAAATAAAAGGAGATAAATCATGAAAGAAAAACTGGAAGCGATTAAAGCAGATGCGCTTGCAAAAATAAGCGAAGCAAAGGATTTAGATGCATTAAATGACATCAAAGTTGCAGTTCTTGGCAAGAAAGGTGAACTTACGGCAGTCCTTAAAAGTATGAAAGAGGTAGCACCAGAAGAGCGTCCGATGGTCGGGCAGATGGTAAATGAAGCAAGAGCTGCCATTGAGGAAAAGCTTGAGGAGGAGCGTGCCAAGGTAGCAAAGATGCTGCGTACCGAGAAAATGAAACGGGAGACGATTGATGTAACTTTGCCAGGCAAAAAGAATATCCGTGGACACAGACATCCGAATCAGATTGCATTAGAGGATTTAGAGAGAGTATTTATCGGTATGGGATATGAGGTTGTGGAAGGTCCGGAGGTTGAATACGATAAGTATAATTTTGAACTTTTGAATATTCCTGCGAATCATCCTGCAAAGGATGAACAGGATACATTCTATATCAATAAGGAAATATTACTCCGCACTCAGACTTCTCCTGTTCAGGCGAGAATTATGGAAAAGGGAAATCTTCCTATCCGTATTATTTCTGCCGGACGAGTATTCCGTGCAGATGAAGTGGATGCAACCCATTCTCCATCCTTCCACCAGGTAGAGGGGCTTGTCATTGACAAAAATATTACGATGGCGGACTTAAAAGGGACATTGGCACAGTTTGCAAGGGAATTCTTTGGCGAGAAAACGCAGGTAAAATTTAGACCACATCACTTTCCATTTACAGAGCCATCTGCGGAGGTAGATATCACATGTTTTAAGTGTGGAGGCAAAGGCTGCCGTATGTGTAAGGGGAGTGGCTGGATTGAGATTCTTGGCTGTGGTATGGTACATCCGCATGTTTTAGAAATGTGTGGCATTGATCCAAAGGAATATCAGGGCTTTGCATTTGGTATCGGGTTAGAGCGTGTGACACTTCTCAAGTATGAAATTGACGATATGAGACTTCTTTATGAGAACGATGTAAGATTCCTTAATCAGTTTTAGAATATGAAAAATAAGGGATGATATTATGAAAAGAACACGAATGAAAGTCTTTCAGAATGAATGTGATAGGTAAATTATAAAAAGTAATAAAGACAGAAAGGAATAGATAATTATGAATACACCATTATCATGGATTAAAGCGTATGTTCCAGACCTTGATGTGGACGTACAGGAATTTGTAGACCGTATGACCTTGTCTGGTTCCCATGTGGAGGGATATGAAAAGAAGGACAAGAATTTAGAGAAGATTGTAGCAGGTAAGATTGAGAGCATTGAGAAACACCCGGATGCAGATAAGCTTGTGGTCTGTCAGGTAAATATCGGCTCGGAGACGATTCAGATTGTAACGGGTGCAAAGAATGTAAAAGAGGGTGATGTGGTTCCTGTTGTATTAGATGGTGGTAAGGTAGCGGCAGCCCATGGAGATGATACAGAATATCCGGATGGCATTAAGATTAAGAAGGGGAAACTCCGTGGTGTAGAAAGTAACGGTATGATGTGCGGTATTGAGGAGTTAGGCTCTTCCAGGGATTTTTATCCGGAGGCACCGGAGGATGGTGTTTATGTATTTTTACCGGAGTCAGGAGTTAAGCCGGGAGATGATGCCATAAAGGCATTGGGCTTAGATGATACGGTGGTAGAATATGAGATCACCTCGAACCGTGTAGACTGTTTTTCCATGATTGGTATGGCGAGAGAGGCAGCGGCAACCTTTAATAAGCCATTTTATCCACCGGTCGTAACCGTGAAGGCAAATGACAAGGATGTAAATGATTTTATCAAGGTTACGGTAGAGGATAATGACTTATG
Source organism: uncultured Clostridium sp. (assembly GCA_947178445.1). GTDB lineage: Bacteria > Bacillota > Clostridia > Lachnospirales > Lachnospiraceae > CAG-590. The sequence goes on from CAMWYJ010000020.1 coordinate 49,313, forward strand.
TACCCGTTACTGTGCAAGAGTAGTGGAAAACATTAAGATCGGACCTTCGCCAAAGTGGATGCAGGACCGCTTAAAAGCCATGGGAATCCGTTCCATCAACAATCTGGTAGATATCACGAACTATATTATGGAAGAATATGGACAGCCGATGCATGCTTATGATCTGGATACGATTGCAAAGCATGAGATTATTGTAAAGCGTGCAGCAGATGGAGATACTTTTACGACATTGGACGGACAGGAACGTAAACTGGACTCCGGTGTGCTCATGATTTGTGACGGGGAAAAAGAGGTTGGTATCGCTGGTATCATGGGTGGTGAAAATTCCATGATTACGGATGATGTAAAGACGGTGCTATTTGAGGCGGCCTGCTTTGATGGCACGAATATCCGTCTGGCATCTAAGCGAATCGGTTTGCAGACAGATGCATCCTTTAAGTTTACGAAGGGATTGGATCCTAATACAGCGATTGAAGCAATTAACAGAGCCTGCCAGTTAGTAGAGGAAATGGGATGTGGACAGGTCGTAGGCGGTGTTGTGGATGTATATTCCAACCCTGTAAAGGAAAAGGTTCTGCCGTTTGAGCCAGAGAGATACAACAATCTGCTTGGCACCGATATTTCCAAAGAAGATATGTTAGAGTACTTTAAAAAATTGGGTCTCATATATAATGAAGCAGATAATACCCTTACTATTCCCACTTTCCGGCAGGATCTCGGATGTATGGCGGATTTAGCGGAAGAGGTGGCAAGATTTTATGGCTATGATAATATTCCGGTCTCCCTGCCAAGAGGTGAGGCTACTGTTGGTAAGAAGCCATTTAACCAGAGAGTGGAGGATGTGGCAAGAGAGATTTGTGAGCGCAATGGATTCTCTGGTGGTATGACCTATTCCTTTGAAAGTCCAAAGGTATTTGATAAACTATTGTTAGCACCGGATGCTTCGCAGCGGAATGCAATCGTAATCTCAAACCCGCTTGGTGAGGATTTTTCGATTATGCGAACGGTATCCTTAAACGGTATGCTGACTTCTCTTGCAACCAATTATAACAGAAGAAATAAGACGGCAAGACTTTATGAACTTGGAAACATTTATATTCCAAAGTCTCTTCCGCTTACAGAGCTTCCGGATGAAAGGATGAGGCTTACGCTGGGGATGTATGGAGACGGAGATTTCTTTACCTTAAAAGGTGCAGTAGAAGAAATCTTTGAAAAGCTTGGTATTGCCGGACAGGTTGATTTTGAACCATGTAGTGATATCCCTTATCTGCATCCGGGACGTCAGGCAAAGATGGTAAAAGGTAAGCTCTCTCTTGGTCTGATGGGGCAGGTTCATCCTGAGGTGGGTGATAACTATAACATGAAGACAGAAGCATATGTGGCGGTTCTTAACATGGATGTGCTTACAATGCTTGCACGCTTTGACCGCAAGTATGAGGGTATTGCCAAGTATCCTGCAAGTACAAGGGACCTGTCTATGGTGATGGATAAGAGCTTATTTGTAGGACAGATTGAGCATGTTATTACCCAAAATGCCGGTAAGATATTAGAAAGCCTGGAACTTTTTGATGTATATGAAGGTGAGCAGGTTGGCGCTGGAAAGAAATCAGTAGCATTCTCCCTGATTTTCCGTGCAAAGGACAGAAATCTGGAATCTGCCGAGGTAGACAAGGCAGTGGAAAAGGTGCTTGATGCACTTAAGAAGATGGGTATTGAGCTTAGAGCATAGGCTTTGAAGAAAGAAAACCGTCAACGTGTTATATCATTTGTTATAAAATTCTGGTAACTATAAACCGGAATCAGAAAGCAATCCACCTCTTTTGCCTCTTAAATGACTGTGAGAAGCAAAAGAGGTGGATTTTTGACACGAATTCTTTTTTGTAAACACTGTTTACAATCTGTAAATAGGCAGTATCTAAATTAAAAATCCCTACACATTTTTAGACATATCAAATTGTAATGCAGGCAAAGAAATCCGGTAAAATTTGATTGAGAATATGTCTGTAATTGATTATAATAG
>CAMWYJ010000021.1 GCA_947178445.1 uncultured Clostridium sp.
ATAATGTTTCCAATCCTGCATACACGTTTTCATAAAGTTAATGTACCCTACCGTAAATTTTTCTTGTGGAATTATATGTACAATATATGACCGATTTATTTTTCTTATCAACTTATCTTGCCCTCTTATCCTATTAATCTTGCTTTAATACATCCTTTAAAAAACTATCATAATTTTCATAAACTGATTCCCCGCTATGACAACGTTGCTGGGAATTTGCCCGTGTACTACCGAGCCTACTCCAATAATAACGTTATCTCCTATTATACTTCCCATTAATACAATACTATTCATGCCTAGAAATACATTATTTCCGATAATTATTTTTCTAGCGTCGCCTATAACTCTCCCATAATATCTTCTTAAGTAATTATAGTATTCCTCATTTCCACCCCATATTAAAACAAACTATTATAATATTTCAGCTTCCTGCGAATTTAACTTATCCATCGTTTCTTTGTATGATGCACATCTCTTTTTTCTGCCTCTGATTAATTTATTAAAAACCCTCTTCCACAGACCAAGCATAGAAAACAAGATACCCTTTATTCCAAATCCTCGATTTAACAAAACTTTAAATCCTTCTATAAATTTTCGTTCAATATATTGTCCCACTGCAAGCTCACTATATTTATACAACTTAACCCGTGCATAATCATTTTCTGCTAAACTCTTCTTAAACACATTATCCATTTTCTCAAAGAAATAATCCAGATATTGCACTAAATCATCGCATTTTCGCGAACTTCTTCCGACTGACATATACCTGATAATTAACGGTTCCCGTACAATATTTGCCGAATACCTTGACAATAACCTTACACAAAATTCCCAATCCTGATGCCGGATAAAGCTTTCATCGAATCCACTTAATTCATCAAAAACTGCTTTTCTTACAACTATTGTACTTGTATTAAAATACTGTTTATCCAATAAATAATCAAATAACATGTTCCTGCTATCTATTAAATATCTGCAATAGCCAACACCATTATAATGTACATAATAGCCACTACACACTGACATACCAACCGAGTTGTCTGCTTCCTCTAATTTTTCAACCTGTTTTTCAATCATCTGAGGCAACAAAACATCATCATCATCTAAAAATGCAATATATTTCCCCGTGCTATTCTTTGCACCAGTATTTCTCGCCGCTGAACCACCTTTATTAGATTCATGGCAAATATATATTATTCTTTGTTGTTCAATATACTTTTTTAACCTTTGTTCTGTTGCAATCTGTCCATTACTGCCTAAACCATTATCATCAACAACAATTATTTCAGTGTCTGAAAATGTCTGTAATAGTGCGGATTGTACCGCCGTCTCTATGTTATCCACACCATTATATGTTGGAATAATAATTGAAATTTTTATATTACCCATGTTCATATTCTTTGTATCTTCCCGTTTATTCTTCATTGAATCAAAATGCAAATTCATAAGGAATTATTTCATTTGCATTATTTAATATCACTGTATAATACCAACTGGCAAATAGAAGCACACACAATATACCCGCCGCCAAATTGTACTTCCTATGATTTATATATCTAATCCTTATAATGTTATTCAGCATTGGATAAGTAATCACCAAAATAATACTCGGATAAATCAATACTCTCGATATCACGTTAATCTGTTCTACCATCGGCTGTCCCACAAGATATATAATAGACATCATAAGCAAAAATCTATTCCACTCCGAATTATCTTTTATCATATTAATTCCAACAATAAGAATGCTTATAAGTGCTAAAAGTATTGCAGTTTCGTTTCTATCACCCATGCTATAATAATCTAAATATGCCGAATAATTAATCCGCCACACAGTAACATATTTAAATATTATAGGAAATACCTCTTTCCATGAAGTGATTACATGATATGCTATTATGAGGACAAGTGTAAGAAATATATAGAATACCTGTTTGTTGTATACAATAAAATAGATACCTATAAATAAAATTGCCAGAAGTGCAGTAGTATGGAATAAATATGCCAATCCAATCATTACACAGCATAACACATATTTCTTATTCTTGAGATATGCAAATGCTAACAAAATCAATGCTGCTGCTGCATACTGTCTGATAACATTCAGTGAAGAACCATATCCCAAAAAATAGAACACAAGCATTCCAACCGGCAAATTTTTTTCCTCACCCAACTCGCAGATTGTTCTGTAAACACAATAGTTTGTGATAAACTGCATGCTGCCTAACACAAATGGAAAGGAGTCAAATATATTAGCTCCTACATATTCTAAAAACAAAAATCCCGGTTCTAAGCCATCATAACCAATGAAAGAAAAAAAACTGTCATATGTTTTTGCTATCCGAAATACAGGATATGCATAAAATCCCGTATCTCTTCCTACGCTGACTGCTCTGAATGCCGATAATAATATTGGTAAAAACAATGCAACTATGTGCAATACTCTCTTTACAGATTTCGAAGAAGTTTTGTTTCCAACATAGAAAAACAATACTGAAATCATGAATGTAACAAAATAAATCATCCTTAATCACCTAAACTCTCATAGTACTTAAACAAATTTTTTGCAGAAGCTTCTATATCAAAACCGGCGTCATTTACCAGTTTATAAATCAAAGCTCTATCAATATCTAGCAACATTACTTTCTCAATCGTTTCACACCATGCATCAACAGAATCTATAGATGTAAAATATGTCTGAGGAATTATTGCAACGTCTTTTGCAATTCTATCAGAAAATATACAGGTTAATCCATTCGCCTGTGCTTCAATTCCAGAAATTGGTAATCCTTCAAATCTTGAAGGCATTACAAATAAGTCCATTCCATTCAATACCCTATCCATTCTCTGTTTTCCTAAGAATACAACCTTATTGCCTAATTCCAATCTTTCCACATATTTTTCAACACCTTCTCTTTCTGCCCCATCACCACAAAAAAATAACCTTATATGACTCTTTGTCACACAAAGCTTTTTCATAACATCACAGATAAAGTAAGGATTCTTTGGAATTGATAAATCCCCTACAACTACAATAGCATAGTCATCTTTCCCCAAATTAAGTCTTTGTCTCTGTACACGTCTTTCTTCCTCATTGAAACAAAAACGCTTAGTATCTACACCATTTTTTAACCAAACTACCTTAGATTGAGTCGGCTTATAATACATCCATTTTGTTGCTTTTTGTGAACAAGTTAAGTACCCATCTACAGCAAGGGGCAAGAGAGGTTTGCATAACAAATGCAATAACATTTTTATATGTTTTGCTTTTCCATTTATACCTGATGAATGTGAATGTACAAGAACATACTTACCTGCCAATTTCGCAGGATATGCATATATAAATAATTTAAACGCTGTGTCACCATGAATATGCACAATAGCCGCCTTTGTGCTTTTGCAATATTTATAGAAGTAAAACGGTAAGAGGATATGCCCAAACCACCTGTTTTTCCTTAGCTTTCCCTCTTCTATATGTCCGCCCATTCTCTCGATATCATCAGCAGTTTCACCATTGGCAAACTCGCCCATACAATAATAACTGAATATCATTTGGTTGCCATAATTTTTCCAAATTTTCTTTTGAATTTCATATACTAAAGCAAATGCTCCCCCTGAACCATCCAAATTTACTTGTAAAATTTCCCTCTGTTCCAAATCTGTAATTTTCCCTCCGCCTCTTTCCACATTTACCTGTAGTATTCTGTCCTGATTATTCATTTTGTCTCCTTGCAAAACTATAATTCCTGCACTTATCATTCACTATTTTTTACTACATTTTCAATTGTTGTCACATTCCATAAATGCACCTAATCTTTCATTTTTTGCATCCCGGATTCCCCGGAAGCAAAATTCTAAATATTTTTTCTTATGATCAAATAACAATATTACCTTTAAAAATTTTATCAGCATAACCCAAAGCATATACACACTTTTATAATGGCGCACCATCCAATACAAATTACGTACTTGATAATAATACCTCACAGGAGAAGCAATTCCATATTTTAATGTAAATCTGCCTATAGACACTTTTTTTGTAATAGCGGGCTGATGATTCAAAATAGCCTTATTGCATCTTACAATCTTTAAATTATGTTTTCTAATTCTATAAAAATATTCCCAATCCACCACATCCAAAAATAAATTTTCATTAAAATCCCCAATTAAACTATATTTTTGTAACATGAATAATGTACCTGACTGCATAGTCAAAAAAACTTCCTTTTCAGACTGTGTATCCTTAATTGTAGTCCGATCAGTCCTATATTGAGGAGAAAGTGCCGCTATATCTGTAATATCATTATTTTCCATATAATTTTGATACACCGCAACAATATTGGTTTCAAAACTACTGTCTTGATCTAACGTAATGATATACTGATATCCGTCTTCGATTGCTCTTTTACAGGCCAAATTTAATGCATATGCAATACCATAATTAAACTTTAACGGAATATACTCTACATTATTTAATATTATACTTTTCAAATATGCCGTATTATCCTCTGTTGAATTATCAACAATATACAACTTTGCAAATTGCTGTCGGTAAGAATTGATATTTTCAATTACTTCCTTATCTGGATTATATAAAACTACTACCCCTGTGATTTTTATATCTTTCAATTATACATGCACCTCAAACCATTTTTATACTCGACTTTGTCATCAAGATTTTTCACTAACAATTCTATTAAACAAATCCATATGCTCACATACAACTCTTTCAACTGAAAATAATTCTAAAACTCTTTTTTTCCCTTCTACCTTAAAATTTTTAGTTATGACTTCATTATCATGTATTTGTAAACAAGCTTCGACAATATTAGAAATATTATCTTTTTCAACCAGATATCCATTAATTCCATCTTTAATCAAATCAGGAATAGCATCTACATTTGTAGCAATTATGGGTTTTTCCGCCCACATGTACTCTGCCAGAACTAACCCAAACCCTTCCCACCTTGCCACATGCACTGCCTGATCAAACAAAACAATATACGCCATCGGATTATCTACCCACCCCGTAATGCAAAAACATTCGGACAAACCATAATTCTCTACTAATTGAGATACCTGTAATTTTTCCTCTCCATCTCCAACCATTAAAAAGTAAGCATTCGGAATCCTTTTTTTTATTTTTGATGCTGCTTTCACAAAAACATCGGGAGCTTTTTGTTTAGATAACCTGCCAACACATCCTATCACATATGCATCATCTGGTATTCCCAACTCCTTTCTTGTAATTGGTCTTTTCTCAGTTTGTTTTTTGCATGCATCTAAATCTATGCCATTACAAATTGTTTGTATCTTTGATACCCCACATATACCATTTTTTAAAGCAGAATTTTTTTCATAATCTGAAATAGCAATAATATATGTAGTAAATACAGACAGAATCTTCTCTATCCATCTATAAATATTCCTTTTTAAAACACTACAATCCATATTAAATGCCCATCCGTGAGCATTATAGACAATAGGATATCCCAATCCTATATTGGCAATCCTTCCAACAGCACCCGCTTTACTACTGTGGCAATAAATAATATCCGGATTAATAGATTTTATTATTTTTCTGAACTTTAATATTGCCTTTGTATCATCAACTAAACTGATCTCTCGATTCATCCGCATATATTTATAGTCAGATATATAATCTTTATAAGACGTAATATTTTGCCCGTATGAACATACTAAAATATGTTCATATCCCTGATTTTGCATATTCTTTAACAACATAAAAAGATATCTCTCAGAACCACCTGATGTGGGTTGAATAATATGTAGTATTTTCATAACTTTCACCTACTGATTGTTAAATCTATTTTATATAAGCCCTTCTTCATCACAATCCCTATACCAGTCCCGCAAGCTATCCTCAAATTCATAAAAAAACTGATATCCTGATTTTTTTAGCTTCTCTCCACAGATATTCGTAGAAATCATCAGCTTCTTAACTCTCGCCGGATGCAACCCCAATTTTTTCCCACCAAAAGGAGCCAGACAATATGCTGCCATCATTAACAGCCAGCCCGGCACCAGTGGAATATGCCGCTTCATTCCTGTTGCCTGCTGCATAGTGGTACATATCTGTTCTATGCTATATGCCGGTTCAAAAGTGCAGTTATAAATATCTATACCTGCATAATCATAATCTATCATCCGGTACTTCATAAATCTAACAAGCTCTTTCACATAAATGCTCGCCTTAATTGTATCTTTTCTCCCCGGATAGAAAAAATAATGTTTTCTCTGTCCCCAGTAAAGTCTTGTAAAATTCCCATGCTCACCCTTTCCATACACAACACCTGGACGGACAATCGTAAGACAACGCTTTTCCTTATCCCCATTCTGCCATTTCTCATGTATTTTTTCTGCGGTCAACTTACTGATTCCATAAGGGGTATTCGGCGTCGGCAATGTTGTTTCCTTTTTTAATTCCTCCGCTGCACCATAAGGAGCGATAGAACTGGTGAACAAAATTCTGCTAATGCCTTTTTGCTCTGCATAAGCAGTTACATTTTCTGCTCCTAATATATTTGTTTCAAAATATTCATAATCTGGATGTCCTGGTGTCCTATGTACAGCCGCAAAATTAAAAATAATATCATCCTCTGTCGGAATGATATCAACCTCAATACTTTTTCGTACGTCACAGCGAATATACTCTACACCCTCTATTCTTTCAACAATGCCTGGTACAACACCCTCTTCACCGGGCAGTACAATGTCTAAATCATAAATTTTATCCGTATCCTTTAAGACCTCTTCTTTTAGCAGCTTTATTAAATGTGTTCCAATAAAACCGGAACCGCCAAATATAATGTAATTCATATTAATTCCTCTTTTAATCTCCACAAATACAAATGCTTTTACAAACACAAAAACACCCTCTTCAAGGCATAGCTTCGCCATTCCAACATGACAAACGCACCTTGAACCGGGTATTCTCTGTGTCCATTACTCCATAAAACGCGCACCAGGCGACGATTTTACTTAATAACTTCTTAAATATTATCAGAACTGCCATAATCTTATGGCAATCCCTGTATATCATATCTGGTAATTGTATGCAATACAATCTTTATAAGGGTATCTTATATTCTAATAAAAGTCAATGTCTTTGCCTGCTTTCATTTATTTGGGGTTACTATCTTTTAGAGATATCTTGCCAAACCGCATTTATATATGCTCACTTCTTTTCCACAATCTCCAGTCCAACCGTCACATCCGTCATTCTTCCAAAAAATTCTACCCCTAGCACGGCTATCTTTTTATGCCGATCTATTTTCTTTACCTTGCCATCCCAATTCATCATCGGTCCGCTGGTAATCACTACCCTGTCACCTTCTATATAACCCACTGACATCTCGACTATATGCTCTTTTCTGCCAAATTGCTGCAAGAATGTAACCTCTGCTTCATGCAGGGGGGTAAAGTCTTCACCCGTTCTCAGCACTTTTGTAAGTTGCTTCACATCCTTTAACTGCACAAATACAGCCTCTATATCATCCGTACAAAAAAATATATATCCAGGAAACAGAATCGCCTGCTTAAGCTCCCAATTTCCCTTTATTTTTTTCTTTCTTTCATACATAGGAACAAATACTTCTTCATTTTCTGCCAGCAGCCAGGTCTTGCATAATTCTGCAATTTTATGTTCATGCCCATTCATAACCTGTACTACATACCACATACTATTTTCACCACCCAAACATCACACGGATCCTACTTTACCAAGTACCACCTTAAAGGTTTTCAATATAATCTCCAAATCCAGTCCCAAAGAAAAATTATCAATATATTCCTTATCTAATCTCACAACCTCTTCAAAATCCGTAATATCACTTCTGCCGCTTACCTGCCACATTCCTGTAAGGCCTGGCTTTGTTGCCAGTCTTCCTTTGTGATGGATTTCATACTGTTCATATTCCTTTACGGTCGGTGGTCTGGTCCCCACCACACTCATACTTCCTGCCAGTATGTTAAAGGATTGTGGTAATTCATCAATAGAGGACTCCCTTAAAAACTTTCCAAGGGAGAATTTCTTCCCATAACCAATAATTCTTGGATCATCATCCATTTTAAACATAAGCCCTGACATTTTATTCTGAGCCATCAGCTCCGCTTTTCTTTCTTCTGCATCTGTATACATTGTGCGGAATTTCCATATCCTGAAGATCCTTCCATTCTTACCTACCCGTTCCTGGCGGAAAAATACTGGTCCCGGATCTGCAATCCACATCATAGGTGCAATAATAATGGTTAACAGGACAGTCACAACAGAACCTATAAGACCAAAGAAAATATCAACCATCCGCTTAAGCATAAGCTGACGGGCAGTTACCGTATTCACACTGGCGGTAATAACAGAAATTCCATTCACACGGTTTACTGTTGCCTTTGGAATCTGTATCAGATTTTGAATGCTGACATGTACTGTAATCCCCATACTGATAAAAGCATTTGCAACCTCTTCTACTTCATCATTCTCCATGCAGATCAATACCTCATCCACCACATTGGTTCTTGCATATTCATACATATCTGTAAGAGTTCCAACAATTGGTATATCACGCACTGTCGTGCCGATCATACCTTTATTTCCAGTTTTCAGGGAAGTGGAAGCCCTGTTATTTGTTTCATTCACATTAGATGCGACCGCAGCCTCTAACTCTGCCAGACTATCGGCAAGTATAATTCCCACAATCTTAACTGTACTGATTTTATTCTTATAAAATTTATGCAGGATACCATTAATCTGGCTGTACGGTGCAATCAACAGCATACAATCCTGATTTTTTTTATTATTGATTTCTTTCTGAAGATATTTCTTATAGACGTACCGGTATATAAACATCAGCAGGCAGTCCATAACCGGAAAACCAAACATGATAAGTCGGGAATATGCAATAGACGACTGTTCCATAAACAGTATAAATATGATGCCTGCGATTATATATACATTATACTGAAGAACCTTTTTACACTCCTCTGCCGCATTTCGTCTTAAAATACCGGAATACGGTTCTGTAAATAATATCATTGCAATATGCAGACATAAGATTACGATTATGATTTTCCGGTAGGGTGCCGAAAATTCAGAAACGGATAACAAATTCGAAGCCTTTTTCACACCAAATCGAATCATAAATACAATTAAAAAACTGATTTCCATACAGAGAAAGTCTAGAAACATAAAATCAAAATGTTTATACCATGCTTTCTGATTTTTCTGATACATGTTATCCTCCTCTGTTCGTATCCATTCTTTTCAGAACATTTCCTTCATTTTCTAATTATCGCTGCCGTCCTCATTCTTTCCATACTCTCCATAGTTGCCATAATACTTTCCATAATATCCTTTTCCGTAGTAGCCGTAACCTTTGCCACCCATATCTACCTTATTGAGTACCGCACCTAATAACTTACAGCCACTCTGTTCTAACTGCTTTTGCACACGCTGTACAATCTTGTAGCTGGCATTATCGGTCTCAACCACAATAATGGCTCCATCACATTCCTTTGCCACAATCGCTGCATCAATCACACTTCCAAGCGGTGGACAGTCAATAATTACATAGTCATACTGCTCCCGCAGTGCAGACACCAATCTCTTAAAACGCTCATTTCCCAACAGCTCTGACGGATTCGGAGCAGCCTGACCGGTAAAAATAATATTGAAATTATCTATATCCGTATCATATACTACATCCCCTATCTCGCACTGACCACTCAGATAATGGGACAATCCCTTTGTCTCCACATCCACGCCATAACGGACAATGGTAACGGATTTACGGATATCCGCATCCATGTACAACACTTTCTTGCCATCCTCTGCCAAAGAATTCGCCAGATGAAAGGACACCTCAGATTTCCCTTCGTTCGGAAGAGAACTTGTAAGGGCAATGACATGAACATCCTCACCGGAGAAACGGATATTGGTTCGGAGTGCTTTATATGCTTCATTTGTTTTAAAATCTAATTCTTTTTTCTTTTCAAAATTTATCTTCATTCCCGACACCTTCCTTTACCAATCCCATCACTCATTTTCAGCATTGTCTGCTTTCTGCATTCTATGCCTTGCTTTCTTTCGCTGCCTTCTGGCCCTTGCCATATCTTTATCATGTCCTCTCGTTCCTCTCTTAGAGACACCCTCTTCTAACGGTATAAGTCCAAGGACATTCATGTTAAGATATTTCTCCACATCTTCTGTTGTATGAATCGTGTCATCCATCAGGTGTAATACAATAACAACAGCACAAATCAACACAAAACCAAGCAATGCACCAACGATTGCATTCTTAACAACATTCGGGCTTGTCTGCTTTTCCGGTACATGTCCGTAATCCGCTACATTGGGCGGATCCGTTGCCATGATCTCTCCCATATACTCGGCAGATACATCCGTCAGTTTATCTACAATCGTCTTTGCCATATAGGCATCATGGTTATTCACTGTAATATTGATAAAACGGGTATCATGTGGGTTATCTACGTATACATTTTCTACAAATTCTCCATAAGACATATCAAGCTCTAAATCCTCAATTACCTTATCAACGACAGGACGGCTGGTGATAAAAACCGCATAATCCTTTGTGAGGGTAGTACCTACCTGTAAGTCTGCAAGAGAAGTAATGCTGGTCGATTTGGATACCACATAAAGCATCGAGGTAGAACTGTAAACCGGCTCGATAAATGCCAGCGTATATCCTGCGGCAATGCCAAGCCCCAATGCGGTGACAAGAATTATGATCCATATCTTTCCCAGTAAAACATAAAATAACTCCAGTAAATCAATTTCCATTTCTTCATTTTGTGTTTGCTGCATATTCCTGTTTCTCCATTCCTTTTTCTTCTATTCTTATCTTTAGACACCAAGATACGCATTGGCAACCATGCGCTCCGGATTTTCTATCAGTACCTGTTTCAAAAAATCGGTTCCATATTTCTTCTCGAGCCAGGCAGTATAATCCTTAACATAAGGGGCTCTGTCCTCCAAATCATGGGCATCCGTCCCAAAGAAACTGATACAGTCCTCCTTTACCAGCTTCTTACACCATCTGGCATTCTCATCTAATAATCCACCATAAATGCTGGAAATATTCATCTGCAATAAGGTCTCCATTCCCATCAGTTCGTCAATACGCTCCATATGCTTAAACAGACAGCGGTAACGCTCCACATGGGCAATAATAGGGCGAAATCTCGCATTGGTAATCCTGCGGATTGCATCATACAGCTGGCTATAACTAACCCGGATATTGAACTCCACCAGTACATACTTGGTATCATTCATGGTCTGTATCTTTCCCGACTTCAAATCCTCCACGATTCCTTCTTCCCATAATATCTCATTTCCCAGATATAAAACAAGCTCCGGGTATTGCTTAGATACCTCTTCCTTCAATTGTTCAAACCGAACCCTTAATTCTTCCCTGGTACATTTGTTCTTGCCTCTTTCATAATGGGGCGTAAGGATTATATTTCGGATTCCCTCCGCATAAGAAATTTCCATCATGGAAAGCGCTTCTTCCATTGTCTGCGCTCCATCATCCACTCCCGGCAGCATATGGCAATGTATATCATAATACCCTGTCATTTCTTCACCTGCCTTTAACTACTCTGCACGGCTGCCTGCCAATGTCTTATATGCACCAACCAGCAGCATACCAATGACCACGCCAAATGCCGTCACTGACGTCATGATCATTACCGTCCGTTTCACACATTCCATCAGGAACAGATACAGATAATCCGGTTCAATATATATATTCTGATATGGCTTGCCAATCATCATAACCAGCGTAATCCCAATCATCACCACACTTGCCAGCAGCATTGCAAATGCCGTATGCTTAACTCCCCGTTCTCTTCTCTGATCCATAAAAATCATGAAGAAGATTCCAAAGATGATATTCAAAATCACACATATTCCTGCGATTTGAAACATTCGGACAAAGCTCTGTTTCAAATTATATATGTATGGAGTGACATTGCTATCCGGAATGCGCACATCCAGATTCCCATTCAGAATCATGATGGAATTCTGTTTGACATCAAAGAGAAAATCCTCATACTTCTTAATCTGCTTCGCTTCCTCTTTCAATGACTCAATATCATCAAGCTCCAATGCATCAGTGGCAAACTCCGATACATATTCCGAATATGCATACCGGAAATATCCGCTGCTCTGCATATTCTGCATAATGGCATCCTTGTTAAATAAGCTCACATAGATTCCCACCATCATCAAAAGCCAAAACAGACTGATCGCTGTCGTTACTGTCAGCACTGCCCTTGTATTATGCCGTATCTTTCTTCGCTTGCTATGCCCAGGTCTCGCTTTCCGCTTTCTGTTCTTGCGGAACGTCATGCATTTTGTTGCAAATAAAATAATACCACATATCAAAGTAATTACAAGTAGTATAATGGCAATTCCATCTATTGCCAGAATCATCTGGTCAGAAACAATGTTCTCATTCCGTGAGAAAGAAACCTTTTTCTTATCCTTTGTTGTAATTACAATGTCGCTGCCTTCCAGTTTAACCTCTGCATCTGCGGACTGCTTTTCCGGACGTTTACTAAGCTCCTTTTTTGCCTCTGTCTGATTTGACATGGCATCCCACACATCCATTTCATCATCCGAAGGCATCTTATCCTCTGTAGTGTTCTTGTCCTGCCCTTCTTTCCCATCGATATCTGTCTTTCCATCTGCACCAGGCTTTTGACCTGCCTCTGTCGTTGATTCTTCCGTCTGCTGTGTATTATTATCTCCGCCAACTTCGTATAGATATCCATTATTCACACCTTCTGCAATATTTGCATACATCATGCTGATTGCCTCATCTGCCTGTTCCGCAGATAAATCCACATCATCCGCACTTAGGTAACTGATCAAAGAATTAATATACGCTGTACCTGCTTTGTAAATTTTCCCATCATAAATAAATGTTCCACTTGCAGCAGAAATCACTCTCGCCTCATTGCTGTTGATTTCTCCTGCAAATGCAACAATCTTCGGGGACAACGCACCAATCATTAGTACTGTAAGTATTAATATTCTGATTCCCAGATAATTCCTTTTCATATCTCTTTTTCCTTGCCTTTACAAAAACCGAGCTGCTAGACATTTCTGTCTAACAGCTTGGTTAAAAACATATTTATCAAAATATGGTCTTGTATTATTTAGCCTCAGTTACAGATACTGTAACAACATCACCAAGACCTGCAAGAGCTGCTTTTGCATCACCATCCACAACAATATCCTTACCACTTACTGTGTACTTATATGTTGTAGAACCAATTGTGAAGCTGTCTGCCTTAATATTTGTAAATGTTACACTTCCAATCTTTACAGAAGTAACAGATGCTGGTGTAAATGCAGTCACTGCTGCAATCTTATCAGACTTAATGGTTGTCTTAACTGTAACCTTCTTTGCATTCTTTGCAGTCTCAGACTGAGCAATTGTCTTACCATTAATCTTAACTACTCCGCCCTCAACCGTAGCTGTGTAATCCTTGCCATCAAGGTTAACTACAACCTCTTTATCGCTAGAGAATGCAGCAATCTTATTGATATCATCCTGTAATTTAGCAGCATCCGTAAATGCAACCTCTACTGATACTTCCTTGCCATTAACAGGTGCTACAGTAGTCTTATAATTCTTATCTGCTGCCTCAACCTTGATTGTTACGGTAGCTGACTTGTTCGTACCGTCTGTAGACTTAACAGTAATCTTAGCTGTACCAACACCCTTAGCTGTTACCTTACCCTTTGATACAGTAGCTACCTTTGTATTAGAAGATGACCACTTAAGAGTCTTGTTAGGCTTCTTGCCTGATGTCTTTACTTTACTTGTAAGAGTTACAGTCTCGTTAGCACCCATCTTCAAGCTAATGGTCTTCTTGTTAACTGACTTCTTATCTGCCCCAAGAATATCTACTGATTTTACCTTACCTGCTACAACCTTAACCTTTACAGTTGCTTTTTTCTTCTTATTCTTCTTAGAAGTTACAGTAATCTTAGCGCTACCGGTCTTCTTTGCTGTAATCTTACCACTGCTACTAACAGTAGCTACCTTCTTGTTAGAAGACTTATATGTAACTTTCTTGTTAGCTGCCTTATTCGGTGTTACAGATACAGTGGTCTTCAAAGTTGCCTTCTTACCCTTTGTAAGAGTAATTGTCTTGCTGCCTGTTAACTTGTCAACAGATGTCACTTTCTTAACAGTTACTTTTGCCTTTTTCTTTGCTGCTTCTGCTGTAGAACCTGCTCCCAAGCTGAGTGATACAACTAATGCAAGAGCAAGTACTAACATCTTAGTAATCTTCTTCATCTCTTCTCTCCTTTTTCTGCTACTTTATGTAGCGTATTTTAATGTTTAATCCATCGCCATATATTGAAAGCTCTCTTCTGTCTCATATATAGCTTACAGATTCGTTTCTTGTTTAATATAAACCTTTTGTCCCATCATGTCAAGCATAAAAAAGGAACTTTAACAGCCTAATATTTTCCATCTATATAAAATCAAACGTTCCCTGGCTGTATTCCAAATTCTGGTATTCTATTTCATCCTGTGCAATCTGGCTTCTGTAATCCACAACCACCGTCTGCTGTCTTCCATTCACAAGCTGCTGGCCTAAAATATAATTCACATCAAAACGATTGGTAATGGCAGGCGTTGCACCACGGGCCGGAACGATTAGCTGTACATTATTCGTCTTAAGCAATGCAAAAATCGGTTCCCATATATAGATATCCTTTGCCGCACCAAACGGATTATCAATAAAGATTACTTTCTTAAGGGAATCCGGCTCTGCCTCTGGTGCATACATGCCGGAAATATAATTGATAATGGATACCAGAAACTGAATATAAATACCCTGAGACTGTCCTGTACTTCCCACTGCTTCCTCGTAGCGCAGATATCTGCTCTGCTCCTTCATACGCTCCCGCTTATAGAGCTTTAGCCGAATTGCATTCATATCTGTTACCATAACGGAAAACAGTTTCTTAAGCAGCAACTGGTTTTTTATATATTTGATACGCTCCTTATTGTCTGTAAACTTATCTGCACCATTTACCACACCGTCAATATAATCGGACATTCTCTGAGCGATAAATTCATCCTTCACATAAGGAACCACCAGGTTTACCATTTGGATTATCTCGCCGTCTAACTGAATCCTGGACAACTTCGGCAGCTTATCAAGCTCTGTACGCACATCCTTGCATCGCTCAATACACTGGTGCTCAAAATTATTCTTAATCGCTTCCATATCCTCAATGCCCTGCCCGACACGCTCTTTCTCAAGTACAATATAAGAAACCATCTCACGGATACTCTCTAATAATGCTTTCGCCTCCTCATATGTCTCAGGAATCCTCACATCATCCTTAATGGAAGCAGACAGTTCAAATGCTCCCATGGCAAAAAAGGTATTGGCTGTCTGTGCTTTATAATTTAACAGCTCCTGCTTTGCACGGGAAAGCGCCTTATTGATCTTATCATAAGAAAGCAGGCTGTTTTCAAAAATATCACGGACTTCGCTTTGCTTCCTGGAAAGAACCGTGGCACCAGCCACATCCAGATCTTCATTCTCCACAATCCGCTTTACATCCTTATACAAATCCATAATGACGCTGTTATCCTTCACATACTGCTGGTACTCCTTCTGGAAGTCCCTCATCTCCTCCTTCAGAGTTTTAAGAATACGGGCACCCTCTTCAATTACCTGCTCCGCTTCCTCTTTCGTTACAAGAACCTCTTCAAAGGAACCAAAACGCTCCGTCAATGCCTGCATCGCCTGCTCAATACGCCCTTCTAAACGGGTTGCCTCATGCTCCTTGTTCGTATAATCCTCACGAATCTGGTCACAGCGTACAGACAACTGGGATAAATGCATACTCAGCCGGTTGATAAATTCCTCTTCTACGGGATGCAGCTCATTCTTTTCCTTCAGTTCTTCTAATATAGAAAGAGAAACCTTCCGGCGTTCAATAATCTTAAGCCCCCTTTGCATGCTCTTTGCAAGCGCTGCAATCAGCTTCTTCTTGTCCTCCAAAGCGATGGTCTCCTGTTCCACAACTGCTTTTGCTGCCAGGAATTCAGCCCTTAGCTGTTCCTCTGACAAATCAACCGCCTGGAAATTTTCTTCTATATAATAATCCTTGTAAAGTGTATCCCAGTCTTGAAGCACCTCATTCATCTGCTTTTGCAGATATTCAGCCTGCTGTTCCATTTCCTCCCGCTGCAAACGGACTGCATCAAGCTTTGAGCCAGCTGCTTCCATGTCCTTCGCAAGCCGCCTGCACTCTGCTGTGTAATAATCCGACCGTTCCTTGGCAGAATCCGCAAGATCACTGACCGCCTGTACTCCGGCAAGTTTTACTTGTTCTTTCGCATTGGTTGCGAGAGTGTTTTCCACCTTTACAAGCTCTTCCTTTCCCTCCTCACTATGTTCCCTTAGATGCCCTATGGAGTCCTTAATCTTTTGCAGCTTTCTCTCATGTTCTAACACCGCTTCCCTGCCTGCCTGAACCTCGTTTTCTGCATTTATAAATGCTGCATCTGTAAGCTTTGCCGTATAGTTCAAATCCTCATCATAGGTAGACGACATTTCCTGAAGCTGTTCTAATTCCTCCTGCATTTCCGCAAGCTTTTTAGAAAGACGTTCCGCCTCCATGGCAAGGGCATTCTCCTCTAAAAAGCTGTTCTTATCCTTTGCAAGCAAAAGCACTCCCTCTTCTTTTCTTGGAACATATGGGGATTCCAATGTATTCCAGTCATAGACTGGCACCGCCTGGTTCTCCAGATCAAGCGTTCTGATTCTCTCGTCCTCTTTTACAAGCTCAAATTGCTTCGTCACCACACCATACGGCAGCATTGGAAAACGGGTAAGCAGCTCCTCCCTGTTGTTCTTAGGCAGGGCAGACAGATAATCCACTCCTGACAGCGCAAAATCTCCATGACGGCTTCCCAGGTAATCCTTTACCTTCGTAACTGCCGCAGACTCCTCTAAAATCCTGCCTTCCTGAATCTGTTCCAAATGCCGGTTCACCCGGGCTATCTCCTTTAAATGACCGGCAATTGCAACACGATGTTCAAAGGCACGTTCTTTAATGGTCTCATATAAAAGAGAGACATCCTTCACCCCATAAATCTGTGTCATCTTCTTAAGGCGGTCCTGGTTATTCACATATTCCTCATGTTTTTTGGCAGCCTTATCAAGGGCAGACTTCGCTTCCTCTAACGCTTCCCTCTCAATATAAAGCTTTCGCTCGTTTTCATTTATCTGTGCCAAATCTGCAAAATAATCATTTTCCAGACGTTCCTTTTTCTCCCTGAGTTCCTCCTCCTCGTTGCTTAAGTCTGTTACCAGTTCTTTTATGTCACTCAACACCAGAATGGAAATCTCCTTACGAACCTGCCAGATTTCCTCCATACGCTGTTCATACTCTTCTATAAAATGCTTCTTATGACTCTCCGCTATCGCCAATGCAATCGTCCCCTCTTCACATACATGGGAGAGAGACTCCTCCTGTGAGCGAATCATCTCTAAAACCTTCTGCTTTTCCTCCAGCTGGCTCCTTACCTCTTTTAGCTTCTCGTCATCCATCTGTTTTTTGGTATAGGCTAACTGGTGCAGCTTTTCAAGCTGCCCGGAACCGGAACGCATGCTTGCATCAATCATTGCCTGGTTCTCTTCCATTGCCGCCTTATCCTCCAGATAGCGGATATAATCATTCACACTTTCCTTGAGGTCAAGCTCTGCCTTCGCCTGGTCAAGGTCCTCTTCTGCCCTCGCCACATGACTGCCTAGGCGCTCCATCTCACCCCTGATATCTTCTAAGATATACTGGTCCTTTATCACCTTAATACTCTCAATCCTGCGCTGTTCTAGCTGGTAACGCTGTTCTTTTTCTGCCTTTTGCTCCTCCATCCAGGCAATCCGTTCTTCCCCCTGACGGCTTAAAGACTCCCCCGTCACATAGATATCTGCAAGAACTCCTGCCACCTTATCCTTTGCCTCATATAACTGCAAAAAGGAAGAAACCCGTCCTTCTAATAAATGCATAAGTTCTGTTTCTTTATCATAATTAGCAATCTCACTCTTCTTTTTTGAAAGTTCCACCAGCTTATCCTTTATATCAAGCAGTGTCTTTGCCATATCCTCGTTCACATCATTTTGTTCCGTCTTCACAAGAAATGCCTTTTCGATAATCTCCTCAATCAGCAAATCCTCTACCACCCTCCGGGTAGTTTTATAATGTGTCTCAAAATATGTCCTTACATGCCCCTCCGTCTTGTTAATTCCACGGACAATCTCCCACTGGCTCTCAAACAGCCCATACCGGCTGATAAAACGCTGATACTCTCCCTTGCGCTCAAACACATACACCTTGAGATTCAAATTCCTGTGGGCAAGCTCCTTTAAGTAATTCTTAAGCCCTGCATAAGTAATCCGCTCCTTACTGTTTTGAAGCGGAAGATTCACAATATCATTTTCATTGTAATCCCTATAAAAAATACAATAGTTAAAATACTCAATAGATGCACTATCCTTACCAGACACTTGTCTTCCACTGCTGGTCTTAGAAAGTTCCGCAATATTGCCGTTTTCTCCATCTTCTGTAAGGCTCATCTGTCCGGAATCATCCCCATCACTGTCTTTTGCCTTACGGGCGCAAAAACCCGTTGTCATATAACGGAAGCCTTCCTTAATATCTTTATCATCTAATCTCCACTCCACCAGGGAATGAATGGTTGTGTTCCCTCCTCCATTCCGAAACAGTTTCTCAATCGGCTGCTTTTCATCCAATGTGCAGTTTGGAATCAGGTTTTGTAAGAGTAGCAGCATAAGTACACTTTTACCGCCACCATTTGCAAGATCATATAGCGTATTTTTTCCATACATACGCATGGAGAAGTCATCATATCCCTGCGTTCCAAAGTTATATTTTACGTTATTTACCCGAATCCTATTAATGTTTGGCATAATCGTTACCTTTCTCTACCTTATCTTCCGTCTTTTTCTGTGCTAGCACATCATAAATCTGTCCCCGGTACTCCTCAAAATAGTGCTCTACAACTGCCTTAAACCGCTCTGTGGGATAATATCGGCGGTTCACCTCTACAAATAAATTCTCCGCCACAAGAAAATTAAATGTCAGCTTCACAAAGCTTGCCTTTGATGCACGGGATGCACGGATGTCCTCCTGTTCTTCACCAGTACTTGTCGGAAGCTCATCCCACAAAAGCGCCACCGCCTGAAAGCTCTCCTGCTGCTCCTCCTCCGCGGAATACACCGCAATATCTCTCGTAAACACAGAAAGTGCCTTGCCGACCTCCTCTATAACATTCTCAATCTTAACGTATTCCTTAAACTGGTAGGATGCCGAATCCGAATAAAATAACAGCAAGATCTCATAAATAATAAAATAACAAAGATACAGCTCCTTGTTATATCTTACACCAATATACTTTTTCAATTCCTCATTGGTATAACCAAACACCCGGTTTCCCTCTCCTGCCGACAGATACAAACCTTCCTTATATTCATATAAGGAAAGATTCAGCTTCTTTAGCATAATCCCCACGATTTCATAAATCTCTGCATTCTCATAATAATCATCATACAGATTTGCATTCGCTCCATCACGCTTTATATCTTCACCTGTTATAAGCTTTGCATAAATATCAATTGCTTTTTCTAAATTCTTTATCTCCATGAACTGGTTCCTCATTCTTGAAATAATGTCGGGGTATTCATCACATCTACTGCCCAATGCGCCTCAATCATCGCAAGCCCTTTCATTGTTTTTGCCTCAACAATATCCCATAACTTTTCCTTCATGTCATGGTAAATATCCATGTCAACATTAAGCACCATCGGTTCCCGTTTATCAAAGACAACAATCCACTGGTATTTTCCCTCTGCATTCTTATCAAAATAAAGCCCCAGTATCTTCATATCGTTACCTACATTTTTCCTGATTACCGGCACATAAGCAATCTTCATGGTCTCGATAAAACGATCATCTAATCCCTCATCAAAAATAAATATCTTTTCCCGCAATTCATTTACTGTGCGGACAATACGATAACGGTAACCACCTTGTGCGAGCTGCAGTGTCTTATCCGTCTCTAAACGCTTGTTATATTCCATAATACGGACTTTTTCGCTATCTAAAATCTTTGGTACTATCCAAATCATGTATTTTCGTTCCAAATCATTATACTCACAATCATAAACCATCGGAATCATAGTCTGACATGCCGTACATTTTGCCCCGAAAAAGGAACCCTTCATCAACCGTTCCTTGTGCTGCACATCATAGGGAATCTCAATCTTATCCCATATGTCAACCTCTAATTCTGTATAACACTTCGGACATACAATCTTACGTTTTTTAACATTCTCCATTTTTCTTCTCCCATTTTATCTTCTATCCAGTGATGGAAAACATATTCTACATTCCTATGTTTCCTAATTCGATGATACGATACCCTTCTCTGCATCCATCGTCACCACTGCACCGGACTTTAAGATATCCGTTGCATTCGCAGCACCTAAGATGACCGGGATATCAAGGGAAAGTCCCACAATGCCTGCATGGGAATTATGCCCCTCCATCTCTACAATAATGCCGGCTGCCTGACGCAGTTCGTCTATAATATCGTTGCTAGTCTCCGGGAGTACAATAATATCGCCTTCCTTAAAATTGTCAATCACATCCATCTCATCCTTGCCGACACAAAGGCTAGCGGTTGCTTTCCGATTATTCACACCCCGCCCTTTTACTAAAATGTGTCCAACCACATGCACCTTAATAAGGTTGGTTGTTCCGGAAACACCCAATGGTACACCTGCGGTAATTACAGTAATCTCGCCTTGCGCCACATAACCTTTTTTCTCTGCCTGTTCTATGGCATGCTCAAACAAATCGTCTGTATTATTTTTCTCCTCAACCATCAGTGGAAGCACACCCCAGGAAAGGTTTAACTGCCTCCACACATTCTCATACGGTGTACACCCTACAATCGGACATGCCGGACGGTACTTTGAAATCATTCTGGCCGTTTTACCGGATTTGGTAACCGTTACAATCGCACTTGCATTCAAATCTATCGCCGTTGTACAAGTCGCATGGGCAATCGCATTCGTAATATCCGGGTTCACAAGACTTTCCCGGTTATTAAAACGCTTCACCAAATCAATATCTGCCTCTGTACGCTCTGCAATCTTCGTCATGGTTTTAAGCGCCTCTACCGGGAATAATCCGGCTGCAGTCTCACCAGACAGCATAATCGCTGACGTACCATCATAAATAGCATTCGCAACATCTGTTGCCTCTGCCCTGGTCGGGCGCGGATTCTTCATCATGGAATCTAACATCTGGGTTGCAGTGATTACTATCTTTTCCGCATTATATACCTTCTGGATAATCATCTTCTGGATGGAAGGTACATCCTCAAGAGGAATCTCCACACCCATATCGCCACGGGCAATCATGACACCATCCGAAACCCGTATGATTTCATCAATATTTTCCACACCCTGCATATTTTCAATCTTCGCAATAATATTGATAAAATCACAGTTATGCTTGCTTAAAATCTCACGGATTTCCAAAATATCTTCTGCTTTACGCACGAAAGAAGCCGCAATAAAATCAAATCCCTGTTCAATGCCAAAAATAATATCCGACCGATCCTGTTCACTGACATACGGCATGGAAAGCTCTACATTTGGAATATTCACTCCCTTATGGTTTGAAACCGGTCCCCCATTTTCTACCACACAGACCACATCGGTATTCGTAATATCCGTTACCCGCATAGAAATCAGTCCATCATCGATCAGGATAGTGTTTCCAACCTTCACATCACCGACAATCTCTTTATACGTAACGGAAACCTCATTTTCATCGCCCTCCACCTCACGGGTTGTAAGGATAAACTGCTGACCATTCTTAAGAACTACCTTGCCATCCTTAAAATCCCTGACACGAATCTCCGGTCCTTTTGTATCAAGTAATGCTGCAATCGGAAGTCCAAGTTCTTCCCTGAACTTCTTTACACGATTCAGATTTCTCTCATGCTGGGCATGATCCCCATGGGAAAAATTAAACCGGGCAACATTCATACCCTCTATCATTAACTCCTTTAATACACCATCATCCTCTGTCGCAGGTCCTAATGTGCAAATAATCTTTGTCCTTCTCATAATCCTGTCTTTCGAACACATATTGTGTTCTTCTCTCCTTCCTACTCATAATAATGAAGCATTTTTAGCAGTTCCACGCTTAAAAAACATATCTTTACATCTTGGCACTGAATAACTGCAGAATTTTAAATACTATCTGACATCATCCACAGCCATAACAAAACAGTCTGCAGACATATTTTATTGTACAATACTTTTCTAAAATATGACAGTAAAATTCTTGCAAATTTGTAAAATTTATTCCTCTATTACAATATCTTCTTTTTGCCTGCTTTCCGCTACAGAATCTAACTTCATTCGAATCTGCTGCATAACCGTATCGGTCTCCGCAATCCGCTCTGCGCAGGCAAGCAGTTCTGCAGCAATAAGCTCTTCATCCTCCTGGTCTATATTCTTTTTGTATTTTAATTCATGGTCAAGACTCGCCCAGAAATCCATCGCCATAGTCCGGATTTGAATCTCCACCCTCATTGGTGTCTTTCCTTTTGAAAAGAACACCGGAATCTCCACAATCATATGATAGCTTCGGTAACCGTTCGGCTTTGGATATTTGATATAGTCCTTAATCTTTATGAGCTTTAAATCGTCCTGCATGGCAAGCATCGCTGCAATAGTATAAATATCATCAATGAACTCACAAATGATCCTTACACCCGCCACATCCGACAAATTGCTCATAATTGCCTCCACTGTAAACGGCAGCCCTTTCTTATAAAGCTTCTGTGCAATACTTTCCGGTTTCTTTACCCGGGACGAAATACTGCTGATCGGATTCCGATGATACCGCACAGACATCTCGTCATTCAAGACCTCCGCCTTTGTCCGCACCTCCCGGATCGCACATTTGTACATCATCATCATTTCCTGAAAGTGCTGGGACTGCATCATAACTATCTTAAGCTTTTCCATAATGTCTTCATCTAAAACAGTAACCTCGTTCTCTTTTTCCCGAAGACTTGGCAGCAAAATATCCTGTTCCTTCATTTTCTTATCTCCTTGTGCTATAAAATCGCATCCTATAATCATGCATAGCATACCACAAATATATTATCAAACTATGAACAATACACAATTTAAAAATATTTTCCTTTTGTGCTAACACTTCTTCTTTCTTCCTTGACTTTTCCCCATATCTTTTATACAATTTACTTTAATCAGTAAAAGCGTTAAAGCGTTACAAAATACTGTTATACTATGTTTGCCACAATTTCGACATAGAATGGGGGCATTTAGCACTCATTTACGCACTTTATAAAGCAAAGGAGAAGGAAACATGCCGATTACAGAATTATTAGAGAAAAATACCAGGGATTATCCTAATGACATCTGTCTGGTAGAAATCAATCCTGAGGTAAAGGAAAACCGCCGGGTTACATGGAAAGAATATGAACTGATGGAACCAAACCCGACAACGCATTACCGCAGAGAAATCACCTGGCACGTAATGAATGAAAAAGCAAACCGTTTTGCAAATCTGCTTCTTAGCCGGGGAATCAAAAAGGGGGATAAAGTCGCCATTCTGCTTATGAACTGTTTGGAATGGCTGCCAATCTACTTTGGTATTTTAAAAACCGGAGCTTTAGCAGTTCCGCTTAATTTCCGCTATGCCTCTGATGAAATCGAATATTGTATTAATCTTGCCGAAGCCGATGTTTTGGTATTTGGTCCGGAATTTATCGGACGGGTGGAGGAAATCGCCGACAGCATTATTAAAAATCGTCTGCTCTACTATGTGGGGGACAACTGCCCAACCTTTGCAGAAGACTATATTACGCTGACTGCAAATTGTTCTTCCCTCTCACCGGACATTACACTGACAGATGAAGATGACGCTGCCATCTATTTTTCCTCTGGAACCACGGGATTTCCAAAGGCAATTTTGCATAACCACGAGAGTCTGATGCACTCCTGCAAAGCAGAACAAAACCATCATGGACAGACAAAGGAGGATGTATTCCTATGTATTCCTCCTCTTTACCATACCGGTGCTAAGATGCATTGGTTTGGAAGCCTTCTGTCCGGCAGCAAGGCAGTCCTGTTAAAAGGAACAAAGCCCGAATATATTTTAGAAGCAGTTTCCAAAGAAAAATGTACCATCGTCTGGCTGTTGGTTCCATGGGCGCAGGATATTTTAGAGGCAATCGAAAGTGATAGAATTCATCTTTCCGATTATGATCTGGCGGGGTGGCGTTTAATGCATATAGGCGCACAGCCGGTACCTCCAAGCCTGATTAAAAAATGGAAAGGATATTTCCCAAATCACCAGTATGATACGAATTACGGTTTAAGCGAATCCATTGGACCCGGCTGTGTACACCTCGGTGTCGAAAACATTCACAAGGTTGGGGCAATCGGCAAAGCCGGATATGGCTGGGAGGTCAAGATCGTGGATGAACAGGGTGAAACCGTTAAAAAAGGAGAGGTCGGTGAACTTTGTGTAAAAGGTCCCGGTGTAATGACCTGTTATTACCATGATGAAAAAGCCACCAATGAAATCTTAAAGGATAATTGGCTGTTTACCGGTGATATGGCACAGGAGGATGAGGATGGTTTCATTTTCTTAGTCGACCGTAAAAAGGATGTTATTATCAGCGGCGGAGAAAACATATATCCTGTCCAGATTGAAGATTTTATCCGCACCCATAGTGCTGTGCATGACGTTGCTGTTATTGGAGTTCCAGATAAGCGTTTAGGAGAAATCACTGCAGCAATTATTGAAGTAAAGGAAAATCATATTTTGACAGAGGAGGATATCAATCAACTATGTCAAAAGCTTCCTCGTTATAAACGTCCACGCAAGGTGATTTTTGCAGATATCCCACGCAATCCAACCGGGAAAATCGAAAAACCAAAGCTTCGGGAGCTGTATGCCGGTGGAAGCGTTGTAAACGCACAAAACCATGGATAAAAGAACTGCTGCTTTCCCACTACCAAGCAGATTCTAGTGTACTGACACCAGTCAGAAATAAGGTTTATAACAATACATGAAGAAACAGGTGATTATGATATTTATCCTGTCCTCTTGACAGGAGGCATCTCATAATCACCTGTTTCCTTATCCTTTAGCATCTCTGCTTAATATATTTATTCTGTTGTCTCTACAAGCTCTTCTGTTGCTTTGGCAGCTTCCTCCTCGGTTACATATGCCTCATCATTTTCTGCCTCTGTCTCCTCTGAAACTTCCGTTGTTTCACCCTCCGGCAGTTCCTCGAGATTCAAATCCGCATCATCAAAATTAATGGTCTCCATCTCACTGTCTAACTTAACGGTACGATAACGCTTCATACCGGTACCTGCCGGAATCAGCTTACCAATCAATACATTTTCCTTAAGACCAATCAGCGGATCAACCTTACCCTTAATTGCAGCCTCCGTTAATACCTTTGTCGTCTCCTGGAAGGAAGCTGCTGACAGGAAGGAGTTAGTTGCAAGCGATGCCTTTGTAATACCAAGCATTACCTGAGTACCCTGTACAAGCTCCTTGCCTTCTGCCTCCAACTTTTCATTTACCTCAAGATAATCCAATACATCAACCAATGTACCCGGAAGATAATCAGAATCACCACTTGTCTCAATCTTAATCTTCTTAAGCATCTGACGGACAATAACCTCAATATGCTTATCATTGATATCTACACCTTGAAGACGGTAAACCTTCTGTACCTCACGGAGCATATAATCCTGAACAGCACGAACACCCTTAATCTTAAGGATATCATGCGGATTAACCGAACCGATTGTAATCTCGTCACCAGCTTCAATAACCTGATCATCAAATACCTTGATACGGGAATCATAAGGAATCAAATATGCCTTTGATTCACCTGTTTCATCATTGGTAATTACAACCTCTCGCTTCTTCTTGGTGTCACGAATCTGCACCTTGCCACCAAACTCTGTGATAATTGCAAGACCCTTCGGCTTACGAGCCTCAAATAACTCCTCCACACGAGGAAGACCTTGTGTGATATCGTCACCAGCAACACCACCGGTATGGAAGGTTCTCATTGTAAGCTGTGTACCCGGCTCACCAATCGACTGTGCAGCAATGATACCAACAGCCTCACCTACCTGAACCGGAAGACCAGTTGCCATGTTTGCACCATAACATTTTGCACAGACACCGATATGTGACTTACAATTCAAAATGGTACGAATCTTAAGCTTGGTTATCTCATTACCATCTGCATCCACACCACGGTTAATAATCGCTTCTGCACGTTTTGGTGTAATCATATGATTTGCCTTTACAATCATATTACCATCTTTATCAAATACAGACTCTGCTGCATAACGACCTGTAATACGCTCCTGGAAGCTCTCAATTAATTCCTTGCCCTCTGTAAATGCTTCCACTACAGCACCAGGAATTTCTCCCTTGCCCTCACAGCAGTCCACTTCACGGATAATCAAATCCTGGGATACATCCACAAGACGGCGGGTCAAGTATCCAGAGTCCGCTGTACGAAGTGCAGTATCGGAAAGTCCCTTCCGGGCACCATGCGCAGAAATAAAATACTCCAAAACATCAAGACCTTCACGGAAGTTAGACTTAATCGGAAGCTCAATGGTACGACCTGTTGTATCTGCCATCAAACCACGCATACCTGCCAACTGCTTAATTTGCTGGTTTGAACCACGGGCACCAGACTCTGCCATCATCTTAATATTATTGTAGGTATCAAGACCATCTAACAGTGCCTTGGTTAGCTCCTTATCCGCAGCTTCCCACGTTCTGACAGTAGCGGCATAACGTTCTTCCTCTGTAATATATCCATACTTAAACTTCTCTAAGATTAAATCTACAGTATTCTGTGCATCCTCAAGAATCTGTTTCTTCTTAGCAGGCACTGTCATCTCGGAAATCGATACAGTAAGAGCTGCTCTCGTCGAATATTTATAACCAATACTCTTGATATCATCTAATACCTCTGCTGTTCTTGTTGCACCATGTGTATTAAACAGCTTATCCAAAATTCCCTTTAACTGCTTCTTGCCAACAAGATAATCAATCTCTAGCGCAAGCTCATTACCCGGAATACTACGATCCACCATACCCAAATCCTGCGGAATAATCTCATTAAAGAGAATACGCCCTAATGTTGACTCTACAATCTGTGAACTCTGTGTACCATCTGGCATTGTTCCGGCTATACGAACCTTAATCTTCGCATGTAAGGTTATCTCTTTATTCTCATAAGCAAGAATCGCCTCATTCTTAGACTTGAAAATCTTACCCTCACCCTTATCACCCGGCTTATCGATTGTCAGATAGTAAATACCAAGCACCATATCCTGCGAAGGAACTGCTACCGGAGCACCATCTGAAGGTTTCAATAAGTTATTTGGTGAAAGAAGTAAAAATCTGCACTCTGCCTGAGCCTCAACAGAAAGCGGAAGATGAACAGCCATCTGGTCACCATCGAAGTCAGCATTAAATGCGGTACATACCAGTGGATGAAGCTTAATTGCCTTACCCTCTACAAGGATTGGCTCAAATGCCTGAATACCCAGTCTGTGAAGTGTCGGGGCACGGTTTAACATAACAGGATGTTCTTTGATCACATCCTCTAATACATCCCAAACCTCTGTCTCTAACTTCTCTACCATCTTCTTCGCAGACTTCACATTGTGTGCAAGCTTACGGGAAACAAGCTCCTTCATAACAAATGGCTTGAATAACTCAATTGCCATCTCCTTTGGAAGACCACACTGGTAAATCTTAAGTTCAGGACCTACCACGATAACGGAACGTCCTGAATAATCAACACGCTTACCTAACAGGTTTTGACGGAAACGTCCCTGCTTACCCTTTAACATATCGGATAAAGACTTAAGTGCTCTGTTACCAGGACCTGTTACCGGTCGTCCACGGCGACCATTATCAATCAAGGCATCTACTGCCTCCTGAAGCATACGCTTTTCATTACGAACAATGATATCCGGGGCACCCAGCTCTAACAGACGGTTCAAACGGTTGTTACGGTTGATAATTCTTCTATACAAATCATTGAGGTCGCTTGTCGCAAAACGTCCGCCATCCAACTGAACCATCGGACGGATATCCGGTGGAATGACCGGAACTGCATCCAAAATCATCCACTCCGGCTTGTTATCTGAACCACGGAATGCTTCCACAACTTCCAACCGCTTAATGATCTTTGCCCTCTTCTGCCCTGTAGAATCCTTAAGACCTGCCCGAAGCTCAGCAGACTCGGCCTCTAAGTCAATTGCCTGCAAAAGTTCCTTAATAGCCTCTGCGCCCATTCCTACACGGAATCTGCCATATCCATACTCTTCCTCTGCATCCCTGTATTCTTTCTCTGTGAGTACCTGCTTGTAAGCAAGATTTGTCTCACCTGGATCTAATACAATATAAGATGCAAAATAAAGCACCTTCTCCAATGTTCTTGGAGAAACATCAAGGATAAGTCCCATTCTGCTAGGAATACCCTTAAAATACCAGATATGTGAAACAGGCGCTGCAAGTTCAATATGTCCCATTCTCTCACGTCTTACATTTGCCTTTGTAACCTCAACACCACAGCGGTCGCAGATTACACCCTTATAACGAATCTTCTTATACTTGCCACAATGACATTCCCAGTCTTTGCTCGGTCCAAAGATTCTCTCACAGAACAATCCATCCTTTTCCGGTTTTAAAGTTCTATAGTTGATTGTCTCAGGCTTTTTTACTTCGCCTCTTGACCACTCTCTAATCTTTTCCGGAGAAGCAAGGCCAATCTTAATCGCATCAAAATTCATTGGTTGATCCATTTCCTGATTATTAACTGCTGACATTTATCTTTGCTCTCCTTCCTTTACTCCTCGTAGTCGTCACTATCATAGTCGTCGTAGCTGTCATCCTCATACGAATCTGACTCATCCTCTGCTAAGTCAAACCCTTCGTCATTCTCGTCTACACCGCTATAACCATGCTCACGCATTTCGGACTCCTCTTTATCATAATCCATATCGCCAAAGCGTCTGACATCATCATTGCCATAATCAATGCTCTCGCTAATCTCCACTTCCGTGTTATCATCCTTAAGCACTCTGACATCCAATGCAAGGGACTGGAACTCTTTCAGCAATACCTTGAAGGACTCTGGAATTCCCGGTTCTGGAATATTATCACCCTTTATGATTGCCTCATAGGTCTTCACACGTCCTACCACATCATCCGATTTCACTGTAAGAATCTCCTGCAGGGTGTAAGAAGCACCATATGCCTCTAATGCCCAAACCTCCATCTCACCGAAACGCTGCCCACCGAACTGTGCTTTACCACCAAGTGGCTGCTGAGTTACCAATGAATATGGACCGGTTGAACGGGCATGAATCTTATCATCAACCAGATGATGGAGCTTTAAGTAATGCATGTAACCAATGGTTACTGGTGAATCAAATTCCTCTCCAGTTCTACCGTCACGAAGTGTCACCTTACCGGTACGGTTAATTGGTACACCCTTCCATTCTTCCCTGTGGTCTCTATTTTCATACAGATAATCCATAACTTCATCTGATACCTGTGAACGCCATTTCTTCTCAAAATCATCCCACTCCGTATTGACGTAATCGTTCGCCATCTCCAGAGTTTCCATGATATCTTCCTCGTTCGCACCATCGAATACAGGTGTCGCAATCTTGATACCCAGTGCCTTTGCCGCCAAACCTAAGTGAATCTCAAGCACCTGTCCGATATTCATACGCGAAGGCACACCTAACGGATTTAACACAATATCAAGAGGACGTCCGTTTGGAAGGAATGGCATATCCTCTACTGGTAAGATACGGGAAATTACACCTTTATTACCATGACGTCCAGCCATCTTATCACCAACGGAAATCTTTCTCTTCTGGGCAATATATACACGAACAGACTTATTTACTCCCGGTGGAAGTTCATCACCTGCTTCTCTTGTAAAGATTTTGGTATCCATAACAATACCAAACGCTCCATGCGGCACACGCAAAGAAGTATCACGAACCTCTCTTGCCTTCTCACCAAAGATTGCACGGAGAAGTCTCTCTTCCGCAGTCAGCTCCGTCTCTCCCTTTGGAGTTACCTTACCAACTAAAATATCACCAGCACGAACCTCGGCACCAATGCGGATAATACCGTTCTCATCAAGATCCTTTAATACATCCGGTCCAAGACCCGCAAGATCTCTTGTAATCTCCTCTGGTCCTAACTTGGTATCTCTTGCTTCTGCCTCGTACTCCTCAATATGAACAGAGGTATATACATCCTCCTGGACTAATCTTTCACTAAGCAATACCGCATCCTCGTAGTTATAACCTTCCCAGGTCATAAATCCAATCAATGGATTCTGCCCTAATGCAATCTCTCCGCCTGCAGTAGATGCACCATCCGCAATAACCTCACCAGCCTTAACCTTCTCACCTTTCACAACGATCGGTCTCTGATTCATACAGTTCCCCTGGTTGCTTCGTGCAAACTTGATGACATGATACGTATCCTTTGTTCCATCATCACACTTAATAACAATTTCCTTACTGGTTGATTTCTCTACAATACCATCCCTCTTTGCAACAATACATACACCAGAGTCAACAGCTGCCTTCGCTTCCATACCGGTACCAACCACACAGGACTCTGTCTTCAAAAGAGGTACTGCCTGACGCTGCATGTTAGAACCCATCAAAGCACGGTTTGCATCATCATTCTGAAGGAACGGAATCATGGATGTAGCAACCGAAAATACCATCTTCGGAGACACGTCCATCAAATCTACTCTATTACGATCAAACTCTGCTGTCTCTTCCCTGAAACGACCTGCAATACGTGTTCTCTTAAATGTTCCATCCTCATTAATTGGTTCATTTGCCTGTGCAACAATATAGTTGTCCTCTTCGTCCGCTGTCAGATACACAACCTCATCTGTTACAACCGGATTATCCGGATTGCTCTTATCAAGCTTACGGTAAGGTGCCTCAACAAATCCATACTGATTAATTCTTGCATACGTAGCAAGCGAGTTAATCAATCCAATGTTAGGACCTTCCGGAGTCTCAATCGGACACATTCTTCCATAATGTGTATAGTGAACGTCACGAACCTCAAAACCAGCTCTGTCTCGCGACAAACCTCCAGGACCAAGAGCAGATAAACGTCTCTTATGTGTCAGTTCAGAAAGCGGATTATTCTGATCCATAAACTGTGACAACTGAGAACTTCCAAAGAACTCCTTCACCGCAGCAGTTACCGGTTTAATATTAATCAGGGACTGTGGAGAAATTGTCTCAATATCCTGTGTAGACATTCTCTCACGAACCACTCTTTCCAATCTGGAAAGACCGATACGATACTGGTTTTGTAACAACTCACCTACAGCTCTGATACGACGATTGCCTAAATGGTCGATATCATCATCGTTACCAATGCCATACTCTAAATGGATATTATAACTAATAGAAGCTAAAATATCCTCCTTGGTTATATGCTTTGGAATCAGGTCATGAATATCGCGCTTAATTGCACGCTTTAATTCCTCAACATCTGAATACTCCTCTAACAGTTGTGCTAATACAGGGTAAAATACATCCTCCGTTACACCTAACGCTTCTGCATCAAAGTCGACATACTCCTTTATGTCAACCATCATATTCGACAATACCTTCACGTTACGTGTCTCGGTCTGAATCATTACATAAGGAACTGCTGCATTCTGAAGAA
Source organism: uncultured Clostridium sp. (assembly GCA_947178445.1). Taxonomy (GTDB): domain Bacteria; phylum Bacillota; class Clostridia; order Lachnospirales; family Lachnospiraceae; genus CAG-590. The sequence goes on from CAMWYJ010000021.1 coordinate 31,946, forward strand.
CAGTTGCACGCTCCCTTGTAAGCTTTTCACCGGCAGATGCCAAAATTTCACCAGTAACAGGACTTACAACATCCTCTGCAAGTACATGTCCTGCAATACGGTTCTTAAATGCAAGCTTTTTATTAAACTTATAACGTCCAACCTTCGCAAGGTCATATCGTCTTGGATCAAAGAACATTGCATTGATCAAGCTCTCTGCACTTTCAACAGCCAAAGGCTCACCCGGACGAATCTTTTTGTATAACTCTAATAGACCATCCTCATAATTTGTGGACGGATCCTTTTCCATACTTGCAATGATTTTCGGCTCATCACCAAATAACTCTTTGATCTCTTCGTTGGTTCCAATACCTAATGAACGAATAAGCACAGTAATTGGAACCTTTCGAGTTCTATCTACTCTCACGTAAAATACGTCATTGGAATCTGTTTCATACTCTAGCCATGCACCACGGTTTGGGATAACGGTACAAGAATACAATGTCTTTCCTAATTTATCATGTCCTATAGCATAGTAAATACCAGGAGAACGAACCAACTGACTTACGATAACACGCTCCGCACCGTTAATTACAAAAGTACCGGTCTCGGTCATCAAAGGCAAGTCACCCATAAAAATGTCATGCTGATTAATTTCATCCGTATCCTTATTGTGAAGACGCACATTTACCTTGAGAGGCACAGCATATGTCGCATCTCTTTCCTTGCATTCTTCAATCGAGTATTTGACATCATCCTCACACAGTTGGAAATCCACGAATTCCAAACTTAACTGACCACTATAATCTGTGATTGGAGAAATGTCTTCGAACACTTCTTTAAGTCCTGCTTCTAAGAACCAGTTGTATGAGTTCTTCTGTACTTCGATCAAATTTGGCATCTCGAGTACTTCCTTCTGTCTCGAATAACTCATTCGGATTCCTCTACCCGCTTTCACAGGACTAATTCTGCTCTTTTCCATTGACGTTTTCACCCCTTGAATTTAGTATTATCAACGTTTTCGCCACGCTGACCTGTAAAATTGCAGACTATTACCCACAATAATGACATTTTAATATTCTATCACTGTGAATTTCCAGTGTCAACCAGAATTTTTGAGATTATTTCGACACTTTTTTGCGATTTTATTAAGAAACAATAGATATTGTATATAATTAAATTTTTGATTCCACATATTGTAAAAATTCGGATAAATTTTTTTATATTTTTTCTTATTAATATGTTCAAATTTCTTCCGTCAGGTCCCGAAAAAGCTGCAAGTACCTCTGCTCCACCTCTTCAAACGGTACAAAATCAAGGGAAAATGTGCTCTGCATTTCCGGCTCCTCCCGATCAGACTGCTCTCCAAGAAGTTCTAACAGATCAAAATAGAGCATATCATCATCTACTAACCGGACAAGCCTGTTTTCTTCCTTTGTAAGAGAAGAACCCAGATATTTCTCATAAATTACCTCAAGCAGATACTCTTCAAATGCCTTATATTCCCCCAGATATTTTTTTAATGGCCTTGTCACATCAGACATATATGCCTCACTGGCATCATGCAGCAGACAGGCAAGGCATACCCTCTTGCTATACCCTCTCGCAACAGCCTCTGCTGCGCAGTTAATACAATGCTGCCCCACCGAAAAGAAATGTTTTACGTGACCATTTCCACGGCAAAGAAGGGACAACGCATGGGCTATATCCGTAATATGAATATCCTCCGCCACCGGCTTTACCGGTACAAAATGAGTACCTCCATAGGTTGTAATATAATCTGCCATCGTTATCCCCCTTTATTCTGTGCTTCACGATTCTGTAGTGTCCGCTTCCGGGCTTTGCGCCCCTTCCTCCGTGTCACGGTAATTCTCAAGGTTGCCCGTAAAGGTCTGTGCCACACTGGAACTTACCGTATATACCCTTGTCTTATCATCGTCTAAGCACACATAATCATTTCCTGTCGTTTCATTGGACCTGCCAAAATAAATATTGCAGCTGGTACCTTCCTGCGACTTCAACACTACCACCTGTACCGGATCATCCAGACCATATTCCGCCAGATCCGTTATCTCCTCCAACGTTCTCTCCGATGTCATATCCGTAAGAGCTAAAATTACACTTTCAACTGCACTGGCATTAACACGAAAGCTGTCATCACCTGAAAGCTTCCATGTGTCACCATCCTTTACAAAGATTACCTGTTGTCCATCTAAATCAAACTGTATAAATACCACATCTGACAGCTCCAATGAAAGTACCTTTTCTGAAGCATCCGTATTTTGCTCTTCCTGTTTCTCTAGATTATTGTATCTTATAACGTAATATACGGAAATCAGGGCTATCATCAGCAAAACCAGTAAGATTAAATTACGCCGTTTCATAGCATCCTCCATTATTTATTCTGCTTCTATATTTATATCCCAAATTAACAGCTTCGTCAATTCCGTTATCTGCGTTTTCTGCGGTAACAAATCACTCCACCCACCACTAAACATGCAACAGGAAGCACGATGCATAAAATGATTGCAAAAAATACCCCTCTTGCAGCAGTCACTGTCAAGTACTGCGTCTCCATGGATTTGCTGGCAATGGATACCGTTGCCGCTTCATCCGTATCTACCAGCCAGTTTAAGGAATTGGTGTATAACGTGTAATTACCATCTGCAACTGAATTATTGAAGGATTCATCTAAAATACTGGAAGATGCAAAACATACAATTCTGGTTTCCTTTGTATTTCCTGCCTCTTGCTGTGCCGATGCGCTCTCAGAAGCCTCCTCACTGCCATCTGTGGTCTTTGCTGTATCATCCTCCAAATCCCCATCCGCTATACTTATCACTTCCGAAATCAATGCTGCCACAGCAAATGGTCCATCCTCATCTCCGTCTTCCTTCTCATAGGTCGTCATTTTCTCCGGATCCGGCTTTACATATGCATCATCTGAGGTGGTAAGTATCTCACTCACATTCACAGTGTCCCGCACATCCTCGGAAGTAGAAAAACCCTGACATCCAGAGAGCAATACATACTGAGAACCGCCCGTCATACCGCTTGTCACTTCTGCATAGTTGATATTTGGCACAAGATAATACGGCATCTGCACATAGTGATTCTTATCATTTTCTACAACAATACCATCTGTAACCTCCACACCATAAGCAGCAAGAATACTCTGGTAGTTTGGCAGATCCTTTCCGATATAATCCGTAAGTATCATGGCGCGTCCGCCCTTTGCCAGATATTCTTCTATCTTTTTGACTTCTTCCTTTGAATAATCCGCTTCCGGGGAATTCATTAACAATCCTGCCGCATCCTCCGGTACCTCATCCGCAGTCAGAAGGCTCAATGCTTTAAGCTCAATATTTGCCTTTTCAACCCTGTCCTGTAAACCAGACGGAATGCTGACCTCATTATGCCCTTCTACATAATACACAACAGGCAGCGAATCAGAGGTCACATAGGAAATGGCACTGGTAATCTGCCCTTCTCCGTCAAACCCGGACACAGACTGCTGATAGGTGGAATAATCGATTGTGGTCTCATAAATGCTGCTATATGCAATAACCTTATTCCGCTCACCACACTCTACAATCAGGCTGTTTTCCGAAAGCCCTTCCTCGGAATAGCTTGTCACAAAGCTCGGATATACCACAGGATCCTTTTTCACGACCTTAATATGCTTTGAATTCGCCTCATACTGTTCGAGCAGCTTCTCAATATTGCTGTCCTCGTTTCCACTCTGTACTACATGATAAATCGTGATGTCTGAATCAAGCTTTTCCAAAGCATTTATTGTATCATCACCTATGGTATAAAGCTTTCCGGTACTGATATCAAACTGGGTATATTTTGTTGGGATCTGGGCAACAATCATATTGAGCAGAACCACCACCACAATCACCACTGCTGAGATTGCAACACTGTAACTCCCATTCCGCAATGTTTTCATGTTCCTGTTCCATGTAATAGAATGCTTTCTCTCTGAACCACCGGCTTTTTCTTTCTTTTCTTTTCGGTTTTTCTTTCCGGTACTCTTTTCATCCGGTACCGCCATTTCTACTTCATTCTGGACATCATTTATCTCTTCTTTTCTTTCCATTCTTCCCACCTCCTAACTCCAACGTCTCTTGTTCACTGACTGGATGGTCAGAAATACAAAAACAAATGAGACCGAAATGAAATAAAATACTGCTGTCAAATCAAAGGTTCCATCTATAAAGGACTGAAAATGTCCGTCAATATTAAACATCTCCAATATCTTTGTCACAAGACCTTCGTACAAAGAAGATTTTATAAAATAGATTACAATTGCTATGATTTCCAAAAGCAATCCTGTGCAAAAGGAAATCACTTCATTTTTTGTCATGACAAAGAGTAATGCCGCAAATGCGAGCACTACAAACAGGACTACAACAAAAGAGGCTTTTGCCGTATCTGTGAACAGGCTTTCAATTCCGGTCATAATGTAGCACACAAACATTACCACAAAGGTAAGCACTGCTGCCACAATCTGGTTGTCCGTAAGGGATGACAAAAACATACCAATTGCAATATTGGTAACACCCAGCAAAAAGAAACCTAAAATCGCCGTATAATTCTGTGCAAAGGAAATCGCTCCAAAAGACCGCATAATCAGCGGATACAGGCAGATTACCGCCATTGGGACAGCATACACTGTTGCCAGTGCAAAAAACTTGCCGCACACAATCTTACTTACAGACACCGGAGCGGTCAAAAGCAGCTGGTCTGTCTTTTGCTTCCGCTCCTCCGAGAGCACACGCATCGTAAGGATTGGAATTGCAATCAGAAATACAAAGGTAATACTATTTAAGGTTACTGTCATTGTGGGATAAGCATAGGACAGATTATATGCATTAAAATAAATACCCACAATCAAAAAGATAAAAAACATAAAAACATATCCGATCATGGATTTAAAATAACTTCCTAATTCTCTTTGATAAATCGCTTTCATGCTATGCCTCCTCCCCTTCTTGTGTGCTGTCGGTCTCTATGCTTTCAAAACTTAATTCCGTTTTCTCTTCTCTTGCTCTTTTTCCAAACCGGTGCTTTTTATCCTTCCTATTCTGCACATTTTCATTATCCTCTGTCAGTTCAAGGAATATATCCTCTAAAGAAAGCTTAGACTGTGTCATCTCAAGCAGCGGACATTTTGCATCTGCTAACAGATAAAACAACTCCTCCCGAATATCCGTATGCCCTTCCGTCTCAACCGTTCCCTGCCAGATAAAGTCGTTAGCTTCCTTTTCCGATGTCTTCAAAGAACTGCTTTCCGATTCCCTATCCGGAATGTCTTTTTTGTCGCTCTCACTGATATCTGCCCGGTCACCAAAATGTTCCGTAATCAGCCTTTCTGCCTTTTGCTCCCTATCGAGAATGCTCAACTTGAGGGTTGTCGTTCCTGCCACACTCCGGCTTAGATTTTCAGGTGTATCACATGCCACCAGCCTGCCATGTGCAATAATCATAATCTGGTCACAGATTGCACTTACTTCCGACAGAATATGGGAGCTAAGGATTACCGTGTGATCCTTTGCAAGCTCTTTAATCAGGCTTCTTATCTCAATAATCTGTTTGGGATCAAGACCTACCGTAGGTTCATCTAAAATCAAAATTTCCGGATTGCCAACCAACGCCTGGGCAAGCCCTACACGCTGCTTATAACCCTTCGACAAATTCTTAATCAGTCTGTCTTCCACAGATGTAAGATATGTCTTTTCTATAATATCTGCAAGAATTTCTTCCTCCTCGCTTTTTTGTACATTTTTGAGCCCTGCCACAAAATGCAGATATTCCAAAACTGTCATATCCGGGTAAAGCGGCGGGATTTCCGGCAAATAGCCAATGCATTTCTTTGCCTCTTCCGGTTCCTCTAAAATATCATGTCCATTGATTACTACTGTACCCTCGTTTGATGCCAGATACCCGGTAATAATATTCATTGTTGTGGATTTCCCGGCACCATTCGGTCCCAGAAATCCGTAAATCTGCCCCTTTTCCACCCGAAAGGACAGATGATCAACCGCCAAATGACTGCCATATTGTTTTACAATACCGTTTACTTCAATCATCAATCCGTTCCTTCCTTTCCTGCTATTCATTTTGCATCTGTATATTTGATGTGTAGGATTTTACAAATGCATTTGCGTATTGTACCATTGATGTAACACACTACATAATGATATGCAATTTATGTGGAGAAGATTGGTAAATTGTGTGAAAATACATTGACAAAAAAATGAAGAAACTGTGAAAAAGAACTGTTCCTCTTTTACTTAAGAAGCGGATTCCGAAATTCATTCCAAAAACAAAAAGACCCTGGAACGGATACATATTACCCGTTCTAAGGTCTATTTTTTACTCTTGATTCCATTCTTTAAGACTATCCCATTTTTACCCTGAAAGGATATGGGACAGTGGATGGGGATAAAAAATTACTTTAATGTAACCTTAGCACCCTCAGCCTCTAACTTAGTCTTAATGTCCTCAGCCTCAGCCTTAGCAGCACCCTCCTTGATTACCTTTGGAGCGCCATCTACAACTTCCTTAGCTTCCTTAAGTCCTAAACCAGTTACCTCACGAACAACCTTGATAACCTTAACCTTGTTAGCACCAACCTCGGTTAACTCTACATCAAACTCGTCCTTCTCTTCAGCTCCACCTGCTGCTGCACCGCCTGCTGCTACTACTGCTACACCTGCTGCTGCAGATACGCCAAACTCTTCCTCGCAAGCCTTAACTAAATCATTTAACTCTAAAACGCTTAACTTCTTGATCTCTTCGATAAATTCCTGAGTTGTCATTTTCAAATTCCTCCATTATAAAATATTTGATTATCATTTTGTTTTAATACAGAACATACTCTGCATGTTATAATGTGCTATTCCTAATAGCTGCTATGTCATGCATAGACAATGCTGCATAACACAGCCTTTCACAAAGACAATTAAGCCTCTGCTGCACCATCTTTCTCTGCAATCTGCTTGATAACTCTTGCAAAGTTGGCGATTGGTGACTGTAAGCTTCCAAGCAACTTGGAAAGTAACTCTTCTCTTGAAGGGATGCTGGAAATCGCTTTAATACCAGCCTGATCATAGTAGGTTCCCTCAACAACACCACACTTAATCTCTAAAGCTTCCGCTTCCTTCGCAAACTTAGCAAGAATTCTTGCTGGAGCCGTTGCATCATCCTTAGAAATTGCAATAGCGTTAGGACCTTCTAAATCATCCTTCAAAGATTCGAACTCTGTTCCTTCAATTGCAAACCTAACCAATGTGTTCTTGTATACCTTGTAGGTAACACCAGCTTCTCTCAACTCTCTACGAAGTCTGGTATCCTGCTCCACAGTAAGACCACGATAGTCAACGATTACAGCGGACTTTGCATCCTGAAGATTTGCTTTAATCTCTTCAACGATTGGCTGCTTTAATTCAATCTTTGCCATTGTTTGTGCGCCTCCTTATAATATTAATGACTGCGCGATATCTATAGAAAAAGAAAAGCTCTATGCCAAAAGACATAGAGCGAAACGTCATTCATACGATTCTTCCTCGGCAGGCGCTATGCTTACACCAAATGGTACCTACTGTCTTCGGCAGTTCATCACGTGCTACTTTACCACACATAGCTATGCGTGTCAAGAATAATTTACACAACACAGACAACAAGCCAGGCAGCTGTTTACAGACATTTGGCGGTTGCCGCGGGAATCAGATATCCCGCTACCTGCGGCGGGGTGTTCAACTGACAATCTTTTTTACAGTTTATCTGACCTGTAACATAAACAAAGGCTGCATCTTCATAATCTACAAATCATGAAGATAACAGCCTCTGTTATCCGTCACATTCTTTTATTGTAACAGTTTATCACAAAAATTATCTGTTTGTTATTTTACTACTTCAGTTAACTTGATACCCGAAATTGTAATTGTGGATGCCGGAGTGTCAATTTTCTCTCCAACATCCGTAAACATCTGTCCCATGGAGATGAAAAATTCTGCAGTGGCATCGTCCTTCGGCAGTGTAACCTCATACTCTATCTTCTGCTCCTCATTTGCCTCTAACGGATAGTTACCACCACCATACCAATCATAAGCTTTAGACATTACACCTGACTTCACTGTTCTTGCCACAGTAGAAGAAATTGTAAATTCTACTTTATAGGTCTTATCCTTCTTCAGGGAAACACTCTGCTTAAGCTGTACATGCCAGTCTTCTGTTCCAACGTCTGTAATTGCGTATGTGATAACCCCTTCCTGAATAGTTCGTGTAGCTGCTGCAGTAAGGTCATCCCAATTTGCAATCGTTTCTGTCCAGCCTTCCATGCTATTAGCAACATCGGAAAAGTCTGCATTTTTAAGCATATTCTCACCTGCAGGTACAGGAATCACAGGAGTCTCCGAACCCTCTAACACCTCTTTCAGTGAAAAGTCTGACAGTTCAATCACTGAAACATCCGGTGTATCTTCATTCAGCTTACCCATGGATACGAGTAAGCTAATGCTGCTGCTGGTATTCTCGCTCACTGGAATGCTGCACTTTACATTCTTCACATCACCTGCCGTCAGGACAATACTATCCTCACCGCCATACCATTTCCACTCACTATCCGGGTCACAAAAAGCAAGCTTGATTGTACGCTCTGTATCCGATTTCGCCTTAAAGGAAACCTGATATGTCTTCCCTTTTTCCAGAGTAATCCCTTCCTGCTTTAACTGTACATGCGATTCCTTAGTACCAACCTTGCTAATAGTAAATTTTGCTTTGCCATCTTCAAATGTTGGTACAGCCGCTGCCCCTTCATCTGTAGCTATATATGTCTCCCAAGCTTCATCACCATCTGCAAAATTAGGATTTTTCAGCATTTCCTCACCCAGTTTTACTGGTTCATCAGGCTCCTCAGTCTGCTCTTCAACCTTTTTCAGTGAAAAATCGGACATGGTAATGGTGGATACAGGAGTGTCCTCACCCTCTATTTTACCCATAGACACAACCATTATTATGGTATCTCTTGTTTTCTTATCCTCTCCTACAGTAAACTCATGTTCTACCGTCTTCTCTTCATCTGCAGTTAAGGCAATATCCTTACCTCCATACCAATCCCAGCCATGCTTCGGGTCAAGAAAACCTAACTTGATTGTACGTGCCTTATCAGATGTCACCTTAAAGGATACTTTATACTTCTCACCCGTTTCCAGAGTAATACCATCCTGCTTTAACTGCACATCTGAATCTTTAGTGCCAACATTGCTGATGTTAAATGTTGCTTTGTTGTTTTTAAAATCCGTAGTCGCTGCCCCCGGTGCTGCTACAACCGGCTCCCAGTTCTCCGCACCCTTTGCAAAATCAGGATTTTTCAGCATTTCCACACCCGGTTTCACTGATGGTATTACAGGCATCTCGGATTCTGGAATTTCAACCAGAGAGATATTATCAATACATACCCTGTGTTGTTCTTTTATTTCCTTACCGCCTAAAGCAATGTTGAAGATAGAGCCCTCGTCAGTATCAAAGTCCATTCTAAATTTTTCTGAAACTGTAGTATATGCTCCATCCTCACCATACGCCGTCAAATCAATGTCCTTCTGTACATATGGTGTCCAATCTTCTCCTCCGGCTTCCGTCTTATGTACGGAACCATCTCTTTGAATGGAATATTGGATGGAACGGTCTATAGCGCTCTTAATATCAAATTTCAGCTCATAGCACTTATCCTTCTCCAGCTTCACATTACTTTGCTTTACCTGAATATCCCATGTATTTTCACCGCCGTTCTTAATCGTTAAGTCAAGTGCAACATTCTTCTCCGTCTGACTGTCCACAACGTAGCTTGCGGAAGCACCATTTTGGGCATCTACATATATTTCATATCCTGCCGTTCCCGCATTAAAGCTGCCGTTCTTAATCAGGGTATCCTCTACGAGACGTACATTATCCAGCAATACCGTGCCATTTACACCAAGGTCAAATACGATATCATCAATATCTGCAATCACTGCATCCTCTGCGATTTCGAATTTGTATGTGTGTGTCTTCTTTTCATCCTTCTTAAGTGTAAATGTCTCTGTCTTACCTGCAACGTGAACCTTAAGATCTGCCGATTCCCCTGCTGCCGGCTCTTTAAGCTCTGCATCAAAGCTTAACTCAAACTTTCCTGGTGTAAGTGGAAGCTCTGTCTGCTTTAGCCAAACTTCATCTGCACTGCTGCACTTCTCAGTTACGGCTTTGAATCTGCGTCCATCTTTTAGGTCTGTCACACCTACAGTTGCTTTCTTACCTGCATCTTCAACTTCCCAGAATTCCATACGGTCTGCACCCTCCTGGAAGCTGCCATTATAAATGTAGTTACCGTCCGCTCTGACTGTCTTGCTGTCATCAACCTCAAATGTATCAATTACCTCCAGCCTTACATTGCTGATATAAATAGTAGCTGTCGGTTTTACTTTACCCATATTAAACTCAATACGTGCATCTGCATAATCCGCATCGCTCATAGCAAATTCACAGGAGAATTCCTGTTTTTCTGTTGTCAGGTTAATTTCACTGTTTACATATTTTTTCCAGCTGCGGTCTCCAATTGCACCTACCCCTGCAAACATTGTTCTCGGTTCCTCTGCATAGGCATCAAAGGTAAGCTTATACTTATTACCCTGCTTCAAAGGAACTTTATTCTCTAAAAGCTGTACACTGTAGTCTACAGTACCCTCATTGGTAGTCGCAATCTTGATTGCAGAACCACCAATCTTTGTGTCATTTACAATCTCTGCAGTTGCTTCGCCACCCAGAGCTGTTGCAAACGACCAATCCACATCATCCTCCAAATCTTCTTTTGTTGAAAAATCAGCATTATTTACATAATTTCCGCTTTCATCCGGGTCTCTTAATATAACCGGCGGCTTCTCCGGCTTTGTCACCTTGGAATCATCATATCCCTCAGTCTTCTGATATGCCTTTACATAATCAATAACGAATGCCTGATCTGCAAAATCTGTAGTCTCATCCGGATATCCAACCCAGCTTCCGCCTACTGCAAGATTCAGAATCATATAAAACGGCTGGTCAAACGGTGCCGGATATGACACGGTTCCCTGTCCCTCTGCAGCGGAAAACCAGTCATTTTCCTCATGGTATAATACTCCGTCAACATACCACTTTATGCTTCCCGGCTCCCACTCACAGCTGAATACATGATATTCATCAGAGAAATTACCCTTTGTAAGTTTCTGGGTGCCCTGACTTTCAGCATGTGGTGCTCCATAATGGATGGTACCGTATACCTTGTCATTCTCCTGACCCATAACCTCCATGATGTCAATCTCACCGCATTTTGGCCACTGTCCATACAAATTCTCGTTTGTCGGCATCATCCAGAATGCCGGTAAATATCCCTTACCTGTAGGAACCTTTACACGAGCCTCAAATAATCCGTATGTAAAATCATGCTTACCCTGTGTATTGACACGACCTGAGGTATAAGTAGCTTCCTTTCCCTCTCCGGTCTTGATTGGCTTTATAACAAGGTTTCCATCCTCAACATAAATATTATCCTTGCTGTCAACGTACTTCTGCAGCTCAGCATTTACCCAGCCCGGGGCATGGAGTTCAACATTCCAGTCATCCTGGTTCAGCTCAGTCCCTTCAAAATCATCCTTCCACTTTAACTCATAGCCCTTAACTGGTACGGTTGGCTGGTCAGTAGTTGGCTCTTCCGTGGTCGGCTCCCCGGTAGTTGGTTTCTCTGTCGTCGGCTTCTCTGTCGTCGGCTTCTCTGTCGTCACTTTCTCTGTGGTCGGATTGTCCGAAGTTGACTTTTTCGTAACAGTCACCTTGCAGACAGCCTTTTTATGACTGTTATCCATGGCCTTTGCCGTAATAACAGCAGTACCTTCTTTTTTTGCACTCACCACACCGGAAGCGCTAACCTCTGCAACGTCCGGGGTATCACTGCTCCATTTAATCTTCTTAACATTCGGTTTTTTCGGAGAAAGCACAGCATTTAAAACAAGGGTATCACCCTCCGTTAAATCCGCCTTCTGCTTATCAAGCGTTACCTTCGCAACCGGTGTTCCCACAATAACCGTTACTACTGCCTTTTTCTTCTTGTCCGCTTTGCTCTTTACCGTAATTTTCGTCTTACCCTTTTTCAACGCTTTAATCTTACCGCTTTTGCTCACGGTTGCCACTTTTTTCTTTGATGACGAATAGGTTACTTTCTTACTTGCCTTACCTGTTACCGTCACCTTGGTCTTCAGCTTAAAGGTTTTCTTCGGTTTTAATACTACTGTCCCAAACTCTACATTGGTTATGCCTACTGACTTTACAGCTTTTTTCTTCGATGCGGCTTCTGCAGTTCCGGAAATTGAACTGGTAATCATAACAGCCGTCATCAAAAGTGCAATTGCTCTCTTAAATCTGTTCATCATCTTCTCAATCCTTTCCTTATATAATTTTCTATTTTCTCCTACTTCGTCCATAAAGCGATGAGTTCATTACGGATTGTATCATAATGCTCCCCAATAAGACCAAAATCCTTTTCCTTATAGGTCCACACTGCACATCCAATCTGATATTCTGAAAACACCTCATCCACATCACGAAACCAGCGAAGTGTATCCTCTACAGGCGCTTTATCAATCACTCCAAATTCACCACAGTAAAGCCTTACGCCTGCTTTTTCCGCTGCCTTAACCGCTTCTCCAATCATTCCCCGGATAAATGCAGTTCCCATCATCTTTGTTTCCGCCTTTGTCACTGTCTCACCCTGATATCCCAAAGGCTTTGATTTTTCGATAAAATATTCCATTGTTTCCGGATAGCTTATCGTCTCATCAGGCGGCATTGCCGGTACCCAGTATGCCTTCTGATGGGTAAACAGCAGCGGTTCATAAAAATGAAAGGTAAATATGATATTCTCATTCTCTGGCACATCTAACAGCTTCAAGGTGTTTACGCTGTTCCACTGTATCCCACCGTAAATAATCGGCGTATCCTTCGTAATTTCCCGAATCACCTTTACCACACACCTAATGAGCTCGTTCCACAAATCTGCATTTTCCTTTTCCACAACCTCATTAAGCAGTTCAAATGCTACATTTGGATAAGTGCCAAAATGCTCTGCCATCCGTCTCCAAAGCTCCAAAAACCGTTTTTTGAGTATCTCGTCTGAAAACAAAGAATTTTCATTTTCTTTCCCTGCATCATTAAAATCATATCCGGCAGCCTTATGCAGATCTAAGACAGCCTCCAGACCGGCCTTCTCACACCAGGAAAGCACTTCTTTAATGCGCTCATAGCCGCTCTCCCTGATATTTCCTGCCTCATCCTCCAGCACTTCGTAATCTACAGGAATCCGTACATGATCAAACCCCCATCCTGCAATCTGCTTCAAGTCATCTTCTCCGATAAAGGTCTGATAGTGAGCCTCCTCATGGGGACACTGGGATAAAAAACCTCCCAGATTAATTCCTCTTTCCAGCTTCATTTCTTCCTCCTTTCCCGGCACTTTCCTGCCAGACATTTTCTATTGTCCTGTCATTTCAAATTGTGTATCTTACTTTATATCATTTTTATCAGATTTTATATCTTTTTTATATCTTTTTTGTCGTTTTTATGATATATTTTATACAATATCCTTCTATTAGATATTTGCCAAACTCCCGATTTGAAAAACAGAAAGGAGACCATATGAATCTTCAAAAAGAACTATTTTATCAGGAATTTGTCCAAAGAGAAAATGAACTGCTGCGCGCTCCTTATAATCCAGAGCTGGAATTCTATTCTACGATAAAAGCCGGAAATGTGGCAAAAATCCGCAAGCTCTGTGAGCAGCCTCTGATTGCCAAGGAGGGCCTGGGTGTGCTGTCCCAAAATGCCCTGCAGAATATGAAATTTCATTTTGTCATCACCACTGCACTTGCTGCCCGCTACTGCATTGAAGGCGGCATGGAGCATTCTGCTGCATACAGCCTAAGTGATTTTTACATCCAGAAGGCAGACCAGTGCAAAACACCACAGGAAATTTCTGATCTGCATCCAGTCATGTGCGAGGACTATACCAAGCGCATGAAGCGCCTGCGCAATCAAAAAATATGCTCTAAACATATCGCGCTTTGCATCGACTATATTTATGACCATCTGCATACCCGTATTACGGTAGATACCTTAGCGGAACTCGTGAATTTAACCCCTTCCTATCTGTCAAGGCTTTTTAAAAAAGAAACAGGCAGCTCCATCAGCGAATACATTCAAATCCGCAAGATTGAAACTGCCCAAAATATGTTAATTTACTCCGAATACAGCCCTGCCCAGATTGCCTCGACTCTCGCATTTCCAAGCCAGAGCTATTTTACGGAAATATTCAAAAAACACACCGGTCTCACACCGGCGAAATACCGCACATTTTATTTCCGAAGCACAAAAATCTGATATATATTCCCTTTTTGTACCAACCTTGTCAAATGTATTAAGAGATTATGCCAAATATCCGATAATTATTTTCGGAACGGGCAGTTAATGATAGACAAATCATTTTTTATATGCTATAATTATACTCAATCATGGGGGACTAGACACAATGGACTGTGTTACCCCATAATCAGGTGCCACACTGGCACAATGTATTAAGGAAAATATCACTTAATATATGCTACTGTACGAATCCATGGAAGGAGGGAATGATATGGTTAATCTGAATAATATCTATAATTATTATAGTTCCCAGCTTGTATCTTCAAAGAACTATAATAAGTCACAATCACATAATCAGAATGATTTAAAAACTGTATATAAGAACATGATTAAACAGAATCAGCATTCACCATTTTATAAGTTTGCATTCCCGGATTCCACACAGATGTATGCCATTGGCATCAAAGAGATTGCAATGGATTTAGAATCTGAAAGCAAATTCCTTGGAAGCCATGATGACAGCATTTTCGAGGAAATGAAAGCTGTATCTGATAATGAGAATGTTGTTTATGCATCATTAAATGACAGCACCATAGATGATTTACCGAAACAACTCTCTGTTCAGGTTCACAAATTGGCAAAAGGGCAAACGAATGTAGGCACCTATCTTCCATCCGGGGAACTTTCATTCCAGACAGGGGAATATTCATTCGGAGTTGCAGTGGGGAAGAACGAATATACTTTTCATTTGACAATACGCAGTGGTGATACGAATTTGCAGTTGCAGCGTAATCTCGCCAATTCCATTAATGAAAATAACATAGGTATCCGTGCAAGTATCCGTAACAATCGCCTAGATGGAACCAGTGCGTTGGTACTTCGTTCCGAAGCGGTCGGTCAGCCAAATGATAATGATTTAATTTTCCATTTTGACCAGACTTACCTTGATAACGATCTCACGAAAGCCCTGGGAATTGACAATGTGGCGACTGCACCAGTCAATGCAGAATTTACAATTAATGGTAAAATACACTCCTCTATCAGCAACCGGATTTCACTGAATCATTCCGTAGATTTGGATTTACTGTCAGAGAGTGATAAACCAGTATCTATTTCTTTAGTGCCAGATGAAGCAAAGATTGGTGACAAATTAGATGATTTTTTACATTCCTATAACGAGTTGGTGGATCTTTCAAGAAACAGTGCAAGCCAAAAGGGTGCTACTCGGCTTTTCCGGGATATCACGAGTATTGCAAGACATCATAAACAGGAATTATCCGATGCCGGACTTACAGTGGATGAGAATGGATATCTTAGCAAAACAGAAAACATAGACAGCAGCAAAATCAGAATACTGTTTGATGAAGATTCTTCTTCATTCCGCAGAGATATCAAGCGTACAGCAGGCCGCATGACCTTGAATCCACTTGAATATATTGATAAAACTATAATTACTTACCCAAACACAACAGGAACCTATCCGAATCCTTACCACCCATCCAAATATTCAGGATTGTTATTCAATGATTATGCATAGTGCAAATTACTCGTATATGCAGTAAAAGGGGCTGTCATGACCGCAGTTATTTTTTAATAATCTGCTTCATGACAGCCCTTATATTATCTTAGTCTTTTATCCCACTATGCGATTGCCATCTGCGCTGCTAAAGTAAGCTTATTTAAAAACGGCAGAAAATCCTGTTCAAAACAATCTGCAATCTGCAGGGTGTTTCCGCTATTTAAGGAAATACTCAGATTCTTCACAGCAACAATCATAGACTTCTTATCAATATAGCTGCTTTTCGAATTAATCAGGGATGCACACTGGTTATATACCTCGATTTCCCAATTAATTCCAGCAATTACTTCTCCAAGATAATCATTCGTGTCCTTTTTTGATTCTCCCCGCAGCTCCTCTATAATATCCTGCAATGCGGGAATCAGGCTATTACTATAGGAAATCAATTCCACTAACACATCCCGCTGCATTTGTTCTCTATCTGCCATCATCATTTCCTCCTTCTTTTTTACTGAAAGGACCGTCCACTGCCTAAAACCATCCGAACCGCAATTACATTATCTTAATTGAAATATCATTCTATGAACATCTTCTCCATTTACGGATCCTCCTGTTTTGCATTCTATATTTTCCCCACAAAATTCCATTTGATATTATTTTAATAT